>DASWRL010000018.1:0-63958 GCA_036403195.1 Gaiellaceae bacterium
GCCGCTCGCTCAGGCTCACGGCGGTAGAAGGGGACGTTTTCCGGTGGCAGGGTCGTGCCCTTGATCAGGTCGGCTGCGCGCTCGGCGACCATCATCGTCGGGGCGTAGATGTTCCCATTCGTCACGAACGGGAACACGCTCGCGTCCACGACGCGGATCCCGTCGAGGCCGTTCACGCGCATCGTCGCCGGATCGACCACGGTTCCCATCGCGCACGTGCACGACGGGTGCAGCGCCGTCTCGCCGTCGCGTGCGACCCACTCGAGGATCTCGTCGTCGCTCTCCACGGCGGCCCCCGGCGAGAGCTCGCCGCCGTCGAACGGCTCGAGCGCCGGCGCCGCCAGGATCGCCCGGGCCGCCCGGACGCATTCGATCCACTCGCGGCGGTCCTGCGCGGTCGAGAGGTAGTTGAACCGGAGCGCCGGCTTCACGCGCGGGTCCGGCGACGTGATCCGGACGGAGCCGCGGGCGTCGGAGTACATCGGGCCGACGTGCAGCTGGTAGCCGTGCCCCTGCGGCGCCGTGCCGTCGTAGCGCACCGCGATCGGCAGGAAGTGGAACATCACGTTCGGGTACGCGACGTCGTCGTTCGACCTGATGAAGCCCCCCGCCTCGAAGTGGTTCGAGGCGCCGGGGCCCGTCTTCCTGACGAGCCACTCGAGCCCCACGCGCGGACGGTTGCGCCAGCGGTAGTACGGGGCCATCGTCACCGGCTGCCTGGACGCGCGCTGCACGTAGACCTCGAGGTGGTCCTGGAGGTTCTCGCCGACGTCCGGCAGGTCGTGCACCACGGGAACGCCGAGCGGCTCCAGGTGCGCCGGGTCGCCGACGCCGGAGACCTGGAGGAGCTGCGGCGAGTTGATCGCGCCGCCGCTCAGGATCACCTCGCCCGCGCGAATCGTCTCGCCGCCGACCTCGACGCCGACGGCGCGCGTGCCCTCGAAGACGACGCGGTCGACGAGCGCGCGGGTCCGCACCTCGAGGTTCGGCCGCTTCAGCGCCGGGCGAAGGTACGCGTCGGCTGCGGACCATCTGCGGCCGCGCCAGATGTTGCGGTCGAACTTCGCGAACCCCTCCTGCCGGTAGCCGTTCACGTCGGGCGTCAGCGCGTGGCCGGCTTCCTGCACGGCGGCGAAGAAGGCGGCGAAGAGCGGCCCCTCCGCGGTGCCGCGCTCCAGCACGAGCGGGCCGTCGCCGCCGCGCCACTCGTCGGCGCCGGCGAGGCACGTCTCCATCTTCTTGAAGTACGGCAGGCAGTGCGCGTAGTCCCAGCCCTCGACGCCGCCCTCGTCGCGCCACCGCTCGAAGTCGAGGGCATTGCCGCGCTGGAAGATCATCCCGTTGATGGAGCTCGAGCCGCCCAGGATCTTCCCGCGGGCGTGGTAGATGCGCCGGCCGTTCATGAACGGCTCCGGCTCCGACTCGTACTTCCAGTCGTAGAAGCGGTTGCCGATCGGGAACGAGAGCGCGGCCGGCATGTGGATGTACAGGTCCCACCAGGAGTCGCGCCGACCAGCCTCGAGCACGAGCACGCGCGTCGCCGGGTCCTCGCTGAGCCGCGCGGCGAGCGCGCAGCCCGCCGACCCGCCCCCCGCGATGACGTAGTCCCAGCTCACGACGAGCCGCTAGACGCCACGCGGGCTGACGTCGTCGAGCGCGACGCGCATCAGGTCGCGGATCGAGACGATCCCGGCCGGCTTGCCGTCCTCCAGCACGGGCAGGTGCCGGAAGCCGCCGTGGATCATCACGACGGCGGCCTGCTGGGTCGACTCGTCGGCATCGACCGTCTCCGGGTGGCGCGTCATCCAGTCGCGCACGGGCCCGTCGACGCCGCCCGACCCGACGGCGCGCAGGACGTCGCGCTCGGTGACGATGCCGATGAGCCGGTCCCCGTCCACGACGAGCGCCGAGCCGACGGAGCGCGCCGTCATCGCGGCCGCCGCGTCCGTCAGCGGGGTGTCCTCGGTGAGCGTCAGCAGCCCCCTCGCCATCACGTCTCCGACCGTCTTCATCAGTCTCCGAGCTCCTTCCTGCGCCGGTCGACGTACGCCTTCAGCTCGTCGTCGAGCCCCGGGTCGATCGCCGGCTGCTCGTACTCCTCGAGCGTCCTCCGCCAGACGTCGCTGGCGCGCGCCGCGGCGTCCTTCCCGCCGTTCCTCGACCAGCGCTCGTAGTTCTCCGTGGAGGAGAGCAGCGGGCGGTAGAAGCACTCGCGGAACCGCTCGAGCGTGTGCGCCGCGCCGAGGAAATGGCCGCCCTGCCCGACCTCCTGGTGCGCCGAGTACGCGAGGGTCTCCTCGTCGATCCTCAGCGGCTCGAACACCGCGTGGAGCATCCGCAGCATCTCGACGTCGACGACGAACTTCTCGTAGCACGAGACGAGGCCCGACTCGAGCCATCCCGCGGAGTGCATGACGAAGTTGGTGCCCGCGAGGAACGTCGGCCAGAGCGTCATCGCCGCCTCGTACGCCGCCTGCGCGTCGACCGCCTGCGAGGAGGTGAGACCGCCGCCGCCGCGGAACGGCAGGCCGTAGTGCCGGGCGATCTGGCCCGTGCACAGCAGCCCGACGGCCGACTCGGGCGTGCCGAACGACGGCGAGCCGGACTGCATGTCGGTGTTCGAGAGGAACGAGCCGAAGACGACGGGGCAGCCGGGGCGGATCGTCTGCACGAGGGCGATCCCGGCGAGCGCCTCCCCCACCTGCTGCGCGAGCGTCGCCGCGACCGAGACGGGCGACATCGCGCCCATCAGGAGGAACGGCGTGATCACGAGCGCCTGGTTCGCCTTCGCGTACGCGAGCAGCGCGGAGAGCATCCGGTCGTCGTACCGAAGCGGCGAGTTGACGTTGATCAGCGAGATCGTCGCGGGCGTCCGCTCGAGCGACTCGCGGCCGAACACCATCTCCGCCATCGCGATCGTGTCCTCGGCGTTCGGCCCCGACGTGACCGACCCCATGAACGGCTTGTCCGACAGCGTCAGCAGCGCGTACACCATGTCCAGGTGCCGCGAGTCGAGCGGCTTGTCGTTCGGCTCGCAGATCGTCCCGCCCGGGGTGTCGAGCTGCGGGAACGACTGCGCGAGGCGGATGAGGTTCTCGAAGTCGGCGTACGTCGCCTCCCGGCGCTCGATCCCCTCACGCACGAACGGGCAGCCGTAGACCGCGCCGAACGCCATGTGGTTCCCGCCGACGTGGATCGTGCGCTCCGGGTTGCGCGCCTGGAGGTCGAACTCGCGCGGCGCCTTCGCGACCTGCTCGAGGATCCAGTCGGGGTCGAGCTTCACGAGCTGGCCGTCCACCTGCTGCCCGGCCGCCTCGAGCGCCTCGATCGCCTCGTCGTGCAGGAAGTCGATCCCGAGCTCGCTCACGATGCGCCGCCACCCGCGCTCGAGCTCCTCCATGGCCGCCTCGTCGAGGATCTCGTAGCGCGGCATCTCGTTGATCAGCAAGCGGTCTCCTCCAGTAGGCGTTCGAGGGCACGTTCGAGGCCGGCGTCGCCGGTCTCCCGAATCTCGAGCGGCAGGCCGAGCCTATGCGCCGCGGCCCCCGCCCTGGCGCGAAGCGCGTCGGTGGGGCGCTGCGCGAGCCAGACGACCCGCGTGTAGTTGCGGAAGTAGTCGTCGCGGAGCTCGGGGTGCCGGTCGAGCCCGAGCCCACGCCACACGACACGGTCGAAGGAGCGGACGAGGAAGTCCGTCAGGTAGTACGTCCCCGCCTCGTGCTCGTCGAGGCCGCCGAAGATCGTGTAGCAGTCCTCGCCGCCGAGGCGACGCACCCCGTCGAGCGCGCCGCGCGTGCCGCAGTCGGCGTAGCCGACGAGCTCGCCGTCGCCGACGGCCGCGCGAATTCGCTCCGGCCGGTTGTGCAGCTCGGGCGGCAGGGGCCGGACGTCGAGATCCCAGCCGCGCCGCCGCGCGATCTGCGTGATGTGCAGCGCGAGCGCGCCGCAGGCGACCACCGTGCGACTCATCCGGGGAAGGCGAGCTGGTCGATGAACAGGTCGTTGAAGTCGGAGCGGCCTGAGAGCTCGACGTAGTCGACCTCGTCGAGCACCGCCTGCGCGGCGGCGCGCTCGGTCACCGAGAGAGCGGCGATCTTGGCGCCCTCGCCCGCGACGTTCCCGGCGGCGACGATGCGCGGCAGGGGCAGCCGCGGCACGAGCCCGATCCTCACGGCCGACGCGGCGGTCAGGTACGACCCGAACGAGCCCCCGAGCAGCACCTGCGAGATCTCCTCGGGATCGACGTCGAGGTCGCGGCAGAGGATCGCCCACCCCGTCGCGATCGACGCCTTCGCGAACTGCAGCTCGCGCACGTCGCGCTGCGAGAGGAACACGCCGTCGGCGAGGTAGAAGACGTTCTCCTCGCCGATCTTCCCGAGCCGCTCGTGCGAGCCGAGGACGAAGCGCCCCGAATGGTCGAGGACGCCGGCCGAGACGAGCTCGGCGACCGCGTCGACGAGACCGGAGCCGCAGATGCCCGCGGGCTCGGCGTCGCCGATCACCGTCAGCTGGATCTCCCCGTCCACGATCCTGACGCCCTCGATCGCGCCGTCGGCGGCCCGCATCCCGCAGCGGATCTGGGCCGCCTCGAACGCGGGGCCCGCCGGCGCCGCGCAGGCGAGCGCCCGCTCCGCCGACCCGAGCACGATCTCCGAGTTCGTGCCGACGTCGATGAAGAGCCTCGTCCGCTTGTCGAGCGTGAGCCCCGTCGCGAGGATCCCCGCGACGATGTCCGGCCCGACGTAGGCGCCGAGCGCCGGGAAGAGCACGGCGGGCGCCCGTTCGTGGACGGTGACCCCGAAGTCGGCGGCGGTCGCCCCGGGGAGCTGCCGCGCCGCGATCGTGAAGGGCGCCATCGAGAGCGGCTCCGGGTCGATCCCGAGCGCGAGCTGGATCATCGTCACGTTGCCGGCGACGACCACCTCGTACACCTCGCCCGCGTCGACGCCGGCCTCCTCGCACACCTCACGCGTCAGCTCCGCGAGCGTCTCGTGCGCGCGGTCGGCGAGGCGGCCGAGCGCCTCGGGGTCGAGCATCGTCGCGCTGATCCTGGAGATCACGTCCGCCCCGAAGGGCTGCTGCGCGTTCAGCATCGACCGGACCGCGGCGGGCTGCCCCGTCTCGAGGTCGAGCAGCGTCGCCACGACGGTGGTGGTGCCGAGGTCGTAGGCGATGGCGAACCGACGGCCGCTCGTGTCGCCCGGCTCGACGTCGACGAGGAGGTCGTCGACGAACACCGCGGTGACGTCCCAGTCGGCGTCGCGCAGCGTGCGTCCGAGCGCGCGCACGAGCTCGAGCGGGACGCGCAGCTCGACGTCGTCCATCGCCTGCAGGACCCGCTCGAGGTCGGATGTCTGGTCCTCCAGCGTCGGCTCGGTGAGCGCGAGGTGCCGCTTCTGCACGGCCGGGCGCAGGATGACGTGCCGTCCGACGCCGGCGAGCGCCGCCTTCGGCCGCGTCTGCAGCGGCGGCACCTCGACGACGAGGTCCTCGGCCGCCTGCGCGCGGCAGGCGAGCCGCCAGCCGGCGCGAAGCTCCTCGGGCGAGAACGCTCGGGGGTCGACGGCCGAGACCGCCTGCTCGCCGGTCGCGACCCGCACCTTGCACTTCTTGCACGTGCCGTGGCCGCCGCAGGTCGAGTCGATCGCGACGCCGTTCCAGCTCGCGCAATCGAACAGCGTCGTGCCGGCGGGGACGCGCGCCTCCTTCGTCGCGCCGTCCGCCTGCCGGAACACGAGCCGGACCCGTTCCGGGTGCGCCTCCTCGAGGTGCTCCTCGGCGACGCTCATGCGGCGGCGGCCTGCTTCCTGCGGTAGGCCGCGATCCAGTTCGCGCCCCACTCGTCCTTCGCGAGCAGGAAGTCGGCCGCGCGCACGGCCTCGACGACCTCCTCCGACCGCGCGTCCATGATCGCGCTCGTGAGGCCGTGGCTCGCGGCGATCGCGAGGAACGCGCCGCCGAGGGTCTCGCGGCCGGGCAGCCCGAACGAGGTGTTGGACGCGCCGCAGGTCGTGTTCACGCCCAGCTCCTCGCGCAGCAGCTTCAGCGTCTCCACGAAGAGCGTCACGGCGCGCGGCTCCGCGCCGACAGGCATCGCGAGCGGGTCGATCACGACGTCCTCCGGCTTGATCCCGTGGTCGCCGGCGGCCGACACGATCTTCCTCGCCACCTCGACCCGGCGCGCGGGCTCCATCGGGATCTCGTCGTCGTTCGCGAGGCCGATCACGGCGGCGCCGTGCTTCGCGACGATCGGGAGGATCGCCTCGAGCCGCTCGTCCTCCCCCGTCACCGAGTTGACGAGCGCCTTGCCCCGGTACGCGGAGAGTCCCGCCTCGAGCGCCTCGATCACCGACGAGTCGATGACGAGCGGCAGGTCGGTGAGCGACTGGACGAGCTCGACCGCGCGTCGCATCAGCTCGACCTCGTCGGCGAGCGGGTCGCCGACGTTCACGTCCAGCATGTCGGCGAGCGGCGTCTGCTGGGCGACGTCGACCTCGATGCGCGAGAGGTCTCCCCCCTGGAGCTCGGCCTGGAGCTTCTTCCGCCCCGTCGGGTTGATGCGCTCGCCGATCACGCAGAACGGCCGGCCGGGCGCGATCACGACCGTCCTAGACGGCGATTCGAGAACCGTTTCCAATCGTCTCCCTTTCGTGGCGGGTGGGGATGCCGAGCCTCTGGCAGAGCCGGGCGATCCCGGCCTCCTTCCGGAAGCTGATCAGATGCAGCCCGCGGACGCCCGGGAGCGCGCGCGCCGCGTCCGCGAGCTCGCACGCGACGTCGAAGCACTCGGCCTCGGGGTCGGCGGCGCGCTCGCACCGCTCGATCACGTCGGCGGGCACCGAGATCCCGGGAACCTGCTCGTCGATGAACCGGAGCGCGTTCGGCGAGCGGACGAGGCAGATCGAGGGCAGGATCGCCGCGCGCTCGCTCAGCCCCTTCGCGACCGCCTCGCGCATGAACGCCTCGAGCGGCGGCAGCTCGAAGACGACCTGCAGCTGCAGGAACCGGGCGCCCGCGCGCACCTTTTTCAGCGCGCGGTCGACGCGGTGGTCGACGGGCGGCGCCTGCGGGTTCTCGACGGCGCCGATGAACAGGGGCGGCGGCGGGTCGAGCTTTCGCCCCGACAGGTAGCGACCGTTCCGCATGGTCTCGGCGACCGCGACGAGCTGGATCGAGTCGAGGTCGAACACCCGCCGCGCCTCGGGCTCGTCGCCGGCCGTCACGTCGTCGCCCGTCAGGCAGCAGAGGTTCTCAATGCCGTGCAGCGCCGCGCCGACGATCTCGGCCTGGAGCGCGAGCCGGTTCCGGTCGCGGCAGACGAGCTGCATGATCGGCTCCATCCCGAGCTGCTTCAGAGCGATCGCGACGGCGAGCGGCGACGCGTGCGCATGCGCTGCCGTGTTGTCCGTCGCGTTGACGGCGTCGACCCACTCCTCGTACGGCTCGAAGTTCCGGCGGACCGCGTCGAGACCGCCCGTGTTCACGCTCAGCAGCTCCGCCGTGACGAGGAACCGGCCCTCGCGAACAGCGTCCTCAAGCCTCGACACGCCACCCCTTCGGCGCCACGCGGTCGCGCTTCGTGATCAGGTTCACCCACGACGACGTCTTCCAGAGGCGGTTGTCGACGGGCTTGCGGATGTCGTGGATCTCGTGCGCCCACGGCGTCTTGGGCGCGCGCTCGACCGCCTTCACCCACACGCAGCGCATCTCCGGCTTCACCTCGCAGTGACCGTTCGGGCGAACGCCGCCGCACGGCCCGTTGCGGAGCGTCTTCGGGCAGTTCATCGGGCACGTCATCCCCGTCGAGTGGAGCACGCACTGGCCGCACATCTGGCAGCCGAAGACCGGCTTCTTGACCGCGGCCTCGACGACGGCGACGGGGCCCATCACGCGGGGACCGCGGAACGGCGCTTCTCGATCAGGTCCTTGGCGAGGCGGACGGCGGTCGACGCGTCGGCTGCGTAGCCGTCGGCGCCGACGGCGGTCGCGTACTCCTGCGTGACCGGCGCGCCGCCCACCATGACGATGACCTCGTCGCGGATCCCCGCCTTCTCGAGCGCGTTGATGTTCGCCTTGAACATCGGCATCGTGGTCGTCAGGAACGCCGAGAAGCCGACGATGTCCGGCTGGTGCTCCTTCACCTTCTCGACGAACGTCTCCGGAGCGACGTTGACGCCGAGGTCGTAGACGGTGAAGCCGGCGCCCTCGAGCATGATGTTGACGAGGTTCTTGCCGATGTCGTGGACGTCGCCCTTGACGGTGCCCATCACGTAGGTGCCGATCGGCTTCGCGCCGGTCTCGGCGAGCAGCGGCCGCAGGATGTCGAGCGCGCCCTGCATCGCGCGCGCGGCGATCAGCATCTCCGGGACGAAGTAGTCACCGCGCTCGAAGCGGGCGCCGACCTCCTCGAGCGACGGGATGAGGGCGTCGTACAGCATCCGCTCCGGCCCGAGACCGTCCTCGAGCCCGCGGTTCACCAGGTCCTTCACCTCGGGTGCGTTGCCGACGAGCGTGTCGTCGTAGAGCGCCTGGAGGATCTCTTCGTGCGTCATGCGGCTCCTCGCTTGTCGTGGATGGGCGCGCCGAGCCGCTCGGAGGTGAGCGCCGCCTGCTCGAGGAGGGCGGGCGCGAGCTCGGCGATGCGGTCGCGGGTGAGGCGGATCGTCGGCCCCGAGATCGAGAGCGCTGCGACGGCGACGCCCTCGGCTCCGAAGACGGGCGCGGCGAGCGCGGCGAGGCCGTGCTCGAGCTCGTCGACGGCGACCGCGTAGCCACGCCTCCGCACCTCCCGCAGCTCGGCGGGCCGCTCCGCGGAGTACGCGCGCAGCACCTTCCCGTTGGCCGTCGTCTCGTAGGGCACGCGCCTCCCCACCCAGTTCGTGCCGCCGACGAAGTGCCGTGAATCCTCCTGGGCGAGGTGCTCGACGCCGAGGGGCGTGGGGACGCCGAGGTTCACCGTCTCCCCGGTGAGCTCGGACAGCGCCCGGAGCGCCGGCGCCGCGAGCTCGACGAGCCCGCCGGACGCGTCGCGGTGCGCGAACCGCAGCAGGACCGGCCCCGGTGCGACGCGGCGGTCGCCCGCACGCTGCACGAGGCCTCTGCGCTCGAGCGCGCCGACGAGCCGGGACGTCGTGCTCTTCGGGAGCCCGCTCGAGACCGCGAGCTCGCCGACGCCCAGCGGACGCCGGGACTCGACGACGCGGACGAGCAGCTCGGCGGCGCGATCGATCGCCTGCGTCCCCGGCTCGGACATCAGCCCATATGGTGGAACATGAGTTCCACGTTTGTCAAGCGAGGACGTGCGTCGTAGCCTCCGGCGCGGGATGAGGGTCAGCATCCGCAGCGTCCGGGACGCCGACGTGCCGGCCGTCGTCGAGCTGTGGCGCGAGGCGGACGACGCCCGCGTGCTGTCGGCAGCGAGCATGGCGCACCTGCGCCGGACGCGCCCGGCCGCGGCCCACGTCGTCGACGTCGTCGCCGAGGCCGGCGGAGACGTCGTCGCGACCGGCGCCGCCGGTCTCAACACCTGGACATCCACGCCGGGTGCGGGGTGGGCGGCGGTGACCGTCTCGGCCGCGCACCGCCGCGAAGGCATCGGGTCGCAGCTCGGCGAGCACCTGCTCGCCCATCTCCGCGAGCACGGCGTCACGCGCGTCACCTCCTTCACGCGGCACACCGACGAGGGCGAGCGCTGGGCGACGGGCCGCGGCTGGGCGCGGGCCGTCTCGGGGCCGCTCATCGCGCTCGACCCGCGCGTCGTGCCCGAGCCCGAGCTCCCGGACGGGTTCCGCTGCGTGTCGTTCGCGTCCCTCACGCCCCACGACCTCTACGACGCCGTCTGCGAGGCCGCGCTCGACGAGCCGACGGCGATGCCGAACGACTCGATCTCGTTCGAGGAGTTCGCCCGCGGCTGGGACGATCCGGACTTCGACCTCGCGTGCTGCGCAGCCGTCCTCGAGGGCGAGCGCGTGGTCGCGTTCTCGTTCATGAAGGTCGCCGGAGAGCGCGGCCAGCACGGGTTCACCGGATGCCTGCGCGACCGCCGCGGCCGGGGTCTCGCCACCGCGGCGAAGCGGTTCGCGCTGCGCGAGGCCGCCGCCCGCGGTGTCACGCGCGTGACGACGTCGAACGCGGAGGAGAACGTCGCGATGCGCGCGATCAACCGCCGTCTCGGGTTCCAGCCGATCGGCGAGCACGTGATCCTCGCGCGCGACCTCGACTGACCCGCACCCGTTTTCGCTCCTCCGGCGTTACAGCGGCGTGACTGCAGGCTCGGTCCCCGTTCGCGGCGCGAGGCGCACCCGGTCCCGCGAGCGGGCGCTGCGCCGCGACGTCGGGCTGATGGGGCTCCTGTTCGCGTCGGCCGGGTCGATCATCGGCTCTGGCTGGCTGTTCGGCGCGCTCTACGCGTCGCAGCAGGCGGGTCCGGCAGCGCTGCTCGCCTGGGGATTCGGCGCCGTCTTCATGCTCGTCCTCGCGCTGATCCACGCGGAGCTCGGCGCGGCGTACCCGGTCGCGGGCGGCACCGCGCGGTTCCCTCACTACTCGCACGGGAGCATGGTCGGCTACGCGAACGGGTGGCTGTGGTGGGTCGGCGCCGCGACGGTCGCTCCGATCGAGGTCGAGGCGGCGCTCCAGTACTTCACGCACTACGTCCACTCGCTGACGACGACGTCGGGCGGCGAGACCGTGCTGACCGTGCAGGGCTACGCCGTCGCCGTCGTACTGATGGCGCTCTTCACGGTCGTGAACATCCTCGGCGTCCGCTGGCTCGCCCGCGCGAACAACCCGATCACCGCGTGGAAGATCGCGATCCCGATCGTGGCCATCGTCGCGCTGATGGTGTCGCGCTTCCACGGCGCGAACTTCCACGCCGCCGGCGGGTTCATGCCGTTCGGCTTCCACGGCGTCTTCTCGGCGCTCGCGACCGGCGGCGTCATCTTCGCCTACCAGGGGTTCGAGCAGGCCGTGCAGCTCGGCGGCGAGAGCGCGAACCCGCGCCGGAACATGCCGCTCGCCGTCATCGGCTCGATGGTGATCGGCGTCGTCATCTACGTGCTGCTCCAGATCGCGTTCATCGCCGCCCTCGACCCCGCGAACCTGTCGCACGGATGGTCGAAGCTCGCGTTCAACGGCCTCGTCGGCCCGTTCGCCGGGCTCGCCTCCGCGGTCGGCCTCAGCTGGCTCGCGATCCTCCTCTACATCGACGCCGCCATCTCGCCGGGTGGGACCGGGCTCCTGTACACGGGGACGAGCGCGCGCGTCTCGTACGCGCTCGCGCGGAACCGGTGGTGGCCCCGCGCATTCGCGTCGCTGACCGAGCGCGGCATCCCGATCTGGTCGATGGTGCTGAGCTTCGCCGTCGGCATCCTCGTCTTCCTGCCCTTCCCGGGCTGGCAGAAGCTCGTCGGGTTCATCACCGCCGCCTCGTCGCTCTCGTACGGGATGGCGTGCATCGCGGCGGCCTCGCTCCGCCGCCAGGACCCCGATCGCGAGCGTCCGTTCCGGCTGCCGGGCCTGCCCGTGCTCGCCCCGTTCGGGTTCGTCGTCGCGAACCTGATCGTGTACTGGTCGGGCTGGGAGACCGTCTGGCGCATCGACGTGACGCTCGTGATCGGGTTGGCCGTCTTCCTCCTCTACCGCCTGGCGAGCCGCTCGGAGGAGCTGCCGCGCCTCGACCTCCGCGGCGCCGCGTGGATCCCTCCGTTCATCGTCGGCATCTCCGTCATCTCGTACCTCGGCCGGTACGACGGCAGGAACCTGATCCCGTTCTGGGTGGACATCGCGATCGTCGCCGTCTTCGCGCTCGCGATCTTCGTGCTCGCCCTCGCGCTCCGGCTCGAGCCCGACGCCGCCCGCGGCTACATCGAGGATCTCGACCCGATGGTCACGGAGCTCGACGAGGACCGCGAGGCGACGCGCGACCGCGTCCCGGCCTAGAGCCTCGCGTCGCGGCTCGCGGAGATCTCGATCCTGAACCCGTCGGGGTCGAGGAAGAAGGTCGCGTAGTACAGCGGGTGGTACTGCGGCCAGGCGCGCGGCGGATGCAGGATCTCGGCGCCTGCCGCGACCGCGGCGGCATGCGCCGCGTCGACGTCCTCGCGCGTCTCGACCGTGAGCGCGAGGTGGTGGAACCCGGGCGCGTACAGCTCGAACTCCTGCTCCTCGAGCGCCTGGCGCAGGCCGAGCGACCCCGAGAGCGGCCGCGGGAAGCGCAGGTAGTGGATCTGCTCGCCGCGCTCCCCCTCGAAGAGCGCCGGCTCCTGCAGGCCGAGCGGCCCCAGCACCTGCCCGTAGAAATCGAGCGACTGCTCGACGTCGCGGCAGACGAGGTCGACGTGGCCGAGCCCGAGGATCATGTGGAGATCCTGCCCCTTTCGCGCGGCGGATGCGCGCTTCACAATTGGGCGCGTGGAAGCGCCACGGGAGTTCGCGGTCGGGAGCGCCCCCGACGGGATCGGGGAGTCGATCTGGGAGGAGCACCAGCTCCCGGAGCAGCTCGAGGTCGCCGCCGCCGACGGCGCGGACGCCGCGGTCGCCTTCCGGCGGACGCTCGGCATGTTCGCCACGGGCGTCACGGTGATCACCGCGAAGGTGGGCGAGCAGATCCACGGTATGACCGCGAACGCGTTCATGTCGGTGTCGCTGCAGCCGCCGTTGATCCTGATCTCCGTCGACCGTCGCGCGAAGATGAACGCGCTCCTCGGCGAGGGCGTCCGCTACGGCGTCAGCGTCCTCGAGGAGCGGCAGAGCAAGCTCTCGGACCGCTTCGCGGGCCGCGCCGGCGACACTCCCGAGCCCGAGTTCGAGCTCGTCCGCGACACGCCCCTCGTCGCCGGTGCGCTCGCGCACCTCGTCGCGTCGGTCGTGCGGTCGTACTGGGGCGGAGACCACTCGCTCTTCCTCGGCCGGGTCGAGTACGTGCGCTACGGCGAGGGCACCCCGCTCCTCTTCCACAGCGGCGGCTACGGCCGCGTCCTCGGCCGCTCCCGCATCTTCCTCGGGCTCCCCGACGAGCTCCTGCAGCCGATCCTCACGCACGGCGTCGAGCGGCGCTACGACGACGGCGACCTGCTGATGCGGGTCGGCGAGCCCGGCGACTCCATGTGGCTCATCCTCGACGGCATCGTCCGGATCGAGCGGCCGGGGCGGATGGAGCGGCTCGGCGCGGGCGAGGTCGTCGGCGAGATCGCGGTGCTCGACGGCGGCCCGCGCACGGCGGACGTGACGGCCGAAGGACCCGTGACCTGCCTCGAGGTCGCGCGGCCGGACGTGCTGCGCGAGCTCGAGTCGAGCCCTGCCGCCGCGGCGGCCCTGATCGGCGTCCTGGCCTCGCGGTTCCGCGAGTCCGAGTAGGCGCGCCCCTCAGCTGCGCGGCCGGGTCTTCTGCGGGTCGTAGAAGGGGATCGGCACGACCGTGGCCGGGATCCGCTTCTGGAACCCGTCGAGCTTCCCGACCTCGACGGCCGTGCCGGGCTCCGCGTAGCGGACGTTCATGCGGCAGAGCGCGACGTTCTTGCGGAGGACGGGCGAGCGGGTACCGCTCGTGACGACGCCGACCTGGTGCCGGCCGACGTGGACGCACTCGCCGTGCGACGCCGGCTCGTTGCCCTCGAGCTCGAGGCCGACGAGGACGCGTTGCGGATGCGCGCGCCGCTCCGCGAGCGCCTCCTTCCCGACGAAGTCGTCCTCCTTCGACTTCGGCACCGTGAAGCCGATGCCGGCCTCGAACGGGTCGACCTGGTCGTCGAACTCGGCGCCCGCGAAGACGAGGCCCGACTCGATGCGGAGCATGTCGAGCGCCTCGAGCCCGAGCGGCGTCACGTCACCCGCGCCGACGACGGCGTCCCACAGCGCCGGCGCGTCCTTCGGGTGGCAGAAGAGCTCGTAGCCGAGCTCGCCGGTGTAGCCCGTGCGCGACACGATCAGCGGCAGGCCGGTCGGCCCGCCGATGCGCGCGACGCAGAACCGGAACCAGCCGAGCTCCGCGAACGGCGTCTGTGCGGGCGCCGTCCAGACGAGCGGCGCGAGCAGGTCGCGGCTCGCAGGCCCCTGCAGGGCGATGTTGTGCAGCTCGTCGGTCGAGTCCTTGATCCAGACGCTGAGGCCGCGCCGCTCGGCCTGCTCGCGGAGCCAAACGCCGTCGTACTCCGACCCGCCGACGAACCGGAAGTTGGTCGGGTGCAGCCGGAAGACCGTCCCGTCGTCGATCATCCCGCCGGTGTCGTTGCAGACCGCGGTGTAGACCACGTGGCCGTCGGCGAGCCGGCGGATGTCGCGCGTCATCGTCGACTGCAGGAGCTCCTCGGCGTCGGGGCCGAGCACCTCCCACTTGCGGAGCGGCGAGAGGTCCATGACCGCCGCCCGCTCGCGGCACGCCCAGTACTCGGCGACCGCGCCGTGGTTGTCGAACGCGGTCGGCAGCCAGTAGCCGTTGTACTCCGTGAACCGGCTCGTCAGCGACCCCGTCCTCGGGCGAAAGCCCGTGTCGCGGGTCAGCTTCGGGTCGGCGTCCGGAGTCACCCGGTGCGCGACCGCGACGCTGAACCGCTCCTTCGCCGGATACACGCGGACCTGGATCTCGGTCGGGTTCCACGCGTTCGCGGGGTCGATGTCGTCGGGGCACGCGCTCGACAGGCAGACGAGGTCGCTGAGCGCGCGGAAGAGCACGTAGTCCCCGGGACGCGACCACGGCTCGTCGCTCAGGAGCAGGTTCGTCGAGTCGAACGTCGTGTTGTAGAACAGGTTGAGCGCGGGCCAGCCGCGCCGGGGAGCGATCGTGTACGGGAGCAGCTGCTCGTTGAAGTTGTCGCTGCAGTTGACGTGCCCGAAGTACCCGAGGTCCTCGTAGTACTTTGCGTAGCACGCGAGGCCGAAGGTGTCGTGGCGGCCGACGGTGTCGCGGACGACCTCGAGGAGCGGCTCCTGATCCTGGTCGTAGAACTTCCCGTGCAGGCCGGGCGTCGGGTACGCGTTTCCCATCAACGACCGCGTCGTGGTGGAGTCGAGCCCGCGCTCGCGCCCCTCCTGCAGCTTCGCCGCGTGGAACGCGAGCAGGTCCGAGCACTGGCGTCCCTTCACGTCGAGCACCTGGACGTACTCCCCCGCCTTCACCTCGTACGCGCGCGCCGACGCGCGCGGGACCTCGAAGTCGAGCCGCGGCTCGGCGAGCGGCTCGGGCAGCGACGGCTCGGGCTCGCGCCGCGGCGTCGCGCGGCGGACCTCGACGAGGAGGTCGGACGCGGGAACGCCGCCCTCGAGCACCGGCCGGCCGGGAGGCACCGCCACGGACAGCACTCCCGCCCGGTCGACCTCGAACCGCTCCTCCGCGCCCGCCGGCGACTCCGGCCCGAAGAGCTCCGCGTCGAGGCCGAGGTCGGGCGAGGAGACGACGCCGGGCTGGCCGCCGTGGACGTCGCGGATCGTGAGCACGTCGCCCGGCTCGAGGGCGAGGAGCACCTGCGCGTCCGGGCGGACGCGGTAGGTCTCGCGCCCGGGGTCGTACGGCAGGAGCCCCGGGACGAGCACGCGCGGGCGGGTCGCGCTCAGGCTGCTACCCCGCGGCCGCGGGCTCCTTCGCCGCCTGCTCCTCGGCCTGGGCGAGCAGCTGCTCCGCGAGCTCGCGCTTCCCTGCCGAGTCGAGCTTCTTCAGCTCGTTCTCGACGGCACGGCGGTTGTACGTCTGGTTCCAGTAGTCGAGCGACTCGAAGCCGAGCAGCACCGCCTTGCCCACGAACTGGCGGAGCACCTCGTTCGTCGGGCCCATCACCCAGCCGGCCTTCGCGTCGCGGAGGTAGCGCTCCAGCTCCATGTCGCGCTTGTACCCCGACCCGCCGCAGGCGTGCAGCATCTTGTCGACCACGTGGGCGACGTTCTTCGCCGCCTCGAACTTGATCTGCCAGGCCCAGTGGAGGTAGTTCGCCCGTGCCAGCTCGCCGGGCGCGAGGACGCGCGTGTTGTCGTTCGTCTCCTTGTCCAGCGCCTGCGCGACCGAGAGCACGAACAGCCGGCACGCGTTGGTGTCCATGACCGCCTCGCCGACGTAGTCCTGGATCGTCGGGTAGTCGGCGACGCGCATGCCGACGTCGACGTGGCGCTTCCTCGTCGTGTGACGCTTCGCGATGTCGATCGCGCCGAGGGCGATGCCGTTCCACACCGACGCCGACCCGACGAGGAACCACGGGTCGACGGACTCGTCGTTCGAGGCGGCGCCGTCGCCGACCGGGCCC
The DNA here is from genome assembly GCA_036403195.1 of Gaiellaceae bacterium. Classification (GTDB taxonomy): domain Bacteria; phylum Actinomycetota; class Thermoleophilia; order Gaiellales; family Gaiellaceae; genus PALSA-600. The sequence goes on from DASWRL010000018.1 coordinate 16,230, forward strand.
ACGAGCTGCTCACCGGGGACTTCGACGTTGTCGACCTGGATCGGGCCCGACTGGTTGCCGCGGAGCCCGAGCGCGTCCCACAGCGACGGCTGCGACTGCACGTGCTCGCCGTCGATGACGAACACCGACAGGTCGTCGTAGCCGGTGAAGTTCGGGCTCGTCGTCTGCACGACGTAGAAATCGGCGAAGCCGCCCGACGTCGTCCACGACGCCTTCTTGCGAACGCGGTAGCCGCCGTTCACCTGCTCGGCGCCCGACGACACCGGGTACCAGAAATGCGAGCCGGTCTCCGGGTCGGAGTACGAGAGGGTGCCGATCTTGCCGCTCGCGAGGGGTCGGATGTACTTGTCGACCAGCTCCGGCGTGGCGCGCAGCATGATCGCGTTCACCGCGCCCATGTGCATCACGTAGCACATGGCCGTCGACGCGCAGCCGTAGCGCGCGATCGTCTCGCAGACCATGGAGTAGGCGACGTGGTTCTCCCCCAGCCCGCCGTACTCCTCGGGGACGGTGAGCCCCAGGAAGCCGTGCTCGCCGAGCAGCTCGAGGTTGCGACGCGGGAACAGCAGCTCGTCGTCGGACCGCTTCGCGTTCGCGCGCATCTCGTTCTGCGCGAGCTCGATCACCTTCTCGCGCAGCTCCTGCTGACGGTCCGTGAGGACCCAGTTCGGATCCCACTCGTACCCGAGCCCCCAGAAGGGCTCGCCACCCCACATCTTGTCGGCCATCACACCTCCAGCGCCTCGCGGCGCGTTGATCGTACGACGACATCGAGGAACCGCTCGAAGAGGACTCGACCGAGCGCGAGCATCTCGGGGCCGCGCTCGTCGACGGCGCCGAGGAGCGCGGCCGCGCCGTCGTCGCCGAGGACGCGCCGGAGCGACGCGTCGTACTCGGGGACGCCGGCCCACTCGCGCGCCATCACCGGCGAGACCTCCAGGTGGAACTGGACCCCGTACGCGCGCTCGAAGCGGAACGCCTGGTTCGGGTACGGCGGCGAGCCGGCGAGGCGGACCGCTCCTTCCGGCAGGTCGAAGGTGTCGCCGTGCCACTGCAGCGTCGGGAACGACGGCGGCAGCGCCGCGAACACCGGGTCGGCGCGGCCCTCGTCCGTCAGCTCGACGTCGAGGACCCCGACCTCGGGCTCCGCGCCCGGGTAGACGCGCGCACCGAGGCTCGCGGCGAGGAGCTGCACGCCGAGGCACACGCCCCAGTACGGCGTCCCGGCGCGGACGGCCTCCGCGATCAGCGCCTTCTCCTGCTGCAGCCACGGCAGCCCCGCGTCGTCCGCCGCGCTCATCGGCCCGCCCATCGCGACGACGGCGTCGAACTCCTCCCAGCGCGGGAGCGGGTCGCCCTCGTCGACCTCGACGCGGTGGAGCCCCGCGCCGCGCTCGCGCAGGACGTCCTCGTACACGCCGGGCGGCTCGCACGCGATGTGCTGGAGGACGAGGGCCCGCATCAGTGCGCGGGTGGCTCCCAGCCCTCGAGGACCGGCGCGTGGTAGTCCGTCCCGACCGTCCTCGAGGCCTCGACCCACGGGCCGAGCTCCGGCTGCGGGAACTTCGCGTGCTTCTCCTTCAACTGGATGCCGTAGGAGTTGCCGGACTGCAGGTGCTTGACGAGCACCTTCCGGGCGAGCTCGTCGCCGCGCCCCTCCGGGATCTCGAAATAGATCTTCAGGAACGAGTTCGAGTACCGGTCGAACACCGCCGGCACCCCCTCCTCCTGCAGCAGGTCGACGTCCTCGAGCCAGTTGATGTCCTCGCCCGGCGTCGCGGCGAGGAGGTCGACGTCCTCGACGAGTGAGCGGTCCTCCTGGTAGGGGAACCGCCGGCCGGCCAGGTACTCGGCGTCGATCGACTGGATCTTCTCGGGCTCGTGAGCGCTCATCGTCAGTCGTCCGCCCCGGCGAACTCCGCCGGCTGCTCGGGGAGGTAGTCGACGGGATACGCGATGTGCTTCTCGAGCAGCCGCTTCATCTCGGCGAGCGTCCGCTCCTCGGTGACGCCCGGGATGTAGTCGGTGCCGGCGAGCGGCACCTTCGCCATCGCGGAGGCCTCCATCGTCAACGCGCAGAGGTCCTCGGGCTCGAGCGAGTGCACGTTCGTCTTCCCGCACGCGCGCGCGAGCATCTGCACCTCGAGCGTGAGCGTGTGGAGGAAGTTGTAGACGCGTTCCGCCGCGGGGTCCACCGGGAGCCGCTTGCGGAGCTCGGGGTCCTGCGTCGTGATGCCGACGGGGCACCGCCCCGTGTGGCAGTGGTAGCACTGGCCGGCGGGGACGCCGATCGTGCCCTCGTAGTCGGTGACGCCGGGGATCTCCTTGTTGCAGTTGAGCGCGACCAGCGCCGAGTGCCCGATGGCGACCGCCTTCGCGCCGAGCGCGAGCGCCTTCGCGACGTCGCCGCCGTTCCGGATGCCGCCGGCCACGACGAGGTCGATCTCGTCGGCGAGGCCGACGTCCTCGAGCGCGCGCCGCGCCTCGGGGATCGCCGCCATCAGCGGGATGCCGGTCTCCTCGGTCGCGATGTGCGGCCCGGCGCCCGTGCCGCCCTCGGCGCCGTCGAGGTAGATGATGTCCGGCCCGCACTTCGCCGCCATCCGCACGTCGTCGTAGACGCGTGCGGCGCCGAGCTTGAGCTGGATCGGGATGCGGTAGTCGGTCGCCTCGCGGATCTCCTGGATCTTCAGCGACAGGTCGTCCGGGCCGAGCCAGTCGGGGTGACGGGCAGGCGAGCGCTGGTCGATCCCGGGCGGCAGCGAGCGCATCTCGGCCACCTGCTCGGTCACCTTCTGGCCCATCAGGTGGCCGCCGAGGCCGACCTTGCAGCCCTGGCCGATGAAGAACTCGCACGCGTCGGCGAGCATCAGGTGGTGCGGGTTGAACCCGTACCGGCTCTGGATGCACTGGTAGTACCACTTCGTCGAGAGATCCCGTTCCGGCGGGATCATCCCGCCCTCGCCCGAGCACGTCGCCGTGCCGGCCATCGAGGCGCCTTTCGCGAGCGCCATCTTCGCCTCGAGCGACAGCGCGCCGAAGCTCATGCCGGTGATGTACACGGGGATGTCGAGCTCGATCGGGTTCTTCGCGAACCGCGCGCCGAGCACCGTCTTCGTGACGCACTTCTCGCGGTAGCCCTCGATCACGAACCGGGTGAGCGTGCCCGGCATGAACATGAGGTCGTCCCAGTGCGGGATCTTCTTGAACATCGAGAAGCCGCGCATGCGGTACCGGCCGAGCTCCGCCTTCATGTGGATGTCGTTGACGACCTCCGGCGTGAAGATCGGGCTGCGGCCGAGGACGCCCCGGCGGTCCGGCTGGGCGGGGCCGACGTTCCCGCCGACCTGGTCGTAGCGATCGCTGGTCGTCATAGGACGAGCTTCCTCTCGGCGGGTTCGAGGTTGTCGTAGTTGTAGAGCTTCTTGCCGCAGACGTACTTCTGGAAGTCGGGCGGCGAGCCGAGGCCGTAGATGCGGAACTTCCGCTCGACGAACTCCGTGTCGGCGTCCGTCCACTCGCCGGGGACGCAGTCGATCCCGAGTGCCGCGACCTTGCCGCCGACGTAGATCGTCCCGTCGTACATCGAGTCGCCGAGCCCCGGACCGACGTTCCCGCAGAGGATCATCCGGCCGCGCTGCATCATGAAGCCCGTCATCGAGCCGGCGTCGCCGAGGACGATGATCGAGCCGCCCTTCTGGTCGATCCCGGTGCGCGCTCCCACGCGCCCCTTGATCACGAGGTCGCCGCCGCGCATCGCGGCACCGGTGAGCGAGCCGGCGTTGCTGTCGACGACGACGACGCCGCTCATCATGTTCTCGCAGGCCGACCAGCCGACGCGGCCGGTGATGTGGACCTCCGGCCCGTCGATCAGGCCGCACCCGAAGTAGCCGAGGCTGCCCTCGAACCTGATGCGACAGCGCGTGAGGATCCCGACGCCGAGCGAGTGCTTCGCGCCGGGGTTGAGCACCGTCACGTCGGCGATCCCCTCCTCGTAGAGGAGTCGCCGCAGCTCGAGGTTGATCTGCCGCGTCGTCAGGTCGCGCGCGTCGAACTCGGCGCGGCCGCCGTCGACCGTCGCGATGCGCGGAGCATCCGCGTGCGGCTCGGCGAGCCCGCGCGCGTCGTAGGTGATGCGCTTCTCGCCTACCGCTGCCACACCAGCACCTCCCCCTCGAACGGATCGTACGTCTCGATCTCGCGGTCGAGCACGGCGCGGATCGCGATCTCCTCGGACGCGAGCGCGACGATCTCGTCGCCCTCGTAGAGCACGAGCGGCTTCGCAGCCATCTCGTCCTTCGCGACGCCGAGAGCGTCCTCGGTCACCGCGATGTACGTGAACACGCCGTCGAGCTCCTCCAGGCTGTCCTTCATCGCGTCCTCGAGCGACGCCCCCTCGCTCATCTTCTCCGCGAGGTAGACCGCGATCACCTCGGAGTCGCACTCCGACTGGAACCGGTGGCCGGTTCGCTCGAGGCGGCGCTTCCACTGGAAGTAGTTCGTCAGCTGCCCGTTGTGCACGACGGCGACGTCGTTGAACGGGTACGCCCAGTAGGGGTGCGCGCCGGAGATGTCGACCTCGGACTCGGTCGCCATCCGCACGTGGCCGATCGCGTGCGTGCCCTGGAAGTGACCCAGGTCGTACTGCTCGGACACCGTCTCCGCGTCTCCGAGGTCCTTGATGATCTCGAGCGCGTGGCCGAGCGACAGCACCTCCGCGCCGGAGATGTCCTCGACGAGGTCGGTGAGCTCCTTCACGTCGCCGTGGAAGGCGAACGTGACGCGGTACGCGTAGTCGGTCTCCTCCTCCACGTCGTGGATCGTGGCGCCGGCCTTCCGGAGGCGCTGCTCGACGAGGAACTTGTTCCGCCTGATCCGGTCCGGGAACTCGAAGTCGCGCGGGTCGTTCGCGTCGGCGAGCGTGTAGCGCATGACGAGGTCGTGCGAGTGCGGCCCGAACAGCGCATACCCGGTCGAGTCGGGCCCGCGGTGCTTCATCGACTGCAGCATCCGCGTCATGTCGCGGCCGACGTCGCGCGTCCCGTCGGCATAGATGATCCCTGCGATCCCGCACATGGCTACGGAAGCACGTCGAGGTACTCCTCGACGTCCCAGTCGGAGACGGTCGCGCAGTAGCGCTCCCACTCGTCTCGCTTGTAGTGCATGAAGACGCGGTACATGTCGCCCGGGAGGGCGGAGCGCACGACCTCGTCGGCCTCGAGCGCGTCGAGCGCGTCGCCGAAGGTCATCGGGATCCGCCTGACCTCCTTGCCGGCCTCCATCGCGTCGTAGATGTTCCGCTCCTCCGGCTCGCCCGGGTCGAGCTTGCGCTCGATCCCGTCCTGCATCGCCACGATCAGCGCTGCGAGCGAGAGGTACGGGTTCACGGCCGAGTCGACGCTGCGGTACTCGAAGCGGCCGGGCGCCGAGACGCGGAGCGCCGTCGTGCGGTTCTGGAAGCCCCAGTCCGCGAAGACGGGCGCCCAGAAGCCGGTGTCCCAGAGCCGCCGGTACGAGTTGACGGTCGACGCGGTGACGGCTGTGAGGGCGCCGAGGTGCTCGATGATCCCGCCGATCGCCCAGAGGCCGAGCTGGCTCGGGCGCTGCTGGTCCTCGGTGTCCGGCATGAACGCGTTCTCGTCGCCGCGCCAGAGCGAGATGTTGTGGTGGCAGCCGTTCGCCGACACGCCCATGAAGGGCTTCGGCATGAAGCACGGGAACGCCCCGAGCTCGCGGCCCACCTGCTTGCAGATCTGGCGGAACGTCGAGAGGTTGTCGGCGGTCCGCTCGGCGCGGTCGAAGCCGAAGTTCAGCTCGATCTGACCGGGTGCGTCCTCGTGGTCCCCCTGGATCATGTCGAGGCCGAGCGCCTGCCCGTACTCGATCACCTTGTGGATGATCGGCTGCAGCTCGGAGAACTGGTCGATGTGGTAGCAGTACGGCTTCGTCACGCCCTGCACGTCGGGCGTCCCGTCCGCCTTGAGCTTGAGCCACATCATCTCGGGCTCGGTGCCGGCGCGCAGGTGGAGCCCCGTCTCCGCCTCGAAGCTCGCCTGGATGCGCTTCAGGTTCGCGCGGCAGTCGGCGGTGAGGTAGCCGCCCGGGTCGTCGCGCTCCTCGCGGTTGCGGAAGCAGGTGCACCACACGCGCGCGACGCGCCGGTCCCACGGGAGGACGGCGAAGGTGTCCGGCTCCGGGATGCCGACGAGCTCGGCCGCCTCCGGGCCGTAGCCGATGTAGTTCCCGTGCCGGTCGGTGAAGAGGTTGGCGGTCGCCCCGTAGACGAGCTGGAAGCCCTTCTGCGCCATCGCCTCCCAGTGCGGCGCGGGCACGCCCTTGCCCATGACGCGGCCGGTGACCGAGGGGAACTGGTAGTAGACGTACTGGACGCCCTCGCGGTCGATCAGCTCCCGGACCCGCGCGACCTGCTCGTCCCGACCCTCCTGCTCCACGAAGCGGTCGAGGTCGGTGACAGCCGTACCCTCGGCTACTGCCATCCGCGTGACTCCTTTTCTCGGGGGGACTAACCTCTGATCCTAGAGGAATGACGACCCGGGTGGAAATGGCCGAACCGGCCGACGGCCTGGCCCTCGCACGCGAGGTCGTCTTCTCGCCGGTCGCCGACGGAGCGGTCGTCGAGCAGACCGTGCGACGGCTCGGCGAGGCGATCGGGCTCGGCCTGATCGAGGTCGGCGAGCGCCTCCCCGCCGAGGCCGAGCTCGCCGCGCGCTTCGCGATCGCGCCGATGACGCTCCGCGAGGCGCTGCGCATCCTGCGCGAGGCCGGCTACCTCGAGACGCGCCGCGGGCGCGGCGGCGGGACGTTCGTCCGCCGCTCGCTTCCGCAGCAGCCGGCCCGTGAGGCGCGCCGCCACCTCGCGCGACTCACCGTCGAGGAGCTCTCGGACCTGATGGACTACCGCGTCGCCGTCTCGGGCGCGGCGGTGGAGCTCGCCGCCGAGCGCCGCTCGGACGCGGACCTCGTCGTGCTGCAGGACCTCGTCGAGCGGATGGCGGCCCTCGACGCGTTCCCGCCCTACCGCCGGCTCGACCACCGCTTCCACCTCGCGGTCGCGTCGGCCGCGCGGTCGCCGCGCCTCGTCGCGGCGGAGACCACGATCCAGGCCGACCTCGCGAAGCTGCTGCGCCTGATCCCGGAGTCCGCGGAGATGCTGCACGTCTCCAACGTGCAGCACCGCGAGCTCCTCGCCGCGCTCCGCGCCCGCGCGGTCGCGCGGGCGCGGACGGTGATGGAGGAGCACGTCCGCGGGACGGGCGACCTCCTCGTCGGCCTGCGGCTGGGGAAGCTCGGCTCGTCCGAGTAGGTTGACGGCCGGAGGTCGAGAGCTGCCGAGAACCGGCCAACCCGCTGTTCGCCACGTCGCCGCCGTCGAGCGCGCCCTCGCGGTCCTCGACGTGCTCGCGGACGGGCAGCAGGAGCTCGGGACGAACGAGATCGCGCGCCGGACCGGGATCAACGCGAGCACCGTGTCCCGCCTCCTCGCGACGCTCGCCGGAGCGGGGATGGTCGAGCACGTCGCCGCGACGGGACGCTACCGGCTCGGCCTGCGCCTGCTCCAGCTCGGCAACGCCGTCGCCGGCCGCCTCGACCTCCGCGAGCTGGCACGGCCGCACCTCGAGGCGCTCGCGCGCGAGACCGGCGAGACGGCGACGCTGTCGGCGCCCGGCGCCCACGACGCCGTCACGGTCGACTTCGTGCAGGGCGGCGCGTCGGTGCAGAGCGTCGCGCAGATCGGGCGGCCGAGCATCGGTCACGCGACGGCGACCGGGAAGGTGCTGCTCGCGTTCACGGAGAGCGAGCAGCCGGCGCCGCCGCTGCGCGCGTACACGGCGAAGACGATCACGGACCCGGACCGCCTCGCGGCCGAGCTCGCGCGCGTGCGGAAGCTCGGGTACGCGGAGGCGGTCGGCGAGCGCGAGCCGGACCTGAGCGCGGTCGCGGCGCCCGTGCTCGACGACCGCCGGGCGCTCGTCGGCGTCCTCGGCCTCCAGGGGCCGGCGTCGCGGTTCGGCCGCACCGAGCGCAGGGCCGCCATCGAGGCGCTGCTGCCGCGGGCGCGCGCGCTCTCGGAGTCCGTGGGCTGGAGCGAGACGTGATCGAGGCGTGGACCGACGAGCAGCTCGGCCGGTTCGAGCGCGACGGTTTCGTGATCGTCGACCGCTTCGTCGACGAGCAGACGGTCGAGGCGCTGCGTGCGCGGTTCGAGCCGCTCTTCGAGGGCGCGTACGCGACCGGGATCAGGCCGGACGAGGTCAACTGGGTGCGCGGCCGCGACCCCGACGACCGCACGCGGCAGATCTGCAACGGCTGGAAGGCCGACCCGGCGATCGCACGTCAGGTCCTGTCGGAGCGGAGCGGGCGCCTCGCCGCGGCGCTCGTGGGCTGGGACGGCATCCGGCTCGTGCAGGACAACTGCATCTGGAAGCCGCCGGGCGCGAAGTCGCTCGGGATGCACCAGGACGGGAGCTACCTCTCGTACCTCGTCCCGCCGGAGATGATCACGTGCTGGGTCGCCCTCGACGACACGTCGGCCGAAGCCGGCACGATCACGTACGCCGCCGGGTCGCACAGGTGGCCGCGGTCGGCCGAGAACCGCGGCGAGTTCCACGCGCCGGCGGACTGGCTCGCGCCGGTCGAGCGGGCGCTCCCGCCGGGCGGGGAGCTGCGGCTCGTGCCGATCGAGGTGCCGGCGGGCGGGGCTGCGTTCCACCACCATCTGACGTTCCACGGGTCGGGGCCGAACTCCGCCGACGTCCACCGCCGCGCGGTGATCTCGCACTTCGCGCGCGCCGGGACGACGTTCCATCCCACGAACACGGATCTCAACTACTCGCGCTACCGCCGCGCCGGCGACCTGGCGCTCGACGAGTCGTTCTTCCCGGTCGTGTGGACGCGCGACGGCGCGCGCAGCGCCTGGCTCGACTCCTCGACCTAGGCGGCGTCCGCGAGCCAGACGAGGCAGCCCGCCCGCACGCTGACCTTCCGCGCCGCCCTCCGGTAGGCGCGCCGCGCGAGCCGCGACCGGTCGGGCCCGAACACGAGGACGGACGGCCTGCGCTCGTCCGCGACCTCGAGCAGCGCGTCGACTGGATGCGGGCTGCACACGCGCAGCCGCTCGACCGGCACCGTCAGCGCCTGCGCGAGCGCCGCCGGCCTCCTGAGGTCGTCCTGGAGCGCGTCGCGCTCGACGTACCCCCAGCCGAGCAGCGCCCACGGCGCGAGCGGCACCTGCGCGACGTTGACGACGAGCAGCGGCCGTCCCGCCTCGACCGCCGCGTCGACCGCGAAGGCCGCGGCGTCCTCGTCGAAGGGGACGTCGAGCGTGGCGAGGAGCACCGGCCGGGCGGCCGCCGACGCGCCTGCGTCGATGCCGTGGACGACCTCGCCGCTCGACGCGCGCACGCTACTCGGGGTGGAGCTCCCACCGCGGCGCCTCGTGCGCCGTGCGCCGGTAGCGCCGCCGCCACGCGGGCAGCACGACGAACAGCCAGAACGCGAGCCCGATCGGCGTCAGGAGGATGAACCTCGGGCTGAAGATGATCAGCGGCAGCATGATCGCGACGGCGGCCGCGGTCATCGCCAGCACCTCGATCTTGTGCCTGCGTACCCGCCGGAGCAGCCCCTCGTACTCCTCGCCGGGGATCTGCTGTGTGTTCCACGAGCGCCCGCACGTCTCGCACGTCCACCGCTCGCCGTAGGCGACGCTCCGTGTCTCGCCGCACTCGCACCTGATCGTGATCGGCGGCTTGGCCATCGTCCGAGTATAGGCGGCTTCCCGCGCACGATTGAAACGCCTGGAGGCACCTGTTACGTTCGCGCGCAACGGAGGGCAACCGACCTCGAGGAGAAACGGAGGCACAGCGTGGCCGAGGCAGTCGTCGAAGAACGCCAGCTCCTGAAGACGCTTCGCTGGTACGACGGGTTCGTGATCTGCCTGGCGAACCCGGGCTTCCTGCTCGGGTCGCTCGGGTACTCGGTGGTCGACCTCGGCGGGTGGGGCGCCATGCTGATCTGGGGCATCACCGCCGCGATCGTCTTCCCGGTCCAGATCATCTACTCGGAGCTCGCGGGGATGTTCCCGAACAAGTCGGGCGGCGTCGCCGTGTACGCGAACGAGGCGTGGCGGAAGTACACGACGCTGATCGGCCCCGTCTCCACGTTCGGGTACTGGATCGGCTGGTCGGTCGTCCTGTCGTTCCTCGGCCTGTTCGTCGGCAGCATCGTGCAGTCGCAGTGGTTCTCGGGCGAGCCCTACGGGACGAACGCGTTCGGCGGCTCGTGTGCGGCGCCGTGTCGTGACTACTTCTCGACCGGCAGCGTGCACATCGGCCTGCAGCATCTGATCGCGATCGGCCTCATCCTCGCCGTCTGGGCGTTCAACGTCTTCGGGACGCGCATCGCGGTCTCGTTCAACTACCTCGCAGGGATCCTGCTGATGGTCCCGCTCTTCTGCTTCACGCTGCTGCCGTTCCTGAACGGCGACTTCCACTCGTCGAACCTGACCTTCAAGATCAACGACGCCGGTCACGCGTGGGGCGGGTTGCAGCTCGCGATCGTCTGGATCTGGATCATCATCTGGTCGACCGCGCCGGAGGCCGCGGCAACGTTCGCGCCGGAGTACAAGGACACGGTCCGGGACACCCGCAAGGCGCTCCTGTCGTCGGCCGCGTTCATCCTGCTCATCAACACGCTCCTGCCGATGGGCCTCACCGGCGGCGTGGGCGAGAAGACGGTCGGCGCGTTCGACTACGTGGGAGCCCTGAACTCGCTCGTGGGCAAGGGCGCGACGGGCTTCTTCGTCGTCGTCCTCTGCGCGAGCTTCGTGCTCTCGATGAACACGGCGACCGCGGACGGGAGCCGTGCGCTCTACGGCATCTCGAAGGACGGGCTCACGATCAAGGAGCTCGGTCGCCTCAACAAGTACAACGTGCCGGGGAATGCGATGACGCTCGACATGGGCGTCAACATCCTCTTCGTGCTGTTCGTCGGGAACCTGTTCGGGATCCTCGTCGCCAGCAACATCGGCTACGTGCTCGCGAACATGTTCGCGATCGGGGCGTTCGTCCTGCTGCGGCGCGACCGGCCGAACTGGCCGCGGCCGATCAGGCTCCCGGACGTCTGGGTGCCGATCGCCGGCGGGTTCTTCCTGCTCTTCGCCGTCTTCACCGTGGTCGGGGTCGGGTGGTTCCAGATCGCCGGCGGCGGCGCCGTCTACGGCGGGACGAGGAACAAGATCATCGGCTTCTCCGTCCTCGCCGGCTCGCTGCTCCTGTTCCTGTTCCGCCGCGTCGTCCAGGACAGGGAGAAGCCGCACTGGCGCGAGGAGACGCCGACGATGCCCGACGAGGAAGCGCGGCCCGTCGTCGCGAGCCCCGGCGTCACCGCGACCTAGCGATTCAGTCGACCGCGACCGGCTCGGCGATCCGCGCGAGGGTCGCCGCCGGTCGCGGCAGGCGCATGCTCAGCACGACGCCGAGCGCGGGCGCGACGGCGCTCGCGACCAGCGCCGTCTTCAGGTTGACGGCGTCCGCGACGGCGCCGAGGACGACCGCCGCGACGCCGCCGATCCCCATCGCGAGGCCGACGGAGAGGCCCGAGGCCATGCCGATGTGCTCCGGCAGATAGAGCTGGCTGAGGACCATCGTCACCCCGAACGTCCCGACGACGCACACCCCGACGAGCATCAGCGCGAGCGCGCCGCCGACGCCGCCGACGTAGACGAAGACGAGCATCAGCGGCGGGATCAGCGCCTGGGTCACGACGAGCGTGCGCCGCAGGCCGACGCGGTCGGCGACGGGGCCGAGGGCGAGCGTCCCGAGGGCGCCGGCGAGCAGCATCAGGAAGAGGAGGCGGTTGCCGTACGCCTTCGAGTGGCCGAGCGAGACGACCCACAGCGGCACGAACGCGAGCAGCGTGAACCACGCGACGCTGCGGAGCGCGATCACGCCGCCGAGCATCGCCATCGCGCGGCGGTCGTCCTTGCCGTGGTCGGCGCCCCGCGTCCGCGCCGGCGGCGCGAGCGCCGCGAGCTTCGGCATCAGCGGCAGCAGCGCCGCTCCGGCGGCCGCGACCGGGATCATCGCGAGGACCCCCGCCCAGAGCCCGAGCGACGCGACGAGCTGCCCGGTGACGAACGCCCCGAGCGCGTAGCCGGTGTTGCCGCCGATGTTGAAGTAGGACATCCCGCTCGCGCGCTTCCGCCCGCTCGCGAACGCGGCGTACTTCGCGCCCTCTGGATGGAAGGCGGCGACGCCGAGGCCGCCGGCGAGCACGAGCAGGAGCACGACCGGGTACAGCGGCGAGACGGCCGCGCCCGCGACGCCGACGGCCGCGAGGAGCGCGCCGCCCGGGATCAGCCACAGCGCACCGCGGCGGTCCGACCACAGGCCGAAGAGCGGCTGGACGAGCGACGACGACGCGGTCGACGCGAGGAGCAGCATCGCCGCGAGCGCGTAGCCGAGGTGGAACCTGTCCGTGAGGAACGGGATCAGCGCCGGGACGCTCCCGGAGGCGAAGTCGACGGCCAGGTGGCCGCCCGAGAGGGCACCCATCGCCCGCCTGTCGATGCCGGCGCGCACGGTGTCCGACACCTTAGGTGTCAGACACCCCTTCGAGCAGCAGCGTCGAGACGTCGACGACCCGGAGATCCGCGCCGCTCGACCGCACGCCGTCGTCGAGCATCACCGTGCAGAACGGGCAGGCGACGGCGAGGGTCCCGGCTCCCGTCTCGGCGGCCTGGCGCACCCGCTCCTCGTTGATCGCCGCGCCGCGCTCCTCCATCCACATGTGCGCGCCGCCCGCGCCGCAGCAGAAGGTCCGCTTGCCGTGGTTCGCCATCTCCACCGGCGTGCCCACCGCGGCGACGAGCTCGCGCGGCTCCGCCAGCACGTCGTTGTGCCGCGCGAGGTAGCAGGAGTCGTGGTAGGTGATCTCGGTCTCGCTGCGCGCCGGCTCGAGCTTGCCGTCGCGCACGAGCTCGGCGAGGAGCTGCGTGTGGTGGATCACCTCGTAGCGGCCGCCGAAGTCGGGGTACTCGTTCGCCAGCGAGTTCAGGCAGTGCGGGCAGCTGGCGACGATCTTCGTCACGCCGGACTCGTTCAGCGTCGCGACGTTCTGCTCGGCGTACGCCTGGAAGACGTACTCGTTCCCCATCCGTCGCGCCGGGTCGCCGGTGCACGACTCGCGCGCCCCGAGGATCGCGAAGTCGACGCCCGCCTTCTGGAGGAGCCTGACCGTGGACTCGGCAGCCGTGCGCGCGCGCTCGTCGTAGGCGGCCGCGCAGCCGACCCAGTAGAGGATCTCCGGCGCAGGCTCTCCTTCCGCCACGACGCGCACGCCGAGGCTCTCGGCCCAGGACTCCCGGTCGCCCTGTGGCTTCCCCCACGGGTTCCCGACGCGCTCGACGTCACGCAGCATCGACTCGGCCTCCGTCGGGAAGCTCGACTGCATCATCACGAGATCGCGCCGCAGGTCGACGATGTGGTCGATGTGCTCGATCGACACGGGGCACTCGTGGACGCAGGCGCCGCAGGTGACGCAGTCCCACACCATCTCCTCGGGGACGCCGTTGCCGACGATCGGCGAGAGCTCGCCGCCCGCGAGCAGGTTCGGCCCCTCCGCGAACACCTGGTCGCGGATCCCCATGATCACGAGCTTCGGCGAGAGCAGCTTGCCGGTGGCGTACGCGGGGCAGACGTCCTGGCAGCGGCCGCACTCGGTGCACGAGAACGAGTCGACCATCTCCTTCCACGTCAGGTCGCGGATCGTCCCTGCGCCGAAGCGCATCTCCGCCTCGGGGACGTCGAACCGCAGCGGCTCGAGCCGGCCGCGGCGGCGCGTCCGCGAGAAGAAGACGTTGATGCCCGCCGTGACGATGTGCAGGTGCTTCGAGTAGGGCAGGTACACGAGGAACCCGAGGACGACCGCGAGGTGCGCCCACACGAAGACGCGCTCGGAGACGCGCGGGGAAGGGATCGCGTGCGAGACCCAGCTCGAGAGGAACGACCAGTGCGCGGGCCACTCGGCGAGCCCGGCGGCGATCCGTGAGGCGTGCCACCCGAGGAGCGTGAGGACGACGAGCGCGATCATCCCGAGGATGAGGTCGGCCTCGCCGAGGTGCGACCCGTCGAACCGCCGCGGCCGGACGACCTTGCGGATCCAGACGGCGACGGCGATCCCGGCCAGCACGGCGATCACGAAGACGTCGACCATCGCCATGTACCAGCCCTGCGCGCCGAGCCACGGGAACGACCAGCCGCGGTCGATCGCGCCGATCGCCGCCATCAGGATCGTCGGGAAGAGGACGAGGAAGCCCCAGAAGATCAGCGCGTGCATGACGCCCGGGACGAGGCGCTGGAAGAGCTTTCGCTGGCCGAGGACGATCGTCGCCTCGTTCTTCACGCGTCCCGGCACGTCGTCCGTCCGGTCGAGGGGACGCGCCGCCCGCACGAGCCGCACGAGGAACAGCGCGCGGCGCCCGGCCAGGAACCCGGCCGCGGCGAGGAGCGCCGCGAGGGCGAGGGCGCCCGCCGCGGTGGCTATCGGCCCTTCGCCTTCCTCAGCTCGGCGGCGATCGCCGGGACGATCTCGTGCAGGTCGCCGACGACGGCGTAGTCGGCGTGGGCGAAGATCGTCGCCTCGCGGTCGGCGTTGATCGCGAGCAGCTTCTTCGCGCCCTTGCAGCCGGCGATGTGCTGCGTGGCGCCACTGATCCCGCAGGCGATGTAGAGGTCGGGAGAGACCTTCGTCCCCGTCTGCCCCACCTGGTCCGTGTGCGGCCTCCACCCCGCGCTCGTGACCACGCGGGAGCAGCCGACGGCGGCGTCCAGCAGCTCCGCGAGCTCCTCGAGGATCGCGAACCCGTCGGCGGAGCCGACCCCGCGGCCCCCCGAGACGACCACCTTGGCATCGGCGAGCGACACCTTGCCGCCCGTGTCGGGTGCAACGTGGTCGACGACCGCGACAGCACCGTCGGCGTTCGGTGACAGAACCTGCGCTTGTAACAGACTGTTACTTGCCGCGAAGGCGAACGGCGCGGCCGTCAGGAGCCTCCGCGGCGCGTCGAGACGCGCCTCCTCGAGCAGGGTCCCGCCCCAGCGGATGCGCGTCAGCTCGTCGCCCCGGACCTCGGTGACGTTGGCGGCGAAGGGGAGGTCGAGCTGCGCGGCGACGTGCGCGAGCACCTCGTTGCCGCGGTCGGAGCCGGGGCCCACGACGTCGGCCTCACCCGCGGCCTCGATCACGGCGGCCGCCCACGCGGCGGGCGCGTACGGGCCGTCGCAGGTCACCGCGCGCACGTCGCCGCCCAGCGACTGCGCGAGCGTGACCGCCTGCAGCGAGAGCTCGTCGTCCGGCCGCTCCAGGAGCACGAGGACGCTCACGCGACCCCCAGCTGCTGCATGACCTCGACGACCCGCGGCGCCGCCGCGGGGCCCTCGCCGAGGATCTCGGCCTGCTTGCCCGCGCCCTCCGGGACGACCAGCCTGAGCTTCGCGAGCCTCGCAGCCGGCGGCTCGACGGGGCGCGCGTCGAGCGGCTTCGCCTTCGCACGCAGCTTCGCGGGCACCGACGGGTAGCGCGGCAGGTTGAGGCCTTCCTTGACGGTGACGACCGCCGGCAGCGGCACGTCGTACACGTCGCGACCGCCCGGCACTTCCTGCTCGCAGCGGGCGCGCGCGCCCTCGACGGTCAGCCCCTTCAGCCCCGTCACGACGGGGAGGCCGAGCGCATACGCGACGCGGATCCCGACCTGGTAGTTCCCGGCGTCGGCCGACTCGTTGCCGAAGACGACCAGGTCGAACGGCTCCTCCGCGCGGATCGCCTCGACGATCGCCGCAGCAGTGCCCTGCGCGTCCCACTCCTCGGAGGAGACGAGATGGATGCCGCGGTCGGCGCCGATCGCCATGCAGTCGCGGATCTGCTCGGCCGCCGCCTCGGGCCCGAGCGCCAGCACGACGACCTCGCCGCCCTGCGCCTCGACGATCCGCACCGCCTCCTCGACGCCGCACTCCTCATGCGGCGAGATCGTGAAGCCCAGGTGCTTCGTCTCGATCGCCTGCTCGTCGGCGGTCAGCACCATCCGGCCGCCGGTGATCGGCACGCGCTTCACGCAGACGAGGATCCTCATGCGCGGATCCTCGTGTTCTCCGGGTCGAAGACCGGCGTCGCGTCGTTCGTCTGCACGGTGACGGGATACTGCTCGCCGAGGAACTCGACGAGCAGCTCCTCGCCGACGTTCGCCCGTTCCGGCGGCAGGTACGTCATCAGGACGTGCTTCCCGAGCGACGGTGCCGCGCCCGCGCTCGTCACGTACGACCGCCGCCCCTCGCCGTCGACGAGCGGCTTTCCGTCCTTCGACAGGACCGGCTCCCTCCCGAGCATGTAGCGCTTCTGCCCCGACTTCGACGTGTGGTCCTCGACGGTGAGGGTGCAGAGCACGGCGACGGGGTCGGTGTCGCGGTGGCGGAGGTGCGCCTCCTTGCCGACGAAGTCGGCCGCCTTCGGCCTGCCCCACGCCATCCCGGCCTCGACGACGTCGTAGTCGGCGTCGAGCTCGAAGCCGAACGCGCGGTAGCACTTCTCGAGGCGGCCCGTCGTCCCGTACACGCCGATCCCGGCGGGCACCACGCCGTGCGGCTGCCCTGCCTCCCACACCATGTCCCACAGCTTCGCCCCCTGCTCGAACGGGACGTAGAGCTCCCAGCCGAGCTCGCCGACGTACGAGATCCGCGAGGCGAGCACGCGCAGCGAGTCGAGCTCGATCGCGCGGCAGCTCGCGAACGGGAAGCTCTCGTGCGACACGTCGTCGCGCGTGAGCGACGCGAGGATGTCCCGTGCGCGCGGGCCCCAGAGGCCCAGCGTCGTCCACGCCGACGTGAGGTCGGTGATCTGCGCCGACCCGTCGGCGGGCAGGTGGTCGCCGTACCACTTGAGGTCGGCCATGCCGTGGGCGCCGCCGGTGACCACGCGGAACTGCTCGTCGCCGAGGCGCATCACGGTCAGGTCGCTCTTGAAGGTGCCGCTCGGAGAGAGCACCGGCGTGTAGACGACGCGCCCGACCGGCACGTCCATCTTCCGCATCGACACCGTCTCGACCGTCTGCAGCGCGCCCGGCCCGACCACGTCGAAGATGCAGAACGCCGTCAGATCGAACATCGCGGCGCGCTCGCGCATCGCCAGGTGCTCCGCGTTGATGATCGGCGACCACCAGCGCGAGTCCCACTCCGCCTCGCGCCGGTTGATCCGGTCGCCGAACTCCTCGAGGAGCGGCTCGTTCGACGCGTACCAGTGGGGGCGCTCCCATCCCGCGGCCTCGTAGAAGACGGCGCCGAGGGCCTTCTCGCGCTCGTAGTAGGGCGACAGGCGGACGCCGCGGTTGGACTCCCACTGCTCGCTCGGATGCACGATCCCGTAGGTCTTGTTGAACCCCTCCGACGCGCGCGCCCTGACGTGCGCCCGCGTCTTCTGGCAGTCGTAGAAGCGCGCGATGTCGGAGGACTGCAGGTCGATCTCCGACTCGCCGTGCGTCATCCACTCCGCCACCGCCTTGCCGACACCGGGGCCTTCCTTGACCCACACGGCGGCGGCCGACCAGAGGCCCTTCACCTCGGGCGTCTCGCCGAGCAGCGGCAGGCCGTCCGGCGTCAGCGACAGCAGACCGTTGATCGCGTACTTGATCCCGACCGACTCGTCGTTCAGCACTTCCGGGATCAGCTCGAGCGCGTCCTGCATCTGCTGGTCGAAATCCTCCTGCGTGAACGGGAGCTCGGTCGGCGACAGCGCGGCCTCCTCGTTCGACGGGATCTCGTCGGGGTCGTGGAGGATCGGGCGGTGCGCGTACGAGCCGATCTCGAGCCCGCTCCCGTCCTGCCGCTCGTACATGTTCGTGTCCATGTCGCGGACGATCGGGAACTCGATGACGCCCTTCGTGTCCTTGAAGTGCGGCACCGGGCCGACGTCGATCATCTGGTGCACCGCGGGCGTGAGCGGGATGTTCGCGCCGGCCAGCCGCGCGACCTTCGGGCTCCACACGCCGCAGCAGACGACGATCGTGTCGGTGGCGATGTCGCCCTTCGACGTGCGGATCCCGGTGACGCGGCCTCCCTCGACGTCGATCCCGAGCACCTCGGTGTTCGCGAAGACCTGCAGCGCCCCGAGCTCCTGTGCCTTCTCGCGCGCGATCGTGCCGAAGCGCAGCGAGTCCACGATCCCGACGTCGGGTGTGTAGAAGCCCCCGACGATCACCGACTCCTCGATGTACGGGACGAGCTCGCGGACGCGCGCCGGCGAGATGATCTCGCAGCCCTCGATCCCCCACGCCTTCGCCGACGACATCCGCCGCTGCAGCTCCTGCATCCGCTCCTCGGTGCGCGCCACCTCGATGCCGCCGCTGCGCGTGAACACGTCCCACTCCTCGTACTGGCGCACGGAGTCGAGCGTGAGCTGGGTCATCTCCTTCGAGTGGTCGACCGGGAAGATGAAGTTGGACGCGTGGCCGGTGGAGCCGCCCGGGTTCGGCAGCGGCCCCTTGTCGAGCAGCACGAGGTCGCGCCACCCGAGCGCGGCGAGGTGGTAGACGAGGCTGTTGCCGACGATGCCGGCGCCGACGACGACCGCGCGCGCCGTCGCGGGCACCGCGGAAGCGGTTGATTCACTCATGCGCGGTGATATATCACGCCGAGAGGAGGACGTCACGGACGGCGGACTCGAACGACTCGACGTGCTCGCGCATCAGCTCACACGCGCGGGCGCCGTCTCCGCGGACCACGGCCTCGACGACGTCGCGGTGGCCGCCGACGGCGGCCCCGATGTCGGTGCGGGCGAGCGCGACCATCCAGATCCGGAGCGCGTGCGCGTAGTACTCCTCGAGCGTCTCGACGAGGAACGGGTTGTGGCTCGCCTGGTAGATCGCGCGGTGGATCCTCTCGTCGAGGTCGATGAGCGCCCGGCGGTCCGTGCGCGGCCGGCCTCCGAGCTCGCCCAGCAGGGCGCGCAGCTCGTCGAGATCCTCCCGGGTCGCGCGCTCGGCGGCGAGCCGCGCCGCCTCCGGCTCGAGCGCCGCCCGCACCTCGCACAGCCGCGCGAGGTCGCGCACGTCGACCTTCGTCACGAACATCCCGCGGCGGGGGAAGACCTCCACGAGCCGCTCCTGGGCGAGGCGCCGCAGCGCCTCGCGGACGGGTGTCCGCCCGATGCCCAGGCGCTCCGTCAGCTCCGGCTCGCGGACGACGGCGCCGGGCGCGAGCTCGAGCGTCACGATCAGCTCCCTGATCGCGTAGTACGCACGGTCGGCGAACGAGGCCACCTCGCCCTCGCGCGGCGCCAGGATCGCTTTCGCCACCGAGATATATTAGGCAGCCGACCCTCGCGAAAGGAAACCGACACTTGGCTACGACGATGCCCTCGTCCCTCCAGATCGCGCAGGAGGCGACGCTTCGGCCCATCACGGAGATCGCGGAGGCCGCCGGCCTCCTCCCCGACGAGATCGACCCGTACGGGCGCTACAAGGCGAAGGTGTCCCTCGGCGTCCTCGACCGCCTGGTCGACCGCCCGAACGGGAAGCTGATCAACGTCACGGCGATCACCCCGACCAAAGCCGGCGAGGGGAAGTCGACGACATCGGTGTCGCTGACCCAGGGGCTCGGGCACATCGGCAAGAACGCAGCGCTGTGCGTGCGCGAGGCGTCGCTCGGCCCGGTGTTCGGCATCAAGGGCGGCGCCGCCGGCGGCGGCTGGGCGCAGGTCGTCCCGATGGAGGACATGAACCTGCACTTCACCGGCGACATCCACGCGATCGGCGCCGCGAACAACCTGCTGGCGGCGATGGTCGAGGCGCACATCCTGCACGGCAACGAGCTCCGGATCGACCCGCTCGCCGTCAGCTGGCGGCGGTGCATGGACATCAACGACCGCGCGCTGCGCGACATCGTCGTCGGGCTCGGCGGGAAGGCGAACGGCTACACGCGCCAGACCGGGTTCGACATCACGGCGGCGTCGGAGGTGATGGCGATCGTGGCCGTCGCGGCCGACCTCCGCGACCTCCGGGAGCGGCTCGGCGCGATCACCGTCGCGCGGACGTACGACGGCGCGCCCGTCACCGCCGAGGAGATCGGCGCCGCGGGCTCGATGAGCGTTCTCCTGAAGGAGACGATCAAGCCGAACCTCGTGCAGACGCTCGAGGGCCAGCCGGCGTTCGTCCACTGCGGGCCGTTCGCCAACATCGCCCACGGCAACAACTCGCTCGTCGCCGACCGCGTCGCGCTGAAGCTCGCGGACTACGTCGTCACCGAGAGCGGCTTCGCGTCGGACATGGGGATGGAGAAGTTCATGGACATCGTGTGCCGGCTCGGCAACATCCGGCCGGACGCCGTCGTCCTCGTCGCGACCGTGAAGGCGCTGAAACATCACGCCGGCGAGCCCGACGGCGGACTCGACGCGATCGAGACCGGCGCCGCGAACATGCTCCGCCACATCGGGATCGTGCGCGAGTTCGGGCTGAACCCGGTCGTGGCCGTCAACCGCTTCCCCGGCGACACCGACGAGGAGGTCGAGCTCGTCAAGCGGCTCGCGCTCGAGGGCGGCGCCTACGGCGCGGCCCTGAACGAGGGCTTCACGCGCGGCGGGGCCGGCGCGGCCGAGCTGGCCGAGATCGTGACCGCCGCGGCCGACGAGAAGACGGACTTCGACTTCGTCTATCCGCTGGACGCGCCGATCGAGGACAAGATCGAGGCGATCGCGAAGCGGGTCTACGGGGCCGACGGGGTCTTCCTTCAGCCCGCCGCACGTGCAAAGGTCAAGGAGTTCGAGAAGCTCGGATACGACCGGATGCCGATCTGCATGGCGAAGACGCACCTCTCGCTCTCCCACGACCCGACCCTCGCGAACGCGCCGGTCGGCTTCACCGTCGGCGTCCGCGACCTGCGGGCGTACACGGGCGCCGGCTGGATCGTCGCGCTGTGCGGCGACATGCAGACGATGCCGGGCTACGGCCGGACGCCGGCCGCGAAGAGCGTCGACATCGACGAGCGGGGAGAGACCGTCGGGCTCTTCTGACGGCAGCGGCGCCCAGCCCCTCATCGAGGCCGAGGGGATCTGGAAGATCTTCGGGCGAAACGCCGACAACGTGGTCGGCACGCCCGACGCGGACCTTCCGCGCGCCGAGCTCCGCCTGAAGACGGGCTGCGTCGCCGCCGTCCGAGACGTCTCGTTCGACGTCTACCCGGGTGAGGTGTTCGTCGTCATGGGGCTCTCCGGGTCGGGCAAGTCGACGCTCGTCCGCACGCTGATCCGGCTCATCGAGCCGACGGCCGGGCGCGTCGTCGTGGACGGCCGCGACGTGACGGCGTCGAGCCGGGACGAGCTGCTCCAGCTGCGGCGCCACACGTTCTCGATGGTCTTCCAGCATTTCGGCCTGCTCGCGCACCGGACCGTCCTCGACAACGCCGCGTTCGGCCTCGAGGTGCAGGGCGTGCCGAAGGCCGAGCGCCACGCACGCGCCGCCGAGGTGCTGAAGCTCGTCGGTCTCGAGGACGCCGCGAACCAGTTCCCCGACGAGCTCTCCGGCGGGATGCAGCAGC
Source organism: Gaiellaceae bacterium (assembly GCA_036403195.1). GTDB lineage: Bacteria > Actinomycetota > Thermoleophilia > Gaiellales > Gaiellaceae > PALSA-600. The sequence goes on from DASWRL010000018.1 coordinate 37,826, forward strand.
GCGTCGGGCTGGCGCGCGCGTTCGCGGTCGACCCGAAGGTGATGCTCTACGACGAGCCGTTCAGCGCGCTCGACCCGCTGATCCGCCGCGACATGCAGGACGAGGTGATGCGCCTGCAGGTCGAGACCGGGAAGACGATGATCTTCATCACGCACGACCTCCCCGAGGCGCTCCGGATCGGCGACCGGATCGCGATCATGCGCGACGGCCGCATCGTCCAGCTCGGGACGCCGGAGGACCTGGTCGGCTCGCCGGCCGACGAGTACGTCGCGAACTTCGTGCGCGACATCCCGCGCAGCCACGTGCTCACGCTCCGCTGGATCATGCGCGAACCGAGGGCCGGGGAGGAGGACGGGCCGAAGCTCGACGTCGCGACGACCGTCCGGAACGCGGTGCCTGCGATCGTGGCGAGCGAGCGTCCGTGCTGCGCCGTCGACGACGGGCGGGTCGTCGGGGTCATCGACAAGGACGCCGTCCTGACCGCGATCGCCGGCGAGGGCGCCTCGATCTGATGACGACGTCGAGCATCGCCGCCGCGCCGAGCATCGCCCTCGAGCACCGGCCCTGGTGGCGGAGCCGCTCGACGCTCGTCGCCGCGATCGTCGCGCTGATGGTCGTCGGCCACATGACGCTCAGCCGCACGCAGGCGTGGCCGAACGGCGTCACGTGGCACTCGCTCACCCACTACCTCGACAACATGCAGAACTGGCTGGCCGCGGAGGGGAACAAGGCGCACCCGAACGTCGTCTACCGCGTCATCCACGGGATCTCGAGCGCGCTCGACACGCTCGTGCGCTGGCTCTACCACCTGCTGTCGAAATGGCTGACGTGGCCGGGCACGACCGCGCTCGCGACGCTGCTCGCGCTGCGCTTCGGCGGACGCCGCGCCGCCGCGATCATGCTCGCGAGCTTCGCCGCGTTCGGGGCGCTCGGGCTCTGGGACGACAGCATGCAGACGCTCGCGCTGATGCTCGTCGCCGTCGCGCTCTCGCTCCTCGTCGGCGTGCCGCTCGGCATCCTCGCCGGACGGTCGGACCGCTTCGAGCGCATGATCACGCCGGTCCTCGACGCGGCGCAGATCATCCCCGCGTTCGCCTACCTGATGCCGGTCGTGATCTTCTTCTCCGTCGGGCCTGCGGCGGCGGTGATCACGACGATGGTGTACTCGGTGCCGCCGGCGGTGCGCATCACGGCGCTCGGCATCCGGAGCGTGCCCTCGAACAGCGTCGAGGCGGCGACCGCTCTGGGCTCCACGGAGCGCCAGCTGCTCTGGAAGGTGCAGCTCCCGCTCGCGCGCCGGCTGCTCCTCCTGTCGGTGAACCAGACGATCCTGTTCGCGCTCTCGATGGTCGTGATCGCGGGGCTCATCAACACCGAGGGCGGCCTCGGCGCACCGGTCACGAACGGCCTCAACTCGAACCCGGCGCTCGCGATCCTCGCGGGCGTGGCGATCGTCGTGATGGCGATCGCCCTCGACCGCTCGACGGAGGCGGTCGCGGAGCGAACCGACCCGGCGAAGCGCCACCTCGACGCGGCGGGGCGGCGGCGGGCGCGCCTCGCGACCGGCGCCGTGCTCGGGGCCGTCGCCGTCGTCGCGGCGGCCGGGCACCTGCTGTCGGCCGGCGCGGCGTACTCGCGGTGGACGGCGCAGGACTGGCTCCTGGCGCGCGTGCAGAGCGTGCTCGACTACGTGCAGAAGCCGACGACCTTCCTGTTCAACGACATCACGAACCCCGTCGGGACGTTCATGGTCGCGCACCTGCTCCAGCCGCTCGACACGTTCCTCGTCGAGACGCCGTGGTACGTCACGCTCGCGGGCCTCACTGCGATCGCGTTCGTGCTCAGCGGCGTGCGCCCGGCGATCACCACCGCGGCGATGTTCGTCCTGATCGGCGTGATCGGCGAGTGGCGCGACGCGATGGACACCTTCTCCCAGGTGCTCGTCGCGACCGCGATCACCGTCGTCCTCGGGATCGTCCTCGGCGTCGTCGCCGCCGAGAGCGACATGGTCAGCCGCGTGGTCCGGCCGATCAACGACGTCCTCCAGACGCTGCCGCAGCTCGTGTACGTGATCCCGTTCGTGTACGTGTTCCCGATCTCGTACGTGCCGGGGCTGATCGCCTCGGTGCTCTACGCGTTCCCGGTGGTCGTCCGGCTCGTCGAGCGCGGCGTCCGCGACGTTGCGCCGCCCGCGGTCGAGGCCGCCGGCGCGTTCGGCGCGACGCGGCTCCAGACGCTGGTGAAGGTGAAGATCCCGCTGGCGCGCGACGCGATCATGCTCGGCGTCAACCAGGGCCTCATCATGGTCCTGGCCGTCGTCGTGATCGCGGGGCTCGTCGGCTCCGGCGCGCTCGGCTACGCCGTGGCGCAGGGGCTGCAGCGAGGACAGTTCGGAATCGGCGTGGTCGCATCGCTCGCGATCCTCGCCATGGGCATCGCCCTCGACCGGGTGACAAGAGGCAATCGAAGCGCAGGCAAGGGAGGTCAGAGTTGAGAAGGAAGGGGCTCTACGGGGTGGTCGGCCTGATCGTGGCGGCCGCCGCCGTCACCGTGCTCGTCGTCGCGGGGACCGCGACGGCACGCTCGAGCGCGAGCTGCGGCACCGTCACGTTGAACGAGCAGGCGTGGACCGGCTCCACCGCGAACACGTACGTCGCGAAGTACGTGCTCGAGAAGTACCTCGGCTGCAAGGTGAAGGTGACCGACATCGCCGAGATCCCCGTCTACCAGGCGATGGCGTCGGGCAAGGTCGACGCCGTGCTCGAGGACTGGCAGCACGTCGCGCAGTACAAGCAGTACGCCGACAAGCAGAAGTCTGTCGTGCTCGAGGGCTCGAACGGGCTGACCGGGCACATCGGCTGGTTCATCCCGCGGTACCTGATGAAGAAGTACCCCTCGTTCGCGACCTGGAAGGGGCTCAAGGGCCACGAGAAGGTGTTCGCTTCCCCCGAGGCGCCCGACGGCATGTTCCTCGGCGGCGACCCTTCGTACGAGCAGAAGGACACCCAGCTGATCCAGGCGCTCGGCCTGAACCTGAAGCACGTGACGGTCGGCGCCGAGACCGCCGAGGTCGCGCGGTTCAGCCAGCTGATCGCCCAGAAGAAGCCGGTGATCTTCTACTGGTGGACGCCGGAGTACCGGAACGCGGCGCTCGACCTCGTCGAGGTGAAGCTGCCGCCGCGGTTCAACGGCTGCGAGGACGACGGCAGCACGAACGCGGCGACGGCGAAGTACAAGTGCGCGTACTCGGCGTACCCGCTCGAGAAGGTCTTCAGCAAGAAGTTCGCGACGAGCGGCTCGCCCGCGGTCGCCGTGCTGAAGCGCTGGCGGTGGCCGTCGAACTCCGACCAGAACATGGTCGCGAGCTGGATCGCGGGCCAGCACATGGACCCGCAGAAGGCGGCGGAGAAGTACGTGAAGTCGCACATGAGCGTCGTCAACAAGTGGCTCGGGAAGTAGCAGGCACGGCCGGGGGCGCCTTCGGGCGCCCCCGGCACCGCTAGCTCGCGAGCGCCACGCCTGCGACGACCGCCACGGCTCCGAGGAAGCGCCACCGTGTCACCCGCTCCTTCAGCACGATCGCGGCGAGCGCCGTGGCGACGACAACGCTCGTCTCGCGGACCGCGGCGACGGAGGCCGCCGACGCGCGCGCGAGCGCGGCGAGCACGAACGCGTAGGCGACGAAGGTCGCGACGCCGGCGACCGCCGCCGCCGGCCCGACCGCTGCTCGCAGCGCGCCGGCTCCGCGCGCGCGGAGCACGGCGGCACCGTACGCGGCGGCCGGGACCGCCATCGAGAGCTCGAGGTACGGAATCGGGCCGGCATGCTCGATCCCCTGCTTGTCCACGAGCGTGTAGCCGGCGATGCAGCAGGCGATCGCCACGCCGAGCGCGACACCTCTCCCGTCCGGGCGCGCGAGCCCGCGCACCAGGAGGATCCCGACGACGATCAGCGCGACCGCGGCGACCTGGCGGCCGCTCGTGCCGTGTCCCAGCGCGACCGCGCCGACGGCGAGGACGATCACGGGGGCCCCTCCCCGCGCGACCGGGTACACGACGGAGAGCGGCGCGATCCGATAGGCCGTCGAGAGCAGCGCGAAGTAGGCCAGCTCGAGCGCGCCGCTCGCGACGAGCCAGGGCCACACCCCGGCGTCGGCCCGCCAGAGGACGACGGCGACGGGCGCGAAGACGACCTCCGCGGTGACGAGTGCGACTGCGGTCGCGGCGGCGACGTCGGGGCTCCGGGCGAGCAGGAGGTTCCAGAGAGCGTGGAACCCGGCCGCGGCCAGGGCGAAGGCGAGGGCGGTCGCCGGCATGGCGCGACGGTAGTTTCCCGTCCGGATGCGCGCCCTCGCCCTCGACTTCAACGGCACGCTCTCCGACGACGAGCCCGTGCTCGCGCGGGTGTACAACGAGCTCAGGCCGGAGCTCACGCCGGAGCTCTATTTCGCGCGGTGGGCGGGTCACACCGACGAGGAGATCCTCGGGCCGGATCCCGCGGTGATCGCCGAGCGGATCCGCCGCTACAACGAGCTCGTCGCCGACGGCTCGACGATCGCTCTCGACACGCGCGAGGCTGTCCGCCTGGCGGCGGCTCGGGTCCCGGTGGCGCTCGTCTCGAGCGCCTACCGGGCCGAGATCGAGCCGGTCCTCGCCGCGAGCGGGATCGGCGGGCTCTTCCGCACGATCGTCTCGCTCGACGACGTGGCGGAGGGCAAGCCGGCCCCCGAGCCGTACCTGCTGGCGGCCGAGAGGCTCGGCGTCGAGCCGTCCGCGCTCGTCGCCGTCGAGGACACGACGGTCGGGGTGACGGCGGCGAAGCGTGCCGGTGCGTACGTGGTCGGGCTCACGCGTACGCTCGGCGCGGCGCGGATGGGCGACGCGGACGAGCTCGCCGAGCGCGTGGACGTCCCGCTCGTCGAGCGCCTGCTCGAGCGTCGATGCTCGTGATCGCCCACCGCGGCGCGTCCGCGGAGCTGCCCGAGAACACGCTGCCGGCGTTCGAGCGCGCGATCGAGGTCGGCGCGGACTACGTGGAGCTCGACGTGTGGAACGCGCTGGAGGTCACGCACGACCGGCCGGTGCGCGGCGGTGCCTACCCCTCGCTCGCGGACGCGATCGAGCTATGCCGCGGGCGCGTCGGGCTGATGGTCGAGCTGAAGCGGCCGCGCGGGGACACCGTCGAGCGGGTGCTGCGCCTCCTCGACGACGACGCGGTGGTCATCTCGTTCCAGCGTCGCGCGATCGAGGAGGTCCACCGCCTGCGGCCGCGCCTCCGGACGGTGCAGCACGTCGGCTTCGGCGTCTCGATCAGGGCGGCGGCACCCGGCGGCTGGGCCGTCGGGTTCCAGGACGACCGCGTCGGCCGGCGCGGCGTCGCGCGCGCCCGCGCGCTCGGCCTCGCGACGACCGTCTACACCGTCAACGACGAGGCGCGGATCCTGGAGCTGCGCGACCTCGGCGTCACCGGCGTCTTCACCGACGACCCCCGCACCGCCCTCCGCACCCTCGGCCGCTAAGACCGGGCCGTGTCCCTGCGGGACACGGCCTGTCGCCAAACGACGTGTCGGGAGTGCAACAAACGTTCCACAGGGCCCGCGGCGCCGCTCGGAGTCTCGAATCCCGGGGCCTGGCGCTCGCCAAACGACGTGACGGAAGCGCGACGAGCCCTCCACGCGGGGGCGCCGCGGAGGCGGTTCTAGATGCCTTCGCCGACGTCGGGGATGGATTCGTCCGGCGCAAGCGCCAGGAGCTGCGCCCCGTCGGTCGGGACGCGCGCGACGACGCTCGCGCCGACCGGGAGCGCCGAGGCGCGGGCGGTCGACATGTCCGCGATCAGGCCGCCCGTCATCTTGAGGCGCGTCACCGGCCCGAGGAACGTCTGCGTCAGCACCTCGGCCGTGAGCGTGTTGCCGTTCGCCGGCGCGCCGTTCCCCGCCGCGGTCAGCTCCAGCGACTCCGGCCGGACGAGGATCAGCACGCGCTCGCCCGCGGCGCGGCCGCGCGCCGCGTCCACCCGCAGGCGGGTGCCGCCGTGGTCGACGTCTCCCGTGGCACCGTCGACGACGCGCCCCTCGAGCCGGTTCATCGTCCCGATGAACTCGGCGACGAACGGCGTCTTCGGCGCCGTGTACATCTCCGACGGCGTCCCCATCTGCTCGATCACGCCCCCGTACATGACCGCCACGTGGTCGGAGATGGCGAGCGCCTCCTCCTGGTCGTGCGTCACGTAGAGCGTCGTGATCCCGAGCTCGAGCTGGATCCGGCGGATCTCCTCGCGCAGCTGGACACGGACCTTCGCGTCGAGCGCCGAGAGCGGCTCGTCGAGGAGCAACACGCGCGGCTCGATCGCGAGCGCGCGCGCGAGTGCGACGCGCTGCTGCATCCCGCCCGAGAGCTGGTGCGGGTACCGGTCGGCGGCGTGACCGAGGCCGACGAGCTCGAGGAGATCCGACACGCGCTTCGTTCGGTCGCTCCTGTCACGGCCGCGGATCTTCAGCCCGAACTCGACGTTCTGCCGCGCCGTCATGTTCGGGAACAGCGAGTACGCCTGGAACACCATTCCCATGTCGCGCTTGTTGGGCGCGACGCCGGTGAGGTCCTTGCCGTCGATCAGGATGCGGCCGTCGTTCGCGCGGTCGAAACCCGCGACGAGCCGGAGCGCCGTCGTCTTGCCGCAGCCCGACGGACCGAGCAGCGAGAGGAACTCGCCTTCCCCCAGGCTGATGTTGATGCCGTTCAGCGCCTTGACGGCGCCGAAGTGGCGATGGAGGTTCTCGAGCTCGAGGTAGGCCACTAGCGCGCTCCTGCGATGACGGCGCCGCGGGCGCCTCGTTTACGGCCGACGAGGAGCAGCGAGAGCATGGCGCCCCACGTGATCGCGAATGACAGAACCGTGAGCGCTGCGGCCGGGAAGCCCTGCGACTCGTTGACGTACTGGAGGAAGATCGGGAACGTGTGGAAGGCGGCGAGGTTCGCGATCGTGAACTCACCCATCACGATCGCGAGCGTCAGGAACGACGCGGCGAGCGCCGACGCCCGGATGTTCGGGAGGATCACCTTGAAGAGCGTCGTCGTCCACCGTGCACCGAGACTCTGCGATGCCTCCGTCAGCGTGTGCACGTCGATCGAACGAAACCCGGCGTCCAGCGAGAAGAACATGTACGGGAACGCGAGGATCACGTATGCCGTCGCGAGGAACCCCCAGGGCGTCCCGTAGTACCAGTGCGGAGTCCCTCTGAACGTGCGCAGGAGGCCGACCACCATCACGATCGGCGGCACGACGAACGGGAGGAGCGCCATGAACGCCAGCACGGGCCGGAGCCGCGGCAGCCGCAAGTGGACCAAGTAGATCGTCGGCACGAACAGCAGCAGGCTGATCACGATGGTCTCGAGCGCGAGAAGGAAGGAGATCTTGATCGTGTGCCAGAAGTCGCCGTTGTGGATTACCCACCCGTAGTTGTGCAGGGTGCAGCACGGTGCGCCCGCCTTGTTCTGCTTGAGGCTGAAGTCGAGCGTGGCGAACAGCGGCACGAAGAAGTAGAGCCCACCGAGGAGGAGCCACACGTATGCGCTCGGCGCCATGCTGGCGCGGCGGAGCCTCACTTCGCCCACCTCGCAGCGCGTCGCTGCAGCGGGATGTAGAGGAGCATCATCACCGCGAGCACGACGAACATCCCGAACGCGAGCGCCTGCGCGAGATGCGGGTTGTCGAGCACGTTGCCGGTGTAGTAGGCGCCGATCAGGATCGGCACGATGTTCTGGCCCTGGTTCAGGCTGTACGCCGTGGCGTACGCGGCGAATGCATTGCCGAACAGCAGGATGAAGGCGCCGAGGAACGACGGCAACAGGACGGGGATGCCGACGTAGCGCCAGAACTGCCACTGCCTCGCGCCGAGGTTGGCGGCGGCCTCGCGCCATTCCTTCCGGAGCCCGTCGACCGCGGGCGCGATCACGAGGATCATGAGCGGCAGCTGGAAGTACAGGTAGGCCAGCTCGATACCGCGCTCCGAGTAGAGCTGGAAGTGCGGCCAGCGCACCCCGATGTCGTACCCGCCGTTCCGCAGCCACGTCGAGACGACGCCTAGCGGCCCGAGGGTCGCGATGAAGGCGAACGCGAGCGGGATCCCGCCGAAGTTCGCCGCGACGCCGGAGAAGGTGGTCAGCACGGAGCGGATCCAGCGCGGCGTCCCTTCGCGAATGGCCGCGTAGGCGATGAGGAGGCCGAAGATGCAGCCGAGACCGGCCGTGATGAGGCTGATCCGGATGCTGCCCCAGTACGCGTCGACGTACGGGTGGTGGAACAGCAGCCGGATGTTCGAGAACGTGACGTGGTCCGACTTGTCCTGGAACGCGCCGACCAGGACCGACCCGGCCGGGAGGAACAGGAAGGCGATCGCGTAGGCGAAGAACGGGAGCGTCGCGATCCAGACGAACGAAACGCGCCTCCGGCCGGACACGAGGTCCGGCCGGAGCGCGTCGGGTGCAGCGTCGATCGAGATGCCTAACCGACCTTCGTCGGCCACTGCTGAGCGATCAGCGCCTTGGCCTTCGTCTGCTGGCCGAGGCTCGCGAACTTGACCTTGGTGTAGATCGAGGCCGCCGGGAGCTTCGCGAGCACCGCCTTCGGGATGACCTTCCGCGCGACCAGGTCGTTGAACCGCGCGGGATGCGCGCCGCTCTTCAGCCAGATGATCTGACCCTGGTCGGAGTAGAGGAACTCCTCCCAGAGGCGGGCGGCGTTCGGGTGCGGCGCCGATGCGTTGATCGCCTGCGCGTAGTAGGCGCCGTAGACGCCGTCCTGCGGGACGGTGTACCCCCAGTTCGCGGCCGGGAACTCGGACACGTACGCGAGGTTGTTGTAGTCCCAGTCGAGCGAGATCGGCGTCTGGCCGGATGCGACCGTCTGCGCGGTCGTCTGCACCGGGATGTAGTTGCCGCTCTTCTTCATCTGCGCCCAGAAGTCGATCCCGGGGCCGACGTCGTTGAGGGAGCCGCCGTTGGCGAGCGCGCTCGCGAAGACCGCGCCGATCGCGGAGCCCGACGAGAGCGGCGACCCGTTGATCGCCACCTTGCCCTTGTACTCGGGCTTGAGGAGGTCCTTGATCGTCTTCGGCGGGTTCGAGACGAGCGTCTTGTTGTAGCCGATCGACACCGCGCCCCAGTAGTCGCCCATCCAGTACCCGCGCGTGTCCTTCAGCGCCCGCGGGATGGTCTTGTAGTTCAGGTTGAAGTACTTCGCGTACAGGCCCTCGTTGGCGCCCGCGATCGCGAACGAGACGGAGACGTCGACCGCGTCCGGCGCCCGCTTGTCGCCCTTGAGCGAGCGGACCGCCTCGTTCTCCTGCGCCGAGCTGCCGTCGGGGTTGTCGTTCGTGATCCCGATCCCGTACTTGCGCGGGAAGGTGTGGAGCTCCTCGCCGTAGTTCGCCCAGTCCGGGGGCAGGGCGATCGTGTTGAGGTGCCCTTCCTTCTTCGCCGCCGCGACGAGCGCACCGAAGGCGTCCTTCGTCATGTGCGTCGGCCCGGCGAGCTTCGCCTTCGTCGCGGCGAGCGCCGTCGAGGCGGAGCCGACGATCGTGAGGCCGAGGGCTGCCGCGGCGCTCCGCCGCAGCATGGCCGAGCGGCTCATGCCCTCCTCCTCGAGCTTGGCCCAGAACTCGACCTCTTGGGCCTCCCAGTCCTCCATGTAGTCCCCTCCAAGCGTAGGTTTGCGAGACAAGAAGATCATGGAACGGCCCTGCATTTCAATAGGCCGAGCGGCCCGGTTCACCAAATCGACTTCAGTTGGACACCTGACGTCCGGATGCGGCGCGGTAGGGTCGAGCGGTGGTGACGCCGTTCGACAGTTCCGGGACGTGGCTTCGCTGCGCGCTCCACGCGCACACGACGAACTCCGACGGCGAGCTCGCCCCCGACCTGCTCGTGCGCCACTACGAGTGGGCCGGCTACGACGTCCTCGCGATCACCGACCACTGGGTCAGGACGGTCGAGGCGTCGACCCGGAGGCTCCTCGTGATCCCGTCGACCGAGCTGAACGCGGTCGTCGGCGACGGCGAGGACGTCCACGTGCTCGCCCTCGGGCTCACGGCGGACCCGGTCGCGCCCGCCGAGGGGTTCGACCCTCTCGCGGACGTCGTCTCGTGGATCGCCGCGAACGGCGGCCTGCCGTACGTCGCTCACACCTACTGGAGCGGCCTGCGCTCCGAGCAGTGGTGGGACTGCCCGGGCCTGCTCGGCCTCGAGGTGTGGAACTCGGGCTGCGAGCTCGAGCTCGGCCGCGGCGACGCGTCGATCCACTGGGACGAGGCGCTCGAGCACGGCCGGCCGCTCCAGGCCCTCGCGACCGACGACTCGCACCATCCGGGCTACGACAGCGGCTTCGCGTGGACGTGGGTGCGCGCGGAGGAGCGGTCGGGCGAGGCCGTGCTCGCGGCGCTGCGTACGGGCGCGTTCTACGGCTCGACCGGCCCCGAGATCCGCGGCGTCGAGGTCGGCGACGACGAGGTCGTCGTCGAGTGCAGCCCGGCCGCGGCCGTGACCCTCTACTGCGGCCGCTGGCGCGGGGCGCGCGCGAATGCCGGGCGGCTCGGCTACCCGAACCTGAGCCGGATCCTCGCGCGGGACGACCACGGCCTGATCACGCGGGTCGCGCTGCAGCGCCCATGGGACGGCGGCGCGTACGGCCGCGTCCAGGTCACGGCGCCCGACGGGACCAGCGCGTGGACGAACCCGCTGTGGACCGCGTAGCGGCCGCCGAGCAGCTCGGCGCACGCCGGTTCGACCTGCTCGTGGTCGGCGGCGGGATCATCGGCGCCGGGATCGCCGAGGCCGCCACCGCGCACGGGCTCGACGTGGCGCTCGTCGACCGCGCCGACTTCGCCTCGGCCACGTCCTCCGGCTCCTCGAAGCTCGTCCACGGGGGCCTCCGGTACCTGCAGATGGGCGACATCCGCCTCGTCCGCGAGGCTCATCAGGAGCGGCGGCACCTGATGAACGTCGTCGCCCCGCACCTCGTCGAGCGGCTCCCGTTCCTCTTCCCGCTCTACGACCACGGCCCGCACCGGCCGATCGTCGTCCGCACGGGGGTCCTCCTCTACTCGGCGCTCGCCCGCGCGCGGCTCAACGGCCGGATCAGCAGCGAGCGCGCGCTGCATCTCGTCCCGCAGCTCCGCACCGACCACCTCCACTCCTCAGCGCTCTACGCGGACGCGCGCACGAACGACGGCCGGCTGACGATCGAGAACGTCCTCGCCGCGGCCGGTCGGGGAGCCGTCGTCCTCAACTACGCCGAGGTGCTCTCGATCCGTCCCGACGGCGCCGACGTCCGCGTCGACGGGACGGACGTGCGCGTCCAGGCGACGGCAGTCGTGAACGCGACGGGGCCGTGGCTCGACCACCTGCGGCGGCTCGAGGATCCGCGCGCACGCCCGTCGATCCGCCTGAGCAAGGGCGTCCATGCGCTCGTCGACGGCGGCGAGGACTGGGGCGCAGCCGTGACGATCCCGCAGAGCTCGGTGCGCGTCAGCTTCGCCATCCCGTGGGAGGGGATGCTCCTGCTCGGCACGACGGACACCCTGCATGAGGGGCCGCCCGAGGACGCGGGCGTGACCGACGAGGACGTGCGCACGATACTCGCGGAGGCGGAGAGCGCGATCGACGGGATCGGCCCCGTGCGCGCGACGTTCCACGGGCTCCGCGTCCTCCCCGGCGGGCCCGGCGCGACGGCGAACGCGCGGCGGGAGACGGTGTTCACACGCGGGCCGACTGGGATGCTCAGCGTCGCCGGCGGCAAGCTGACGACCTACCGGCGGATCGCGCTCGACGCGCTGGCCCAGCTCGGCGTGCGGAACCTGGACCGCGCGCCGCGGCCGCTCCCGGCGGCGTCGGGGCTCGATCGCGTCCAGTGGCCGCTCGAGCTCGACCCGCGGATCCGCAGCCACCTCCTCCACCTGTACGGGTCGCACGCGCCCGACGTGGTCCGCCCGGCGCTCGACGACGCGTCGCTCCTCGAGCCGCTCGTGCCGGGCCGCCCCGACCTCCGGGCCCAGGACGCGTGGGCGCGCGCCCGGGAGCTCGCCGTCACCGACGAGGACGTCCTCCGCCGGCGCACGACCGCGTGGCTCCGTGGCGATGCGCCGCACGGCGCGCTAGGGTCGGGGCATGTCTCAGAAGTTGACGCGGCTGACCCAGCCGCTCGTTCGTGACCGCGGAGAGCTGAGAACCGCAACGTGGGACGAGGCGCTCGACCGCGCCGCGTCCGGCTTCCGGAAGGCCCTCGACGAGGGGTCGATGACCGGGCTCTTCAGCTGCTCGAAGACCACGAACGAGTTGAACTACGTGACGCAGAAGTTCAGCCGGGTCGCGCTGCACTCGAACAACGTCGACAGCTGCAACCGAACCTGACACGCCCCTAGCGTCGTCGGTCTGGCGGCGGTGTTCGGTGCAGGCGGGGGAACCAGCTCCTACGAGGAGTTGCGCGAGCTCTCGGACCTGATCGTGCTGTGGGGGTCGAACGCCCGCGAGGCGCACCCCATCTTCTTCCACCACGTGCTCAAGGCGATCCACCGCGGCGCGCGCCTGATGGTGGTCGACCCGCGCCGCACGAGCTCCGCCCAGTGGGCCGACCTCTGGCTCGGTCTCGACGTCGGGACCGACATCCCGCTCGCGAACGCCGTCGCGCGCGAGATCATCCATGCCGGGCTCGTCAACGAGGAGTTCGTGGCGCGCGCGACGACCGGCTACGAGGCGTTCCGCGAGTCGGTCGAGCCGTGGACGCTCGAGGAGGCCGAGCGCGTCACGGGCGTGCCGGCCGCCGCGATCCGCGAGCTCGCTCACGCGTACGGCCGCGCCGAGTCGCCGCAGCTCTGCTGGACGCTCGGGATCACCGAGCACCACAACGCCGTCGACAACGTGTTCGCGCTCATCAACCTGTCGCTCCTCGTCGGCGGCGTCGGCAGGCGCGGCGCCGGCCTCCAGCCGCTTCGCGGCCAGAACAACGTGCAGGGCGGCGGCGACATGGGCGCGATCCCGAACAAGCTGCCGGGGTTCCAGGACGTCGAGGACGCGGACGTCCGTGCGAAGTTCGAGGCGGCTTGGGGCGCGCCAATCCCGCCCGAGCGCGGCCTCCACCTGTCGGGCATGTTCGACGCGATGGAGCACGGCGACCTGCGCGCGGTGTACGTCGTCGGCGAGAACCCGGCGCAGTCCGAGGCCGACAAGCAGCGCGCCGTGCGGCTCCTCGAGGGACTCGACCACCTCGTCGTGCAGGACATCTTCCTCACCCGCACGGCGGAGCTCGCGGACGTCGTGCTGCCCGGGTGCGCCGGGTGGGCGGAGTCCGAGGGGACCGTCACCTCGAGCGAGCGGCGCGTGCAGCGCGTGCGCAAGGCGGTCGAGCCGCCGGGCGAGGCGCGGGACGACATCGAGATCGTCTTCGAGCTTGCGCGGCGCCTGGGGCACGACCTCGGCAGCGCCCGGGGCGAGGACATCTGGAACGAGGTCCGGGCGCTCTCGCCGATGCACGCGGGCATGAGCTACGCCCGGCTCGAGGCGCTCGGCGGGATCCAGTGGCCGTGCTGGGACGACGACCACCCCGGCGACCAGTTCCTGCACGCGCGGCTCTGGGACGACGTGGTCGAGGGCCCTGCGCCGTTCACTGCGGTGAAGCACTCGCCGCCCGTGGACGTGCTCGACGACGACTTCCCCTTGCGGCTGACGACCGGTCGCCGCCTCGAGTCCTTCAACACGGGCGTCCAGACGAACCGCTTCGACTCTCCGCTGCACGTCGGCGGCGAAGCGCTGCGCGTCGCGCCGGAGGACGGTGCGCGCTACGGGCTCGTCGACGGCGGCCGCGCCGTCGTCACGTCCCGCCGCGGCTCGGTGGAGGCGCCCGTGCGGTTCGACGGCACGCTCCGCCCCGGCCTCGCGTTCATGAACCTGCACTTCCCCGAGCTCGTCGACACGAACGTGCTGACGATCGACGCCACCGACCCCCAGTCCGGCACCGCCGAGTTCAAGGCGACCGCGATCCGGGTGGAGGCCGTTGCCTGATCTGAAGCTCCTCGACGCTCCGCCGTCGGAGGCGGAGCGGGCGGCGATCGACGCGGTGCTCGGCCCCGCCCCCGAGGTGAACGGCGACCGGATCGCCCGTTCCGACCGCGACAGCCGGCACCTCCTCCTCCCCGCGCTCCGCGCCGCGCAGCGCCGAATGGGCTGGGTGAGCGAAGGCGCGCTCGGGTATGCGTCGCGGCGGCTCTCCGTGCCGCCGGCCGAGGCGTACGGCGTCGCGACCTTCTACGCGCTGCTCGCGCTCGAGGAGCGCCCGGCCGACGTCACGCACGTCTGCACCGACCTCTCGTGCGCGCTGCGCGGTGCGACCGTCGGGCCGGGGGAGCACGCGAGCCCGTGCCTCGGCCTGTGCGAGCGCGCGCCCGCGCGCTACCGGACGGTCGCGGGGCCGGAGCCGCACGAGGAGCAACTTCCCGCGGAGGCGCCGCCGCTCCCGCAACGCGAGGGGCTCCGCCTCCTGCGCCGCATCGCGGGCGGCGTCGACCCGACCTCGCTGGACGCCTACGTCGCGGCCGGCGGGTTCGAGGCGCTGGCGCGGGCGCGCGAGCTCGGCCCGGACGCGGTGATCGCCGAGGTCACGGCCTCGCGGCTCCTCGGCCGCGGCGGCGCCGCCTTCCCCACCGGCGTCAAGTGGCGCGCCGTCCTCGACCAGCCCGAGCCGACGCGGTACGTCGTCTGCAATGCGGACGAGTCGGAGCCGGGCACGTTCAAGGACCGCGTGTTGATGGAGGAGGATCCGTTCGCGCTCGTCGAGGCGCTCGGGATCGCGGGCCTCGCGACGGGCGCGCGCAAGGGGTACGTGTACATCCGGGCGGAGTACCCCCTGGCCCACGAGCGCATCCAGAACGCGATCGACGCGAGCGCGCCGCTCCTCGACGGGTTCGAGATCGAGCTCCGCATCGGCGCGGGCGCGTACGTCTGCGGCGAGGAGACGGCGCTCTTCCAGTCGATCGAGGGCAAGCGCGGCGAGCCGCGCAACAAGCCGCCCTTCCCGGTCGAGGTCGGGCTCTTCGGGAAGCCGACGGCGGTGAACAACGTCGAGACGCTCTTCAACGTCCTCGAGGTGCTCCGGGTCGGCGGCGAGGCGTACGCCGAGACGGGCACCGAGGGCTCGACGGGCACGCGCCTCTTCTGCGTCTCCGGATGCGTGGACCGGCCGGGGCTCTACGAGCTCCCGTTCGGCGCGACGCTCCGCGAGCTGCTCGACCTCGCCGGCGTCCGCTCGGTGAAGGCGGTGCTCCTCGGCGGCGCGGCCGGTGCCTTCGTGGGGCCTTCACAGCTCGACCTGAAGCTGACGCACGAGGACACGCGCGCGGCCGGCGCGACGCTCGGATCGGGCGTCGTCATCGTCTACGACGACGACGCCGACCTCGTCGGGGCGCTGCTCCGCATCGCGGAGTTCTTCCGCGACGAGTCGTGCGGCCAGTGCGTCCCGTGCCGCGTCGGCACCGTGCGCCAGCAGGAGGCGCTGCACCGCCTCGCAGCCGGGCAGCCGCACGCGGACGAGCTGCAGACGCTCGCCGAGCTCGCGCAGGTCATGCGCGACGCGTCCATCTGCGGTCTCGGCCAGACCGCCGCGAACGCGGTCGCATCCGCCATCGTCAACCTGGGGGTCTTCGCAGCATGAGCGTCGTGTCGATCGGAACGCCGAAGAAGATGATCGAGCTGACCGTCGACGGCCAGCCCGTGCGGGTGCTCGAGGGCTCGACGATCCTCGACGCCTGCCGTCTGCTCGGGGTCGACACACCGACGCTGTGCTACGGCGACACGCTGACGCCCGTCAACGTCTGCCGCGTGTGCGTCGTGGAGCTCGAGGGTGCGCGCACGCTCGTCCCGTCGTGCTCGCGCAAGGCCGAGGCGGGAATGGTCGTCCACACCGACTCGGAGCGCGTGCGCACCTCGCGGCGCCTCGTCCTCGAGCTGCTCGGCTCGTCCGTCGACCTGTCGACGGCGCCCGAGGCGCTCGCGTACATCGAGCGCTACGACGCGCAGCCGGACCGCTTCGGCCCGGACGCGGAGCGCGTCGAGCACGAGGTGAAGATCGACAACGACCTCTACGTCCGCGACTACTCGAAGTGCATCCTCTGCTACCGGTGCGTCGAGGCGTGCGGCGTCGACCACCAGAACACCTTTGCGATCGCGGTCGCCGGGCGCGGTTTCGACGCGCACATCTCCACCGAGCTCGACGTGACGTTGCCGGACTCCGCGTGCGTGTACTGCGGCAACTGCATCGCCGTCTGCCCGACGGGCGCGCTGATGTCGAAGCGGGAGTACGACATGCGCCAGGACGGGACGTGGGACGAGTCGCAGCAGGACGTCGTCACGACCGTGTGTGCGTTCTGCGGCGTGGGCTGCAACCTCGAGCTCCACGTGCAGGAGGGCGAGATCGTGAACGTCACGTCTCCGGACGACCACGACGTGACGAGCGGCAACCTCTGCGTGAAGGGCCGCTTCGGCTTCCAGTTCGTGCAGAGCAGGTAGCAGCCGTGGCGCGCGTGCAGGTGCTCTACTGGCAGGAGGTCCCGAGCGTCGTTCGCGTCGGCGCGGTCAAGCGCCAGCTCCCGGACTGGTTCCAGCAGGAGATCGACCGACTCGCGATGGACCAGGGGCTCCTCGGGAGCGACGCCTACCTCGAGCAGTGGGAATGGCGCGACCTCGGCGACCGCGAGGGCGACGAGGCGACGCTCGCCGAGCAGGTCGAGTCCGAGCTCGTCGAGGGCTACCCGGGCAGCCGGCCGGCGTAACGCGCCGGCGCACGCCGCCCGATCTTCTCGTACGCCGAGTCGGGATCCGTCGTCTCCCGGTCGACCGCGACGCCGTGACGCGCTGCCACCTCGTCCGGCACGTACGCCCCCCAGTCCGGTCCGACCGAGCGATCGCGCGCGCCGACGGCGACGACGACGCACGGTCCGTCTCCCGTACCGAGGATCGTGTGCGCGACGTCGGCGGGGCAGTGGAAATAGTCCCACGCGCGAAGCGTGCGCTCCTCCCCCTCGACGAGCAGCAGCGCCTCCCCCGAGACGCAGAGGAAGCCCTCCTGGTCCGCCTCCCGGTGGTACATCGCCATCGCCTGCCCGGGCTCGAGCACGGTGATGTTGAAGCCGAGCTGCGGCCACTCCTCGCCGTCTCGCTCGAACGAGCACACCGCGCCGCGGCGGTCGCCCTCACGCCACTCGGCGTCGCGTGCGTTCAGCACGAACCACCCCTCGCCGCTCGGCCGAAGGCCGTTGCCCGTGTCCTCGAGACCCGCCTCGCGCACGTCCGAAGCGTAGTGCCGCGCACCGGTAAGGTGGCGCCCGATGCGCATCGGCGTCCTCACGGGCGGTGGCGACTGTCCAGGGCTGAACGCGGTGATCCGCGCGGTCGCGCGGCGGTCCTGGGCGCACGGTCACGAGGTCGTCGGCGTGCGCGAGGGGTGGCGCGGGATGGTCGAGCAGAACTTCGAGCCGCTCGGCGCGGCGCAGATCTCCGGGATCCTCCCGCGCGGCGGGACGATCGTCGGCACGTCGCGGACGAACCCGTACAAGGTCGACGGCGGCGTCGACGCCGTCCAGTCGGCCTTCGGGCACGTCGACGCGCTCGTGGCGATCGGCGGCGAGGACACGCTCGGCGTCGCAGCGCGGCTCCACCGGGACTTCGGCGCGCCGGTCGTCGGCGTCCCGAAGACGATCGACAACGACCTCGCCGGAACCGACTACACGTTCGGGTTCGACACGGCGGTCGCCATCTGCACCGAGGCGATCGACCGGCTGCACACGACGGCGGAGTCGCACAACCGCGTGATGGTCGTCGAGGTCATGGGTCGCCACACGGGCTGGATCGCCGTCCACAGCGGCATCGCCGGCGGCGCGGATGTGATCCTGATCCCCGAGCGCCCCGTCGACTTCGACGAGGTCGAGGAGGAGATCCGCAGGCGTCACGCGCGGGGCAAGAACTTCTCGATCGTCGTCGTCAGCGAGGGCTGCGAGCTCCCGGGCGCCGAGGACAAGGGAGAGGTCGACCAGTTCGGCCACAAGCTGCTCGCGAAGCGCGGTGTGGGCGAGCGGCTCGGGGAGGAGATCGAGAGCCGGACCGGGTTCGAGACGCGCGTCACCGTGCTTGGGCACATCCAGCGCGGCGGGTCGCCCACGGCGCGCGACCGCATCCTCGCGACGCGGTTCGGCCTGAAAGCCGCGGACCTCGTGCAGGCGGGCGACTACGGGAAGATGGCGGCCCTGCGCGGAGACGAGGTCGTCGCCGTCCTCCTCGAAGAGGCGACGGCGGAGCTGAAGACGGTCCCGCTCGAGTGGTACGACGTCGCCCGCACCTTCTTCGGGTAGGCGTGGAGACGAACCGCTCAGCGCCGCCTTCGACGGTCGCGCCGGTGCTCGTCTACCCCGACGTCCGGGCTGCGGTGGACTGGCTCGCGGCGGCGCTCGGCTTCGAGGAGTGCGTGCGCATCGGCGACGACCATCGCGCCCAGCTGCGCGTGCCGCCCGACGGTGCCGTCGTCGTCGCCGACGTCGGCGGCGCCCGGGTTGCGCCCACCGCGGGGGCCGTGACTCACCTCGTCAAGGTGCGCGTGCCGGACGTGGACGCGGCGTTCGCACGCGCGCGCGAGCACGGGGCGCGGGTGGTCGAGAAGCCGACGACGTGGGAGTACGGCGAGCGGTCGTGCGTCGTCGAGGATCTCGCGGGTCACCGGTGGGACCTGACGCAGACGGTCCGCGACGTCGAGCCCGAGGAATGGGGCGGCGTCACCGTGCGGTCGTGGCGGCGCTGACGACCTCGTGAGCGGCGCCTTCAGCTGCACGGAATCCACGTGCGCCTTCCACGTCGTATGATCGGTATATGCCGAGGTACATGATCGTACGCAGCTTCGACGTGGGCGAGACCGGAATGCCGGCCGTCGGGCGGCGCTCGCGCGAGATCGTCGAGAACGAGTTGACCGAGATCACGTGGGAGCACAGCCACGTCGTCGTGGACGACAGCGGCCTCGTGCGGACGTTCTGCGTCTACGAGGCACCGAACGAGGAGGTCGTGCGCGAGCACTCGAGCCGCCTCGGCCGGCACACGCTCGACTCGATCGACGAGATCGTCGGCGACGTCACTCCGGCGGACTTTCCGGCCGCCTGACGTCCGCGAGGTGGAACGACGCCGTGCTCGCGATCGCGAGCCGGCGTCGTAGCGCGCTGCGCCGCTCGACGTCGTCCCCCGGCACGAGGTCGAGCGCCTCGCGGTAGAGCACCGTCGCGTGATCCTTCGCCCAGCCCCGCTCGGCCTGCTCGGCGGCCCGCACGAGCTGGGTGATCGCGCGCTCGTCGTCGCCCGCGGCGAGCCAGTGGCGCGCCATCGCGCCGATCGCCTGCGCGGAGGTGCCGGTCGACCGCTCGAAGAACGCGGCGACGACGGCATGGCGCCGCGCCCGGTCCGCCCGCGGTAGCAGCTCGTACGCGACGTCGCGGATCGTCACGTGCGTGAACCCGTACTGCTCGTCCGCTTCGATGATCGACGCAGGCTCGCGCCGGATCAGGTCCCGGCGCTCGAGCTCGTCGAGGAGCGCCTGGACGTCGTCGTCCTCGCTGAGCGCGCGGAGCGCTCCCAGCCAGAACACCTTGCCGATGACGGCGGCGTCGAGCAGGAGCGCACGGTCGCGCGCGGGCAGCGCGTCGAGCCGCGCGGCGACGAGCGCGCGGATGCTCGTCGGCAGGGCGCCGGTGGCCGTCTCGCCGATCGTCGCGGCGAGCTGCTCGATGAAGAGGGGGTTTCCCTCTGCGATCTCGACGACCTCGTCGACGCGCGCGGCGCCGGCGAGCCGCCGCAGCGCGAGCTCGCGCGCGGCCTGCGGGCCGAGCGGCGCGAGCGTCAGGCTCGTGTAGCTGCCGAGCTGCGCGCCCCACGCCGCGCGCGTGTCGAGGAG
Organism: Gaiellaceae bacterium; assembly: GCA_036403195.1. Lineage (GTDB taxonomy): Bacteria > Actinomycetota > Thermoleophilia > Gaiellales > Gaiellaceae > PALSA-600. The sequence continues at coordinate 57,794 of DASWRL010000018.1, forward strand.
CTCGGGACGGGCGAGCGTGAGGATCATCAGCGGGAGCCCGCGGGCGCGCAGTGCGAGCGCCTCGATCAGGTCGAGCAGGTTCCCGTCGGCCCAGTGGAGGTCCTCGAAGACGAGGACGGTCGGCTGCTCGCGCGCCGCGGCGTCGACGAAGCGACGGACCGAGGCGAAGAGCGCTTCGCGGTCGGGCGCTCCCTCGCCGGTGTCGACGCCGAGGATCGCTCCGAGGTGTCCTGCGACCACCTGCGGCTCGTCGCCACCCGCCTGGATCAGCGACCGCGCGCGCTCGTGCAGCTTCCGCTCGATCACGGCCGGCGGGTCGCTCTCGTAGCTCCCGCAGAGCCGCATCACCTGGGTCGCGAGTGCGCCGTACGTCCCGCTCTCGCGGTACGGCAGCGATCGCCCCCGGACGACGCGGACGCCGTCGTTCTCGAGCGCGGCGGTGAACGCCGCCGCAACGGTGGACTTTCCGACTCCGGCCGGGCCGAAGACGGAGACGAGGTGCGGAAGCTCGTCCTGGACGACGCGGTCCCACAGTGCCCGCAGCAGCGATAGCTCGGCCGCGCGCCCGATGATCGGGCGCGTCGTGAGCGGGCGCTCGCCGGCGTCCGTGACGGGATGCAGGGCGATCCAGGCGTCGAGGGGAGCCGACTTCCCTTTCGCGACGACAGGCTCCGCCTGCGCGTAGGCGATCATGTCCCGCGTCTCGAGGTACGTCTGCTCGCCGACGACGACGCCGTTCACGGGTGCGCCGCTCTGCAGCCGCGCCGCGGTGTTGACGACGTCTCCCGCCACCATCGACTCCCCGAGCGCGGGCCGCGCGTCGAGCGAGACGACGGCGGGCCCGGTGTTGACGGCGACGCGGATCTGGAGCCCGCCGTCCCCGAGCGTCTGCACGTTCTCGCGCACGACGAGCGCCGCACGGACGGCACGCTCCGCGTCGTCGCCGTGCGCGAGCGGCGCCCCGAACACCCCCATCACCGCGTCGCCGATGAACTTCTCGACGACGCCGCCGAACGACTCGATCTCACGCCGGACGAGGTCGTGGTACGGGTTCAGCAGCGCCCGGACGTCCTCCGGGTCGAGGTGCTCCGAACGCGCGGTGAAGCCGACGAGGTCGACGAAGATGATCGTCACGATCCGGCGCTCCTCGCGCGGCCGGGCCTCCTCGGCGAGCGGCGTGCCGCACGCGAGGCAGAAGCGCGCGATCGGCGGGTTCTCCTGGTGGCACGTGGCGCAGCGCACGACGTGCCAAGTATGCGTGCCTAGAGCTCGACGAGCGGGAACGCGCGGTGGCGGCGCGGAGGCACGAGGAAGTTCTGGCGGTGCGTCGTCGAGAGGACCGAGTTGAAGCCCTGCTCGCGCGCGCGGGGCGCGAACCGGATCCGGCCGCCGGGGAGCACCCCGTCCATGGCGAGCCTGTTGCGGTGGAAGTCGTCGGCGGTCGGGTTGAACACGACGAAGTGGACGCCGGCAGCGGGTGCCTGCCCCACCTCGTCCGTCCGCTCCGACCAGGCGAACGGGTTGTCGAGCGTGTTGAAGTCGGCGCGGACGGGGACCGCCGTACCCTTGTGGTAGACGGTGCCGTCGGCGGCGACGACGTCGTGCTGGAGCCGCGACGTGGTCTGGATCGCGGCGCTGTGGCCGATGCGGCCCGACGCGCGGAAGTCGCGCCGCACGTCCGCCGAGGTGGACACGTCCTTCGGCCCCTGCGGGACCGTCTGCGTGTCCTGGCGCACCCGCAGGTTCGGCCGGAACGCGGTCGCGACGCGCTCGTCGTACTCGAAGTTCAGGTACCACGCCTCGACGTCCTCGCGGATGTGGGAGAGGTGCATGTGCGTCCCGTGCCGGAAGTAGCCGCTGCCGCGGAAGTCGACGTAGCCGAGCGTCTCGAAGTTCGCGATCGGCCCCGGCCCCATGCCGGCGCGCTGCGTCGACGTGAAGCCGAGGAAGAGCTCCGCGGTCTCGGGGATCAGGTCGGAGCCGGGGATCTGCGCCGCGAGCGCCATCCGCTTCGGCAGCGAGCGGCCGCCGTCGAACCCGCCGCCGGCGAAGCCGCGCCGGATCGACGTGAGCTCGAAGAGCTTCGTGTCCCGCAGCCGCTTCTCCGCGTCGAGGATGTGCGAGCGGCTGTCCGAGCGGAGGAGGAACGCGACGTCGTTCGCCTCGAGGCGCGTGTCGGGCGGATCGCTCGGGAACCGGCGGGCGTCGACGAGCACGGGCTTCCCGGCGCGCCGGTCGTGCGGCAGCAGCCGCCGCATCTGGTCGGGGACGAGCCGCCGGAAGTACGGCAACCCCCACGCGACGGTGACGCCGAGGCCCGCGGGAGACGGCGCGTAGTCGCGGTCGAGCCCCTGCAGGACGTGTGCGAGCTCGCGCTGGGCGTCGCGGAGGTCGGCGCGCGCGGCCGTCACGCGCGCCGTCACGATCTCGTGGTGGAGCGGCGGGACCAGCACCTCCACGCCGTTCGAGTGCACGACGCGGATCCCGTCGAGGAGATGTTGCTCCGCAAACGCCGACGCGGCCTCGGCACGCTGCGGCGCCGAGCCGACGAGCTGGTCGACGAGCTCGTAGATGCCGCTCGCGCCCACGGCACCGGCGACCGCGCCGGCGAGCGCCTGACGGCGTGTCAGCCGCATCAGGAGGCGCTGTCGGCCGGCCGGATCAGGACGAGCGACGCGAGCTCGCGCTTCAGGTAGCGGCGGACGTGGTTCCCCGTGAGCGGCGGCGCGACGTGCTCCGAGAGCACGTAGAGGTTCCCGAACCGGCGCCACACGAGGGCGTAATGCCACGAGTCCGCGTCCTGGTTCACGGTGTAGACCGGCGAGGCGATGCCGTTCGCCGACACGGATCCGGTGGGCGACGCGAAGCAGGCGACGTTCCGGCTGTCCGACCCGCCGGTCCGGCAGCGCGGGATCGACGTGCGGCCGGGATAGGCGCGCAGGTTCACGTGCAGCTCGCCGCCCGCAGCGCCGCCGCCGGTCTCCTGCCAGACCCAGCTCTCGAGGTAGCTCCGGTCGGCGGACACCGAGCGGATGTTGTTGTCGGGGGCGCCGAGCCTGCCGGTGAGCGGGTCGGGAAGCCACCCGGGGCAGTACACGGGAGCGTGGACGCGGTTCGCGAGCTTCTGCCACGCGGCGCGGTCCGGGCACGCGGCCTTCGCCGGCGCGGGCGCCGCCTCCGCCTTCTTCGCCTCACCGCAGCCGCTCAGCGCCGCCGACAGCGCGAGGAGCAGGCACGTCGCGAGCAGCCCTCTCACGGGCGCCATGGTAGCCCGGGCTCCCCGGATCAGACGTCGAGCGGCTGGTCGCCGACGAGCTCGGCGACGTGACGCGCCCGGACGAGCACGGCGTCGACCCCCGCGCGCTCCAGCGCGAGCACCTCGTCACGGGTCGCCACGTCCACCTGCGCGATCGCGAGCTTCCCGGCCGGCACGTCCGGCAGCAGCTCGAGCACCGCGTCGAGCGGGTCGACGTGGTCGTCGATGTCGTGCGCGTTCAGGAGGAAGATCTCCGGATCGAGCCGCTCGAGCGCGAGCTCGAGCTCCTCCTCGTCACGGACGTCGACGACCGTCTCGTGCGCGTCACCGATCTCGTCGCCGGGCCGGATCAGCACCGCGTCGGCGTCGGCGGGGTCGCCCTCGCCCATCCAGAGGAGCGGCAGGCTGGTGGCGTGCCGGATCCCGTCGATCACCTGCGTGACCGCGACCGCCTCCGCCCCCTGGGCCTCGGCCGCCTCCGCTCCGCCCGCGTCGTCGACGCAGACGATGATCGAGATGCCATCCCCTTCGGAGATGCGCTGGCTGAAACGTCGCGTGCCGGGCACCCGTCTAGGTCGGAAGCGTAACCGGAGCGGCGGGGAGCCGTTCCAGGGCCGCCCAGTCGGTGCGCGGCGGCGCGAACAGCTCGGTGAGGGTGGCGCCCTCGGGGCCTGCCGTGACGGTGTGCGGGACGTCGCCCGGGATGACCCAGGTCGCCCCGGGGCGGAGCTCCTCCGTCTCGCCGCCGACGGTGAAGGTCAGGCTGCCGCGGAGGAGGATCCCCGTCTGCTCGTTGGGGTGCCGGTGCTCCGGAACGACGACGTCCGCGTCGAGCTCGAGCCAGACGAGCGCCGCTTCGCTGCCGGCGACGGCCCGTCCGTGGACGCCGTCCCAGATCTTCAGGATCTCCAGCTCGTCGACGTGAGCGAACGCGCTCATGGCGCGAACGCTACCGGCTAGGTGCCGATCGGGTGCCAGACGGTCTTCAGCTCGAGGAACGCCGAGATGTCGTACAACGACTGGCCGTCCGGCGAACCGGCGACGACCCGCTTCACGTTCTCAGCCGCGGCGACTTCGAGGTCGGCCCGGAGGCCGTCGGCGCCGGTGACGTCGATGGCGTTCACGTCCATGTGGCTCGCGAGCCACGGCGCGAGCTCGGCCCGGCGCCCGGTGAGCAGGTTGACGACGCCGCCGGGGACGTCGCTCGTGGCGATCGCCTCGGCGAGCTCGATCGCGGCGAGCGGGTGCGCCTCGGAGGCGATCGCGACGACCGCGTTGCCGCCCGTGAGGACGGGCGCGATGCGTGAGACGAGCCCGAGCAGCGCCGGCTCCTCCGGCGCGACGACGGCGACCACGCCCGTCGGCTCCGGGATGGTGAAGTTGAAGTACGGGCCGGCGACGGGGTTCGACGAGCCGAGCACCTGCGCCAGCTTGTCGGCGAAGCCGGCGTACCAGACCCAGCGGTCGATCGCACGGTGCACCTCGTCCGCCCCGGAGCAGAGGTCGGCGAACTCCGGCACGCGCGCCTCCATCATCTCGGCGATCCGGTAGAGGACCTGCCCGCGGTTGTACGCCGTCGCGCCCGCCCACTTCGGCTGCGCCGCCCTCGCCGCGACGACGGCGTCGCGCGCGTCCTTGCGCGACGCCCGCGCGACGTTCTGCCCCTCCGCCTCGTACGTGCGGCCCGACTCGCTGCGCGGGAAGGCGCCGCCGATGAAGAGCTTGTACGTCTTCTTGACGGGGAGCCGCGCCATCAGCCCCCGAAGGTCTCGGAGCCGTCCAGCGCCAGGTACGGCTCCATCCCGTGCAGCCCGCCCTCGCGGCCGAAGCCCGACTCCTTGTAGCCGCCGAACGGGCTCGTGGGGTCGAAGCGGTTGAACGTGTTCCCCCACACGACGCCCGCCCGCAGGCGATCCGCCATCCAGAGGATGCGCGACCCCTTCTCCGTCCAGACACCGGCGCTCAGTCCGTAGGGCGTGTTGTTCGCCTTCTCGACCGCCTCGTCCGGCGTGCGGAACGTGAGCACGCTGAGCACCGGCCCGAAGATCTCCTCCTGCGCGATCCGGTAGCTCTGAGCCACGTTCGTGAAGACGGTCGGCGCGAACCAGTAGCCCTTCTCGGGCAGCCGACAGGGCGGCTGGTAGATCTCGGCGCCCTCCTCGCGCCCCGACGCGACGAGCTCCTCGATCCGCCGGAGCTGCATGGCGGAGTTGATCGCCCCCACGTCCGTGTTCTTGTCCAGCGGGTCGCCGACGCGGAGCGTCGTCATGCGCCGCTTCAGCTTCTCGACCACCGGCTCGTAGATCGACTCCTGCACGAAGAGGCGCGAGCCCGCGCAGCACACGTGCCCCTGGTTGAAGTAGATGCCGTTGATGATCCCCTCGACCGCCTGGTCGAGCGCGCAGTCGTCGAAGACGATGTTCGCCGCCTTGCCGCCGAGCTCGAGCGTCAGCTTCTTGCCCGTCCCGGCGAGCTCGCGCTGGATCGCCTTGCCGACGTCGGTCGAGCCGGTGAACGCGATCTTGTCGACACCGGGATGCTCGACGAGCGCCGCGCCCGTGCGGCCGTCGCCGGTGACGATGTTCACGACCCCGGGCGGCAGCTCGGCCTGACGCAGAACGTCGCAGAAGAGGAGCGCGGTGAGCGGCGTCGTCTCGGCCGGCTTCAGGACGACGGTGTTTCCCGCGGCGAGCGCGGGTGCGATCTTCCACGACAGCATCAGCAGCGGGAAGTTCCACGGGATGATCTGGCCCGCGACACCGACAGGGCGCGGGCGGCGGTTCGGGAACGCGTACTCGAGCTTGTCGGCCCAGCCGGCGTAGTAGAAGAAGTGCGCCGCGGCCAGCGGCACGTCCACGTCCCGCGACTCCTTGATGGGCTTGCCGCCATCCATGGTCTCGACCACCGCC
>DASWRL010000019.1:0-59694 GCA_036403195.1 Gaiellaceae bacterium
ACGACGTAGTCGTTCAGCGAGGCGTAGATCTCCATCGGGCGAGGCAGGTTGTCGAGGTCGAGCGAGCTCGGGGTGGTGAGCTCCTCGTCGATGATCTCGTTGCAGAGATCGATGCACTCGTCGCAGATGTAGACGCCGGGGCCGGCGATCAGCTTCTTGACCTGGCGCTGCGACTTGCCGCAGAAGCTGCACAGAAGCTGCTCGTTGCCTTCGCTCGCACGCGCCATCCCAGCTCTCCTTTTACCGCGATTCGGGGCAAACGGCCAGTGCCGAGCCCTACGCGGCGGCCTCCGTGCGGGCCGCGGTGTCGCGATGCGTGATCACCGTGTCGATGATCCCGTACTCGACTGCCTCGACCGGGCTCATGAAGAAGTCCCTTTCCATGTCGCGCGAGATCACCTCCTGCTGCTTTCCGGTGTGGTGGGCGTAGATCTCCTCCAGGCGCCGCTTGAGGCCGATCACCTCGCGCGCCTGGATCTCGATGTCGGTGCCCTGGCCCTGGAACCCGCCGGACACCTGGTGGATCAGGATCCGTGAGTTCGGCAGCGCCATCCGCTTCCCTTTCGCGCCCCCGCCGAGGAGCAGCGAGCCCATGCTCATCGCGATCCCGCAGCAGATCGTCTGCACGTCGGGCTTGATGAACTGCATCGTGTCGTAGATCGCGAGCCCCGCGTACACCGAGCCGCCCGGCGAGTTGATGTACAGGAAGATGTCCTTGTCCGGGTCCTCGGATTCGAGGTGGAGGAGCTGCGCGATGATCAGGTTCGCGATCTGGTCGTCGACGGGGGTCCCGAGGAACACGATGCGCTCGGCGAGCAAGCGGGAGTAGATGTCGAACGCGCGCTCGCCGCGCGACGTCTGCTCGACGACCATGGGAATCAGCGGGCTCATACGGTGTCAGCTCCTCTACGTGCCGGGGGTCCAGAGTTTCGGTGTCTCCGCCGGCTGCTCCTTCTCCGGCGTCCAGAGCGCTTCGCGCGCCTCCGCGAGCTCGGGCGCGATCGGCGTGACCTCGGAGGCGACGCGGTCGAGCGCGCGCTTCAGCCGGAGGTCGCCGCGGACGCGGTCGGCCCCGCCCTCCGCGACGAACGCCTCGATGTCGTCGTCGTCCTCGCCCGCCTCGCGCAGCTCGGCGCGGATCTCGTCGTCGGTGACCTCGATCCCGAGCTTGTCGGCGACGGCCTCCAGGACGAGCTCGCGCGACACCGACATCGACGCCTCGACGCGCAGCCTGCGCTCGAGCTCCTCGGGCGTCTGGCCCGTGAGCTGCATGTAGGTGCCGCCGTCGATCCCGCGCGCCTGGAGGCTCTGCGCGAGGCCCGTCAGGAGCTCGCGCGTCCGCGCCTCCACGAGCGGCCCCGTCGCGACGTAGCCCGTCGCGCCCACGAGCGCGTCGACTGCCGCAGCGCGGAACAGCCCCTCGATCTCCTCCTCGACCTGCGCGCGCAGGCGCTCCTGTGCGTCGGCGCGAAGCTCGTCGAGCGTGTCGAACTCGCTCGCGGTGCGTGCGAGGTCGTCGTCGAGCGGCGGCAGCACACGCTCGCGGATCTCCTTGAGCACCACCGTCGCCTTCCGGCGGGTGCCGTCGGCGAGCTCGTACACGATCTCGCGCTGCTCGCCCGCCTGGAGCCCGCGGATCCCGTTCTCGATCTCCTCGACGAGGCGATCCGAGCCGAGCTCGACGATGTAGTCGCGCTGCGCCGAGCCGTCCTCCGCGAGGAGGTCGACGACGACGACGTCCCCGTCCTGCGCCGGCCGCCCGTCGACGGGGGCGAGCTCGGCCGCGATCTTCTGCAGCTGCTCGAGCTCCGCCTGCACCGCCTCCTCGGGGACCTGCACCTCCGGCTTCGGCACCTCGAGCGTCGTCCAGTCGGCGGGCTCGGGCTTCGGCTGCACCTCGACGGTGGCCGTGAAGCTCCAGTCCTCGCGGTCGGTCGTCGGAAGGTCGTACTGGTACTCCGGCATCGCGATCGGGTTGACGCGCGCGTTCGCGGCGGCGTTCCAGAACCAGCCGCCGATGTGGCTGTCGACCGCCTCCTCGTAGATGCGCTCGCGGCCGACGCGCTGCACGAGGAGCGGCATCGGCACCTTCCCTTTCCGGAACCCCGGGATGCGCACGCTGCGGGCGAGGTCGGTCGCCGCGTGCTCCACCGCGTGGTGCACGTCGTGCGCCGGGACATCGACCGTCAGCCGGACCCTGTTGTCCGCGAGCTCTTCGACGTGGGGAGCCATCCGTCAGGGCATTGAACCAGCTATGTACGGTGCGGGGCGTGGACGTCGAGACGGCGATCCGGTCTCGCCGGACGCACAAGCAGTACCGTCCGGAGCCCGTCGACGAGCCGACCGTGAGGGAGCTCGTCGAGCTCGCGCGCTTCGCGCCGAACCACAAGCTGACGAACCCGTGGCGCTTCCGGCTCCTCGGGCCCGAGACCCGCGCGCGGATCGAGGAGGCTGTCCCGGAGCAGGAGGTGCTGAAGCTCCGGCGCGCGCCGACGCTCGTGCTCGTGACGGCGATGCTGTCGGACGACCCGGTGCTCGCCGAGGAGGACCTCCTCGCGACCGCGACCGCCGCGTACGCGATGCTGCTCGGCGCGACGGCGCGCGGCCTGGCCTCGTACTGGCGCACGCCGCCGCAGGCGCTCGTCGACGTCGTCGGGCTCGCGGCGAACGAGCGGCCGGTCGCTCTCGTCCACCTGGGGCCGCCGGGGAGCGACCCGCCGGGCAAGGAGCGCGCGCCGGTGGACGACGTCTTCGCCGCGCTGCCGTGAGTGCGGGCGAGAGGGATCGAACCTCCAAGGACCGAAGTCCACCGGGACCTAAACCCGGCGCGTCTACCAGTTCCGCCACACCCGCTGGCCTCGTCACTGTAGTCCCCCGTTCGAGTGAACCTCGCGCCCCGGGGGCGGCAGGACGCGACAGGGTCGCCCGAGCGAGCGTAAGCGAGCCTTCCCAAAGCTGACGTTCAAGGATCTGCCCCGCACGCCGAGACGACGGGTACTTCAGTCACCGCCACGGCAAGGGGGAACGACATGTCCAGCCGAGCGCGCCGCGTCCTCGTCGTCGACGACGACCGCGGCCTCTGCGAGATGCTGCAGCTCGTGCTCGAGCTCGAGGGGCTCGAGGTCGAGACCGCCCACCACGTGATCGAGGCCGAGAAGCGCCTCGCCGAGAGCGTCCCCGACGCGATCGTCCTCGACGTCGGCCTCCCCGGCATCGACGGCGTCTTCTACACGGAGCGGCTCCGGGAGAGCCTCCGCACCCGTCGGCTGCCGATCATCGCGATCAGCGGGTCCGAGGAGGCGGGGCGCCGCGCGCGCCTCGCCGGTGCGAACGCCGTCCTGATCAAGCCGCTCGAGCCGCTCCACCTGCTCGCGACGGTCGACAAGCTCTGCGTGCCCCACGGGGACGACGGGCCGGAACGGCGTCCGAGCGCGGACATCATGCGCCTGATCGGGATCGGCCAGCGCCAGCACGAGCTGCTCACCGACAGCTACCGGCTGATCCTCGAGTCGCTCCTCGACGCGCTCGAGTCCCGCGACGCCGAGACGAGCGCGCACTCGCGCCGCGTGAGCGCCTACGCGACGCGGCTGACGCTCGAGCTCGATCCGTCGCTCCTCGACGACCCGACGCTCGAGTGGGGCTTCCTGCTCCACGACATCGGCAAGATCGGGATCCCCGACGAGGTGCTCCTGAAGCCAGGGCCGCTCGACCCCGGCGAGCGGCGGTGCATCGAGAAGCACCCGCTGATCGGACAGCGGCTCGTCGCGCACATCCCGTTCGTGCAGGGGCGCGGCCTCGAGGTGATCCGCTCCCACCACGAGCGGTGGGACGGCCGCGGCTACCCCGACGGCCTCGAGGGTGAGCGCATCCCGCTCGCGGCGCGCATCTTCGCCGTCGCCGACGCGCTCGATGCGATGACGGATGCGCGGCCGTACCGCGCGCCGCTCCGCTGGGCGGATGCGGTCGACGAGGTCGTCCGGATGCGCGGGACGCAGTTCGACCCGGACGTGGTCGACGCGCTCGTGGCCGCCGAGCCGGAGATCAAGGCGAGCCACGAGCGCAGCCCGGCGGTCGCCAGACGGTGAGCCCGGGGGGCGGCGCCACTTGCGGGGCGGCTCGATCGGTCGCAGACTCCCGGCATGGGGTCGGACGAACGGGACTCGGCGCTCGTCGCCCGCTGCCGGGAGGGCGACGATGACGCCTGGGCCGCCCTCGTCGACCGCTTCTCGCGCTACGTCTACGCGATCTGCGTCCAGGGCTTCCGTTTCAGCCAGCACGAGGCCGAGGACGTGTTCCAGGACGTCTTCACGAAGGCCTACGAGGGTCTCGCGAAGCTTCGCGACGACGGCGCGGTGCGGCCGTGGCTCGCCCAGCTGACGCGGCGGCTCTGCATCGACCGCCTCCGCGAGCTCCAGCGCGAGGCACCCGCCGAGGACCTCGAGCCGGACGACGTCGACGATGCCCTCGCGACGCTCGACGACGCCCTCGTCGTGCGGCAGGCGCTCGGGAGGATCGGCGAGCCGTGCGGCGACATGCTCGACCGGTTCTTCGCGCGCGACCAGAGCTACCGCACGATCGCGGACGAGCTGGGCATCCCGGCCGGCACGATCGCGAGCCGGATCTCGCGCTGCCTCGACAAGCTGAAGGCGGCGATGGAAGATTTCGAGGCGCTCGTCGGTCCTGAGGTCGGGTGATTCGAGATGGCGATGGACGACATCGAAGAGATCGGCCGGCTTCTTGCGGCGCTCCCCCCGGCCCCTGAGGGCTGGGTGCGGGCGGCGCAGGAGCTGCCGCGTGCACGGCGGGAGCTGGACGGGCTCCTCGCCCGTGCGGAAGCGGACGCCGCGCTTCGGACGCGCCTCATCGCCGACCTCGAATCAGCTCTCTCGGAAGCCGGGATCGAGCCGACGCGGCAGATCGTCGCCGACGCTCGGAGCCGGCTACGCCGTTCCTGACGGTGGAGGCCCCTCGCACCGGAAGACCGGCTGTCGCCGGGCCCGCCACTGCGCAGGCGGGTGCGGCGGCGGCCGGGGTCGTCGCCGCTGCGGCGCGGCGCGCCGGCGACCGGGCGGGGGCGGCGCAGGCGGCCGCGCTGCAGGCGCGGCTCGAGCGGCTCGCCGTCGAGGACGCGGAGGCCTACGAGGCGGCGACGGCGGCGCTGCCGGGGCCGTCGCCGGCGTCGGCCGACGCAAAGCGCGACTTCGCGCTCGGGACGCTCCTCGACCGCGCGGCGGCGGTGCCGCTCTCGATCGCCGAGGCGTGCGCCGACGTGGCACTGCTCGCGCGCGAGCTCGCCGACCGGCTCGACCCCGTGGTGGGGCCGGACCTCGAGGCCTCGGCGCGGCTCGCGGCCGGCGCGGCACGCGGCGCGGCGCATCTCGTCGAGGTCAACCTCGCCGTCGGCGCCGACGACGACCGCGCGCGGCGGGCGCGGAACGTCGCCGCGGCGGTCGAGTGAGCGAGGCCAGGCTCTTCCCCGCGTGGTCCCTGCCGCGCTCGGCGGTGGAGGCGATCGAGCTCGCGAACCCGCTCCCGCAGCGCGTCGACCGGCAGTGGGCGATCGAGGGGTCGACGGGCGCGGGAGTCCGCGTCTGCATCCTCGACAGCGGCGTCGAGCGCGACCACCCGCTCGTCGGCCGCGTCGACGGCGCCGTCTCGATCTCGCTCGGCGAGAACGGCGAGCCGGTCGCGACCGAGGACGACGAGGGGGACCTCTGCGGTCACGGCACGGCGTGCGCCGGCGTCGTCCGGTCGCTCGCTCCCGAGGCCGAGATCCACTCGGTCCGGGTCCTCGGCGCCGGGTTCAAGGGCTCGGGAAAGACGCTGCTCGCCGGGCTCCAGTGGGCGATCGGGCAGGGCTACGACATCGTCAACATGAGCCTCTCGACGACGAAGCGCGAGCTCGGGGACATGCTGCACGGGCTCGCGGACTCGGCGTACTTCCAGCGCACGATGCTGATCGCGTCGGCGCACAACATGCCGGTCGAGTCGTACCCATGGCGGTTCTCGTCGGTGGTGTCCGTCGGGAGCCACGAGGAGGCCGACCCGCTCGTCTTCTACGCGAACCCCGATCCGCCGGTCGAGTTCTTCGCGCGCGGCGTCGACGTCGACATCGCGTGGATCGGCGGCGGCTCGATCCGAGCGACCGGCAACAGCTTCGCGACGCCGGCGATCTCGGGGATCGCGGCGCTCGTCCTCTCGAAGCACCCGGGGCTCACGCCGTTCCAGGTGAAGACGGTGCTCTACCTGATCTCGACGAACGTAGGAGGCTGACAATGGAGAACGGGCAGCTCGAGGCTGCGATCGCGACAGCGGCGCTGCCCGCGGAGGAGGAGTTCGCCGCCCTGCTGCGCTCGATCGTGGTCGTGGCGCGCGCGATCTTCGGAGCGCAGGCGTCGTCGATCCTGCTGCTCGACGACGAGGCGGACGAGCTCGTCTTCGCGGCGGTCGCGAACGAGGCGGAGCAGTCTCTCCTCGGCCGGCGGTTCCCGTCGTCGCAGGGGATCGCGGGCTGGGTGCTGTCGGCCCGGACGCCGCTCGTCCTCGAGGACGTCAGGGACGACCCGCGGTTCTCGCGCGACGTCGCCGAACGGACGGGATACGTGCCGAAGGGGCTGATGGCGGTGCCCCTGCTGCACGACGACGAGCCGATCGGCGTCCTGCAGGTGCTCGACCGGCCCGAGAACTCCACGTTCTCCCTCGCCGAGATGGAGCTGCTCGGCCTGTTCGCGACGCAGGCGTCGACGGCGCTCGCGCTGCTTCGGAAGGCGCGGCGCGCGCGTGCGCTCCTCGAGGCGGACCCGGACGCGGCCGCCGTCGCGGCGGTGGCACGCGCCCTCGAGCGCCGCGAGGGCGCCGGCCGCGACGCCGCGCGGGCGCTGCTCGACGCACTCGCCCGTGTCCTCACCTAGAACGACGAGAGGCGCCTCGCGGCGCCTCTCGAATCAGGACTGCGAAACCTTCGGGAGCTAGTGACCGCCGCCGGTTCCGGGGAGGCCGTGCGCCTCGACGTCGTCGTCGTCCGTGCCGTCGTTCTGCACGTGGCCGCCGCCGGTACCCGGCAGGCCGTGACCCTCGACGTCCTGCTCCTCCGTCTCCTCGATCCGATCGAGATCTTCCGACACTGTGGAAACCTCCTGAGTCGACTTCCGCGAGCCCCTCGCGGATGAACAACCACTAGACGGGCGGGCGAGCCGAAATCTTCCCGTCTCTACCGCTCGCCGTCAAACAGTGTCATTCTCACCCGATCCGGGCGCTCCGCACGCATCTGGCCGCACCGCTCGGCGCCCTGCGCGGCGCGTTCGCGAATCCGCCGCTCCGCCGGATCGAGCTCGCGTACCTCGGCCAGGCGATCGGCGGGTACGCGAACGTCGTCATCGTCTCGGTCTACGCGTTCCACCACGGAGGCGCAACCGCAGTCGGCCTCGTGATGTTCGTGCGGATGGGCGCCGCCACGCTCGCGGCGCCGTTCACCTCGAGCCTCGCCGACCGGTATCCGCGGGAACGGGTCATGTTCTTCGCAGACGTCATCCGGGTTGCCCTCCTGTCGGCGATGGCGGTCGCAGGCGCCGCCGGCGTCCCGGCCGCCGTCTACACATTCGCGGTCCTCTCCTCGATCACGACGACGGCCTTCCGTCCGGCCGAGGCGGCGCTGATCACCCAGATCGCCCGGACGCCCGAGGAGCTCACCGCCGCCAACGTCACGTCGAGCACGTTCGACAGCATCGGCGCCTTCGCCGGGCCTGCAGTCGGCGCGTTCGCAGTCGCACTCGCGGGCTCCGGCATCGCCTTCGCCGTCGTCGCCGCGGCGTTCGCCTGGAGCCTCCTGTTCGTGGCGCGCATCGGGAGTCAGCCGCGCCCCGAGGCCGCGGCAGCCGACGCCGAGGAGGCGCGCGGGCTGGCCGCCGGCGTCCGGGCCGTCCGCTCGACGCCGCGGCTGGCGCTCCTGCTCGGCGTCTACGGCGTGCAGCTCGTGATCGGCGGCGCCTACGGTGTCCTCGTCGTCGTCGGGGCGCTCGAGATCCTCGATCTCGGCAATGCCGGCGTCGGCTACCTCCAGTCGGCGACGGGGGTTGGCGCCGTTCTCGGCGGCGCAGTCGCGCTGGCCCTGTCCGCGCGGCGGCGAACGGCGTCGGATCTCGGGCTCGGCCTCGTCCTCTTCGGCGTGCCGCTCGTCGTGATCGCGATCGTGCCGCACACCTGGGCGGCGATCCCTGCGCTCGCGGTCCTCGGGATCGGCAACAGCATCGTGGACATCTCGGCGATCACGCTCATCCAGCGCCTGGTGCCGCCGGCGGTGGCAGGACGCGTGTTCGGCCTGCTCGAGACGACGCTCGTGGCCGCCCTCGGGCTCGGGGCTCTCGCGACACCGCTGCTCGTCCATGTGCTCGGCGCCCGCGGCGCGTTCGCCGCGGCAGGCGCGGTGCTCCCCGTCGTCGCGCTCCTCACGCGCCGAATGCTCGTGGCGATCGACAGGTCGGCGACGGCTCCGGAAGAGCAGCTGCAGGCAATCGCGGTCGTGCCGTTCCTCGACGTGCTCCCGCCCGAGCGCAAGGAAGCGCTCGCCGACGCGCTCGAGCGCGTCGAGCTGGCCGCGGGGCACACGCTCTTCTCCGAGGGCGACCGCGGAGACCGGCTCTACATCCTCACGGACGGCGCGCTCACGATCGAGCTTCCGGAGGGCGCGAAGGTCGAGGAGGCGCCCGCGTTCGTCGGCGAGATCGCGCTGCTCCGCGACGTGCCCCGCACCGCCACCGTCCGCGCCGCACGCGACGCGACGCTCTGGGCACTCGACGGGGAGCACTTCCTCGACACGATCGCGGGCCACGCCCGCAGCCGCTCCGCCGCCGACGCGGTCGTGACGTCGCGCGGCTTCGCGGTCGCCGGCTAGGACGCCTGCGGCGCGAGCCGGTCCGCGACGAGCCGGCGGAGACGCTCGCCCGCCTCGGGCGACGAGCGCTCGAGGCTCCAGACGTCGCGCTTGAAGATCGCGATCAGCTTCATCGGCGTCGTCGCGACGACGGTCGCGGTGCGGCGGCCCGCTGTGAGGATCGCGACCTCGCCGAAGACGTCGCCCGGGCCGAGCGTGCGGACCTGCTCCCCGCCGACGGAGACGTCGGCGGAGCCCTCCTCGATCGCGTACAGCGCGTGGCCGAAGTCCCCCTGCGTCGCGACCTGCTGCCCCGGGCCGGCGGTCGTCTCCTTCGCGACGGCGGCGAGCGCCTCCAGGTGGCCGGGCTCGAGCGTGGCGAACAGCGGGATCGCGGCGAGGCGTGAGGGCTCCATCGCCGAGGAGCCTACGCCGCCGCCGTCACGCGGATGTGTCGATCCGGCCTACGGATGGAGTCGAAGCCGAGACGGCGGCCCGGCGTCGGGCGCGGGATGGCCCCGGTAGGAATCGAACCTACGCACGGAGCTTCGAAGGCTCCCGCTCTGTCCTCTGAGCTACGGGGCCGAGCGCAGCAAGCGTAGCGGTGCGGCAAGCGGACCATTAGGGTCGGCGGGTGCTGGTCGTCTCGCGCTCCGACGTCGAGTCGCTCCTCGACCTCGACGAGCTGATCGACGCGCTCGCCGCCGCACACGCCGACCTCTCGGCGGGGCGCGCGTCGATGCCGACGAGGATCGCCGCCGCCGTGCCGGAGCGGGACGCGATCCTCGGCGCGATGCCGGCGTACCTGCCGTCGGCAGGGGCGCTGACGACGAAGCTCGTGTCGCTCTTCCCGCAGAACGAGGGGAGCGCGCTCCCGACCCATCAGGCGGTGATCGTGGCGTTCGACCCCGCGACGGGCGCTCCCCTCGCGCTGCTCGACGGCACCGCGATCACCGCCGCGCGGACCGGCGCGGCGGCCGCGCTCTCGGTGCGGCTCCTCGCGCGAGCCGACGCGACGACGCTCGCGCTGCTCGGCACGGGTGTGCAGGCACGGAGCCATGCGCGCGCGTTCGTGCGGGTGCGGCCGTTCCGGGAGATCCGCGTCGCGTCGCGTG
Source organism: Gaiellaceae bacterium (assembly GCA_036403195.1). Lineage (GTDB taxonomy): Bacteria > Actinomycetota > Thermoleophilia > Gaiellales > Gaiellaceae > PALSA-600. The sequence goes on from DASWRL010000019.1 coordinate 9,985, forward strand.
ACGTGGACCGGGCGGCGACGCTCGCGGCGGAGCTCGCCGCCGAGCTCGGTGTCGCTGTGCACCCAACCGCGTCGTACGAGGACGCGGTGCGAGATGCGCACGTCGTCGCCGCGGTGACGCACTCGCCGGATCCCGTCGTCCGGCGGGAGTGGCTCGCCACGGGCGCGCACGTCACCTCCGTCGGCGTCAACCCGCACGGGCGCGAGATCGCGGGCGAGGTCGTGCGGGACGCGCTCGTGGTGGTCGAGTCGCGGGCGGCGGCTCTCGCGCCGTTCCCCGCGGGGTCGAACGACCTCCTCTGGGCGATCCGCGACGGCCTCGTCGACGAGAGCCACATCCATGCGGAGCTCGGCGAGCTCGTGGAGGGGACGAAGCACGGACGCACGAGCGACGACGAGCTGACGCTCTACAAGTCGGTCGGCGTCGCCGTGCAGGACGCCGCCGCGGCGGCGCTCGTGCTCCGCAGCGCGGGCGCCTCGGCGGCGACCGTCACCCTCTGAGAGGGTGGCAGAGGGGACTCGAACCCCCGACCACCGGGACCACAACCCGGGGCTCTACCAACTGAGCTACTGCCACCGTGCGCCGCTCAGGATAGCGGCGTGTCGCCGAGGCGCTCGCGCAGCGCGACGAGCGAATCGAAGACAGCGAGCGCTCCCGCGTCGCTCAGCTCCTGCTCCGACCAGCCGCCGGTGATCACGCAGATCGTGTCGAGCCCGGCGTTCGCGGCGGCCTCGACGTCCCAGCGAGAGTCGCCGATCATCACCGCGTCGCGCGAGCCCGCCTTGGCGAGCGCCGCCTCCACGACGTCCGGATGCGGCTTCGTGCGCTCGACGTCGTCCGCCGTCGTCCACCCCTCGACGACGTCGCGGACGCCGAGCTCGTCGACGAAGTGGTCGAGGTCGTCCTGCTTCGACGACGACGCGAGCACGACCGCATGCCCGCGCCGCCGGAGCTCGACGCACAGCTCGTACGCACCCTCGAGCGGCGCGCACTCGTCGCGGAGCGGCGCGAACTCGTCCGCCCAGCCTTCGCGGAGCGCGTCGCCGAGCCGTTCCTCGACGTCGTCGCCGGCGACTGCGGCGACGAACTGGTCGCCGCCCATGCCGATGTGGCGGTGGACCCGCCACATCGGCACGACGATGCCCTGGCGGCGAAACGCCCGGTACCACGCGAACGCGTGCTGATAGTTCGCGTCGACGAGCGTCCCGTCGAGGTCGAGCAGGGCGGCGCGCGCGCTCAGGAGGAGGCCGCCTCGGTCTTCTCGCGCTGCGCGGCGTGGGCGCCCTCGCAGAACTCCTCGATCATCTTCTCGTTGAACGCCGGGATGTCGTCCGGCTTCCGCGAGGTGACGAGGCCCTGGTCGACGACGACCTGCTCGTCGACCCAGTCGCCGCCGGCGTTCCGGATGTCCGTCTGCAGCGTCGGCCACGACGTGAGCCTCCGCCCCTTGACGACGCCCGCCTCGACGAGCACCCAGGGGCCGTGGCAGATGGACGCCACCGGCTTCCCCGCCTCGAAGAAGTCGCGCACGAACGAGACCACGTTCTCGTCGCCGCGCAGCTGGTCCGGGTTCCCGACGCCGCCGGGGATCAGCAACGCGTCGTAGTCGGACGCCTGGACCTCCTCGGCCGTCCGGTCGACCTCCTCGGTCTCCGCGGGATCGAAGTGGTTGAACGTCCGGATCTCGCCCGGCTTCAGCGAGATCAGATCCGTCTGCGCGCCGGCCTCCTCGAGCGCCCGCCTCGGCTCGACGAGCTCCGCGCGCTCCACCATGTCCGCCGCGACGATCGCGACGCGCTTTCCCTCGAGCTTCCGCTCCGCCATTCGTCCTCCTCGGGTCGCTTTCTCCAGGGAGAGATGGCCGGGCGCCGCGCTCGGGAAACGCGAGCGGCGACGATGCGCCCGGAGGGATTCGAACCCCCGACCAACGGCTTAGAAGGCCGCCGCTCTTCCGCTGAGCTACGGGCGCCTTCGGTGAACGCTAGCGCCGAACGCCGAAATCGGCGGTGACGATCGTGACGGGCAGGTCTCTGTACGGGCCGCTCGCCGACGTGAAGTGCACCGCGCCGATCCCGATCTCGCGCCAGCGCGGGTTGAGGATGTTCGCGCGGTGCTCCGCCGAGTGCATCCAGGCGCTCACCGCCTCCGAGGCGCCGACGTTCGGCGAGTACCAGAGCAGGTTCTCGCCGACGGACCACGTCCCGAAGCCGGACTGCGTGTACCAGTGCGAGACGCGCGTCCAGAACGCGGTGCCGTCGGCCGACGGGTGGTCGAAGTAGCCGTCGGCGCCCATCTCGCGCGAGTGCGCGTCCGCGGCCGCATCGAGCGCGACGCTCGCGTGCAGCGGCACGAGGCCGTGGTGCACGCGGATCGCGTTGACCTGGGCGATGAGGCCGGACTCGAGCGCGGCCATCGATGCGCTCGAGTGCGTGGCCGACGGCGACGCGGTCGGCGCAGCAGCCACCGCGAGGAGAGCCGCGCAGGCTACGGCGACGAGACCCTGAACCGCACGGGTTCCCATACGCCAACGATCGATCGGTCCGTGGTTATGCGCCATGGGCCATTCGGGGGATTGAGGGGTGCAAACCCCTCGTTCGAGGTACTGGGGGTCGAGCGAAGTGCGGAGCCTAACCTCCTGCGGGCGGATCTTCCACATCGAAGTGTTCGACCGCCCCGGCATCGCCTGCGATGACGAGGCCGCGACGTGCCGCGAGCTGGTCCCGGACGACGACCTGGATCGACCCCGCGACCGGGATCGCCGCGAGGGCGCCGATGATGCCCGCGAGCTCGGCGCCGACGAGCACGGAGACGAGCACCGCGAGCGGTGAGAGCTCGACCGTGCGGCCGTAGATCACCGGCTGCAGGAAGTGGTTCTCGAGCTGCTGGTAGACGACGAAGAACGCGAGGACGACGACGCCCGCGGGCAGGCTGTGCAGGAACGCGACCGCGCACACGATGATCCCGGCGACGGTCGCGCCGGCCAGCGGGATCAGGTCGAGCACGGCGACGATCAGCCCGAGCGCGACGGCATACGGCACGCCCATCACGAGCAGGACGACGGTGATCGATCCGCCCGCGATGAGGCTGATGAGTATGTTCCCCGTGACGTAGCCGCCGACCGTCCGGTAGATGTCGTGGCCGACGCGCCGCCACCGCGGCTGCGAGCGGTCGGGGAGGAGCGAGTAGACGCGGTCGACCCACTGGCGTCCCTCGAGCAGCATGAAGAACGTCAGGAACACGATCGTCACCGTCGCCGCGATGATCGTGATCACGCTCTTCGTCACCGAGAGCGCCGCGCCCGAGAGGCCGAGCACCTTGGTGGCGCCGCCGTTCTTCACCTGCGCCTGCACCTTCTCGACGATCTGGTACTTGCGTTCGAGGAACCCGAGCCGCCCACGGCCGTGGGTGAGGTCGTGCACGTAGCTCGGAAGCGCCTGCACGAACCCGTTGAGCTCGTCGATGAGCTTCGGCACGAACGTGGCCCCGACGCCGACGATGACGATCAGCAGCACCAGGTACGTGATCGCGATCGCGGGGCCGCGCCCGATGCCCCCGCGGCGCTGGACCCAGCCGACGAGCGGATCGAGCGCGAGCGCGAAGAAGAGCGCGATCACCACCCACGCGAGCACGTGACGCGCGATCCAGATCACCTCGAGCGTGATCGCGACCGCGATCACGATCATGAGCACCCGCAGGATGGTGCGGGGACGCAGGTCGACAACGCGCTCCGGCGTCACGGTCCCAGCATCGCGCCGGCGCCGGACGTTGTACGGTGGAGCCGTGAGCCTGCGCACGTCGCCCGTCGTCGAGCACGCCGCGCTCCCCGGCGGCGGGTCGGTCACCGTCTGGGTCGGGATTCCCGACGATCCGTACATCGACGACAAGTCGCAGCTGACGACGGTGGACGTGCAACTGCACGAGGGGAACAACGTCGTCGCGACCGTCTCGACGGTGCTCGATCCGGGGCAGGCGAGCGAGGCGCTGCAGCTCGCGCGCGAGGTGAAGGCCGCGCTCGAGGCCGGCGAGATCGGCCTGCACGCGCACGAGCTCGAGCCGTTCGCGGACCGGCTGCGCTAGCGCGAGACGACGTAGGTCGCGACGGCGCGCGCCTCGGCCTTGCCGAGCGGCGGGTCGACGGGCATCACGCGCGCGAAGCTCGCCACGGCGTCGACGCTCAGGCGGCCGACCCGGAGGTCGCCGCCGGGGGCGTCCGTCTCGTGCCCCGTGAGCGTGTGACAGCCGGCACACGAGCGGTGGAAGATCGCCCGTCCACGCGGCGCCGAGTGGCCGCCGCAGCCCGCCAGCACGGCAGCGAGCGCGACGGCGCCGAGCGCGCGCACGCCTACCGCAGGATGCCGGTGTGGCCGAGCGAGTACCGGCCCGGCTGCGGCCAGACGCACAGACCGTGCGGCCCGACGCCTACGCGGATGCGCGCGAGGAGCTTGCCGGTCGCCGTCGAGAGCGCGTAGACCTCGCTCCGGTACCTGCCCGACAGCCAGAGCACCCGTCCGTCCGCGGACACGCCGCCCATGTCCGGGGTGCCGCCGGGGATCGTCCACGTCGCGACGATACGCCGCGTTGCGAAGCGGATGACGGAGACGGTGCCGGCGTTCCGGTTGCTCACGTAGAGGAGGCGCGCGTCGCGACTCGGGTACAGGCCGTGCGCGCCCGCACCGGTGCGCTCGAACCGCAGGACGCGGTAGGTGCGAGCGTCGATCTGCCAGACGCCGCCCGCGTGCATGTCCGCGACGTAGTAGATGCGCCCGTCGGGCGCGAGCTTCACGTCCTGCGGCATCGCTGCCGGGCCGTCGGGCAGCGGCACGGTGCGGACGACGCGCTCGCGGGCGACGTCGACCACCACCATCTCGCCCGAGAACTCGCAGCTCGCGAGCAGCATCCGCCCGTCGGCGCTGAAGTCCATGTGGTCGACACCGCGGCACGGAACCGACAGCGAGTGGTGCAGACGGAACGTGTGCGCGTCGCGGAAGTCGAGTCGCGCGAGGCGCTCCGCGACGACGATCGCGAAGCGCCCGTTCGGGGTGAAGTACATGTTGTACGGGTCGTCGACCGGGATCGTCCGCCCGGGCTTGCCGGTGCGCGGGTCGATCGGCGTCAGCGTGTTGCCGAGGTCGTTCGTGACGTAGAGCGTGCGCAGGTCCCACGCCGGGACGACATGCTGCGGGAGCGCGCCCGTCGGGAAGTGCTCGACGACGTGGAACGTGCGCGGGTCGATGACGTCCACCGTGTTGCTCTCGCTGTTGGGGACGTAGACGAGCGACCGCGCTCGCCGTACTGCGGCGGCGAGGTCCCCGCGACCGTCGTGCGCGTAGACGCTCCCGACGGGAATCGCGGCGGCCGCGGTTCGCCGCGCCGCGCCGGGCACGAGCTGCGAAAGGGTGGCGACGGTGCCGACGGGCGTGCGCCCGCCGGCCAGGAGGATCGCGCCGTGCACCGCGACCGCGGCGAGATCCGAGCGCGGAGTGTCGAGCCGGCCCGCGGGCCGCACGCGCCTGCGCGCGGGATCGACGGCGACGACGCGATCCGAGAGCTCACCGGGCGACGCGCCGCGCCCGCCGACGACGTACACGACGCCGCCGAGCGCCGCGGCGGCGGCGTGCGTCGTCGCCACGGGCAGGCTGCCGACGCGCGTCACGCGCTTCGAGCCGGCGCGATACGCGAAGACGGCGCGGCTCGCAGCGCCGTCCTGGAGCGACCCCCCGGCGACGACCACGGTGTCGCCGGCGGCGGCGACCGCGGCGTACCGGAGCGGCATCGGCAGGCGCGCGACGACGCGCGGCGACGAGCCCGGGCGCCACGCGACGATCGTGTCCAGCCACCGCGACCCGGTGTAGCCGCCGACGACGTACGCGGTCCCGCCCACGGCGGCCGCGGCGTGGTCGGAGCTCGGTGCAGGCAGGCGACCGACGACCGCGCTGCCGCCGGTCGTGCCGGCGCGGACGATGGCGTCGGTCTGCGTGCCCGAGTTCGTCCCGCCGCCGAAGAGGTAGACGACGCCCCGGAGCTCGACGGCGGCGGCGTCGTGCACCGCGGTCGCCAGCGTCCCCGCCGCACGCTCGTGCCGGCCCGTCACGAGGCGGATGTCGCTCCTCGAGGTGTCGGCGGCGGTGAGGCCGCCGAGAAGCACGACCCCGCCCGCGGCGGTCGCCGCCGCCGCGTCCTGCACCGGCGAGCCGAGGGCGCCGGCGCCGCGCTCGACGAGGGTGACGGCGCGCACGCGCGGGCGCCGTAGAGCGGCGGGCCTCGCGGGAGCGGTCGTCGTCGGCGCGGGGACCGTGGCAGGTGCGGCATCCGAGGACGTCCCGCGCTGGTGCAGCGCGCCCGCGACGACCGCCGCCACGACGACCGCGGCGGCGAGCACGAGGGGCGCGCGGCGCCGGCGCGGCGGCCTGCGGCGGCGGACGGGCGTCAGCGACACGGGGTCACGATGCAGGAGCGGCCGTGAGGCGCTCGTGAGTGCGGCTCAGCCCGTCGACTTCTCGTCCTGCACCCGGTCGCCCACGCCGCGCTCCTTACCGTCGCGCGGCGGGGCCAAACCGGCTGAGAGCCTCAGAAGAAGAACACGCCGTTGCGCTCACGGCCGACGCCCGCGGAGACGACCGTCTGGCCACCGGGGTCCGACGCGTAGACCACTCCGGTCCCGTCGTCCGCTGCAGCGAACGCGACCGTGGCCGAAGAAGGGATGTACGTCCCGGTGAACCCGAACGTCTCGTCCCGGATGCTCTGGCGGTCACCGGCGCGCGCCCAGGCGACGTCGAAACTGACGTGACCCGGCCTGGACGCCGGCGACGGCGAGATCGCGTTGAGGAAGTCGTGGAAGTCGGGAACGGCCACGCCCGTCATCCGGTACCGCGCGGTGCCGGCGTCCGGGGCGATCTCCACCGCCGACGGCGGAATCGGGATCGTCCAGAACAGGCCCGAGGGCTTGATGCCCGGCTCGAAATCGTGGACTTGCACGCTCAGGTCGCCGACGGCGCCCTCGAACAAGTCGATTCAGATGAAGCCGAACGTGCCCTCGACCAATCGCCCGTCGAGCGCGACGTAGCGGCCCTGCATGAAGCGCATGTCCGCGTCGAACGTGTACGTAGACCCGTCCGTGCCGTGCGCCGTGCCCTGGATCTCGGCCGCCGCGAGGACGCCGTTGAAGTCGGTGATGGTCGACATCTCCAGTCCGACGGCCGGCGGCAGGACGTGGACGAGCGGATCCGACGGGACGAGCTCGAACGAGCCGTTGAACCCGCCCGGGATCGGCCGCGGATCGCGCCCACGGGCGCCCGCGAACGCCCCTGTTGCGTCGACGAGGCCGAAGGCGGCGACGCCGCCCGCGGCGGTCGCCGCACGGCGAATGAACGCGCGCCGCGAGGCGCGCGCCTCGAACACCTGCTCGAACTCCATGGTGCCTCCCTCTCCCGTGGAAGCTGGAGATCGTCTCAATCCGCACGAGCGTTGTCAACTACCCTTTCGGTGCGCGCCCGTGGTGAAACGGTAATCACAGAACCCTTCCAAGGTTCGGTTGTCGGTTCGATTCCGACCGGGCGCTCTTCCGTCCGGCGCAGCCGCTACGTTGTCCGTCGTGAAAACGGCTGAGCGGGACGAGGCTCGGCGCCTCCGGCAGACCGGCTGGTCGATCAAGGAGATCGAGCAGCACCTCGGCGTCTCGCGCGGATCCGTCAGCTCCTGGGTGCGTGACGTCGAGCCGATCGGCGCGGCCCGAGAGCGCCTCGCCCAGCGGGCCGGCCTCGGTGCGCGCGTCTCGGCGGAGCGAAAGGCGCAGGCGGCTCGCGAGACCCGGCGCGCTTACCAGGAGCGCGGGCGATTGCTCGCGCGAGAGAGGGACGCGACGTACGCAGCCGGCTGCGTTCTCTACTGGGCGGAGGGCGCGAAGTCGCGGAACGTCGTCGACCTCGTGAACTCGGACCCCGAGGTGCTCGTCTTCTTCATCGGGTTCCTGCGACGGCACTTCGGCGTCCCGAACGCGCGGATCAGGATCGCCTGCCGTCTCTTCCCCGACCACGTCGAGCACCAGCGCGCGATCGAGCAGCACTGGCTCGACCGCCTGGATCTCCCGCGGGAGTGCCTCCGACGGTCGATCGTGAACCGCTACTCGAAGTACAGCGAGAAGAAGCGCACGAACCGGCTGCCGTACGGCACGTGCGCGCTCGTCGTCTGCAGCACGGAGATCGTGCAGACGATCTACGGGTCGATCCAGGAGCTCGGCGGGTTCGACCGGCCGGAGTGGCTCGGCTGAAGGCACGCTGCGACGCGTGCTGATCGCGCACGCGCACTCGCCGTACGCCTGGCAGGCCGACGTCGACACGACCGTCGTCATCCCGACGCTCACGCTCCTCTACCTCTTCGCGGTCGGGCGCTTCGGCGCGCCGCGGTGGCGCGTGGCGTGCTTCACGGTCGCGATGGCGCTCCTCGCGGTCGCGTTCTGGACGCCGCTCCACCACCTCGGGCTGCACTACCTGCTGAGCGCGCACCTCCTCCAGAACGTGATCCTCGCGGAGTGGGCGCCGCTCTTCGTCGTGCTCGGCGTGTCGGCGCCGATGGCGGCCGCCGCCGCGCGCCGCCGCGTGTGGTCGGCGGTCGTGCACCCCTTCGTGGCGCTGCCCGTGTGGCTCGCGAACTACTTCGCCTGGCACGTGCCGCCCGTCTACGACTACGCGCTCGAGCACCAGGCGTGGCTCATCCACGTCGAGCACGCGTGCTACTTCGGCACGGGGCTGCTCGTATGGTGGCCGCTCGTGCACGACGCGCCGCACCGGCTCGCGCCGGGCGCGAGGGCGGCGTACGCGTTCGCCGCCTTCGTGCTCGCGTCTCCGCTCGGGCTGCTGCTCGCGCTCCTCCCCCGGCCGGTCTACGACTTCTACGTCGACGTGCACCCCCGCGTGTGGGGGCTCTCGCCGCTCGCGGACCAGGAGATCGCGGGCGTCACCATGGCGAGCGAGCAGGCGGCCGTCCTGTTCGTCGTGTTCCTCTTCTGGTTCCGGCGCTTCCTCGCCGAGGAGGGGGGCTGACCGCCGCGCTACGACTGCAGGCAGTTCCCGACCGTCGCCAGGTCCGCGTCGCTCGGGTGCACGTGCCAGAGCATCACGGCGTTCTGGTCGCGGCGCAACACGTCCTCGATCCCGACGTTCGCGGAGCGGAACCGATGGTACGCGTCGTCGATGTTGTCCGCGTCCGCCTCGGTCGCGCCGAACGAGATCGTGACCTGGTTGTCGGTCAGGTCGACGCGGAAGGCGCCGCCGGTCGCCGAGTTCGCGACGAAGTCGACGGCGCTCTCGACCGGGCGCGGCGTGAACCCCGCCTTCTCGAGACACGCGCTGGTGGCCGCCTTCGTGTACAGCGTCGCACCTGCCTTCCCGCAGGCAGCGACACCGGCCACGAGCGCGAGCGCGACGGCGACGGCAACCGGTTTCACGGCGTCGGAGTGTACGGACCCCTCCGGCGCCGCGACCGGTGACGGTTATCGTCCCGACCGTGTCTTCAGTCGACGACCGCCTCCGGGCGTGGGCGCGCCTCGCCGTCGAGGTCGGTCTGAACCTCCGCCCGGGGCAGATCCTCGCCGTCAACGGCCTGCTCGAGCACGCGCCGTTCGCACGGGCGATCGCGCAGGAGGCCTACACCGCCGGCGCCCTCTACGTCGACGTGCAGTACGGCGACCAGCACGTCCGGCGGGCCCACATCGAGCAGGCGCGCGACGAGGATCTCGGCTACTCGCCCGCATGGCTCGTCGAGCGCTACGACGAGCTCGCGCGCGTCGGCGGCGCCCTGCTCGCGATCACGGGCAACCCCGAGCCGGAGCTGTTCGCCGACCTCGACGGCTCCCGCGTCGCCCGCTCGCGGATGCGCGCCGTCGCCGAGGCGTCGCTCCGCCTCACGAACGGCGCCTGCAACTGGACGATCGTCGCCTACCCGAACGAGGGCTGGGCCACGACCGTGCTCGGAGAGCCCGACGTCGAGCGGCTGTGGGAGGCCGTCGCGCACGCGGTGCGGCTCGACACACCGGACCCCGTCTCCGCCTGGCGGGAGCACATCGGGCGGCTCGAGGAGCGCGCCGCCACGCTGAACGAGCGCCGGTTCGACCACCTTCGCTACCGCGGCCCCGGCACCGACCTGTCGATCGGCCTGCATCCGAACGGCCTGTGGCAGGCGGCGCTCGACCACTCGAACGGCATCGACCACGTCGCGAACATGCCGACGGAAGAGGTCTTCACGACGCCGGACTGGCGGCGCGTCGAGGGCACGGTGCGCTCGACCCTGCCGCTCCAGATCCAGGGGAACATCGTCCGCGACCTGACGGTGCGCTTCGAGAGCGGTCGCGCCGTCGAGGTCCACGCGTCGAGCGGCGAGGACGTGATGAGGACCCACATCGCGACCGACGACGGCGCGGCACGGCTGGGCGAGGTGGCGCTCGTCGACGGCCACTCCGCCGTCGGCGAGACCGGGCTCGTGTTCTACGACACGCTCTTCGACGAGAACGCAGCGGCGCACATCGCGCTCGGATCGCCGATCCTGCAGGCAGTCGAGTGGGCGGCCCCGCTCGAGCCCGACGAGCGCGTCGAACGCGGCGTGAACCACTCGTCCATCCACACCGACTTCATGATCGGCTCGGACGACGTGGAGATCGACGGCGTGACCGGCTCGGGCGAGACCGTCCCGATCCTGCGGTCGGGCGACTGGCTCCTGTAGGTCGGGACGGTCGGATTCGAACCGACGGCTTCCGCCTCCCAAAGGCGGCGCTCTACCAGGCTGAGCTACGTCCCGCTCCTCCCAGTGTAGGCGGCGCGTTCCCCGGCGCCCCCTCTACGGTGCGACTCCCGTGAGCGAAGCCGCGTTCCCCGTTCCTCCGGCCCGCCGCCGCCATCCGAGGCTCGGGTACGCGATGGCAGCCGTCGCGGCGGTGCTCTGGGGCGCGAACGGCGCCGTCTCGAAGACGATCCTGGCGACCGGTCTCTCGTCCGACCGGCTCGCGCAGCTGCGGTCGCTCGGCGCCGCGACCGGGCTCGTCGCGATCCTCGCCGTCGTCGCGCCGCATCGGCTGCGGCTCACGCGCCGCGAGCTGCCGTACCTCGTCGCGTTCGGGATGGGCGGCCTCGCGTTCGTGCAGTTCTTCTACTTCCTCGCGATCCACCGCCTCGCGATCGGGATCGCGCTCATCGTCGAGTACCTCGCACCGCTCCTCGTCGCGCTCTGGGCGAGGTTCGTGCAGCACGCGCGGGTCCGGCGGCGGATCTGGGTCGCGCTCGCGCTCGCACTGGGCGGGCTCGCCCTGATCGTCAACGTGTTCGGCGGCGGGACGTCGCTCTCGACGGCCGGCCTCCTGTTCGCGCTCGGCGGAGCGTTCGCCTACGCCCTCTACGTCCTCCTCGCGGAGCACGTCGTCGGCGACCGCGACCCCGTCTCGCTGCTCGCGTGGGGCTTCCTCTTCGCGTCGGTGTTCTGGGCCGCGGTCGTGCCGTGGTGGTCGTTCCCGGGACACGCGCTCGCGCGTGACGCGAGCCTCGGCGGCAACCTCGCGTCCCACCACCTGCCGGTCTGGCTCCTCGCCGCGTGGATGATCGTGCTGGGGACGATCGCGCCGTTCTTCCTGCTCGTGAGCGCTCTCCGGCACATCAGCGCGACGACCGCCGGCATCGTCGCGATGCTCGAGCCGGTGGTCGGGGCCCTCGTCGGCTGGGCGTGGCTCGGCGAGTCGCTCGGCGGCGTCCAGCTCGCCGGCGCGACCGTCGTCCTCGCGGCCATCGGGCTCGCACAGACGGCGCGCTGAGGCCCCGGAAAGTCGCAGTTTGCAGCAACGAAGGGGCCGCGGATCCCCCGAACGGGGGACGTCCCTCGGCAGCGAGGGTGAAACCGTCGCCCGGTGCTCCGCTGGCTCCCCGCGCTCGGCGCCGCGCTGCTCCTCCTCGTGCCCGCACCGGCCCTCGCAGGGCTGAAGCCGTCGGAGGCGTCGCTGCTGCGCGAGATCAACCGCGTCCGGGCGCTCCACGGCTTGCCGCTGCTCCGCGCCGACGGCCGGCTCGAGCTCGCCGCGCGGGCGCAGTCGCGGCAGATGCTGCACGCAGAGGCGCTCCGCCACGGGCCGTTCGCACAGCGCCTCGTGCGTTTCGCCGTCCGGGCGTCGGTGACCGGCGAGAACCTGGGCTGGGGCGCGGGCGCGTCGGGATCGGCGCACGCGATCGTCGGAGCGTGGCTCGCAAGCCCGCCGCACCGCGCGAACCTGCTGCGGGCGAGCTTCACGCGCGTCGGCGTCGGCTGCGCGGAAGGCGCGTTCCTGGGCGCGGCCGGTGCGAGCGTCGTGACGGCCGACTTCGCCGGCTGACGCGGCTACTCGCGGTCGAGCAGCGCGCGCAGCTCGGTGAGCTTCTCGCGCCGCAGCACGTCGCGTTCGCCGCGCGACACGCGGTCGAGCAGGTCGCGGACGAGCGGCGCGAGCTCGACCGGGTTGAACGGCTTCGTGACGTAGTCAACACCGCCCAGGTCGATGCCGCGGGCACGGTCGCGCAGCTCCGCGCGCGCCGTCAGGAACACGATCGGGATCGACTCCGTGCGCGGGTCGTCCAGGAGCTCCTCGGCGACGCGCCACCCGTCGAGCCCCGGCATCATCACGTCGAGCAGCACGACGTCCGGCGTCTCGGCACGCGCCCGCTCGAGGCCGCTCGGGCCGTCGGCGGCCTCGAGGACGTTCATGCCTTCGGCCTCGAGGTTCACGCGGCAGAGCAGGCGGATCGGCGCCTCGTCGTCGATGACGAGCACGCGTGTGGGGGTCGCTGCCATTCCGTCCGTTATCCCTCCCATGGCTGGAACTGTCACACATCCTCCGCGACGGGGAGGTCGAAGACGAACCGCGACCCGCGGCCCTCCTCCGACTCGACCCACATGTGGCCGCCCATCTCCCGCACGAGGCCGCGCGCGATGAAGAGCCCGAGCCCGGTCCCGGGGCCGCTCCCGGCCTTGTAGAACTTGGAGAAGATCCGGTCGCGCTCGGACGGCGGGATGCCGACGCCCTCGTCGGCGACCGCGACCTCGACGGCGTCGGAGCGGCGCTGCGCGGAGACGACGACCGTGCCGCCCCCGGGGGAGTACTTGACGGCGTTCGACACGAGCTGGTCGAGCACCTGGCGGAGCTTGTCGGGGTCCGCCTGCGCGCGGCACCGGCCTCCCTCGACGTCGGCGACGAACCGGTGGCCGTTCGCGGAGCTCGAGGCCGACGCCACGACGGCCTCGACGACGGCGTCGACGTCCGTCGGCTCGATCGAGACGGTCAGGTCGCCGGTGTCGATCCGCGCGACGTTCAAGAGCGCGTCGACGATCGTCGTCAGCCGCTCCGACTCGCGGGCGATGAAGTCGAGGAAGGTCAGACGCTCGGCCTCCGAGAACGCGACGTCCTCGCGCAGCAGGGTCTGCGCGAAGCCGTAGATCGAGGTCAGGGGCGTGCGCAGCTCGAGCGACACCGTCGACACGAAGTCCGACTTCATCTGCTCGACGACGTGCTCGGCGGAGATGTCGCGGAACGCGAAGATCCGTCCGGCGACCACGCCGCTCGGATCGCGCATCACCGCCTCCGAGAGCGAGAGCCAGACCTCCTCGCCGCCGCGCTGGATCGCGACGAGCCGGTTCGCGGCGGCCTCCCCCTCCGACTCGAGCTCCCGCTGCAGCACCTGGCCGGGCGCGCGGCCGACCGCTTCCGCGGCCGGGACGCCCGTGATCTCCTCGGCGGCGCGGTTCCAGAGGACGACGTGGCCGTCGCGGTCGACGGCGACGATCCCGTCGGCGATGTTCGCGAGGATGGCGAGGCTCTGCTCGCGCTCGAGCGCGACGCGCTGGTAGAGCTCGGCGTTCGTCAGCGCGACGGACGCGTTGGCCGCGAGCGCGACGAGCGCCTGGACCTCCTCCTCCCGCCACGGGCGCGGCTCGCGCGCGTACACCGAGAGCACGCCGTGGAGCCCGCCCTCGCGCGCGGCCACCGGGACGCCGACGTACGCCGAGTGCCCGCTCGCGAGGAACACGTCGCCCTCGCTGAGGCCGTTGTTCTGCGCGGCGTCGTCGTACACGACCGGCGCCCCCGACTGCACGACCGCCCCCGCGGCCCAGCCCGACGCCGGCGAGCGGTGGCCGAGCGCGTCCTCGGCGCCGTCGCCGACCGCCGCGGCGACGATGAGATCCGATCCCTCGCGCGCGGCGAGCGCCGCCGCGTCGACGCGGAGCAGCTCGACCGCCTCGGACACCACTGCCTCGAGGACGGCGGCCGGGTCGAGCTCCGTCGCGAGCAGGCTCCCGGTCCGCGCGAGCTGCTGCGAGAGCGACCGCGCCGTCCGCTCCGCCTCGAACAGGCGGCTGCGCTCGAGCGCGCCGCGTGCAGCCGCCGCGAGCTGCTGCGCGAGCTCGAGGTCGTCCCGCGCGAACGTGCGCGCTTCGCGGAAGTAGACGAGGACGAGCCCCGCCTGCTCGCCGGCGACCGGGATCGCGAGCAGCGACGCGAACGGCACCTCGTGCCACGTGCCGGAGAAGCGCTCGTCTCCGGCGACCGACGGTGCCGCGAGGACGTTCGCCTCGTCGGCCGCGTCGACGAGCGAGCGCGGCAGGGGCAGCGACCGGACGTCGGCCGGCAACTCGTGGCCGCCGACGACGGTGAGGCCGCCGCCGCCTGCGACGGCGACCGCGGCGAAGTCGGCGCCGAGCGCCTCGGCCGCGGCCTGCGCGGCGGCGTCGTACGCCTCCGCCAGCGAGAGAGGCTCTCCGAGCAGCGACGCGATCCGGTAGAAGCCGCGCTGCACACGCGCCTGCCGCGACCGCTCGCCGAACGTCTCGGCGTTCCGGAGCGCGAGCGACGCGAGCGACGCGAACGTGTCGAGGAGCTCCTCGTCGTCCTCGCCGAACACGCGCTCGCCGTCGTGGATGCCCACGCCGATGACGCCGAGCGTCTCGCTGCCCCACACCATCGGCGCGACGAGCGCGCGTGAGAAGCCCTCGTACGCCGCGTTCGGGACCGGTGCGGCGATCGTCTCGTAGTCGTCGACCGAGACCGGCCGCTTCGCGACGATCGCGGCGCCGGCGACCCCGTGCTCGGGCGTGAACTCGAACCCGACGAGGGCGGAGCTGAGGCCGTGGACGGCTGCGCACCGGAGCACGTTCCGCTCCCGGTCGAGCAGGTAGCAGTCGGCCGCGTCGGCGTCGAGCAGCTTCGTCACCTCCTCGACCAGCCGATGGAGGACCGTGTCGAGCTCGAGCTCGCCCGTCACCACCTGGGCCGCGTGGAGGAGCGCCGCCTGCTGTGCGAGCCTGCGGCGGTTCTCGGCGAGCAGCCCCGCCGTGCGGACCGCGGCGCCGACCTCGTAGCGCACCACCTCGACGAGCTCCTGCTCCTCGGGCGTCAGCGGAAGCGTCCGCTCCGCGCGCACGTCGGCGCCGCCCGGCGTGAGGTCGATCTCGACCCCGTCGAGGAGGAGCGCCGAGCGCAGCTGCTCGCGCGCGACGCGGACGACCTCGCCCGGGTCGAGCTCGGCCCGCACGAGGCGGAGGATCTCGGCCGCACGCTGCTCGCGCGCGAGCGCGTCGGACAGCGCGGCCGCCGAGCGGAGACGCTCGAGGGCGAGCGCGCCCTCGGCGCCGACCGCCTGCATGAGCGAGAGCTCCTCCGGGGTGAACGCCCGCTTGCCGTCGGTCGACGCGAGCACGAGGACGCCCACGACCCGCGCCTCGGCGATCATCGGGATCCAGGCACCGCTCTCTGCGCCGACGAGGTCGGCGAGCCGGCGGCTCACGAGCGGCGAGCTCGCGACGTCGTACACCGTCACCGGCGCGGCGTCGAAGACCGCGCTCGCGATCCCCGACGGCTCGTGCCGCAGGTCGGTGCGCACCCCGGGCCACCACGCGGCATCCTCGCCCTCCGCCTGCGCGTAGAGGCCCTCCGCCTCGTCGCCGCCGGCGTCGACGAGCACGATCCCGACGAAGCCGACGCGGAGGAGGCGCGCGACGTGGGCGCTCAGCGGCCGCGCGGCGTCGAGGGGCGTCCTCGCGCGCGCCAGCGCGGCGGAGATCTCCGAGACGGCCTGGATCTCCCGGTCGCGCTCGGAGACGCGCTCCTCGGCGTCGAGCGAGCGGCTGACGCCGCGCGCGACGAACGCGCGCTCGCGCCAGCGGAGCAGGATCGGGACGACCGGGAGGAGCGCGACGGCGCACGCAGTGAACGAGAACCAGACGTGGCCGCCGAAGGGCCGCTGCTCCTGGATGACGAGCACGCCGAAGATGCCGGCCGCGGTCGCGACCGCGGGGAAGACGAGCACGATCGCCCAGTCGAGCGGGTGCGATGTCGCGCGGTCGCGCCAGAGGACCGGCAGGACGGCGCCGGTCACGGCCGCGTACGCCGCCGCGAGGACGAGCAGCGGCACGCCGTTGAAGAGGACCGACTGGGTTGCGTCGTTCACTGGGCTCCCTCGCTCCGGACCTCGAATGGTATTCCGCGGGATCCGTACGCGCCCTCCTTGCAAAGATGGGCCGCTCGGCCTATTTCGGTGGGACACACGGCGGGGTACGGTCCCACGCACTGGGCGATGCAAGCCGCGGCGGGCTTCCGGGCCGGATGCCGCGGTGAGCGATCACGAGGAGCCCGCTGCGACGACCCCCCGAGCAGCGGGCTCTTTCGTTTCCGCGGCCGGTACCCTCCTCTCGATGGTTCGGAAGGTCCTCCTCGCCTCACCCCGCGGCTACTGCGCCGGGGTCGAGCGCGCGGTCGAGACGGTCGAGAAGGCGCTCGACCTGTACGGGCCGCCCGTCTACGTGCGCAAGCAGATCGTCCACAACCTGCACGTCGTGCGCGACCTCGAGGCCCGCGGCGCGGTGTTCGTCGACGAGGAGACCGAGGTGCCGGAGGGCGAGACGGTCGTCTTCTCGGCGCACGGCGTCGCCCCGGCCGTGCACGCGAACGCGGCCGCGCGGCGGCTGAACACCATCGACGCCACGTGCCCCCTCGTGACGAAGGTCCACGTCCAGGCGAAGCGCTACGCCGCCGACGGCTACACCGTCCTGCTGATCGGTCACGCCGGTCACGAGGAGGTCGTCGGGACGATGGGCGAGGCGCCGGACGCGATGGTGCTCGTGGAGTCGGTCGCCGACGCGGAGGCTCTCCGCTTCCCCGAGGGGACGAGGCTCGCCTACGTGACGCAGACCACCCTGTCCGTCGACGAGACGTCGGAGATCATCGCCGCGCTGCGGCAGCGGTTCCCCGACATCCACGCGCCGAAGAAGGAGGACATCTGTTACGCCACCTCCAACCGGCAGTGGGCGGTCAAGGAGATGCTCCTCGAGATCGACCTGCTCCTCGTGATCGGCTCGCGCAACTCGTCGAACTCGAACCGGCTCGTGGAGGTCGCGCGCGCGGGCGGTGTCGCCGCGTACCTGATCGACGACGAGACGGAGATCGACGAGCGCTGGACGGACGGCGTCGACGTCGTCGGCGTCACGAGCGGCGCGTCGGCTCCCGAGAAGCTCGTCGACCGCGTGTCCGAATGGTTCCGCGCGCGCGGCGTCACCGAGATCGAGCCGTACCGGCTGGTCGACGAGGACGTCGAGTTCCGGCTCCCGGTGGAGCTCCGCCGCGAGCTCGCGCTCGCCGAAGCGCAGTCCTAGGCCTTCTCGAGCCGCAGCTCGCCCTGCTGCAGCTCGACCGCGAGCGTCTCGTCCATCAGCCGCTCGCGGTACCGCTCGAGGAGGTCGGCCTCGGGCACCCAGAGCCTGATCCGGTCGGTGATCTCGAGGCCGGTCTCCTTCCGGAGGACGTTCACCTCGTGGATGCAGTCGAGGAGCCTCGCCTCGAGAAGCAGCTCGGCGTCGAGCGCCGTGTCGAGCGCGACCGTCAGGCCCGCGTCGCTCGCGACGGCCCACCCGTCGAGGCCGACGCGCTCGACCAGCACCTCCTCGGGCTCGAGCACGCGGCCGTCGACCTGGAAGCGGCCGCCCTCGAGCTCCTCGAACTCGCCGCGGGCGAGCCGGTCGCGCACGCCGCGGAGCGCGGAGCCGAGCTTCGGGCCGAGGACCGGCAGGTTCGGCCTGACGCGGAGCTCCGACGCCTCCACGTCGCCGAACTCCACCGCCTTCACGCGTAGCTCGTCGGCGATCTCGTCGGCGTGCCCGCGCGCAGCGGCCGAGGCGCCCGCGACGACGAGCCGCCGCAGCGGCTGGCGCAGCTTCAGGCGCGACGTCGACCTCGCCTGACGACCGAGCTCGACCACGCGGCGCACCTCGGCGATCTCGTCGAGGAGCGCGGCGTCGGGAGCCTCGTCCGCGGGCCACGGCGCGAGATGCACCGAGGGCGGCCCATCCTGCACGAGGTTCCGCCAGAGGTGGTCGGTGAGGAACGGCATGATCGGCGAGACGACGCGCAGCGACTGGACGAGCGCGTACCACAGCGTCCGGAACGCAGCCTCGTCGAACGAGTAGAACCGCCGGCGTGACCGCCGGATGTACCAGTTCGAGAGGTCGTCCAGGAACGACTCGAACGCGCGAACGACGTCGACGGGGAGCGTCCCCTCATAGGCGGCAGTCGCCTCGGCGACGAGCTGCTTCGTGCGCTCGACGAGCCAACGGTCGAGCGGCCGCAGCTCGACGGCCGCCGGATCGAGCGCCGTCCACGACGGCGCGAACCCCTCGATGTTCCCGTAGTCGACCAGAAACCTGACGCAGTTCCAGAACGTCAGCAGACGGCGCTTGATCTCGTGCGCCGGGCCGAACCCGAACAGGAGGTTCCGGTCGGACGGCTGCGCGCAGTACTGCCAGCGCATGACGTCCGCGCCCATCTGCGAGAACGCGTCCTCGGCCTTGATCGTGTTGCCCCACGAGGCATGCATCTCGCGGCCCGTCTCGTCGAGCATCTTTTCGTAGCCGAGCACGCGTCGGTACGGCGCCGTGCCGACGAGGGCGACGGACATGAAGAACTGAGAGTAGAACCAGAGCCGGATCTGCTCGCGCATCTCCGACACCCAGTCGGCGGGGAACCACGTCTCCCAGTACGCGTGGTCGGGGAGATCCGCGGTGGTCAAGCCCTTCGCCGCACCCGTCGCGTAGCCCTCGGGAACCCACTCCGGGTTCTGCCAGCCGAGCGTCGAGAACGGGACGATCCCGGCGTCGAGCCAGACGTCCCCGACCTCGGGGACGCGCGTCACCGGCTCGCCGCACTCCTCGCAGCTGATAGGCACGCGGTCGATCCACGGACGGCGCAGCTCCTCGAGCTGGTCCATGCCCTCGACCGCGCGCTCCGCCAGCTCCGCCTTCGACCCGATCACGGTCAGGTGACCGCACGTACACGGGTAGAACGGCAGCGGCAGCCCGTAGTAGCGGCGCCTGCTGATGTTCCAGTCACCCATGTTCCGCAGCCAGTCGTCCATGCGCTTGCCCATGTACTCCGGCACCCATTCGACCTTGGCGTTCTCCTCGAGCAGCTTCGGCCGGACGTCGTCGACGGCGATGAACCAGTCGTCGGACAGGCGGTAGATGATCGGCGTGTCGCACCGCCAGCAGTGGGCGTAGTTGTGCACGTACGTCCCCGCCTCGAGCAGGAACCCCCGGTCGCGAAGGTCGCCGACGATCTGGTCCGCCGCCTCGATCGTCGACAGGCCGTGGAGCCAGCCGTAGTCGTCGTAGAAGTGACCCGCCTCGTCGACGGGCATCAGGACCGGCAGGCCGAGCTGCTTCCCGAGCTCGAAGTCCTCGGGCCCGCACCCCGTGGCGATGTGGACGATGCCGGTGCCCTCGTCGAACGCGACGTCGTCCCACGGCACGATCCGATGGTCGACCGACGCGCCGGGCGCAAGCGTGTCGAACGGCCCCTCGTACCGGAGGCCGACGAGCTCCGACCCCTTCGCGCGGCCGACGAACTCGTCGTCGGGGAAGAGGTCGGCGAGCACCCACTCGCCGCTCTCGCGAAGCCCGTACTCCCCCTCCGGATGCACCGCCGCGGCCACGTTCGCCGGCAGCGTCCAGGGGGTCGTCGTCCAGACGGCGACCGACTCGCCCGGCCTGTCCCGGAGCGGGAAGCGCACGACGAGCGACGGGTCGCTGCGCTCCTGGTAGACGCCGCCCTGGGTGAGCTCGTGCTGCGAGAGCGACGTGCCGCAGCGCGGGCACCAGGCGGTGGCGCGGTGGCCCATGTACAGCCAGCCCCGGCCGTGCACGGTCTTCAGGAACTTCCAGATGTACTCGATGTTGGTGTCGCTGAAGGTGAAGTAGTCGTTCCCCCAGTCCATCCACTGCCCGAGGCGCTTCGACCCGCGCGTGAGCGCGTCGGACGACCGGACGACGACGTCGCGGCAGCGGCGCGCGAATTCCTCGAGACCGAACTCCTCGATCTCGCGCTTCGAGTTCAACCCGAGCTCCCGTTCCACCCCCACCTCGATCCAGAGGCCCTGGCAGTCGAAGCCGTTCTGGTACCGCTGGTCGAACCCGCGCAGCGCCTTGTAGCGCTGGAAGACGTCCTTCAGCGTCCGCCCCCATGCGGTGTGGACGCCGAGGGACGGCCTGTTCGCCGTCACCGGTCCGTCGACGAACGACCAGGTCGGCCCACCGCGGTTGCGCTCGCGGAGTTGCTCGAACGTCCCCTCCCGCTCCCACAGCTCGAGGATCTCGAGCTCCAGGGCGGGGTTGTCCGGCTTGTCCGGCAGGGGCGTGAACATGACTGGTGAGAGTAGCGAGCGGGAAGAAGGAAGCCCGTCGCCGCGTTAGACGGATACGGAACGATCGAACGAAAGGAACCATTTGGCAACCAACGCTACGACCGAGACGTTCGACAGCGAGGTCATCCAGAGCGACGGCAAGGTGATCGTCGACTTCTGGGCGGAGTGGTGCGGCCCGTGCCACGCCGTCTCCCCCGTGCTCGACCGCATCGCCGATGAGCACCAGGTGAAGCTCGTCAAGGTCAACATCGACGAGCAGCAGGACCTGGCGCAGCGCTACGGCGTCGCGTCGATACCGTTCATGGTGCTGTTCGAGAACGGACAGCCGCAGGCGTCGGCCGTCGGGGCGATGCCGAAGGGCTCGCTCGAGAAGGCCCTGGGTCTGGCGGAGGGGTAACACCCTCCGCTCACCCCGCGCCCACGCGCCGGCTCGCGGAGCTAGGCGGTCGAGTCGTCGAGGAACGTGAGGAAGGCGAGGTGCTTCGCGAGGTAGCCCTCGATCTCGTCCACGCCCTCCGACGCGAGGTCCTCGAGCCAGGTCTCCGAGAGGTCTTCCTCGATCTTGTGGAGCATGCCGCGGTCGGCCATGCAACGATCATCGAGCGTGCTCCGGACGTTGGCATGAGCCGTTCGGCCCATCTTTTCGGGTGGGAAAGCCCACGGTGAGGGCATTCCTCCTCGTCAACCCGCGCTCCGGCGACGGCGGCTCCGACGCGCTCCTCGAGGCGGCGGAGGCGCGCGGCGTCGAGACGCGCGTCCTCCGCCGCGGCGACGACGCTGCTGAGCTGGCGCGCGCAGCGGACGCCGACGCGCTCGCCATCGCGGGCGGCGACGGCTCGCTCGCGGCGGTCGCCGACGTGGCGATCGCGCGCGGCCTCCCGTTCCTGTGCGTGCCGTTCGGCACGCGCAACCACTTCGCGCGCGACCTCGGCCTCGACCGCGACGACCCGGTCGCCGCGCTCGAGGCGCTCGACGACGGGGTCGAGCGCCTCGTGGACGTCGGCCGTGTGAACGACCGGCTGTTCCTGAACAACGTGTCGCTCGGCGTCTACGCCACGCTCGTGCACCGCCGCGAGCGGCATCGACGCCGCCGCGACACGCTGGCGCGGCTCCGCGCGCTCGCGGCCGTCGCCCGGCAGCCGCACGGCGTCGGCATCACCCTCGACGGCCGCCGGGTCCGCGCGCGCGTCGTGCTCGTCTCGAACAACGAGTACGAGCTGAACGTGCTCTCGATCGGCGAGCGGAAACGGCTCGACGAGGGGCTGCTGCACGTCTACGCGCCGGCCGGCCTGCTGCGATCGGGGTGGGAGGAGCGCGCGTGCGACCGGCTCACGATCGACACGCGCGCGCACCGCCTGCGGGCGGCGGTCGACGGCGAGCCGCAGGCGATCGAGACCCCGCTCGCGTTTCGCGTCGAGCCGAAGGCGCTGCGCGTGCTCGTCCCGCGTAGCACAATCCCGCACCCCGACGACTCGAAGGAGGAGACGATGGACAACCCCGGCGCGACCGAGGAGGAGCAGGAGCTCGCGCAGACCGAGCGGCAGGACGAGGAGGAGGACATGCGCGGCACGACGGATCCCGAGGAGCAGGATTGAAGGTCGTCCTCCTGCACGCGGCACTCGGCGACTCGCGCCTCTGGCGCCGGCAGGTCGAGGCGCTCGGGCCGCGGTTCGATGTCGTGACGCCCGACCTCCCGGGGTTCGGCGAGACGCCGGAGCCGGAAGCCCCGTTCTCGCTCGTCGACCTCGTCGCCGAGCACCTCCCCGCCGCGCTCGTCGGCAACTCCCTCGGCGGCGGGGTCGCGCTCCGCACGGCGCTCGCCCACCAGTCCGAGGTTCCGAAGCTCGTGCTCGTCGCGGCCGGGCTGCCGGACTGGGAGTGGTCGGAGGCGATGCGCGCGTACTGGGCGGCCGAGGACGCCGCGGTCGAGGCGGGCGACCTCGACGCGGCCACGCAGGTCAACCTCGACTTCTGGCTCGCGCCCGAGCACCACGAGGAGGTGCGCCCGCAGCAGCGGCGGGCCTTCGAGCTGCAGACCGCGGGGCCGGAGCCGGAGGTCCGCTGGCCCCACCTGCAGCCGCTCTCCACGCTCGCGGTCCCCACGCTCGTCGTCGTCGGCGACCGCGACCAGCCCGACTTCCAGGCGATCGCGCGGCACCTCGCGTCGGAGATCCCCGGTGCGCGACTCGAGGTCGTGGCCGGCGCGGGTCACCTCGTGGGCGTCGACGCTCCCGACGCGCTGAACGCGCTACTGCTCGAGTTCCTCGAGGACTGAGTCCGCGAGGCGCGGCCACGCTTCCTTGGCCCAGTCCCCGAACGGGCGGTCGGTCAGGCAGCCGAGCGCGACGCCGGCGTCCGGATCGACCCACAGGAACGTGCCGCTCCGGCCGAAGTGGCCGTACGTGCCGGCGGAGTTGCGCGAGCCCGTCCAGTGCGGCGACTTCGAGTCGCGCAACTCGAGGCCGAGGCCCCAGTCGTTCGGATCCTGCCGGCCGAACCCCGGCAGGACGCCGCCGAGCCCCGGGAACTGGACGCTCCGCGCCTCCTCGAGCGTCTCGACGGCGACGCGCCGCGGCGACTGGAGCTCGCGGGCGAGGGCGGCGAGGTCGGAGACCCCTCCCTCGACGCCCGCCCCGGCCGAGCCCTGGAGCACCGCCCCGGTCCCGCGCCACACATGGGCGAAGTAGGCGGGGAAGGGCATCTCGCTCCGCTCCTCGACGAGGGCGGCCGCGACGTCGAACCCGTGGTTGGAGTAGATCCGCCGCGTGCCCGGCCGGGCGATCGGCGCGCCGCGCTCGAACGGCAGCCCCGACGCGTGCGCGAGCAGGTGCCGGAGGGTCGAGCCCGGCGGGCCTGCGGCCTCGTCGAGGTCGACGATCCCCTCCTCGGCGGCGACGAGGACGGCGACGGCCGTCGCGAGCTTCGTGACCGAGGCCCACGGGAACACGCGGTCGATGTCTCCGAACGACGAGTCGACCGCCCCGGTCACGACCACGGCCGCGTGCTCGCACGGCCACGACTCCACCTGGCGCAGGGCGTCCACGAGCGGCGAGACTAGCGGCATGGAACGGCAGCTGATCTCCTCCGGCTCCGCGTTCGAGGAGCGCGTCGGGTACTCGCGCGCCGTGCGCGTCGGCGACCACGTCTGGGTCGCGGGCACCGCGCCGATCATGCCGGACGACGCGGACCCGCCGGCCGGCGCGTACGAGCAGGCGCGGGTGTGCCTCGGCATCGTCGGGCGTGCACTCGAGCAGGCGGGGGCGTCGCCGGCGGACGTCGTGCGGACGCGCATCTACGTCGTCGACGGCTCGCTGATCGGGGAGGTCGGGCGCGCGCACGGGGAGATGTTCGGGAGCATCCGCCCCGCGACGACCGCGGTCGTCGCGCAGCTCCTCGATCCGCGGTGGCTCGTGGAGATCGAAGTCGAAGCGGTGATACTCCCCCGGTGAAGCAGATCTTCCCGGAGTCGATCACCGGCAAGGGATCGCCCGGTGCGGGCGCGACCCACGCCAGCGTGCTCGACCACGCGTTCGGCAAGGGCGACCCGTACACGCTCGGCGTCGAGGAGGAGTACATGCTCCTCGACCCCGACACGTGGGACCTCGTGCAGCACATCGACTCGGTGCTCGCGGCGGCCGAGCACGGCGAGCACGAGGACCGGATCAACGCCGAGCTGATGCAGTCGGTGCTCGAGGTGACGACGCCCGTCTGCCGCACCGCGGCGGACGTGAGCCGGTCGCTGTCGCAGCTCCGCGCCTACGTCGCCGACATCGCACGCGAGCAGGGCTGCCGCTTCGGCTCGGCCGGCACGCATCCGTTCTCGCTGTTCGAGCGTCAGCGGATCACGGCGAAGGACCGGTACCGCACCCTCGTCGACCAGCTGCAATACGTCGCGCGCCGCGAGCTCATCTTCGGCATGCACATGCACGTGTCGGTCGACGACCCGGAGAAGGTCATCCAGGTGATGAACGGGCTGCTCGTGCACCTTCCGCAGATGCTGGCGCTCTCGGCGTCCTCGCCGTTCTGGCGCGGCGAGCCGACCGGCCTGTCGTCGAGCAGGCAGATGGTGTTCGCCGCGTTCCCGCGGTCGGGGCCGCCGCCGCGATTCAAGGACTACGCCGACTACGCGGAGGTCGTCGGCCAGCTCGAGCGCACCGGCTGCATCGCCGACTACACGCACATCTGGTGGGACATCAGGCCGCACCCGCGCCTCGGCACGATCGAGATGCGCGTGTGCGACGCGGTGACGCGGCTCGAGGACGTGGTCGCGATCACTGCGTACTTCCAGGCGCTCGTGAAGATGTACTCGGAGCTGTTCGACGCGGGCCGGGAGATCCCGAGCTGGCACCGGCTCCTGACGACGGAGAACAAGTGGCTCGCCGCGCGCTACGGCCTCGAGGCGCCGGTGATGGACCTCGCCACCGGGCGGCGGAACCGCGTGCCGATCGCACAGCTCGTACGGCGCACGCTCCGCGACGTCGAGCCGCACGCGCGCGAGCTCGGGTCGGAGCGCGAGCTCGAGGGTGTGCGCGAGATCCTCGCGCGCGGCAACGGCTCGGACCGGCAGCTGCGCGTGTGGAACGCGAATCGCGACATCGTCGAGGTCGTCCGCGAGATCTCGGTGGCGACCGAGGCCGCCGTCACCGCACCGGCAGCGGACTGACGCGGCTCCGTTGCCCCACGACCCAGAGGCGCCTCTGGTCGGGTGCGTAGGCCAGCGCGACCGCGGTGTGGACAGCGCCGGCGACGACCTTTCGCTTCGCGAGGATGACGACCCAGATGTGCTCCGCGTCGGTGTAGGCGATGCGTTCGCCGTCGGGCGAGACGACGGCGACGCCGCCGTTCTGCGTCCACGCCGCAGGCGCGAATGCGTACGCGTCGCGAACGCTGTGCGCCGCGACGTCGACCGCCACGACGCGCCCGTACCCGGCGCTGACGGCCCACAGCGTGCGGCCGTCGGGGTCCGGCGCGAGCGCCCAGGTGATCGCGGCGCCGTAGTCGCCGGTGCCGGGAAGATCGATGCAGCGGGCGATGCCGCGCCCCAGGTCGAGCTCGTGGACCATCGCGCCGCCGTTCCCGTCGACGTAGAGCGTGAACAGGTACCGGCCGTCGGGCGACGACGCGCGCGCGAACGGGTAGCCCTGGATCGTCGCCGACTCGCCCGGGCTCTTCAGCGGCGTCCGGGCGAGCGTGTTCGTCCCGAGGTCGAAGAGCCGCACGCGATACCCGTTCCGGAGGACCTCGATCAGGTAGAGCTTCTGCCCGCGGAGCGCGTCGAACTGCCAGGTGTGCCCGCCGAGCTTCACGAGCCGCTGCGCGCCGGGCGAGACGATCGCAAAGGTCGTCGATCGCTGCTGCGTGCGCGCGAGGACCGCGCGTGACGCATCTTGTGACGCGCCCACGAGCTGGAACGCGCCGTGCTCCTGCAGGACTGCGTCGGCGGACCGCGTGCCGCGCGCGGCGTCGAACCACGTCAGGAGGCCGCCGTCGGCGTGAACGAGCGCGTCACCCGCGACGACGCCTGCGGGCAGCCGCCACAGCGTCCGGCCGCTCCGCAGGTCGATGACGCGGATGGGCTTGTCGACGGCTCCCCGGACGGCGAGCATCGTCCCGTGGGCGAGCGAGAACTGGCTCGGCGCGCAGTTGAGGGGCGAGCAGGCAGCGGCGCGAGCGGCGCCCGGGAGGACGAGCGCGCAGAGGACGAGGAGGAGCGCGAGAGTCTTCATGCACCGGATACGTCGCCGGGACCTCCCGAGGTCCCGCAGCCGTATCTCTCTCGTGTGGCGGAGCGCGCCTGGATCCGCGGTGCCCAGCGGGGGTCGGTCGACGACCTCGAGCGGCTCTTTCGCGCCCACTGGCCGCGCGCGTTCCGCGCCGCGCGGCTCGTCACCGGCGACGCGGCGGCCGCCGAGGACATCGCACAGGAGGCGTTCCTGGCGGCGGTGCGGCACCTCGACCGGTTCGACCGCCGCCGCCCGTTCGGCCCGTGGCTCCACCGGATCGTCGTCAACCGGGCGATCGACTGGACTCGTGCACGCCGCCTTCGCGCCGAGGTCGAGCTCGGAGAGCATGTGCCGGCGCCGGCCGCGCACGAGCCCGGCGACGGCACGCTCGGCCGCATCGCCGAGCTGCCGCCCGAGCACCGCGCCGTGGTCGTGCTGCGATACGTCCTCGAGTACACCCCCGGCGAGATCTCCGAGCTCCTCGACCTGCCGCGCGGGACCGTCAACTCCCGCCTCCGGCGGGGCCTCGACCGGATGAGGGACGGTCGTGACGACGCCTGAGGAACGCGCGTGGGAGGTCGTGCGGCGCGCCTTCGACGAGCGCGGAGACCCCGCGCCGAGGCGGCGTCGCGTGCGTCCGCTGCTCGGCGCCGTCGCCCTCGCCGCCGCCTGCGCCGTGGCCCTCGCGACGCTCTCGCCGCCCGGTCACGCGCTGTTCCGGCGCGTCCGCGAGGCCGTCGGCGTGGAGCACCCCGCGCCCGCGATCTTCTCGCTCCCGGGCGGCGGCCGGCTGCTCGTCGTCTCGGCGCGACGCGGCGGCGTCTGGGTCGTCGGCGCGGACGGGCTCAAGCGGCGCCTCGGGGCGTACGCCGACGCACGGTGGTCGCCGCACGGCCTCTACGTGGTCGCGACCCGGCCGAACGAGCTGGTCGCGCTCGACCCCGAGGGACGGATCCGCTGGACGCTCGCGCGGCCGGAGCCGGCGTCGCCCGCGTGGGAAGGGACGCGGGTCGACACGCGGATCGCGTACCTCGACGCGGGCGGACTCCGCGTCGTCGCGGGCGACGGCACCGGCGACCACCTCGTCGATCGCCTCGCGGCGGCCGTGCCGCCCGCGTGGGACCCGGCGGGCCGCCACACGCTCGCCTACTCGACCGGGCGCGCCGTCGTCGTCCGCCGCGCGGACGGCGGGCTCGTCCACCGCACGCCCCTGGCGCTCGCGCCGACGGCGCTCGCGTGGTCGGACGACGGTCGCTATCTCGCGGCGGTGTCGCCCTCCCGCGTCGTGGTGCTCGACGCCCGCGGTCGCGTCGACCGCACGATCTCGATGCTCGGCGCCGAGCTCCGGCAGGCAGCGTTCCGGCCGGGGACGCACGAGCTCGCGGTCGTCGTGCGGCACGCCGGCCGCAGCGAGATCCGCGTCGTCGACGTCGACCGCCCCGGGCACGCACGCCTCCTCTTCGCAGGGCCGGGGACGTTCGGCGACGTGGCCTGGTCGCCCATGGGCACCTGGCTGCTCGTGAACTGGCCGGACGCGAACCAGTGGGTCTTCATCCACGGGGCGCGCGTGCGCGCGGTCGCGAACATCCGGCAGGCGTTCCCCCACGCCGGCCGCATCGTGCCGCAGCTCGAGCTCAGCGGCCGCTGGTGCTGCGGCGGGTAGGCTGGCGCGCGTGCTCCGGCCAGGCGACCGCGTTCCGGAGGCGACCGTGTTCCTCGGGCCGAACGAGCCGGTGACGATGGCGGAGCTGCTCGACGACGGGCCGAAGCTGCTCGTCTTCTACCTGTTCGACTGGTCCTCCACCTGAACGAACGAGATGGAGCTCCTGCGTGACAGGAGAGCCGAGTTCGACGAGGCGGGGGTGCAGCCGGTGGGCATCTCGCGCGACTCGCCCTGGACGCACATCGCGTGGACGCAGGCGCTCGACCTCAACTTCGGGCTCCTGTCGGACTTCAACGCGGAGGCGGTGCACGCCTTCGGTATCGCCTTCGAGCACCGCGGGCTGCGGGACGTGGCGCGCCGCTCGGCCTTCCTCGTCGGCGCCGACGGCCTGATCCGGGAGGCGTGGGCGTACGAGACGGGCGATCTGCCGGACGTCGAGGAGTGGCTCGCTGCGGCACATGCCTTGAAACAGCGCTCCTGACGTGTTGCAATTCGCGCATGGACACTCCTGCCACGGGCTCGGCCGCCGACGCGCGCGGCTCGAACGCCCTCACCTACGCGATCCTCGGCGGTGTCGGCGTCGTCGGGCTGATCTTCGCCTTCTCCGGCTCTGCCGCCGTCCCGAACAACTGGTACTCGCTGTTCAAGGCGGTCCACGTCCTGTTCGCGGTCATCTGGGTCGGCGGCGGCGTCACGATGATGATCCACGCGATCCGCGCGCAGAATGCACGCGACCCGGAGGGGATCGTCACCGTCGCGAAGCAGGCCGCCTTCATCGGCGAGAAGGTCTTCGCGCCGATCGGCCTCGTCACGTTCCTGATGGGGATCGCGATGATGATCAACACCAGCTGGGGCTGGGGTCATTTCTGGGTGGTCGTCGGGCTGCTCGGCTACGCGGCGACGTTCATCGTGGGCCTCGTCGTCCTCTCGCCGCTCGCCAAGCAGATCGACGAGTCGGCGGCGACGAACGGGCCGACACACCCGGCGACGATGGCGCTGATCGAGCGGATCATGCTGATCGCGCGGATCGACGTCGCGGTGCTGATGCTCGTCGTGATCGACATGGTCACGAAGCCGTTCGCCTGAGCCGGCGCCGTCACATTCCCATCGCGTGGTACCCGCTGTCGACGTACAGCGTGGTACCCGTGACGTTTCGCGCCGCGTCCGAGAGCAGGTACGCGGCCGCGGCGCCGACGTCGTCGGCGCCGATGTGGCGGTGGAGCGGCGCGCGCTCCTCGACGATCGACTCCATCGTCGGGAAGCCGGCGATCGATCGAGCCGCGAGCGTTCGCACCGGGCCGGCGGAGATCGCGTTGACGCGGATGTCCTTCCGCCCCAGGTCCCACGCCAGGTAGCGCACCGACGCGTCGAGGGTCGCCTTGGCGACGCCCATCACGTTGTAGTGCGGCACGGCGCGCTCGCCGCCCAGGTAGGTCATCGTCACGACGGAGCCGCCGCCCGCCGCTTCCATCAGCGGCTCGGCCGCGCGCGTCGTGGCGACGAGCGAATAGGCGCTCACGTCGAGCGCCATCCAGAAGCGGTCGCGCGGCGTGTCGGTGAACCGCCCCTCGAGATCCTCGGCCGCGGCGTAGGCCACCGAATGCACGAGGACGTCGAGGCGGCCGTCGAACGCCTCGCCCACCTCCGCGAAGACACGGTCGATTGCCGCGTCGTCCCGCACGTCGAGCTCCGTGACGAGCGGGCTCCCCACGGACTCCGCGAGGTCGCGGACGTTCTTCTCGATGCGCTCGCCCTGGAACGTGAAGGCGACCGACGCGCCGCCGTCGGCGAGCCGCCGCGCGATCGCCCATGCGATCGACCGCTTGTTCGCCACGCCCATGACCAGGGCTCGCTTGCCCTCGAACATCGCGGCCGATGCTATCCCGCTTCGGTACTGTGCGAGGCGCGTGCGTCGGCCCCTCCTCCTGACGGCGGCGATCGCGCTCGTCGTGGCGGCGTCGGCGGCGGCCTCACCGAGACCACTTCACCGGGACGTACGGGAGGCGTCGACGGGTCGAGCCCGGGTCGGCACGATCGAGGTCCCGCCCGCCTCTCGTCGCGGGCTCACCCGTGTCGTCGTCCGGCTCGCGGGCCTGCCGCTCGCCGCGTGGAACGCCGGCCGCGTGGTCTCGTCCTCGTCGAGGGTGGGACGCCTCGATGCCGCGTCGCCCGTGTCGGCCGCGTACCTCGCCCGACTCGACGCGCAGCAGCGAACGGCGGCCGCTGCGGTTCGAGCGGCGATCCCGCGGGCGCGCATCCAGGAGCGCTTCTCGATCCTCCTCGACGGGTTCGCGGTGCAGCTCCCGGCGCGCGACCTGCCGCGGCTCCTACGCATCCCCGGGGTGAGGAAGGTCTACCCGAGCCTCGCGTACTACGCGACGATGGACCGCGGGCCTTCCGTCATCCATGCCACCGACCTCGCGGCGGCGACCGGCGACAAGGGCCAAGGCGTGAAGATCGCCGTCGTCGACACGGGCGTCGACCCCGCGAGCCCGTTCCTCGCGCCGGCGGGGCTCGCGTACCCGCCGGGGTTCCCCAGGGGCGACCACGCGTTGACGACGCCGAAGGTGATCGTCGCGAAGGTGTTCCCGTCGTTCCCGCGCGACGAGAACAGCACGAGGCCCTTCGACGGGACGGAGCCGCACGGGACGCACGTCGCAGGCATCGCGGCGGGGGACGAGGGCACGAACGCGCCGCTCGGACTCGACCACCCCCCGGTGCTCGGCCTCTCGGGCGTCGCGCCGAAGGCGTGGATCGGCAACTACCGCGTCTTCACGATCCCGACGCCGTTCGGCCACGAGGCGGACACGCCGGAGATCATCCGCGCGTTCGAGGCCGCGGTGGCCGACGGGATGAACGTGATCAACTTCTCGGGCGGCGGCGCGCAGACCGACCCCGCGAACGACGCGCTGCTCGAGGCGGTGCGCAATGTGGCGCTCGCGGGCGTCGTGCCCGTGATCGCCGCCGGGAACGACCGCGACGACTTCGGCCTCGGCAGCACCGGCTCGCCGGGCGTCGCACCCGACGCGATCACGGTCGCGGCCGTCTCGAACGCGCACGTCTTCGCACCGGCACTCTCCGTCGTCGGCGGCCCCCCGACCCTCGCGTCGGTGCCGGTGCAGATCGCTGCGGGCGGCCGCGTGCCGCGAGCGTGGTCGTCGGCGCCGCAGACGCTCGTCGACGTCGGCGCCGTCCTCGGCACCGACCGGAAGCCGGTCGAGGCGCACCTCTGCGGCCCGCCCCACGAGCCCAACACGGCGCTCGGCACGCTGCCCAAGGGGTCCCTCAGCGGGAAGATCGTGCTCGTCTCGCGCGGAGGCTGCACGTACGTGTCGAAGGCCGAGCGGGCGCTCCTCGCGGGCGCCGCCGGGATCGTCCTCGTGGACAACCGCCCAGGGGAGGCGAACCAGATCCCGCTCACGCTTCCGATCCCCTCGGCGATGGTCGCCGACCTGGACGGGGCACGCCTCCGGTCGTACCTCGCCGGCGCGGGCGGCTCGGCCCGCGTCCGCGTCACGCCGTCCATCGAGGAGATCCAGACCGGCCGCAGCGGCGTGATCGCGAGCTTCTCCTCGGCCGGCCCCACCGACTTCGGTTGGTTCCTGAAACCGGACATCGCGGCACCCGGCCTCGACGTGCTCTCCTCGACGCCGCCGCTCACGACGGGGTCGCCGTTCGCGGTCTTCGCGGGCACGTCGATGGCGACGCCGCACGTCGCCGGCGCCGCCGCGCTGCTCCTGCAGCGGCACCCGGCGTGGACGGCGCACCAGGTGAAGTCGGCGCTGATGTCGACGGCGGGGCCCGCCTGGGCGGACACGGCGCGCACGCAGGAGGCGTCGGTGCTGCTCGAGGGCGCCGGCCTCGCGAACGTCGCCGCGGCGGACGACCCGAGGATCTTCACCGAGCCGCAGTCGCTCTCGTTCGCGCGGGTCGACGTGTCGCACGGCGACCGGCGCGCGGCGCTCCTGCTGACCGTGTCCGACGCAGGTGACGGCGCGGGAGCGTGGAGCGCGAGGGTGGCGCCGCAGACGCAGACCGCAGGCGTGCAGATCGACGTGCCGGCGTCGGTGACGCTGACGCCCGGCGGCTTCGCGTCGATACCGGTGACGGTCACGGCGTCAGCCGCCGCGGAGCCCGGGGAGAACGACGGGTTCGTCGTCCTGTCGGCGAGCGGCGTCACGCGCCGTGTCCCCTACGCGTTCCTCGTGGAGCGCCCCGCGCTCGGCGCGGTGCGAAGCGTTGCCCTGGGCGAGCACCAGACGGGCGACACGTCGCGGGGCCCGAACCGCGTCACGGCGTACTGCTGTCCCTCCGCGCCGTTCGGCCAGCCGCCCGACTACACCGGTCCGCCCATGGTCGAGGACGGGTCGGAGACGCTCTACTCGTACGAGATCGACCGTCCCGCGGTCAACTTCGGCGTCTCCGTCGCGGGCGCCTCGGCCGGCGCGCTGATCGACCCGTTCGTGCTCGGGTCGAAGGACGAGAACGACGTGCAGGGCTACGCCGGAGTCCCGGTCGACGTGAACGCGCTGACGTTCGACTCGCAACTCGACATCGGCGCCGCGGGCGTCCAGTTCCCGCGGCTCCAGACGTTCTACGTGGCGGTCGACTCGCGGGCCGACCCCTTCACGCAGCGGCCGCAGAAGGGGAAGTACCTGCTGAAGGCCTGGGTGGACGACCTGACGCCGCCGAAGGTGCAGGTCCTCACCACGCGGGTCACCGCCGGGCGGCCGCTCGTCGTCGCGCGCGCGACCGACTCGCAGTCCGGCGTCGACCCGCTGTCGCTCGTGATCTCCTACGGCGGCGCGCTCGTGGGCGCCTCCGCGTACGACCCCGCCAGCGGCCTCACGTTCTTCGGCATCCCCGCCGACGCACCCGCGTTCAAGCCGGGCAGGACCGGCCTCCTCCTGCGCGGGTCGGACTACCAGGAGTCGAAGAACCTCGACCCGCTGGGCGGCGACCTGTACCCGAACACGGCCTTCCGGCGGGCGCGGTTGACGATCGTCCGCGGGCCGACGGTGACCTGGGTCGCGCCGGCGGCCGGCGCATGCGCGCCGGGGCGCAGCGAGCTCGCCGTCGTCGGCGCCTCGACCCGCAAGGTGCGCAAGGTCGAGTTCACGCTCGACGGGAAGCGGATCGGGGTCGACTCGACCGGGCCAGCGGGTATCTACTCCGCGGCATGGAAGAGAGGGACGCTGCGGAAGGGTCGGCACCTCCTCGTCGCGAGGCTGACGGACGCGACGGGACGGACCGCCGCGGCGGCGCGGGCCGTCAGCGCCTGCGGGTAGCGGTCGTCACCGGTGCGTCGTCGGGGATCGGCGCGGAGCTCGTGCGCGCGCTGCAACGGCGCGGCACGGTCGTCGTCGGCCTCTCCCGGACCGCGTCCGCAGCCGACGAGCACGAGGAGTGCGACGTCGCCGACCGCGACGCCGTCGAGGCCGCTGCCGCGCGCGTGCTCGGCCGACACCCGGAGATCGACCTGCTCGTGAACAACGCCGGCATCGCGGCACGCGGGTCGTTCCTCGACGCGGAGCCCGAGCGAATCGCCGACGTCGTGCGCGTCAACTACCTCGGCTCGGTCTGGGCGACCCGCGCGTTCCTGCCGGCGCTGCGGCCCGGTTCGCACGTCGTGAACGTCGTGTCGGTCGCGGGGCTCGTGGCGAACGGGCCGTACTCGGCGTCGAAGCACGCACAGCTCGCGTTCTCGCGCTCGCTCGCCGTCGAGCTCGCGCCGCTCGGCGTCAGGGTGCACACCGTCAGCCCGGGATTCGTCGAGACGCCCGGATTCCCGCAGCGCGGCCGGATCCCCGCCCCGCTGTACCGGCTCGTCGCGCGGCCGTCGCTCGTCGTCGAGCGGCTGCTCGCGGCGGTCGACCGCGACACGCGGGAGATCGTCGTGCCGCGCTGGTACCGGCCGGCCGCGTGGGTGCAGGCGCTCGCGCCGGGCCTCCTCGCTAGCGCGAGAGCACGTACCAGCCGATCGTCGCCTCGTAGCGAGTAGGCGCGAGCGCCCGGGCGCGGTCCCGGTCGGCGCCCTCGCACCCCGCGACGTCGAGGTACCGGTCGAGGTCGCGCGGCTCCCGGACGAGGAGCTCGCGCCGGAGGACGAGCCCGTTCGCGTCGAAGAGCGCCCGGAGGTCGCCGTCGGCGAGCACCCGCGTCGTCGTCGGGTCGCGTGCCCGCTCGAACCGGTTGAGCTCGAGCGCCTCGAGCGGGTCGACCGGGGCGAGCTGGTCCGCGACGAGGATCGTCCCGCCGTCACGCGTCACGCGTGCGAGCTCGGCGACGACGAGCTCCGGACGGTGAGTGTGGTGGAGGACGCGGAGGCACGCGGCGACGTCGAACGAGAACGGCTCGAGCGACAGATGCTCGCCGTCACCGACGAGCACCTCGACGTTGGCGGGCGCATCGGCCCGCGCCCGCGCCGCCAGCTCGTCGTCGCGCTCGACGGCGACGACCTCGCGTGCGCGGCCGGCGACGGCGAAGGCGAAGGCTCCCGTCCCGGCGCCGACGTCGAGCACGCGCTCGTCGCCACGCAACGGCAGCAGGTCGTCGAGGATCGCTGCCAGCGCCTCGGCCCGCTCGGCCTGCAGCGCGGCCCGCCGGTCGGCAGCGCTCATCCCTCGACCACCGCCCGTTCTGCGCGGAGCGGCGACGGGTCGATCCCGCACGCCAGCTCGTACGTGATCGTGCCCGCAGCGCGCGCGTGCTCCTCGAGGAGGATGCCGTCGCCGACGATCGTCACCGGCGTCCCCGGCCGCAGCTCGCGGTCCAGCTCGACCGCGAAGGCGTCCATCGACACCGTGCCGATCGCGCGCCGCCGCTCGCCGCCGACGACGACCTCGGTGCCCGTCAGGTCGCGCCGGAAGCCGTCCGCGTACCCGACCGGCACGATGCCGATCCAGGTGTCGCGCGCGGCGACGAAGCGTCGGCCGTACCCGGTCGACTCTCCCGCACGCAGCAGCCTGGTGAGCGCGATCTCGCTGCGCCACGAGAGCACCGGCTCGAGCCCGTCGGCGCCAGGGTCGGTGCCGAAGGGTGAGAGACCGTAGAGCGCGATGCCGCAGCGCGCGGCGTCGAGGCGCGACTCCGGAACCCCGAGCGCAGCGGCGCTGTTCGCGGCGTGCCGGGTGAGCCCGTCGAGCCCGTCGGTCGCCGTACGGAACCGCTCGAGCTGGCGTTGCGCAAACGCGGCGTCGCCGTCGGCCGTGGCGAGGTGCGTCATCACGCCGACGACGCCGCGTGTCGGCGTCACGAGCTCCGACGCTCCCCAGCGCCCCATCCCCGTGTCGAGCTTGAGGTGGAGATCGATCCCCTCGGGCAGCGGCCCCCCCGAGACGGTCAGCTCGAGCCGCGCGTCGCGCGCGTCCGCGAGCTCCGCCTCGCCCGCGGGGCCGAGGACGAGGAGCCGCGCGTCGGGAAGGGCCCGCCTCAGCGCGAGCGCCTCGCGCACCGTGGCGACGCAGACGGCCGAGGCGCCCGCGGCGAGGGCGGCGCCGGCGCAGTCGGCAGCGCCGTGGCCGTAGCCGTTCGCCTTGACGACCGCCCACAGCTCGGAGCCGTCCAGCGCGCGGAGGAGCGTCCGGGCGTTCCGGCGGAGGGCGCCGAGATCGATGCGGATCTCGGATCTCACTGGAGCGGCGGCCGCTGCAGGCCGTGCCCCGCGAGCGCGAGCTGCAGCGCCGGCAGCAGGTCGGACGCGACGACTCCGGTCTGCGGATCGAGGAGCTCGGCGGCGACACCGTGCGCGACCGCGGCCGCCGCGGCGGCGAGACGCGGCTCGATGCCCTTCGCGAGGAACGCAGCGACGACGCCGGTGAGAACGTCGCCCGAGCCGGCGGTCGCGAGCGCCGGCGTGCCGTACGACGCGACGAGGACGCCGTCGCGCGGCGACGCAACGACGGTGTCGGCGCCCTTGAGCAGCACGACCGCGCCGTACCGCGCGGCGGCGCGCCGGGCGGCGTCGAGCCGGTGGGCGTCGACCTCGCGGGCGGGCGCGCGGAGCAGGCGGCCGAGCTCGCCCGAGTGCGGGGTCAGCACGGTCGGCGCCGCCCGCGCGTACGGCTCGAGCTCCCACAGGGCGTCGGCGTCGAGCACGACCGGGAGGTCCAGACGCTCGAGCAGGATCCGGACGAGCTCGACGGTGCCGTCGCTGCGCCCGAGGCCGGGCCCGATCGCGACCGCGTCCGCCTTCTCGGCGGCCTCGACGACGAGATCGGCGGCCCGCGGCAGCAGGCGGCCGGACGAGTCCTCGGGCAGCGGTCGCTTCACGACCTCGAGCAGGCGGCTCTCGAGCACGGGCAGCGTGGAGTCCGGCGCGGCGACGGCGACGTAGCCGGCGTCCGCGCGGAAGGCGGCCAGTGAGGCGAGCATCACGGCGCCCGTGAGGCCGCGCGAGCCGCCGACGACGAGGACGGACCCGGCCGAGTACTTCGTCGAGGTCGCGTCCTTGCGCGGCACGTCGAGGAGCACCGACGCGGGGACGAGCGCGTGCGCGTGCTCCCGGGGGCGCAGTCCGATCGGCGCGATGTGGACGCTGCCCGCGTGGAAGCGGCCGGGCGCTACGGCGAGGCCGACCTTCGCGGCACCGAACGTGACGGTGGCGGTGGCGCGGACGGCGGCGCCGGGGACCTCTCCCGTGGAGGCGTTGACGCCGGAGGGGACGTCCACCGACACGACGGGGCGGCCCACACCGTTGACGAGCTCGATCATCCGTGCGGCGTCCTCGCGTGGGGCATCGCGCAGGCCGATCCCGAGCAGCGCGTCGACGACGACGTCGGGCGTACCGAGGTCGCCCACGCCGTCGACCACGCGGACGTCGCGGCCCGCGTCGCGGAGAACGCGAGCGCAGACCCTGCCGTCGCCGCCGTTGTTCCCTTTGCCGCAGACGACCGTGACGCTCCCGGGGAACCGGCGAAGGACGAGCTCGGCGACCGCCGACCCGGCACGCTCCATCAGCTCCTCGAGCGGGCCCTGGTGCGCCTCCTCCGCGAGGCGCGTCTCCTCGGCCGTCAGGAGCGGCTGGAGCCTCATTCCGGGAGCGCGACCGCGACCGCGGCGGCGAGCTCCCGCGAGTGCGTCATCGAGAGCTCGATCGACCTCGCGCCGACCTTCTCGGCCCACGCGGCGGTGCGCCCGGTGAGATGGATGCCCGGCTTCGGCCGGCCCCGCACCTCGATCTCCTTCCACGTGAAGTAGACACCGGAGCCGAGCGCCTTCCCCACGGCCTCCTTCGCGGCGAACCTCCCGGCGTAGTGCTGCGGCGGGTTCGGCTTCGAGTCGCAGTACGCCCGCTCCTCCTCGGTGAAGCAGCGCTCCTTGAACGACTCGCCGTGGCGCTCGAGGGCGCGGCGGATCCGCTCGATCTCGATGAGGTCGACCCCGACGCGGAGGATCATGCGTTGGCGTCGAGCCAGTCGGGGAGCTGCGCGATCGACGAGATGATCCCGTCGGGCTGGACGCGAGAGCGCTCCACCGCGTCGGGACGGAACTTGCCGGTGCGCACGAGGATCGTGCGCATCCCGTACTTCTGCGCGCCGAGCGAGTCGTCCTCGACGTCGTCGCCGACCATCCAGGTGAGGCCCGGCTCGGCGTCGAGCGCCTCGAGGGCGGCGGCGAAGTACGCGCTCGACGGCTTGCCGAGGACGGTCGCCTCGGTCTCGGCGGCGTACTCGAGGCCGGCGACGAAGGCGCCGGCGTCGAGCCGTGCGCCGTCGGCCGTCTGCCACCACTTGTTCTTGTGCAGGCAGTAGAGGTCGGCGCCGGCGCCGAGCTCGTGGAACGCACGGTTCAGGTTCAGGTACGAGAAGACGCGCCCGGTCTCCTCGCCCTCGTCGGCGCCGCCGATGAGCACGGCCTCGACGTTCATCCCGACGAGCTGCAGCCCCTCGAGGTCGTCGAGCAGCCCCGGCATCGTCAGCGCGAGCACGCGGCGCCCCGCGAGCGTCTTCGCCGCCACGCCGCCGGTCGTCTGCAGCTCGGCGTCGTCGAGCTCGATGCCCATCCCGCGCAGCTGCTCCACGAGCTGCGCCCGGGACCGCGTCGTCGAGTTCGTGACGAACCTGATCCGGTGCCCACGGTCGCGCAGCCTGCGCACGGCCGCGGCCGCTCCCGCGATCGGCGCGCCGGACACGTGCAGCACGCCGTCCACGTCCAGGAGAATGGCCGCCATGGACGTCGAGTCTATTCGGTCGGAGATTGCCTTCCGGTTCTCGCGCTCGAGCGGACCGGGCGGCCAGCACGCGCAGAAGAGCTCGACGCGCGCCGAGGCGCTGTTCGACGTCGAGGAGTCGGCGGGCCTGACCGCGGCCGAGCGGCGGCGCGTCCTCGAGAAGCTGGGCCCGGTCGTGCGCGCGGTCGCGCAGGACGAGCGGTCGCAGCTCAGGAACCGGGAGCTCGCCGCAGATCGGATCGTCGAGCAGCTGCGCGCCGCCGCACGAGTGCAGCGCCGCCGGAAGGCGACGACGCCGACGGCGGCCGCGCGCGAGCAGCGGCTCGACGAGAAGCGCCGGCGCGGCCGGACGAAGCGCCTGCGCCGGATCGTGGACGAGTGAGCGCCGACGCGATCATCGAGGAGGCCCGCGCGCTCGTCGCGGCGGGCGGCGCGCCGAACTGGAAGGAGCTGCGCGACCGGATTCGCGCGCTCGGCGGCGACCAGCGCGACGCGCTCCGGCGGCTCGAGCGGGTCGGGGCGGTGCACCGCGCGCGCTCGACGGTGGCGCCACGGCCGGCGGCGGCGCCGCAGCCCCCGGCGGCGGCCTTCCTCGCGAAGAGCCGCGCGACGATCACCGGGAACATCGACGTCCGCCGCGGCGACGGCGACCGCCTCGTGTGGTCACGCGAGCCGAAGGTGGCCGCGTGGGAGGTCCGCATCAGCGAGCGTCCGGATCCCCGGCGCGACTACGAGGTGCGGGAGACGCGCGAGCTCCCGCCGGAGACGACGGAGACGGAGCTGCCGCTCCGCGACGTCCCGCTTCGCGTGCACGTGCTCGGGCGGGATCGCGGCGGCCGCCTCGTCGGCCGCGCGATCGTGTCGGGCCTCACCCGTGCGACGTGGGGTGAGCGCTGGCAGCGCCGCGCGAGCGCGAGCTGAACGTCTCGGGGTCGGCGTCGAAGCGGTGCTTGCAGTGGTCCCCGCAGAAGAACCACGTTCGTCCTCCGTAGAGCGAGGTCGGGTTGCCGCCGTGCCGGTCGACCGTCATGCCGCAGACCGGGTCCTTCGCGCCGCGGCGGGCGGTGAGCGCGAGGAGCGCGAAGAAGACCAGCGTGAGCACGATGTCGAGGAACGTCGTGTAGTTCCAGGAGACGGGGCGCTCGGCGATCGAGCCGACGCTCGGCCGGTGCGACGGCACGAGGCCGGCGAGCGAGAAGATGCCCTCGACGGCGAGCGCCGCGACGACGATCGATCCGAACATGACCGCGACGAGCAGCCCCGCGAGGCGCCGGCCGTACACCTTCCGGTAGTACGCCACGATCGGCGGGATCAGCAGGTCGGCGAAGAGGAACGCCACCACGCCGGAGAACGACACGCCGCTCGCCCAGAGGACGGCCGCGAGCGGGACGTTCCCGATCGAGCAGACGAAGGCGAGCACGGCCACGACCGGGCCGACGACGACGTCGAGGTGAGGCACGAAGACGGCGTCGAACACGCTGCGCGGCAGCAGCGAGACGTAGCCCGCGATCAGGAAGCCGATCCCGATCTCCTTCCACAGCATCTGCCAGTCCCCCCGGAAGTTGTGCGCCACGTCGGACCACGCCTGGAGCGAGACGACCTTCCTGCGCAGCGGGAGGTCGGATGCAGCCGTCGGATGCACGTGGCCGGCGTCGGCGGCGCGGGTGAAGGCGCGCGTCTCCTCCTCGCGCTCCGACGGGACGAGGAGGCGCAGCGCGCTCCACATGACGGCGATGAGCAGCAGCCCGCCGACGAACTCCGCGAGGGTGAAGCGCCAGCCGACGAACAGCCACAGCACGATCCCGAGCTCGACGACGAGGTTCGTCGAGGCGAACTGGAACGCCATCGCCGACCCGAGGCTCGCCCCCTTCTCGAACAGCGTCTTCGCGATCGCGATCGCCGCGTACGAGCACGAGGACGACGCGGCGCCGAGGCCGGTGGCGAGCGCCGCCTCCCGGACGCCGCGCCCCCCGAGCGCCGACCTGAGGCGCTCGCGCGGCACCCACGCCTGGACGATCCCCGAGAGCGCGAACCCGAGGACGAGCGCCCACCACACCTCCCACGCCATCCGGAGGGCGTTCGCGATGCCGTCCCAGACCCACACGGGTCCTGAGTAGCAGCTAGAGCTGACGCCCGGGGCGGTCGAACCGCGAGTCGGCGCCGTGGGAGGCGGCGAGCACGCAGAGCGCGAGGAAGGCGACGACGATGACGATTCCGATCATGCTCGAAGCGTGCCTCAGCAGGGACTATCAGCGCAAGTTGATAAAGTGGTCGTCTCGATCATGGAACGTGATGGATGGCTCGGGATCGAGCTCCGGCACCTCGCCGCCCTCCAGGCGCTCGCCGCCGAGGGATCGTTCGGCCGGGCCGCCGAGCGGCTCGGCTACACGCAATCGGCGGTCAGCCAGCAGATCGCCACGCTCGAGCGAATCGTCGGGGAGCGGCTCGTCGAGCGGCCCGGCGGGCCGCGGCCGGTGTCGCTGACGGAGGCGGGCGCCCTCCTCCTCCGCCACGCGCAGTCGATCGTCTCCCGTCTGCAGGCGGCGCAGGCCGACCTCCACGCGCTGCGCGCGGGCGAGGCCGGCACCCTGCGCGTCGGCACCTTCCAGTCGGTCGGCGCGCGCGTCCTCCCCGAGGTGATGCGGCGGTTCGCGGCGGCGTGGCCGCACGTCGACGTCGTGCTCGGCGAGCTCGACGACGCGGACGTCGAGCTCGCGGTCGAGCGGGGCGAGTTCGACGCCGGCTTCGTGCTCCTCCCCGTGGGCGACGCGCCGCTCGAGACGAGCGAGCTCCTTCACGACCCCTACGTGCTCGTCGCGGCGGCCGGGTCGCCGCTCGCGGCGGCGCCGGGCGCTCCGTCGCTCGCCGAGATCGGCGCCGCGCCGCTGATCGGCTTCCGCAGCGACCGGTCGCTGGAGCCGGTCGAGGCCGCGCTCCGCGGCGCCGGCGTGGAGCCGCGCTTCACGTTCCGGTCGAACGACAACGGCACGGTGCAGGGCCTCGTCGCCGCCGGCATCGGGAACGCGATCCTGCCGCGTCTCACGGTCGACGAGGGAGACCCGCGCGTCGTCGTGCGCGAGCTCGGCGACCAGGTGCCGCCGCGCGTGATCGCGATCGCGCGGCACCGCGACCGCTACCACTCGCCCGCCGCGCGCGCGTTCGTCGAGACCGCGCTCGCCGCTACTCGACGGTGACGGTCTTCGCCAGGTTCCGCGGCTGGTCGACGTTCAGGCCACGCAGCCGCGCGATCCGGTAGGCGAGGAGCTGCAGCGGCAGGATCGCGAGGGCCGCCTGGATGAAGGCCGGCGACTTCGGGACGTAGATCACGTCGTCGGCGTGGTGCTGGATGTCCTCGTCCCCGTCGGTGGCGATCGCGATCACGTGGGCGCCGCGGGCCCGCGTCTCCTGGATGTTGGAGACGATCTTGTCGTAGACGTGGATCCGCGTCGCGACGACGACGACGGGTGTCCCTTCTTCGAGGAGGGCGATCGGGCCGTGCTTCATCTCGCCTGCGGAGTACGCGTCGGTCGGGATGTAGGAGATCTCCTTCAGCTTCAGTGCGCCCTCGAGCGCGACCGGCAGGCCGATGTGCCGCCCGAGGTACAGGAAGAACGCCTTGTCGTGGAACCGCTGCGCGATCTCGTCGATCGGGTGGTCGCCGTCGAGGAAGCGCTGCATCTTCTCGGGCAGGTCGTAGACCTCGTCGAGGATGAACTCGATCTCGTCCGGGGGGAGCGTGCCGCGCAGCTGCGCGAGCTTGAGCCCGATCAGGAAGAGGAGCGCCGCCTGCGCCGTGAACGTCTTCGACGCCGCGACGCCCACCTCGAGGCCGGTGCGGGTGTAGAGCACCGAGTCGACCTCGCGCGTGATCTGCGAGCCCATCATGTTCGTGATCGCGACCGTGTGCGCGCCGGCCTCGCGGGCGAGCTTCATCGCCTGGATCGTGTCGCGTGTCTCGCCGGACTGGGAGATGCCGATCACGAGCGTCCCCGGGTCGATCACGGGGTTGCGGTAGATCCACTCGCTCGCCACGTCCGGCTCGACCGGGACGCGCGCCCACTCCTCGATCGCGTATCGCCCGACGACGCCGGCGTGGTAGGAGGTGCCGCAGGCGACGATCACGATCCGCCTCAGGTTCTCGAGGCGCTCCTCCGGCATCCCGAGCCCCTCGAGGACCAGGTGGCCGTGGCGCACCCGGTCGCCGATCGTCTCCGCGACGCCCTCGGGCTGCTCGTAGATCTCCTTCAGCATGAAGGTCTCGTAGCCGGAGCGCTCGGCCGCGTCGTCGTCCCAGTCCACCTCGACGACGTCGTGCTCGACCGCCTCGCCGGTCACGGCGTCGATGATCTCGACGCCGTCCGGGCGGATCGAGACGACCTCGCCGTCGTCCGGGAACTGGACGCGGCGCGTCTCGGCGAGGAACGCGGCGAGATTCGACGCGAGGAAGTTCTCGCCGTCGCCGATGCCCACGACCATCGGCGTCTGATGGCGCACCCCGACCAGGTGGCTCGGGTGCGACCGGTGGATGACGACGAACGTGAAGTGGCCCTCGAGGCGCGGGTACACGGCGCGCACGGCCGCGACGAGATCGCCGTCGTACGCCTCCTCGAGGAGGTGCACGATCGTCTCGGCGTCGGTCTCGGAGGTGAAGGTGTGGCCGCGGCCGGCGAGCTCCTCGCGCAGCTCGCGGTAGTTCTCGACGATCCCGTTGAGGACGATCGCGAGCTCGGACGGGTTGCACGCGACGAGAGGGTGCGCGTTCGCCTCGGTGACGCCGCCGTGGGTCGCCCAGCGCGTGTGGCCGAGGCCCGTCGTCGCCTTCGACCCGTTCGGCAGCATCGCTGCGGCCAGGTTGTCGAGCGGCCCGACGGCGCGCGTGTAGTCGAGGCCGCCGTCCTCGAGCAGCGCGATCCCGGCGGAGTCGTAGCCTCGGTACTCGAGGCGCTTCAGGCCCTGCAGGAGCAGCGGCTTCGACGCCCGGCTGCCGACGTATCCGATGATCCCGCACATCCTGTCTCCTTTCCGGTGCCCGACCGCTCACAGGTGTCGGACACGGCGAAGCCCGGCTGATTCGACCCCGCCCCTGCGTCGGAGCGGGTCAGCCGAGGTCTCGTCGCACGAGGGAGGCGATGCTAGCACAGGCCTCCTGCGCCGCCTTCGCGTCCTCCGCCTCGACGAGCACTCTGATCAACGGTTCGGTGCCGGACGGGCGGACGAGGACGCGGCCGCTCCCCCGCCACTCGCGGTTGAGCCGCTCGACCTCGGCCGTGATCTCCGGCGTCAGCTCCTTCTCCGCCACGCGGACGTTCTCCTTCACCTGCGGGTAACGCGGCATCAGCGAGGCGGCCTCGCTCAGCGGACGCCCCTTCAGCGCGCTGCAGAGCAGGAGCCCCGCGGCGAGCCCGTCGCCGGTGACGTGGTCGCGCAGGAAGATGATGTGCCCCGACTGCTCGCCGCCGAGGACCGCTCCCTCTCGCTGGAGCGCCTCGAGCACGTAGCGGTCGCCGACGTCCGTCGTGTGCACCCGGATGCCGCGGTCGCGCATCAACGTGTGGAAGCCGAGGTTCGTCATGACGGTGACCGCGACCTGGTCGACCTGCTGGTCGACAGCGAGCAGCGCCACGATCTGGTCGCCGTCGACGACCTCGCCGCGCTCGTCGACCGCGAGCATCCGGTCGCCGTCGCCGTCGAAGGCGACGCCGAGGTCGAAGCCGAGCTCGCGAACCGTGTGCTGCAGCAGCCCCAGCTCCGTCGCTCCGCACCCGACGTTGATGTTCGTCCCGTCCGGCTCGTCGCCGATCGCGTGCACCTCCGCACCGCAGCGCTCGAACGCGTGCGGCGCGATCTTCGCGTACGCGCCGTTCGCGCAGTCGACCACGACGCGCAGGCCCGAGAGGTCGGAGCCGAACCGCTCGAGGATGTGCGTCAGGTACGAGTCGGTCGCGACCTCCACGTGCTCGATGCGACCCTGGTCGATCCCCGGCGCCGCAGCGAGCAGCTCCTCGATCTGCTCCTCCGACGCGTCCGACAGCTTCCGGCCGCGCGAGTCGAAGAACTTGACGCCGTTGTACTCGGGCGGGTTGTGCGAGGCCGAGATCACGACACCGAGATCGAGCGCGAGGAGCGCGACCGCCGGCGTCGGCAGGACGCCGCCGAGGATGCAGTCCCCGCCGACCGAGACGACGCCGCGGGCGAACGCCTCCTCGAGCTCGACGCCCGACGCGCGGGTGTCGCGCCCGACGAACACCTTCGCCGCGCCCGTCCACGTCGCCGCCGCCCGGCCGAGGC
The DNA here is from genome assembly GCA_036403195.1 of Gaiellaceae bacterium. Classification (GTDB taxonomy): domain Bacteria; phylum Actinomycetota; class Thermoleophilia; order Gaiellales; family Gaiellaceae; genus PALSA-600. The sequence continues at coordinate 54,517 of DASWRL010000019.1, forward strand.
GCTCGACGAGCTCGGGCGTGAGGAACTCGCCCACGACGCCGCGGACACCGTCGGTGCCGAAATACCTCCGAGCCATCGGCCCCGGGGCGCTAGCGCTTCGAGAACTGCGGCGCCTTGCGCGCCTTGTGCAGGCCGGCCTTCTTGCGCTCGACCTGCCGCGCGTCGCGCGTGAGGTAGCCGGCGCGCTTGAGCGGCACGCGAAGCTCCGGGTTCACCTCGACGAGCGCCCGTGCGACGCCGTGCCGGACGGCGCCGGCCTGGCCCGACGGCCCGCCTCCGTGGACGCGCACGCGCAGGTCGTACTGGCCGTCCAGCGCCGCCGTCCTGAGCGGCGACAGCGCGAGCACGCGATGCACCATGCGCGGGAAGTACTCCTCGAGCGTCTTGCCGTTGACCCACGTCGCGCCCGAGCCGGGCCGCAGGATCACGCGCGCGACGGACGTCTTGCGCTTGCCGGTGCCGAGATACTGAGCGGGAGTCGCCATCGGTTACACCTCGAGCGGAGCGGGAGCCTGTGCCTCGTGCGGGTGCTCCGGCCCCGCATAGATCTTGAGCTTCGTGAGCTGCGCGCGGGCCAGCTTGTTGCGCGGCAGCATCCCCTTGACCGCCTTCCGGAGCACCTCGGTCGGCTGGCGGTCGAGCTGCTCGCGGAGCGTGCGCTGGCGCAGGCCGCCCGGGTATCCGGAGTGACGGTAGTACATCTTCTCGTCGAGCTTCTTCCCCGTGACGCCGATCTTCTCGGCGTTGACGACCACGACGAAGTCGCCGGTGTCGACGTGCGGCGTGTAGGTCGGCTTGCCCTTGCCGCGCAGCCGGTCGGCGATCACGGTCGCGAGCCGCCCGAGGGTCTTCCCCTCGGCGTCGACCACGACCCAGTCGCGCTGAATCTCGCCCGGTTTGGCGTTGTAGGTTTTCATACGGAGAAAAAGGGCGGACCAGGCGTCCGCCGGGCGCCGATGGTAGCAGTCAATCGACGGCGACGGGCTGCGGCGGGGCGCCTCCGGTGCCCGCGACCCACGCGCCGGCGAGGACGCTGAGCCCCGTCGCGACGCCCGCGAGCGGGACGGAGCCGCCGGCGCCGGTGTACACGACGCCGCCGGCGAGCGCGAGGCCGGCGCCGCCGAAGCTCGCCAGGAGGTCGGAGAACCCGATCAGGCGCCCGCGCTCGGCCGGCCCCGTGAGATCGACGAGCTCCGTCGTCGCGGCGACGTACGCGAGGCACCAGCCGAGGCCGAGGCCGAACATGCAGAGGCTCATGCCGGCGATCGAGCCCAGCCAGGCCATCCCGGCGTTCGACGCGGCGACGAGGGCGAGCCCGGCGACCATCGAGCGCCGGCGCCCGATCCGCTCGATCGCGTCTCCCACGACGAGCACGAGGCCGTACATGCCGACGATGTGCAGGCTGATGATGGTGAAGACGCTCCCCTGCGGGTGGTGGTGCCCGACGGCGACGTAGCCGGCAAGGTTCATCACTCCCGCCATGACGGCGAAGCTCGCGACGGCCGCCACGAGCGCAGTCGCCACTCCCGGCCGGCGGAGGACGTCCGCGAGGGGCTTCGGCTCGGCGCGGGCCGTGAAGGCGTGCGAGAGGTCGCGCGGGTCGCGGCGGACGCCGAACGAGACCGCGAGGCCGGCCGCGGTGAAGAGCGCGGCCGCGAGCCACGGGACGGTCAGGTCGTGCGCGGAGAAGCGGCGGCCCGAGAACATCGGGCCGAAGACGAGCGGCCCCCACACCGCGCCGGACACGACGCCGAAGAGCACGATCGACATGCCGCGCGCCCGTCGCTCTGGCGGGAACATCTCGGCCGCGGCCGCGCGCGAGAGAAGGACGATCGACTGCGCGGCGCCGCAGAGCCCGAGCCCGACGAAGACGAGCACGCCCTCCCGCGCCGCGCATCCGCCGGCGGTGACGAGCGGGCCGGCGATCCCGAGGACGTACCCGCCGCGGATCACGGGCATCCGGCCGACACGGTCCGAGAGCCGCCCGGCGGGGCCGACGGCGAGGGCGCCGGCGACGAGGAACACCGCCGGTCCGAGGCCGAGGATGCTGTGGACGCCGGTGACCGCGACGATCGTCACGGTGCCGAGCGCGACGGCGAGCTGGATCATCCCCGACTGGAACACGAGCCCGAGCGCGAGCAGCGCGGCGTTCCGGCGAACCTCGGTCACGCGCCGATTACAGCACGAAGGCCTGCTGCGAACGCCGCGGCGCCGCCGTGCGACGGGTGCCGAACGGCGTCGGCTCCCGGGAGCGCCGCCGCCGCGACGCGTCCCACGGCGACGGCGCGCCGGCCGGCGAGGAGCTCGTGCAGGAACACGCGCGCCGCCTCGACCTCCGCGCGTGTCGGTGGCCGGTTCGAGGTGGCGGTGCCGGGATGCGTCGGCACGACGTTCCAGAGAAGGACCTCGCGCTCCACGCCGAGCTCGCCGAGCACGCGATGCACGATTGTCGCCGTCGCCTCCGCCGGCCCGCACCCCGTCAGCAGCCGCTCCGACGTGAACGGGATCCCCGAGATCCGCGTGCCGCGGTAGCCGGGCGCCTCGCCGACGAGCAGGATCGGCGCGTCACGCCGCGCCTCGAGGTAGGCGGCGAGGCGGCTGCGGCGCAGAGCAGCGCCCGGCCCGGCCCGGTAGAAGTTCGTCGTGGACCCGATCCGGGCAGCGGCGAGCCGGTCGACGAGCGGGCGCATCGAGATCCGCACTCTGACGGACGGCGGGCAGCAGCCGCTCGACGTCGCGAAGGAGGTGGCCGGCTTCCTCGACGGGGCGACGCGGACGCTCGACCTCGCCCAGTACGACTTCAACCTCGTCGACGAGCCGCGCGACGTCGTCGTCGCGTCGCTGCGCGCTGCCGCGGCGCGCGGGGTGGCGATCAGGTTCGCGTACAACGTCGACCACCCGAACCCGATCCCCGTGCCGCCGCCGGCCGAGCCGGACGTCGCGCTGATCTCGACGCTCCCCGTCACCGCGAAGGCCATCGCCGGTGTGCCGTCGCTGATGCACCACAAGTACGTGATCCGAGACGGCGCATCGGTGTGGACGGGCTCCATGAACTGGACGAACGACTCGTGGTCTCGCCAGGAGAACGTGGTCGCCGTCGTGCACTCCGGGGCGATCGCGAAGGGCTACCGCATCGACTTCGACCAGCTCTGGGCGACGGCCGACGTGGAGCGGAGCGGCTTCGTCGACCCCCGCTGGGACGACGGCGTCCGCGCGTGGTTCACGCCCGGCCACGGCGAGGATCTGTCGTCGCGGATCGCGAAGATCATCCGCAGGGCTCGCCGCCGCGTCCGCATCTGCTCGCCCGTGATCACGACCGGCCCGGTGCTCGGGACGCTGGCGCAGGTGATCGCCGACGGCGTCGTCGACGTCGCCGGCTGCGTCGACGTGACGCAGGTGCGCGAGGTCGTCCACCAGTGGAACGCGAACCGGAACGTCTCGTGGAAGCTCCCGCTCCTCGAGCGGGTGATGGCCGGCGCGTTCGCGGGGAAGCCCTCGACCCCGTACGGCGACGGGACGGTGCACGACTTCATGCACGCGAAGGTCTGCGTGTGCGACGACACCACGTTCGTCGGCTCGTTCAACCTGTCGAGGAGCGGCGAGCGGAACGCCGAGAACGTGCTCGAGATCGAGGATGCCACGGTCGCGGACCGGCTCGCCGCGTACGTCGACGACGTGCGCGGACGCTATCCGCGCGTCACCATCGCTCCCAGCGCACGAGCTCCTCGAGCGGACGCCGGCGCGAACTGAGGCGCCCGTTCAGGGAGTAGTGCTCGTCGCCGCCGCGTCCGCGATCGCCGCGCGTGCCGGAGTCGGTGACGACGATGCTGCCGCCCTGGCTGAAGCCGCCGGAGGGCGCGTGCCGGATGACGGAGGCGACGCGTTCGATCCGCTCCCAGGACGTCACGAGGCTCCAGGGGCGCGGACGCTATGCGTTCGCGGATCCGCCGCGCGCGGTCTCGCGGCCGAGCGCGTCGAACGCGACGTACGGATGCCGCTCGACGGGCGAGCCGGCCAGGCCGTCGCGGAACATCGTCCAGATGTTCGCGTCGCGGAGGCCCGAGCCGGCCTTCTGGGGAAGCCTCCGGCGGAGGGTCGCCTCGAGCGCGAAGCCGAGCTTCGCAGGGACGCGGTTGCTCCGCTCGTTCGCCGGGTCGACGCGGATCAGGACGCGGTCGACCGCCTCCTCGACGGCGAAGGCGACCCGGGTGAGGACGGCCGCCAGCTCCGTCGCATAGCCGTTGCCGATCGCGTCCGCGGTGACGAAGTACCCGATCTCGCGGCTCTCGTCGCCGTCGCCCGGGTGGAGCCCCGTGCCGCCGAGGAGCCGTGACTCGTCGGGCGCGAAGACGCCCATGATCCAGTTCTCGTCGCGGTCGTACTGCGCGCGGAAGCTTCGCAGCCGCTCGTAGACGTCGTCCAGCGGCTCCGGCTCGTCCGGCACCCACGGCATCCACGGCCGCAGGTGCTCGAGGCTCCGGTCGACGGCGTCCTTCAGCAGAGGCGCATCCTCGGGCTCGTAACAGCGCAGGACGAGGCGCTCGGTCTCGACCCGGTACGGCGTCACTCCCACTCGATCGTGGCCGGCGGCTTCGAGGTCACGTCGAGGACGACCCGGTTCACGGCGGGGATCTCGTTCACGAGGCGCGACGCGATCACCTCGACCAGGTCGTACGGCAGACGCGCCCAGTCGGCCGTCATCGCGTCCTCGGACGTGACGGCGCGGATCGCGATCGGATAGCCGTACGTGCGCGCGTCGCCCTGGACGCCGACAGAGCGGATCGCCGGCAGGACGCAGAAGCTCTGCCAGAGCTCGCGGTACAGCCCCGCCCTGCGCACCTCGTCCTGCAGGATCGCGTCGGCCTCGCGCAGCGTCTCGAGGCGCTCCTCCGTGACGTCGCCGATGATCCGGATCGCGAGGCCGGGCCCGGGGAACGGCTGTCGCCACACCATCCGCTCGGGCATCCCGAGCTCCTCGCCGACGCGCCGGACCTCGTCCTTGAAGAGGAGCCGCAGCGGCTCGACGAGCTCCATCCTCATGTCGGCGGGGAGGCCGCCGACGTTGTGGTGCGACTTGATCGTCTCGGCGACGCCGTCGGTGCCGCCGGACTCGATCACGTCGGAGTAGAGCGTCCCCTGCACGAGGAACCGGACGTCGCCGAGCTTCCGTGCCTCGTC
>DASWRL010000020.1:0-12141 GCA_036403195.1 Gaiellaceae bacterium
GCGCCTCGTCGAGCGTGATCGAGAACAGCAGCTCCTCGGCGTCGAGCGACCGCGACTCCTTTCCCTTCTTCACGTACGGCCCGTAGCGCCCGTTCGTCGCCACGACCTCCTCGCCGTCGGACTCGCCGAGCACCCGCGGCAGCGTGAGCAGGCGCAGCGCGTCGTCGAGCGTCACCGTCTCCGGCGACATCGTCTTGAAGAGCGACGCCGTCCGCGGCTTGTCGCCGTCGCCGTCGACGACCTCCGTCACGTACGGCCCGTAGCGACCCGCGCGCACGACGATCGCCCGGCCGGTCGCGGGGTCGACGCCGAGCTCGTGCTCCTGACGCCCCTGCGCGAGGATCTCCTCCGCCCGCGCCGGCGTCAGCTCGTCGGGCGCGATGTCGGGCGGGAGCGTCTGGCGCTGGTCGCCGCGCTCGAGATACGGGCCGTACCTCCCGACGCGCACGACGATGTCCGTGCCCGGCAGCTCGACGGTGTTGATCTCGCGCGCGTCGATCTCGGCAAGCCGCCCCTCGACGAGCTCCTTGAGGCCGGCGTCGCCGTCTGATCCGAAGTAGAACCGGCGCAGCCACCGGTCGCGCTTCTCCTCGCCGGAGGCGATCTCGTCGAGATCGTCCTCCATCCGTGCGGTGAACTCGTAGTCGACGAGCTGCGGGAAGTGACGCTCGAGGAGGTTCACGACGGCGAACGCGAGGAACTCCGGCACGAGCGCCTGACCCTGCTTGCGCACGTAGCCGCGGTCGAGGATCGTCCCCATGATCGCCGCGTACGTCGACGGGCGGCCGATGCCGCGCTCCTCGAGCGCCTTCACGAGCGTCGCCTCGGTGAATCGCGAGGGCGGGATCGTCGAGTGGCCGTCCGGCTCGAGCGACGTCGCGCTCAGGTCGTCGCCGCGCGCGAGCTTCGGGAGCATCCGCTCCTCGTCGTCCGGCGACGCGGGGTCGTCGCGCCCTTCCTCGTACGCGAGCAGGAAGCCGCGGAACGTGATCACGGTTCCGGCGGTCGCGAACTCGGCGGTGCGGCCGTCGCTCGCCTCGCCGGCGATCCGGACCGAGACCGTCTGCCCGCGGGCATCCGCCATCTGCGACGCGACGGTCCGCTTCCAGATCAGGTCGTAGACGTTGAACTCGTCGCCCGAAAGCTCCCGCCTCACCTGGTCGGGCGTCCGGAAGCGGTCGCCCGCCGGCCGGATCGCCTCGTGCGCCTCCTGCGCGTTCTTCACCTTCCGGGTGTACTGGCGCGGCTCGGCCGGCACCGTCTCGCCGCCGTAGAGCTCGCGTGCCTGGTCGCGCGCCGCCGCGAGCGCCGACTCGGACAGCGTCGTCGAGTCGGTGCGCATGTAGGTGATGTAGCCGTTCTCGTAGAGGCGCTGCGCGACCCGCATCGTCTGCTGCGAGCTCAGGCGGAGCTTCCGGCTCGCCTCCTGCTGGAGCGTCGAGGTCATGAAGGGGGGAGCGGGCCGCCGCGTGTACGGCTTCTCCTCGACGGAGGCGACCGCGAAGGAGGCGCCCGCGAGCGCGCCGGCCAGGCCGCGGGCGTCGGCCTCGGAGAGCTGCACCGCGTCCGCGTTCCGGAGCTTCCCCTGCTGGTCGAAGTCGCGGCCCTGCGCAACGCGCCGGCCGTCGACCGCCGCGAGGCGGGCCTCGAACGAGCCCGGATCGAACGTCGCGACGATGTCCCAGTAGTCGGCGGCGACGAACCGCATCCGCTCGCGCTCGCGCTCGACGACGAGCCGCGTCGCCACCGACTGGACGCGTCCCGCCGACAGCCCTTGCATGATCTTCCGCCACAGGACCGGCGACACCTCGTAGCCGTAGAGACGATCGAGGATGCGGCGCGTCTCCTGCGCGTCGACGAGGCAGTCGTCGATGTCGCGCGTCTCGTTGAGCGCGCGTTCGATCGCCGGCTTCGTGATCTCGTGGAAGACCATCCGCCGCACGGGGACCTTCGGCTCGAGCACCTCCCGCAGGTGCCAGGCGATCGCCTCTCCCTCACGATCCTCGTCCGTCGCGAGCAGGAGCTCGTCCGCGTTCTTCAGCTTCGCCTTGAGATCGGAGACGACCTTCTTCTTGCGCGAGTCGACGACATAAAGCGGCTCGAAGTCGTGGTCGACGTCGACGCCGAGCCGCGCCCACGGCTCCGCCTTGTACTTGGCGGGGATCTCGGAGGCGTTGTGCGGCAGGTCGCGGATGTGCCCGATCGACGACTCGACCTCGAAGTCCTTGCCCAGGTACCCCGCGATCGTCTTCGCCTTTGCAGGGGATTCCACGATGACCAGCTTCATGTCGCGGGCCAGCCTAGCGCCGGAGGCCGTTTCCGCGATACTCGCCGCCGGTGACGCGTCCTCCGAGGCCCTCTGCTCCGTACTCGCTCATCGCGGGCCTTTCGTGGCCGGTCGCGCGCCTCCTGTTCCGCTACCGCGCCTACGGCCGCGAGAACCTGCCGCCCGACGGCGGCTACGTGCTCGCCGCCGGCCACGTCTCGAACCTCGATCCTTGGCCCCTCGGCCTCGGCGTCTGGCCGACGCGGTTCCTCCGCTTCATGGCGAAGTCCGAGCTCTTCTGGTTCCCGCTCGGGCCGGTCATCCGCGCGGCCGGCGCATTCGAGGTGCACCGCGGGCGTGCCGACCGCGAGGCAATCGACACCGCCGTCCGGCTCGCCCGCGAGGGGCACGTGATCGCGATGTTCCCCGAGGGGACCCGACGCCGGAAGGGGCTGCGCAAGAAGTACCGCGCCCAGGCGCACTCCGGGGCCGCGCGCATCGCGATCGACGCGGGTGTGCCACTCGTGCCGGCCGGCATCCGAGGCACGGACGGGCTGCGGCGGCTCGAGCGCTGGCGCGTCCGGTACGGGGCGCCTGTCGACGTGTCGGACGACCCGATCGAGACGACGCAGCGCCTGATGGCGGCGATCGCGGCGCTCGAGGAGTCGCTTGCCTGACGGGATCCTCCTCGCGATCGACGGCGACTCGCTCGCGCACCGCGCCTACCACGCGTTGCCGAAGTCGATCCGCTACAACGCGCTCGTCGGCTTCGCGAACTTCCTGCTTCGACTCTGGGAGGCGGAGCGGCCGGACGCGGTGCTCGTCGCGTGGGACACCCTCGAGGTGCCGACGTATCGCCACGAGGCGCTGCCCGCGTACCAGTCGGGACGCGAGTTCGAGGCGTCGATCCTTGAGCAGCTCGGCCTGCTGCCGGCGCTCGTCGAGTCCTTCGGGTTCACGGCCGCGAAGGCGCCGGGATACGAGGCGGACGACTTCCTCGCGGCCGCGTCGCGCCGGTGGACCGGCCGCGTCCTCGTCGCGACCTCGGACCGCGACGCGTTCCAGCTCGTCGACGACCGCGTGACGATCCTGCAGCCCGTCAAGGGTGTCAGCGAGCTCGCCCGCATCGGCCCGGCGGAGGTCCGGGAGCGGTACGGCGTCGAGCCGCGCCAGGTCCCGGACTTCATCGCGCTGCGCGGCGACCCCTCGGACAAGATCCCGGGAGCGCCGGGAGTCGGGCCGAAGAAGGCCGCCGACGTCCTGAAGCAGCACGGGTCGCTGGCGCAGGCACTCGCCGACGGCCGGTTCCCGCAGCTGGCCGAGGAGCTCCTCCTGTACCGCGAGATCGCGACGATGGACGCCGACGCGCCGCTGCCCGAGCTGCGGCCGACGCCGCCGGACTGGCAGCGCGCCGCCGCCCACGCGTCGAGCCTCGGCCTGGGAAACCTCGCCGGCCGTCTAGAGTCGCTGGCGTGAACGAGTGGCTGCAGCGCGTCGCGGGAGAGCTCGGCGTCGCCGAGGAGCTGACGGACGAGGACGTCGACGCGCTCCTCAAGATCGCGCGGATCGCCGCGCACACGAGCGACGACCGGCGGAACGCGCCGCTCCTCACGTACCTGATCGGACGCGGGCGCGGCGACCGCCCCCTGAGCGAGATCCTGGCCGAGGTTCAGCGGTCGAGCTCGTAAGCCACAGCGCCTTCGCATACCTGCACCCCACCGGGGCGCACCCGGAGTCGCAGCAGCGGCTCGTCGTCCTGCACGAGCGCTTCCCGTTCGTGGAGTGCGGCCCGGCGTCGGAGCCGGACGTGCTCCGCTGCCACGACGAGCGACTCGTCGAGCAGGTGCGCGAGACGCGCGGCTGGCTCGACCCCGACACGATCTGCACCGAGACGACGTTCGAGGCGGCGCTGCTCGCGGCCGGAGCCGCGATCGAGGCGGTCCGGCGCGGCGGCTTCGCGCTCGCGCGGCCGCCGGGCCACCACGCCGAGCGCGACCGCGCGATGGGCTTCTGCTTCTTCGACTCGGTCGCGATCGCCGCGCGCTGGGCGCAGGCCGAGCTCGGGCTCGGACGCGTCGCGATCGTCGACTGGGACGTCCACCACGGCAACGGGACGCAGGACGTGGTCGGCGACGACGACTCGATCCTGTTCGTCTCGCTGCACCAGTGGCCGTTCTACCCCGGCACCGGCGGGCCGTACGAGCAGGGATCGACGCTCGTGAACATCCCGCTCGAGGCGGGTACGGGCGACGACGGCTACCTCGAGGCGTGGGACACGGTCGAGCGCGCGGTGAGCGCGTTCGAGCCCGAGCTGCTCCTCGTGTCGGCCGGGTTCGACGCGCACGTCGACGACCCGCTCGCTGGGATGCGTGTGACGGCGGACGGCTTCCGCGAGCTCGCGCGCCGGTCCACGGCGCTCGCTCCGCGCGTCGCCGGTGTCCTCGAGGGCGGGTACAACCTCGCGACGCTGCCCGACCTCGTCTCTGCGGCCCTCGAAGGATTCGGGGGCTGACGCCCGGGGAACGCGCTCTGCATGAGCGACCCGAACACCGACCGGGAGCGGCTCGCCGACGAGGCGCTCGGCCGCGACCCCGACCAGGACGACCCGAGCCCCGGCGAGCCGTGGGCGAAGACGTCGAGCGGCGACAAGGAGTCGATCACCGACGACGACTGAGCCCGCCCGGGCGATCCGCGCATAGGATCGCCCGGTGGGAGTCGTCGCGTGGGACCGCCTGCCGCGTCCGGTACGCGAGGTCGATCACCTCTGGATCGAGCTGGCGGACGGGACGCGGCTCGCCGCGCGCATCTGGCTCCCGCGCGACGCCGAGGCCGATCCCGTGCCCGCGATCCTCGAGTACCTGCCGTACCGCAAGCACGACGGGACCGCGGTCCGCGACTCGGTTCGCCAGCCGTACGTCGCGGGCCACGGGTACGCCTGCGTCCGCGTCGACATCCGCGGCAGCGGCGACTCCGACGGGATCCTCGAGGACGAGTACACCCGCCAAGAGCTGGACGACGCGCTGGAGGTGATCGCGTGGCTCGCGGAGCAGCCGTGGTGCTCCGGCGCCGTCGGGATGACGGGCATCTCCTGGGGCGGGTTCAACGCGCTCCAGGTCGCCGCGCTGCAGCCGCCCGCGCTCGGCGCAGTCGTGACGCTCTGCTCGACCGACGACCGCTACGCGGACGACGTCCACTACCGCGGCGGCTGCGTGCTCGCGAGCGACATGCTCCACTGGGCGTCGTCGATGCTCGTGTGGAACGCGCGCCCGCCGGACCCGCGCGTCCTGCCGGACACCTGGCGCGAGCGGTGGCTCGACCGGCTCGAGCACACGCCGCCGTACATCGAGCCGTGGCTCGGACACCAGCGCCGCGACGCGTACTGGAAGCACGGCTCCGTGTGCGAGGACTACGGGGCGATCCAGGTGCCGGTGTACGCCGTCGGCGGGTGGGCCGACGGATACACGAATGCCGTGTTCCGGCTGCTCGAGGGCCTCCGGTGCCCCCGGAAAGGCCTCGTGGGGCCGTGGGCGCATGCTTTCCCGGACGACGCGGCGCCGGGGCCGAGCATCGGCTGGCTCCAGGAGACCGTGCGGTGGTGGGACCAGTGGCTGAAGGGAGTCGAGACCGGGATCATGGACGAGCCGATGCTCCGGCTCTTCGTGCTCGACTCGGTCGTCCCGGCGCCGAGCTACGAGCTCCGTGCGGGCCGGTGGGCCACCGAGGCGGAGTGGCCGTCGCCGAGGATCGAGCGTCGACGCTTCGAGCTGCCGGTCGAGGCTCCGGTGACGCACACCCCTTCGCAGGCGCTCGGGACGGAGGCGGGAGTGTGGTGCGCCGGCGGCCAGTCGGCCGACCTGCCCGCCGACCAGCGCCCGGACGACGCACTGTCGGCCTCCCTCGAGCTCCCCCCGCTCGAGGAGCCGCTCGAGCTCGCGGGCTTCCCGGCGGTCGAGCTCGAGCTCGCCGCCGACCGTCCCGCCGCGCTCGTGTGCGTGCGCCTCTGCGACGTGTTCCCCGACGGGACCTCCGCGCTCGTCACGCGCGGCCTGCTCAACCTGACGCACCGCGACGGGCACGAGCACCCGGAGCCGCTCGAGCCCGGCCGCCGCTGTCGCGTGCGCGTCGAGCTCGACTCGATCGCGTACTCGGTCCCCACCGGGCATCGGCTCCGCGTCGCCGTGTCCTCCACGTACTGGCCCTGGGCGTGGCCCTCGCCGGAGCCCGTGACGCTCACGCTGCACGGCGGCGTGCTCGACCTGCCGGTCCGCCCGCCGTCGGTCGACGACGCGCCGCCGTTCGCGGCGCCGGAGCACACGCCGATCCTCGAGACGAAGCAGCAGACGCCGTCTGCGGACGGGAGGCGGCTCGAGCGCGACTTCGCCACGGGCCGCATCGCGCAGCACTTCGACTACGACGTCGGCGGCACCGTCCGTCTCGTCGACCTCGACCTCGTCTCCGAGGACACGAACCACACGGTGTACTCGATCGTCGAGGGCGACCCGCTCTCGGCGGAGGTCGCCTTCCACGCGACGACGGGGATCGCGCGCGACGGGTGGAGCGGGCGTGCCGAGGCGACCGCGACGATGCGCGCCGACCTCGAGACGTTCTACGTGACGACCGAGCTCACGGCGTACGAGGACGGGGATGCGATCTTCGCCCGCGTCTGGGAGCACCGGTTCCCGCGCGACCACGTGTAGGGTCGGCGGATGATCGACTGCGACGTCCATCCGCAGATCGGCGACCCCAACGAGCTGATCTCCTACGTGGAGCCGGCGCAGCGCGAGTGGTTCCGCTCGCAGGTGTACTACGGCCTTCCCGGCTACTCCTGGGCGCATCCGACGTCGTGGTTCCGGGAGGACGTCGCCGGCGCCGGGGTGGTTCCCGGCACCGACGCCGCGAGCGTCGCGCGCGACCTGCTCGACGCGACCGGGGCTGAGATCGGCGTGCTGAACGCGGACGACGCGCTGCTCGTCTCGCTGATGCCGAGCGCGTACCGGGCCGCTGCGCTCGCCCGCGCGCACAACGACTGGCTTCGCGAGCGGTGGCTCGACGCGGAGCCGCGGCTGCGCGCGTCGATCATCTGCCCGGCTCAGGACCCGCGCGCGGCCGCCGACGAGATCCTCCGCTGCGCCGCCGACGAGCGCTTCGTGCAGGTCGTGCTGTGCGGCGGCTCGGAACGCCCGTACGGCGACCCCCGGTACCTCCCGATCTTCGAGACGGCGGCCGGCTGCGGGCTGCCGGTCGCGATCCACACCGGCGGCGAGGGGATGGGCATCGCCGCCTCGCCCGGCGGCGCCGGCCCGGGCGCGTTCTACATCGAGTGGCACACCCTCGGCTCGGCCTGCTCCCAGATGGCGCACCTCGTCTCGCTCCTCTGCCACGGCACGTTCGAGCGGCTGCCGTCGCTGAAGGTCGTGCTGCTCGAGGGCGGCATCGCGTGGCTGCCGGGGATCCTCTGGCGGCTCGACACGAACTGGCGTGCGCTGCGCGCGGAGGTGCCGTGGCTCGAGCGAAAGCCGAGCGAGGTCGCGGCCGACCACGTCCGCTTCACGACGCAGCCGCTCGAGCACACCGACGGCCGCGACGACCTGCTCTTCGAGATGCTCGAGGCGGTGGGTGCGCCGCAGACGCTGCTCTTCGCGTCGGACTACCCGCACTGGGACTTCGACGACCCGTCGTACATGCTGCGCCGGCTGCCCGAGGCCTGGCGGGACGCGGTGCTCCGCGGCAACGCGGCGGAGATGTACGGCGCACGTCTCGGACTCGCCGCCGCGTGAGCCGCTGGGTGGAGGTCGCGTCGCTCGAGGAGCTCCGCGCGGCCGGACACGTCGTCGCACGGGTCGACGGCCGGGAGGTCGGCGTCGTCTGGGACGGCGAGCGCGGGACGGCCCACGGCGTCCGGAACCGATGCCCGCACAGCGGCGCGCCGCTCTGCCTCGGCCGCGTCCGCGACCGTGAGGGAGGGTCTCCCGGCGCGTACGCGCTGACGGGGAGGCGCGTGCTGCGGTGCCCGTGGCACGGGTGGGAGTTCGACCTCGAGACCGGCCGCTGCCTCGACGACGACGCGCTCCGCGCGGCCGTCTACGCGGTCGAGGTCGTCGGCGGCGTCGTCCGCGTCAACGCCTGACGTCTGCCGGGGGAGCCGCGCGGATCCGGAACCGCCGCACGGAGACGTGCGTCGAGCGAAGGCGCGGGTTGAGCGCCTCCTCGACGGCCTGGCCCGTCATCGTGCAGGCGAGCACGACGATCGTGACCGCGACGCCCGGCGGCACGATCGCCCACCAGGCGTCGTTGAGGATCGCGTCGTCGGTGAACGCGTTCTCGATCAGCCGGCCCCACGACACGACGCTCGGGTCGCCGAGCCCGAGGAACGTGATGAACGTCTCGGCGAAGATCGCGTACGCGACGAGGAGCACGGTGTTCGCGATCAGGAGCGGCGTCACCTGCGGCAGGACGTGGCGCACGATCAGCCGCGTGTTCCCCGCTCCGAGGGCGCGCGTCCGCTGGACGTAGACGCGCTCGCGGACGCTCTTCGTCTGCGCGCGCAACACCCGGGCGGTCGAGGTCCAGTAGATGACCCCGATGATCAGGATGATGTTCGTCAGGCTCCGCCCGAACAGGGCGGCGGCGACGATCATCAGCGGGATGTCCGGGATCACGAGGACGTAATCCGTGATCCGCATGAGGACGATGTCGATCTTCCCGCCGAAGAAGCCGGAGACGAGGCCGACCGTGCCTCCGATCAGGGCCGAGACGCCCGCCGCCGCGAACCCGACGAGGAGCGAGACGCGGGCGCCGACCACGAGCAGCTTCGCCATGTCGGCGCCGCCGCCGTCGGTGCCGAGCCAGAACCGCGTGCCCGGATGCGCGAAGACGGGGCCGACCTTTCGCTGGACGTCGCCGTGGATGAAGAGCGGCCCCGCGAGCGCGACGACCACGAAGAGCGCGAGGACGGCGAGCCCGACGAGCGCCTGGCGGTTCCGAAGGAACGGGCTCGCCGCGATGCGTGCGCGCCGCGGCGCCAGCGCGACCTCGACCGCCGTCACTCCGTCACCCGCGGGTCGAGCTTCGCGTACAGCAGGTCGGCGAGCAGGTTGAAGAGGATCACGGAGAACGTGAGGAGGAGAAACGCCCCCTGCAGGATCGGGTAGTCGCGCTGGTCGATCGCCTCGACGATCTGCAGGCCGATCCCCGGATACGAGAAGACGTACTCGATCGTGATCGCGCCGCCGATGATGAACCCGAGCGAGAGCGCGACGAGCGTGATCACCGGCAGCATCGCGTTCCGCAGGCCGTGCTTCCACACCGTCGCCCAGGACGAGAGCCCCTTCGCGCGCGCCGTCAGGACGTAGTCCTCGCCGAGCGTCTCGAGCATCGCCGAGCGGACGATCAGCGTGTACTCGCCGTACAGCACCAGGCCGAGCGTCGTCGCCGGGAGCACCATGTGCCGTAGGCGGTCGACCGCGACCGTCCACCACGACGCGTCGCCGAGGATCCCGAGCGTCGGATCCTTGATCCCCGACGTCGGCAGGCCGACTGCGCTCGCGACGAAGAGGACGACGACGAGCCCCAGCCACTGGGGCGGCATCGAGTAGAAGACGAGGCTGCCCCAGAGCCCGGCCTTGTCGGCGGTCGTGCCCCGCCGCCACGCCGACACCACGCCGGTCAGAAGGCCGAGCACGATCGAGAAGAGCGTCCCGAGCGCGACCATCGGCACGGTGTTCTGGAGCGACACCCAGAGCGCCGACCAGACGGGCTCCTGCGTGCGGAGCGACCGGCCCATGTCGCCGTGCGCGAGGTTGTCGAGGTAGAGCCAGTACTGCTGGAGCTTCGAGTCGTCGAGACCGAGCTGCTTACGCTCGTACTCCTTGAACTGCGCGGTGCACTGCCGGCAGCGCAGTGCCGAGACCGCGTCTCCCGACAGCGTCCGGAAGAGCACGAAGTTCAGCGTGATCGCCACGAAGACGGTGGCGAGCGCGAAGAACACTCGCTTGACGACGAAGTCTGCGCGCCTCACGTCCCGGGCTGGTTTCCGCCTGCCGCGCCTACGCCTTTCTCGGGCTCGTGTAGTACTGCTTCGAGTACGCCGAGAGCTGGATGTGGAACCCCGTCCACTTCGCCGAGTAGGCGTCCAGCGCGACCTCGTTCACGAGCTGCGTGTAGAGGACGTTGTCGTAGATCAGCTTCTGCATCCTCCAGACGATCGCCTTCCGCTTCGCCGGGTCGATCGTCGTGCCCTGCTGCACGTAGAGCTTGTCGTACGCCGGGTTGTCCCACCCGGTGTCGCTCCACGAGCACCACTGGCCCTTCGTCACGACGGAGAGCTGGAAGTCCGGGTCGACGTAGCCGACCCAGTCCCACATGGCGAGGTCGAACTTCGCGTACCCGACGCTCTTCGACGCGTCGCAGTTCGAGTCGGTCTCGAGCGCGTAGGAGGCGGTGGAGTCGCCGCCGACCTTCTGCGTGAGCTTGACCCCTGCGGCCTTGAACCCCGCCTGGACGATCTGGAACTCGCGGTTGACGTTGAAGTCGGTCGAGGTCGGCGTGATCACGTCGTACGCCATCGGGTGCGCCGCCTGCGCGTTCTTGCCCGTCGTCGCGGGCGCGACGCGGACGCCGCCGCTGCCGCGCTTGTACCCGAGCCGATCGAGGATCGCGTTCCCGGCGGCGCAGTCGTGCTTCAGCGGCCCGAGGTGCGGGTTCTCGAGCGGCGAGATGTGGCCGACGAGGCTCTCGACCGGCGTCGCATACCCCTGGAAGACGACGTTGATGATCTGCTGCCGGTCGACGCACATCGACAGCGCGTGCTTCACCTTCGGGTCGAGCAGCTCGCGGTTCTTCGCCTTGCGCGGGTTCGAGTTCCACGTGATGTTCGTCGTCTCCCCGCCCGGCGCCTTCTCGAGCTTCACGCCCGGCAGCTTCGACACCACCTTCACGGCCTCGAACGGCACCTGGTCGACCCAGTCGAGGTTCCCCTGCTTGAGGTCGGCCACCATCGAGTCGGCGTTCGTGTAGTACGTGAGCGCGACCGCATCGGCGTGGGACGCCGGCCCCCAGAAGTTGGGGTCGCGGATGAACACCGTCGTCCCCTTCTTCTCGTACGACTTGAGCGTGTAGGCGCCGGCGCTGACGAGCGGCAGGTGCTGCTCGGGCCGGAACGTCTTCAGTCCCTTGCCGCCCGGCGTCGCCGCGTACTGCGCGTACACGTGCTTCGGGAGCACGAAGAACTGCTCGAGCTGAGCGAGGACGTTCCCGACGGGCTGTGCGTAGCGGATGACGACGGTGGTCGGGTCGGGAGCGCTGGCGCGCGCGACGTGCGCGAGCGCGGCGGCGGCGACCGCCGTCGCGCCGTTCGCGTACTTGAGCTCCGTGTTGATCGTCCACGCGGCGTCCTCGGCGGTGAGCGGCTGCCCGTCGGACCACTTCGTGCCCGAGCGGACCTTGAACGTCCACGTCCGTCCGTCCTTCGACACCTTCCAGCCCGTCGACCAGTCCGGCTGCGCGAAGTACCCCTTCGGCCCGTACCCGTACTGGACGAGCTGCGGGTACAGCATGATGAACCCGTTCGTCGCCTGCGTCTCGATGTAGTTCAGCGGGTTGAACGAGTCGATGTAGTTCGTCGTCCCGATGCGGAGGATCCCGCTCCCGCCGCCGCCCTTCGCCGCGGATGTCGTGCCGGCCGCGCCTCCGCCGGCGGACGACGCCAGCGCCACGGCGGCGACGACCCCTGCGACGGCGACCCACCGCCCTCTTCGCGTCCGCGCCACGCCTCGAGCTTTTCAGGCGGATGGCGCTTCGTCAACACGGGAGCCGAAGCGCGACGTAGAGAGAGCCCCGTCGCCGGGGCTCTCTCCGTAGCAGGCCTGTAAGCCGGA
>DASWRL010000021.1:0-13214 GCA_036403195.1 Gaiellaceae bacterium
TACGCTCTCGCCGTGCTCGCGCGCCACCACGATCTGCCGCTGTACGTCGTCGCCCCGAGCACGACGGTCGACCTCGCCACGCCCGACGGCGCGGCGATCCCGATCGAGGAGCGCGACCCGCGCGAGATCACCGACCGGTTCCCGGCGCGAAACCCTGCATTTGACGTCACGCCGGCAGCCCTCGTCACCGCGATCGTGACGGAGCACGGCGTGCACCGCGCGCCCTATGCGGCCGCACTCGCAGGGGCCGTCGCCGCATGAAGGCGATCATCCTCGCGGCGGGCTACGCCACGCGTCTGCGCCCCCTCACGGACACCTGGGCGAAGGAGCTGCTGCCGGTCGGCGGGAGGCCGATCATCGACCGCATCGTCGAGAAGCTCGCGGCCGTCGACGACGTCGACGAGGTCCACGTCGTGACGAACGCGCGCAAGGCGCCGGCGTTCCACGACTGGGCCCGCGGCCGCGGCGTGACCGTGCACGACGACGGCACGTCGTCGAACGACGACCGTCTCGGGGCGATCGGCGACATGCTGTTCGTCGTCGACCGCGTGCACCTCGACGACGACCTGCTCGTCATCGCGGGCGACAACCTGTTCGACTTCGCGCTCTCCGACCTCGTCGCGTTCTGGCGCACGAAGGGCGTGGCGAGCGCGGTCGCCGTCCGCGACGTCGGGTCGCTCGAGCTCGCCTCGCAGTACGGCATCGTCGACCTCGACGCCGACGACCGCATCCGCTCGTTCGTGGAGAAGCCGGAGCAGCCCGCGTCGACGCTCGCTGCCACCGCGACGTACCTGTACCACCGCGACCACACACGCCTGATCCGCACGTACCTCGACGAGGGGAACGCGCCCGACCAGCCCGGGCGGTTCGTCGGGTGGCTGCAGGCGCGCGAGCCGGTGTACGGCTGGGTCTTCGACGAGCAGTGGTTCGACATCGGCGACCACGCGCAGCTCCTCGAGGCGGACAACCGCCTCCGCGTCGCGGCCGGGCTCGGTGCGCGCGACGCGTACACGCCCGACTAGAGTCACACTTCCGGCACGGTCCCGTGACAGACACGCGACGCGTGCCCGCGTACCGTCACGGGCGTGGCTCGTCGACCTCGTCCTGCCGTCTCGGTGCGTCTCCTGCGCCGCGCCTGCGCGGCTGCTCTGCACCCGCTGCGAGCGGTCGCTGCGGCGCCTGGCGCCGCCCTGGTGCGCGCGCTGCGGCTCGCCGACCGTCTGGCCCGTCGCGCGTTGCCGGGAGTGCGCGGGCCGGCGACTCGCGTTCGAGACCGCCAGGTCGGCCGTCGCCTACGCCGGCGCCGCGCGGTCGCTCGTCGCCGCGTGGAAGGAGCACGGGCTCCGCCGCACCGCCGACCTCGCGGCGAGGCTCGTCGTCGAGTCGCTGCCGCGGCCGGCCGTCGAGGCCGTCACGTACGTCCCACCCGATCCCGAGCGGCTGCTCCGGCGCGGCCACCACCCGGCCCGGCAGCTCGCACGCATGCTCGCGCGTCGCTGGGAGCTCGACCTCGTCGAGGTGCTGGTCCGGCGCGGGGACGCGGTCCGACAGGCGGGGCTCGACCGCCGGCAGCGGGCGCGGAACGTCCGGGACGCCTTCGTCGCTGCCGCCGGGTCGCCGGCCGGCGTCCTGCTCGTCGACGACGTGTACACGACGGGTGCCACGGCCGGTGCCGCGAGCTCCGCACTGCGGCGGGCGGGCGCCGATCGCGTCGAGGTCGTGACGTTCGCACGGACGGTGCGGATGGGATGAATTGCGGACGCGCGGCCCTCACCGCTTCGTTACCCTCAGGAGGCGACCGGCGACCACTCAAGGAGGTCCGTGATGAGGCTTCAGGTCAAGGGGAAGAACGTCGAGGTCACGCCGTCGCTTCGCGCCTACACCGAGCGGAAGCTCGGGAAGCTCGCGAAGCAGCTCGCGGAGCCGACGCAGGTGGAGGTGGAGCTGTCGGAGATGCGGAACCCGTCGATCGCGGCGAGCCGCGTCGCCGAGGCGACGATCTTCACGAAGGGCCCGACCCTGCGTGCGCGCGAGGCGTCGCCCGACATGAAGGCGTCCATCGACCAGCTGGCGGAGAAGCTCGAGCGGCAGGTCAAGCGCTACCGGGAGCTCCGCACGGTCGAGCCGCGCCGTCATGCGGAGCACAACGGGGACGCCGGCTAGGAGCGTGGGCCTCTTCCGCCGGTCGAAGCCGCTCCACCGACAGCTGGCCGAGGCGGGCGGGCTGATCGTGGCCCCCGTCGTGACGGCCGCGTCCCCGCCGGCCTGGGACGGGGAGCAACGCGGCGAGCCCGGCATCCACGGCGTGCCGCGGGCGCGCCGGTGGGACGCCGTCGCGCCCGCGACGGCGCCGGACCTGCGCGGCGACGTCGTCCACTTCGTCGCGCTGCCGGACGGCACGCTGCTCGTGGACGAGGACGAGCCCGCGGCGGCGCTGACGCCGCTCGCCGACGTGGTCGAGGCGACCCTGCGGCCGCCGTACCGCGCCGAGGCGGTCCGCCGCGACGGCGACGTCTGGGCCGTCGGGGCCCGCCGGATCGCGGTCGTCTCGGCGCCCGGGCTCGAAGGCGATGAGGCCGAGCTCGCGGTGACGGGCGACGAGCGCACGCTGACGATCGACGGGCGGGCGCGCGTGGCTCGGGCGCGGGCGCTCGAGGAGCTCGGCGAGCGGGAGGGCCGGTCGTACGTCGTCCGCGCGTCGCGGCTCGACGGCGACCTGTGGGAGGCCGAGGCCACGCCCCTCTGACGACCACCCCCGGTACCCTGTCCCTCGATGTCTCCCGCCCTCGGCACACTCGAGAAAGCCCTTCGCTTCGGCGAGGGGCGCCGTCTGAAGCGCCTCCAGGAGCAGGCCGCGTACGTCGCGACCCTGGAGCCCGACTTCCGCACGCTCTCCGACTCGGAGCTCCGGGCGAAGACGGTCGAGTTCCGCCAGCGCCTCGAGAACGGCGAGGATCTCGAGAGCCTCCTCTTCGAGGCCTTCGCCGCCGTCCGCGAGGCGCGCCTCCGCGAGTCCGACCAGCGCATCTTCGACGTCCAGATGATGGGCGGCATCGTCCTCCACGAGGGCGACATCGCCGAGATGAAGACGGGCGAGGGGAAGACGTTCGTCGCGAGCCTCGCGCTGTACCTGAACGCGCTCGAGGGCAAGGGCGTCCACCTCGTGACGGTGAACGACTACCTCGCCCAGCGCGACGCGGAGTGGAACCGGCCCGTGTACGAGCGGCTCGGCGTGACCGTCGCGTCGATCGAAAACAACATGCCGTTCGACCGGCGGAAGGCCGCGTACGACGCCGACATCACCTACGGCACGAACTCGGAGTTCGGGTTCGACTACCTGCGCGACAACATGTCGATCTCGCTGGACGCCGTGGTTCAGCGCGGCCACAGCTTCGCGATCGTCGACGAGGTCGACTCGATCCTCATCGACGAGGCGCGCACGCCGCTGATCATCTCCGGCGAGCCGACGACGGCCGCGAAGACCTACTACGACTTCGCCCGCGTCGTGAAGCAGCTCTCGGCGGCGCAGTCGAAGGGCACGAAGCTCGACGACGAGCAGCTCTCCCGCGACTTCGACTTCCTCTACGACGAGAAGCACAAGACCGTCTCGCCGTCCGAGTCGGGGATCGAGAAGGTCGAGCGCGCGCTCCGGGTCGACAACCTGTACAGCCCGGGCAACGTCCAGCTCGTCAACCACCTGATCCAGGCGCTCAAGGCGGAGGCGCTCTACAAGCGCGACGTCGACTACGTCGTCGAGGACGGCGAGGTGAAGATCGTCGACGAGTTCACCGGGCGCATCATGGAGGGCCGCCGCTGGAGCGAAGGCCTCCACCAGGCGATCGAGGCGAAGGAAGGCGTCGCGATCCAGGAAGAGCACCAGACGCTCGCGACGATCACCCTGCAGAACTACTTCCGGCTCTACGAGAAGCTCGGCGGCATGACCGGCACGGCGAAGACCGAGGAGAAGGAGTTCGTCGAGATCTACGGGCTCGACGTGATCGAGATCCCCACGAACGTGCCGGTCGCGCGCGACGACAAGAACGACCTGATCTTCAAGAGCGTCGAGGCGAAGTTCGGCGCCGTCGTCGCCGACATCAAGGAGCGCCACGTGAAGGGGCAGCCCGTCCTGGTCGGCACGATCGCCGTCGAGACGTCCGAGTACCTGAGCGAGCTCCTGACGCGGCAAGGCGTCCCGCACGCCGTCCTGAACGCGAAGGAGCACGCCCGCGAGGCCGAGATCATCAAGAACGCCGGCGAGCTCGGCGCGGTCACGATCGCCACCAACATGGCCGGCCGCGGCGTTGACATCAAGCTCGCGGACGGGGTGCGCGAGCTCGGCGGCCTCTACGTGCTCGGCACCGAGCGCCACGAGGCGCGCCGAATCGACAACCAGCTCCGCGGGCGCTCGGGACGACAGGGCGACCCCGGCGAGACGCGGTTCTACCTCTCCGGTCAGGACGACCTCGTCCGCCTCTTCGCGGGCGACCGGATCAAGAACATCATGGAGCGGTTCAAGCTCCCCGAGGACCAGCCGATGGAGGCGTCGATCCTCTCGCGGCAGATCGAGAACGCGCAGAAGAAGGTCGAGGAGCAGAACTTCGTCGCGCGGAAGAACGTCCTCAAGTACGACGACGTGATGAACGTCCAGCGGCAGGTCATCTACGAGCAGCGGAACCGGGTGCTCCACGGCGCCGACCTCTCGGAGGAGATCCGGGACGAGTGGCTGCCGGAGGTGATCTCGAACGTCGTCTCCGACTACACCGCCTCGGAGGCGCAGGAGGAATGGGAGCTGGGCGAGCTCGTGGCGGCGATGGACGCGATCTACGGCACCGGCGTCGCAGCCGAGGAGCTCGTGGGGCTCGAGCGCGACCAGGTCGTGCAGGAGTTCATCGACGACGCCCTCGACGCGTACGCGGAGCGCGAGAAGTCGCTCGAGGCGCTCCAGGAGGGCCTGATGCGCGACCTCGAGCGCTTCATCGTGCTCCAGGTCGTCGACATGCGCTGGCGCGAGCACCTCGAGTCGATGGACTACATGCGCGAGGGGATCGGTCTCCGCGGCCTCGCGCAGAAGGACCCGCTCGTCGAGTACCGGAACGAGGGGGCGGTCATGTTCCAGGATCTCAACCGCTCGATCCGCGAGGAGGTCGTGACCCTGCTGTACCACGCCGAGGTCACGGCCGACGAGGGCTCCGAGCTGCAGCAGGCGCCCGCGGCGAACGGCGTCGGCCCGCTCAGCTACGAGCACCAGTCGCTCGCCGGCGCCGAGGCGATCATGGCCGCCGGCGGCACCTCGACGGCGGCGACGGGCTTCGCGAGCGCGGGTGGGGTCGCGACACCGGTCGCGCCGCGGCCGAAGGTGAACAGCGAGTTCGAGAACGTGGGCCGCAACGACCTCTGCCCGTGCGGCTCCGGCAAGAAGTTCAAGAAGTGCCACGGCGCCTAGCGCCGCCGGCCCCGCCGCTCGCAGACGACCTGATCCGACTCGACCCGCTCGAGCGCGCCCTCGCCGGCGAGATGCGCTGGGTCGAGGGCGGCGACCCCGACATCGCGCGCTTCACCATGCTCCCGACGAGCCCCGACCCGGCCTTCCTCGCCGAGTGGCTCGGCCGGTACGAGGACGGCTGGGAGACCGGCGACCGCGCCGGGTTTGCGATCCGCGCCGACGGCCGCGCCGTCGGGTTCGCCGCGTACGTCCGGCTCGAGCTCGACGGCGGCCAGGGCGAGATCGGCTATGTCGTCGCCCCGGCGGCGCGCGGCCGCGGGATCGCGTCCCGCGCCGTCGCCCTCCTGACGCGGTGGGGGTTCGACGAGCTCGGGCTGCGCCGGATCGAGCTGAGGATCGACCCCGCGAACAGCGGCTCCGTGCGGGTGGCCGAGCGCTCCGGGTACGCCCTCGAGGGCGTCCTCAGGAGCGTCGCCTTCAAGGAGGGCCTCCGGGCCGACGTGGGCGTGTGGTCGCGCCTCGCCTCGGACTGATCTCGTAGGCTTCGGGACCGTGACCGTTGCGGAGCGCAGACTGCGCGCGCGCGAGGCGACGATCTCCACGAGCCTGGCCGCTGCTCTTGCCGCCATCCTCCTGTGGACCGCGCCGCCCGGAATCGACTGGGCCGCTCACGCCTACCAGCGCACGTTCCTGCTCGACCACGGGTTCACCATCTGGAACAACTTCTGGTACGCGGGGCGCTACTCGTTCGTCACCTACAGCGTCCTCTACTACCCGCTCGCGGCCCTCCTCGGGATCCGCGTCCTCGCCCTCGCCTCCGTCAGCGCCGCCGCGTTCGCGTTCAGCATGGTCGTGTTCCGGCAGTGGGGGCCGGTCTCGCGGCTCTCGAGCAGGACGTTCGCCGTTCTCTGGGTCGGGATCATCGGCGCCGCTGCGTTCCCGTTCGCCCTGGCGATGTCGTTCGCCCTGCTCGCCCTGTGGGCGCTCCAGGAGCAGCGCCGCGGCCGCTTCGCCGTCTGCGCGGTGCTGACGGTGCTCGCGAGCCCGCTTGCGTTCGCGTTCCTCGTGGTCGTCCTTGCCGGGGCCGCGCTCTCGCGGCGGAGCGTCAGCGGCTCCCGGCCCCAGATCGCGGTCGTGCTGTTCGGCGCGGCCTTCGAGCTCGTGCTGAACCGCCTCTTCGGCGACGGCGGCCGCTTCCCGTACGGCCTGCTCCAGCTGGCGCCGTCACTCATCTTCGTCGGGCTCGGGCTGCTCGTGACGCGCGACGTGCCGCAGGCGCGCCTGCTTCGCGGCATGTTCTGGACGTACCTCGCCGTGTGCGTCACGGCGTACGTGGTTCCGTCCTCGATCGGGTCGAACCTCGAGCGTCTCCGCTACGTCGCCCTCCCGGTCGCGCTGATCGCGGTCGCGCTGCGGCGGTGGCGGCCGCTGTGGCTCGTCCTCCCGTCCGTCGTGCTGGCGGCCGTGTGGAACACGACGCCGATCTACAGCACCTTCGCGCGCGCGGGCACCGACCCGGAAGCGTCGCGCGCCTACTGGCAGCCCTCGATCGCGTTCCTGAAAGCGCACCTGAGCCCGTCGTACCGCGTCGAGGTCGTGGACACGGCCGAGCACTGGGCGGCCGCGTACCTGCCCGACGCCGGGATCCCGATCGTCCGCGGCTGGTACCGCCAGAGCGACTTCCCGCAGAACGCGCTCCTCTACGAGGGCACGCTCGGCGCCGCCTCGTACGAGGCGTGGCTCCGGCGGATGGCGGTGCGGTACGTGATCGTCCCCGACGCGCCGTCCGACTACAGCGCCCGCGACGAGGCGGCGCTCGTCCAGTCCGGGGTCACGAGCCTCGTCCCCGTCGCCTGGACGCTGCACACGACGATCTACGAGCTCCCGCGCGCGACGCCGATCGTCACCGGGCCGTCGCCGGCGACCGTGATGTACCTCTATCCGTCGCGGCTCGTGTTCGAGGCATCGAAGCCGGGCACCTACCGCGTCCGCGTCCGCTGGTCGCCGTACTGGCACGCGACGAGCGGGTGCGTGGGCAGGACGCGCGACGGGATGACGACCGTGAGGATGTCGCAGGCCGGCCTCGTCTCGCTGGGCTTTGCCGTCAGTGTCAGCCGTGGCCTCGAGACGCTCGCGGGTACGATCCCGGGATGCTCGAAGACACGAGAACGCTGACGGAGCAACTCGAAGAGCTCGGGGCCCAGCTCGACTGGGTCCGTGAGTACCTTTGACCCCGCTTCGCTCGAACGCCGCCTCGTAGGGCTCGAGGAGCAATTGAACGCGCCGGGCTTCTGGGACGACCAGGCCCGGGCGGCGAAGGTCTCGGCCGAGCACGCGCGCGTGTCGCGCCGCCTCGACGGATACCGCCGGCTGCGGCAGGAGTACGACGACGCGCGCGAGCTCGCGGCGATGGACGGCGGCGAGATGGAGGACGAGCTCGCCGCCTCGCTCGCGCCGCTCCGGCGCGAGCTGCTCGATCTGCAGGAGGGCGCGCTCTTCGACGGCGAGTACGACGCGGGCGACGCGGTCCTGACGATCCAGTCGGGCACGGGGGGGACCGACGCACAGGACTGGGCGGAGATCATGCTCCGGATGTACGAGCGGTGGGCCGCGAACCGCCGGTTCAAGGTGGAGCTGCTCGAGGCGAGCCCGGGGGAGGAGGCGGGGCTGAAGTCGGCGACGCTGACGGTCGTCGGCGAGAACGCCTACGGCATCCTGAAGGCCGAGCGCGGGAAGCACCGGCTGGTGCGGCTCTCGCCGTTCGACCAGGCGCACCGCCGGCACACGGCGTTCTCGACCGTCATCGTGGCGCCGCTCCTCCCGGACGACGCCGACGTGGAGATCGACGAGGGCGACCTGAAGATCGACACCTACCGTGCCCAGGGCGCCGGCGGCCAGCACGTGAACAAGACGGACAGCGCCGTCCGGATCACGCACCTGCCGACGGGGATCGTGGTCGCGATCCAGAACGAGCGCTCGCAGTCGGCGAACAAGCAGACGGCGATGCGCGTGCTGAAGGCGCGCCTCGTGGAGCGCCAGGAGGAGGAGAGAGAGGCGCTGCTGGCGAAGGAGCGGGGCGGGTCGGCGGACACCGGCTTCGGCGGCGAGTCCGTCCGCTCGTACGTGCTCCACCCCTACCAGATGGTCAAGGACAGCCGCACCGGCTACGAGACGGGGAACACGCAGGGCGTCCTCGACGGCGACCTCGACCCGTTCATCCGCGAGTACCTGCTCGCGAAGGCCGCCGGCAGGGTCGTCTAGATCGTGGGTTACACTTCCGGGCACTCTCGCACCGAGGCGTCACGGTAGGCGGCGCCCGCACCATTTCCGACGTGCAGGAACCCGAACTGACATCCCCGCGCTCCACGATCCTCCTCGAAGAGCCGGTCGTCCCCTCGCGGCCGTCGGCCGCGTCGATGATCGTGTTCGACTCGGTGACGAAGGTCTACGAGCCGGACGTCGTGGCGCTCGACGACGTCACGTTCCACATCGACAAGGGCGAGTTCGTGTTCGTCGTCGGCGCGTCGGGCTCCGGCAAGTCGACGCTCGTGCGGCTGCTGCTCAAGGAGCTCGAGCCCACGAGCGGGAAGATCGTCGTCGGCGGGCGCGAGCTCGGCCGGCTGAAGCGCTCGAAGGTCCCGATGCTGCGCCGGAACATCGGCTGCGTCTTCCAGGACTTCAAGCTGCTGCCGCGGCGCACCGCGGCCGAGAACGTCGCGTACGCGCTGAAGGTGCAGGGAGAGCCGAGCGCGGCGATCCGGAAGAAGGTGCCGGAGGTGCTCGCGATGGTGGGGCTCTCGCACAAGATGAGCTCCCTCCCCGACGAGCTGTCCGGTGGCGAGCAGCAGCGCGTGTCGATCGCGCGCGCGTTCGTGAACCACCCGCCGCTCCTCGTCTGCGACGAGCCGACAGGCAACCTCGATCCGGACACCTCGGTCGGGATCATGCAGCTCCTCTACCGGATCAACCGGAGCGGGACGACGATCCTGATGGTGACCCACGACCGGGAGATGGTCGACAAGATGCGGAAGCGCGTGATCCAGCTCGAGGGCGGCAAGCTGACGCGCGACGAGCGTCGCGGCGGCTACGCCGGCGAGTAGGCGACGATGGTCGGTCGCGGACGGCTCCTGATCTCCGAGGCATGGCGCTCGCTCGGCGCGAACATCTCGACGACGGTCGCCGCGACGATGACCGTGCTGATCGGGATGTTCCTGCTCGGCCTCTTCATCGCGCTCGGCACGTGGACGGTCTCGTGGTCGAACCACGTGAAGAACGAGCTCGTGGTGAAGGTGTACTTCAAGGACACCTCGACGGCGGTGCAGCGGAACGACTACGCGCGGATGCTGCAGCAGAGCCCGTACGTGAAACCCGAGGGGCTCCGCTACATCTCGAAGGAGCAGGCGCTGAAGGACATGGCGAAGCGGTTCCCCGAGATGGTGAAGAACCTCCCGTCGAACCCGCTCCCGGCGTCGTTCGCCGTGACGCCCGACAAGGCGGAGGACGTGGACAAGCTCTACAACTCGCTCGCGGGCACGAACAAGGCGCCGTTCGTCGACAGGGTGACCGACGGGAAGCGCGTCTCGCACCGAATCCTCCAGGTGGCCCACGTCATCGAGGTGGTGTTCACGCTCGCGACGCTCGTGCTCGTGATCGCCTCGGTGCTCCTGATCTCGAACACGATCCGCCTCTCGATCTTCTCGCGCCGACGCGAGATCGAAGTGATGAAGCTCGTCGGGGCGACGAACTGGTTCGTGCGCGGCCCGTTCATGCTCGAGGGGCTCATCTGCGGCGTCGCCGGCGCGCTGCTCGCCGTCTTCTTCCTCGTCATCGGCAAGGCCGTCGCGCTCCCCGCGATCACGCCGCATCTCTCCGGTGATGCAGACGTGCACGCGATGGCGTTCCCGCTCGTCGCGCTCGTCCTGCTGCTCGCGGGGCTCGGGCTGGGCGCGGTCGGCTCGGGACTGACGATCCGCCGCTTCCTCCGCGTCTGACCGCAGAGGCTCCGCACCTCGTCGTCGAGGTGGGCCGTCGCGGCAAGCTCGTGGTCGGCGAGCCGTACTTCACGCCGGGCGTCCCCGTCGTCCTCGAGACGAAGGGCACCGGCGCGCTCGAGCGCGGCGACCTCGCCGTCGTCCGCCTCGGCCGCGGCCGTGCGCGCGTCGAACGCTCGCTCGGCCCCGCCGGCCACGTGGAGAACGTGCTGGAGGCGCTGCTCGTCGAGCGCGGAGCGCGGCAGCCGTTCGAGCCGCACGAGCCGCCGGCGGCGGACGTGGAGGGCCGGGTCGACCTGCGCGGGCTCTTGACCTACACGATCGACCCCGACACCGCGAAGGACTTCGACGACGCGCTCTCCTTCCGCCGCGAGGACGACGGGATCCGCGCCTGGGTCCACATCGCCGACGTCTCGTGGTTCGTCGGCGCCGGGACGCCGCTCGACCGCGGTGCTGCCCAGCGCGCGTTCTCGACGTACGTGCCCGGGAGGGTCGCGCCGATGCTCCCGCCCGATCTTGCCGACGACCTCTGCTCGCTGCGGCCCTACCAGGACCGGCTCTGCGTGACCGTGGAGATCCCACCGACCGGCGAGCCCGTGTTCTACCGCTCGGTGATCCGGTCGGATGCGCGGCTGACCTACGGCCAGGCGCAGAGGCGCGAGGCGCCGCCGGAGATCCTCGAGGCGCTCGCGTTGAACGACGAGCTCGCGACGGAGCTCCGCGCGCGGAGGTTCGGTCGCGGCGCGCTGCAGGTCCAGACGCCGGAGGTCGTGTTCGACTTCGACGGCGAAGGCGGCGTCGCCGCGGCCCGGCTCGAGGGCGAGCCGCACGCCCACATGCTGGTCGAGGAGCTGATGATCCTCGCGAACGAGCACGTCGCGGCGTTCCTCGCCTCGCGCAACCGAGCCGCGCTCTACCGCGTGCACGAGCCTCCGGACCCGCAGGCGGTCGAGCGGCTGGTCGCGAAGCTCGTCGACCTCGGTGTGCCGACGCCGCCGGTCCCGGAGCGCCTGTCGCCGAAAGCCGCGGCGGCGCTCGCCGGCGAGGCGTCGAAGCTCGTGGCGACGTACGCGGCGCAGTCCGGACGCGGGCGCGAGGCGTTCCCGTCGCTCGTCCTACGCGCGCTGAAGCAGGCACGCTACGACCCGCGGAACCTCGGCCACGCCGGCCTCGCGAGCACCGCCTACTGCCACTTCACCTCGCCGATCCGCCGCTACCCGGACCTCGTGGTCCACCGCGCGCTCCTGCGCGAGCTCGGCTTCTCCGACGATCCGCTGCCGGACGACCTGACCGGCCTCGCCGAGCACGCCTCGGCGCGCGAGCGCGAGGCGGCGCAGATCGAGTACCTCGCCGACGAGATCTGCCTGGCGTGGCTGCTCGAGCGCGAGCTCTTCACCCGCGGCTGGGGGGAGGTGTGGGAGGGCGAGATCGTCGGCCTGATCGGCTCGGGCCTCTTCGTCCGCTTCGGCACGGTGTTCGAGGGGTTCCTGCCGGCGCGGAGGCTCACCGGCGAGTTCTTCGAGGTGAACGACCTCGCGACGGCGCTCGCCGGCCGCACGACGGGGCGGACCTACCGCCTCGGCGACCCGCTCGCGGTGCGGGTCGAGTCGATCGCGCGCAGCGAGGGGAAGGTGGAGCTCGCGCTGCCGTGACCGCGTCGTGGGACGGCGTGCTCGCGCGGCGGCTCGAGCGGTCGTCGCTCGCCCCGCGCGCGCCGCTCGGCCGGATCGTCGACGTCGTCCGCGGCCTCGGCGGCGTGCAGGCGCAGGTCCAGGCGTCGGCGGAGCTCCAGCTCGCAGCGCGTGTCGACGCGCTTCGCCGCGAGGACGTGACGGCGGCGCTCTGGGAGCGCCGCGAGCTCGTCAGGGCGTGGACGATCCGCGGGACCCTCCATCTCCACGCGGCCGACGAGCTCGCGCTGTGGCTCGCGGCGCGGCGGGCGGTGGCCGGGAGCGTGGGCGACGTGCCCGAGTGGCGCGACCCCGAGGGCGTCCTCCACCCACCGGTTCCCGCGGCCGAGGCCGAGGCCGTTCGCGAGGCGGTGTGGGACGTCCTCGACGGGCGCGCGCTGCGGCGCGACGAGCTCGCCCATGCGGTGGTCGAGCGGGTGGGCCCGCGTCCGCGGGCGCGGCTCCTCTCCGGCTTCGCGTTCTTCCTCGGCGACCTGTGCCAGGGGCCGCCGCAGGGGGCGAGGATCACGCTCGTGCGGCCGGACCAGTGGGTCGCGGGGTGGCGGGAGGTCGACCCGGACGACGCGTTGCGCGAGGTGTGCCGCCGGTTCCTGCGCGCGCATGGGCCGGCGCGCCCGGCGGATTTTCAGGAGTGGTTCGGAACGCGCGCGTTCGGGGTCGCCGCCGCTCGCGCCCTCTTCGCGTCCCTCGACCTCGACGAGGTGGGCGTCGAGGGGAGGACCGCCTTCGTCCTCCGAGGAGACGCTCGTTTCGCGCGCCTCACGCCGTGCGTCCGCCTCGTCCCCGAGTACGACGCGTACGTCATGGGCTTCCGCGAGCGCGACATGCTCGTGCCCGACTCCGTGCGCGCACTCGTTGCGACGCACCGCCGGGGCCGGTACGAGGGGCCGGCCGGCGTGCGCTTCGTGCTCGTCGACGGAGTCGCAGCGGGACTCTGGGAGCGCTCGAAGCGCGGTCGGCGGCTCGAGCTCACCGTCGCCCTCGTCGCCGCGCCCGGACGGTCCCGGAAGGCGGCGCTCGCCGACGAGGCAGAGCGGCTCGCGCGCTTCCACGGGCTCGAGCCGGTGCTCGAGGTGACGAAGCGTGCCT
>DASWRL010000022.1:0-12953 GCA_036403195.1 Gaiellaceae bacterium
GGCCCCCAAAGGCCACGCGCGCGTCGCGGATCACCCCCTCGTCGACCTCCAGCGCCGCCGCGACCGACACGACGGCGAACGCGTAGGACGCGCGGTCGCGCACCTTGCGATAGGACGAGCGGCCGAAGGCGAACGGCGGCAGGTCGACGGCCACGATCAGCTCGCCGTGCTCGAGCACGGTGTCGCGCTGCGGCTCGTCGCCGGGCAGGCGGTGGAAGCCCGGCATGGGGATCGCGCGCTCGCCGCCGCCGCCCTGGACGTGCACGGTGGCGCCCAGCGCGGCGAGCGCCACGGCCATGTCGGACGGGTGCGTCGCCACGCAGTGCTCGGAGTGCCCGAGGATCGCCAGGTTTCGGTGCTCGCCCTCGCGCGCCGGGCATCCGGTGCCCGGCTGCCGCTTGTTGCACGGCTTCGTCACGTCCTGGAAGTACGGGCAGCGCGTCCGTTGCAGGAGGTTCCCGGCCGTGGTCGCGGCGTTCCGGAGCTGCCCGGAGGCGCCGGCGAGAAGAGCGGCGGCGAGCGCTGGGTACCGCGCGCGCACGCGCGGATCCGCGGCGAGGTCGCTGTTGCGCACGGCCGCGCCGAGACGGAGCCCGCCGTCGGGCGTGTCGTCGATCGACCCGAGCGGGAGCCGCGAGACGTCGACGAGGAGCGTCGGCGTCTCGACCTCGAGCCGCATCAGGTCGACGAGGTTCGTGCCGCCGCCGAGGAACTTCGCGTCCGGTGCGGCGGCGACGGCTGCGACGGCATCGGCCACCGTCGCCGCGCGGGCGTACTCGAACGCTCTCACGCAGCGGCGACGTCGTCGATCGCGGCGACGATGTTCGGGTACGCGCCGCAGCGGCAGAGGTTCCCGCTCATCCGCTCGCGGATCTCGGCGGCCGAGAGCTGGGGCCGCGCCCGCAGGTCGGGCGTCACCGCGCTCGGCCAGCCGCGCTCGATCTCGTCGAGCAGCGCCGTCGCCGAGCACAGCTGCCCGGGAGTGCAGTAGCCGCACTGGAAGGCGTCGCGGCGCACGAACGCGTCCTGCAGCGGGTGGTCGAGCCCCTCGACGGTGACGACCTCGCTGCCCGACGCCGCGACGGCGAGCACGAGGCACGCGTTGACGCGCCGGCCGTCGACGAGCACCGTGCATGCACCGCACTGGCCCTGGTCGCAGCCCTTCTTGGCGCCGACGAGGCCGAGATGCTCGCGGAGGAGGTCGAGGAGCGACGTCCGCGGGTCGAGGTCGAGCCTCGCTGTGCCGCCGCCGTTGACGCGAAGGGAGACGACCGCCATGCGGCGGCCGTACCCTGGCCGGCGACCGGGTAACCACCTGGCCTAGGATCGGCGCGACACGGAACCGAGGAGGGGTCAGATGGCGCAGTGGGCGACGGCACGGTTCGACGACATCGACGAGATCAGCGACGGCCGCGTCCCGTGGCGGCCCGTGCGGCACCACTTCGGGATCAGCTCGTTCGGCCTGAACGTCTTCACCGGCCGTGAGCCGGGAGACCGGCTCATCAACGAGCACGACGAGACGGACGACGGGAGCGAGGAGATCTACTTCGTCCACAGCGGCCGGGCGCGATTCGAGCTCGACGGCGAGACGGTCGACGCAGCCGCGGGCACGTTCGTGTTCGCGGAGCCCGCGGTGAAGCGGACCGCGTTCGCGGAGGAGCCGAACACCGTCCTCGTCGCCGCCGGCGGCGCGCCGGGCAAGGTCTATGCGCCGCAGGGCTGGGAGATCTGGGCGCCGCTCGTCCCGCTCTACCGCGCCGGAGAGTACGAGCAGGTCGCCGACGGCCTCCGGAAGGGGCTCGCCGACGACCCGCCGTACCCGATGCTCCACTACAACGCCGCGTGCGTGATGAGCCTCGCCGGCGACATCGACGAGGCGCTCATGCACCTACGGCGGGCGGTGCAGCTCTCGGACGAGGTGCGCTCGTACGCCGAGAGCGACAGCGACCTCGAGGCGATCCGCGGCGAGCCCGCGTTCCAGGAGATCCTCGGCTAGTCGGCCTCCGGCCCGTCGACGTCCGGCGACCACTCGTCGCCCGCGTCGCGCTTCGAGCGGATGACGGCGACGGCGCCCGCCGCCGCGCCGGCGCCGGCCAGCACGAGGATCGTCGTCCGGAGCTTGTGACTCCGCTTCCGCTCGACCCGCTTGCGGGCCGCACCGAGCTGCGTCGCCAGCTCGGCGAGCTGCACCCGGAGCACGGGATCCGTCGCGAGCCGCGTCGCGAGCCCGCGCAGCCCCGTCTGCCTCCGCACGCGCTGCCGTGCTGCAGTCCCCGCCGCCAGCGCCGCGACCAGCCGCTTCCGCAGCTTCTCGTCCTGGACGAGCGGATCGACGAACTCGACCACCGCGTCGGCCCCGCTCCCGACCGCCTTCGTCACGCCCTGCTTGCGTCCGAACACCCGCCACCTCCTCCGGTCGTACCTCTCCAGCGCGTGATCACCGTCGAGCCTACGCCTCGGACGCGCGCGGCGCGGCGCCCATGGAGATCGGGGCGGCGGCAGCTCCCGCCGCCCCGATCGAACCACGGCTACTTCGGCGCCAGCTGCGTGACGTCGACCGAGTAGACCGCGTTGTAGACCGCGTTCTTCAGGTCGCTCGTCGAGACGAACACCTGCGTCGGCTGCATGAGCGGGAAGTACGGCCCGCTCACGTTCAGCTGCCGCTGGAACTGCTGGAACAGCGCCGTCCGCTTCTTCGGGTCGGTCGCCGTGAGCGCCGCCTGCTCCGTCTTCGTGATCGCCGGAGCGGCGCCCTTGCCCCACCCGGCCCGCAGTCCGACGAGCTCGCCCGGCGCGAACGCCAGGTAGTCGGCGGGATCCGGGTAGTCGGGGCCCCACAGCGAGAGCCCGAAGGCCATCTTGCCGCTGCGGTAGTTCGTCAGCCACGTTCCGGTCGGCGAGCCGGACAGCTGGACGTTGATGCCGATCCCCTGCAGGTTCGACTGCACCTTCTGGGCGAGCGTCGCGAACGGCACGCCGTTGATCGTCAGGTCGCTCGGGTACTCGAGGGTCACCTGGTCGCCGCCGTGGCCGGAGGCCTGCAGCGCCTGCTTCGCCTTCGGGACGTTCTGCTTCACGGCCTCCTTCGCGGGGAGGGCGCCCTGGAACATCGACGGGATCATCCCCGGCGTCTGGTAGGCCCCGGGGCCCGCGACCTGCAGGATCGACTTGTAGTCGAGCCCGTAGCGGATCGCCTGCTGCCACTGCTTGTTCGACGTGACGCCGGAGACCGACGCGTCGTTGTTCGCGAAGAGCCAGAACACCCACGTCGAGGGCTGCAGCGACACCTTGACCCTCGAGTTCGACTTCAGGG
Source organism: Gaiellaceae bacterium (assembly GCA_036403195.1). Taxonomy (GTDB): domain Bacteria; phylum Actinomycetota; class Thermoleophilia; order Gaiellales; family Gaiellaceae; genus PALSA-600. The sequence continues at coordinate 3,314 of DASWRL010000022.1, forward strand.
TCTGGGCCTGATCGGAGGCCAGGTCGATCGCGACCTCGTGCGAGCCGCGGCCGACGTTGATCAGCTGCGTCGCCGCGATCATGTTGCGGACGACGACCGTCGAGAACGCCGCCTTCTTCGCGCCCCAGTACTTGGCGTTCGCCTTCAGCGTCACCTGCGACGTCGTCGAGAACGACGAGAGCGTGTACGGCCCGCTCCCGGCGCCGAGCGACGCTGCGGAGTTGAGCCACTGCTCGGCCTTGTCGGTCTTGTCGGCGCCGACCGAGGCGGTGCCGCCGTGCTGCTTCACGAGCTTGGAGTTGAGGATGCCCGTCGACGGGTTCGCGAGGATCGCCGGCAGCTTCCCGTCAGGCGTCGACGACCGCATGATCACCTGGTAGCGCCCGTGCGGCTTCACGACCACGCCGTCGAGGAGGAACGCGGGATTCCCCTTCAGGTTGATCATGCGGTTCAGCGAGAAGACGACGTCGGCGGACGTCAGCGGGTCGCCGTTCGCGAAATGGACGTTCTGCTTCAGGTTGAAGACGAACCTCGTCGCGCCGTCCGTCGCCTGCCAGGACGAGACGAGCAGCGGGACCGGGTGGGCCAGATCGTCCTTCTGGTAGGTGAACAGCGTGTCGTAGATCGCCCGGTCGACGATCGAGCCCGTCGGGTCGTACGCCCGCTGGGGGTCGGACGTCTTGAGCGTGAACGAGTTGTCGATGACGAGCGTCGAGCCGGCGTCGTGCCGTGCCGACGCGGCGAGCGCGGCGGCCGCGCACGCGAGCGCGACCAGCACCGCGAGCGGCGCGGCGACCCGCCAGCGACGTAGAGCAGACCCTCTCACTAGCACTCCTCCTGTCGTGGGGAAATCGGCCTATCACCCTATTCGACGCTGCCCGCGCGGGCGAGTTGGGGAAGCGGCGCGGGCGGCCGTCCCTCCTGCTGCAGCCAGCACGCGGACCCGCGGCCGCCGGCGAGGGCGAGCAGCGGCGGCTCGTCGACCGGGCAGCGGTCGAACGCGTACGGGCACCGGGGGTGGAAGCGGCAGCCGCTCGGCGGGTGCGCGGGGTCGGGCACCTCGCCGGGGAGCGCCACCGGCAGGACGCCGCCGCCGTCCGCACGCGGGACGGCGGCGATCAGCGCCTCGCTGTAGGGATGCGCCGGAAGCTCCCAGAGCTGCTCCGTCGGAGCCGTCTCCACCATCCGGCCGAGGTACATCACCGAGACGAAGTCGGCGACATGCCTGACGATGGCGAGGTCGTGCGAGATGAGGAGCAGACCGACCTCGAGCTCACGGGCGAGCCGCTTCAGCAGGTTCGCGAGCTGTGCCTGCGCGGAGGCGTCGAGCGACGCGAGCGGCTCGTCGAGGACGACGACGGACGGCCGCGCGGCGAGCGCCCTCGCGATCGCGATCCGCTGCCGCTGCCCGCCCGAGAACTCGTGCGGGTAGCGGGAGCCCGCGTTCGACGGCAGTCCGACGAGCTCGAGCAGCTCCGGGACGGAGGCGCCTCGCGACCCGTCCGCGACCTGGCTCGCGACGGTCCGCCGCGGGTTGAGCGACGAATACGGGTTCTGGAACACGAGCTGGAGCCGGACGAGGTCCGACGGCCGCGCCCGGCGGCCGAGCGCCGTCACCGGCCGGCCCTCGAACGTCACCGACCCGCCCGCGGTCTCGACGAGCCCGACGGCGGCGCGCGCGAGGGTCGACTTGCCGCACCCCGACTCGCCGACCAGGCCGACGATCTCGCCGCGGGCGACGGCGATGCTGGCACCGGCCACCGCCCGCACCGCGCCGCCGCGGCCGTGGTAGTCGACGACGACGTCCGTGAGCTCGAGTGCGCTCATGCGCGCGTGAAGGGGTCGACATGGCAGGCGAGCCGCCGGTCGCCGGCGCCCGCGAGCGGAGGGACGACGTGGCGGCAGTCCTCGATCAGGTACGCGCACCGGGGGTGGAAGGCGCAGCCCGGCGGGATCCGCCCCGGCGTGGGCGGGGAGCCCTTGATCGCGACGAGATCCCGCTCCTTCGGCGCCTCCGGGTGCGGGAGCGCGTCGAGGAGCGCGCGCGTGTACGGGTGGCGCGGCCGCTGCAGGACGTCCTCGCGTGCACCCGACTCGACGATGCGGCCCGCGTAGAAGATCGCCACGCGGTCGGCGACGGACGAGAGCACGCCGAGGTCGTGGGTGATGAGCACGACGGCCAGGTCGTGCTCGCGGCGCAGGCGGTCGAGGAGCCGCAGGATCCCGGCCTGGACGGTCACGTCGAGCGCCGTCGTCGGCTCGTCCGCGATCAGCAGGCGCGGCCGGCACGCGAGCGCGATCGCGATCGCGATCCGCTGCCGCATCCCGCCGGAGAACTGGTGCGGGAAGCGGCGGAGCGCCGCGTGCGGGTCGGGGATGCGCACGTCCGCGAGCAGCTCGACCGCGCGCGCCTCCGCCTGCCCGCGGTCGAGGCCCAGGTGCTGCCGCACGTGCTCGGTCAGCTGCTTCCCGACGGAAAGCATCGGGTGGAGCGACGTGAACGGGTCCTGGAACACCATTGCGATGTCGCGCCCCGAGATGTCGCGGAGACGGCGCGGCGGGATCGCGAGCAGGTCGTCGGCGCCGAACTGCGCACGCCCCTCGACCGCCGATCCCTCGGGGAGCAGGCCGAGGAGCGCGAGCATCGACACGGTCTTCCCGCTGCCGCTCTCGCCGGCGATCCCGAGCACCTCGGCCGGCCGCACGGTGTAGTCGATGCCGTCGACGACGGTCACGTCGCCGCCGGGCGTCGGCAGCCTCACGCGCAGCCCCTCCACCGCGAGCGTCTCGGTCACGGCTCCTCCGCGCGCCGGACGGTCCGCGGGTCGAAGACGTCGCGCAGCGAGTCGCCGAGGAAGTTGAACGCGAGCACGACGGTGAAGATTGCGAGGCCGGGGAACGTGCCGATCCACCACCACTGGAAGTACTGCGTGCCCTCGGCGACCATCGACCCCCACTCCGCCTTCGGCGGCTGCGCGCCGAGACCGAGGAACGAGAGGCCCGACAGGAGCAGGATCGCGTTCGCGAGGTCGAGGGTGGCGAGCACGAAGATCGGCCCCGCGACGTTCGGCAGCACGTCGCGGAAGAGCGTCTTGCGACTCGAGGCGCCGAGCAGCCGCGCCGACTGCACGTACTCCGACTCGCCGACCTGGAGGACGAGCGCGCGGGAGACGCGTGCGTACGACGGCCACGCGACGACGACGATCGCGAGCGCCGCGTTGAACAGCCCCTTGCCGAGGACCGCGGCGACCACCATCGCGAGGATGATCGGGGGGAACGCGAAGACGAGGTCGACGACGCGCATGAGCGCGCCGTCGGCGATCCCGCGGAAGTAGCCCGCGACCGCGCCCACGGTCGAGCCGATGACCATGGCGGACGCCACGAGGACGAGCGCGATCGGGAGCGAGACGCGCGACCCGTAGATGACCCGGCTCGCGACGTCCCGCCCGAGCTCGTCGGTCCCGAAGAGGTGCGACCACGACGGGCTCTGCGCCGGGACGGCATTCTGCGCGAGCGGGTCGTGCGGCGCGAGCAGCGGCGCGAAGATCGCGACGAGGATCCAGACGACCGCGATCACCACGCCGGTGATCGCGAGCGGCTGGCGCCAGGCAGCGGGCAGCGCGAGGCGCCGGCGGCGCACGAGCGGCTCGACCGCGACCTCCGTCACCGGATCCGTACCCGCGGGTCGATGACGCCGTAGAGCACGTCGACGACGAAGTTGATGGTGACGTAGACGACCGCCACGAAGATGCTCACTCCGGCGATCGCCGGGACATCGACGTTCACGGCCGCCTGGTACGCGTACTGGCCGACGCCGGGCCAGGAGAAGATCTTCTCCACCAGCACCGCCCCGGTGAGCACGTTGGCGAACACGAGCCCGAGCACCGTGACGACGGACGGAAGCGCCGCGCGCAGGATGTACCGCATCACCACGACGCGCCCCGGCAGCCCCTTCGCCCGCGCGGCGCGCACGTAGTCGTTGCCGACGACCTCCAGCACCGCCGACCGCGTGAACCGGGTGAGAAGGCTCACGTTGAAGGCGGCCAGGACGAGCGACGGGAGCACCAGGTGGTGGAACGCCTGCCCGAACAGGCCGACGTCGCCGTGCAGGAGCGCGTCCAGGGTGTAGAGGCCGGTGATTGTCCCCGGCGGCGTCAGGCCGGGGTCGAGCCGCTCGGCCCCCGGGAACCAGCCGAGCCGGTAGAAGCCGACGTACAGGGCGACGAGTGCGATCCAGAACGTCGGCATGGAGATGCCGGCGAGCGACGCGACGCGCAGCGCGTGATCCGTCGGCCGGTTGCGTCGCAGCGCGGCGAGCACGCCGAAGCCGATCCCGACGATCGCCGCGAAGAGCACCGAGTACAGCGCGAGCTCGGCGGTCGCCGGGATGAAGGTGCCGAGGTCGTGCGTGACGGCGTCGTGCGTGAGCGACGACTGGCCGAGGTCGCCCTTCACGACGTGCCCGAGGTAGATGGCGTAGCGCGCCGGGAGAGGCTTGTCGAGCCCGTAGTGGTGCCGGAACGCCGCGACCGCCGCCGGGTCGCCGGCCGCCTGCTCGCCCAGGTTCGTGGCGACCGCGTTCGAGGGCACGAGCTGCGTGAGGACGAAGGTCACGGCGGTGATGCCGATCAGCAGCAGGATCAGGGCGGCGAATCGCCGCGCGACGAACCGCGCGAGACCGCCTGCGCGGCCGAGGCGGCGCGCGAGCGAGCCGGGGGCTTGCGAGATCGCCGTCGGGGCGGTCGTCAACGGACGACCGATCGTAGCGGCGGGTCTACGCCCGGAGCTCGGGCAGCACCCGGTCGCAGAGCAGGTCGAGGCGGCCCTGGGGCGTCCCGAACTCGACGCGATGGGCCCCGGCGTCGAGGAGCTCGCGCGCCTGCGCGGCGACCTCCGCCGGCGTCCCCGCCATGGTGAACTTCTCGACCGGCGGCTTCTGCCCCCGTCGCAGCTCGAGCGTCGGGTCGAGCGCGCCGACCACGTCGAGGTACATCTCGACGACCTGCGCGGCCCGCGTCCGCGCAGCGGCGCCGTCCTCGTCGACGACCGTGACCGCGCCCACGACGATACGCGGCCCTTCCGGCCCGAGCCAGGCGCGCATCTGCTTGACCATGTCCGGGTTCGCGGTGCCGCCGATCTTGACCTCGTCCGCGACGGTCGCCGCCCACGCGGCCGCCCGCGGGCGCCAGGTGCCGACGAGCAGCGGGACGCGCGGCCGGAGCGGCTTCCACTCGAGGCCTGCGCCGGGGGCGAGCGTGAACCGGCGTCCGGCGAACCCGCTCGTGTCTCCGGCGTGGAGCCGGCGCACCACCTCGACCGCCTCGCGGAGCCGCGTCAGCGGCAGTGGCTCTTCGAGGCCGAGCTGATCGAGCCACGAGCCGACGACGAGGCCGATGTACGCCCGGCCGTTCGACGCGAGGTCGAGCGACGCCACCTGGCCTGCGATCTCGACCGGGTGGAGCGTCGACGCGTTGAGGGCGGCGGGCCCGAGCCGTACGCGCTCCGTCACGCGCGCCATCACGAGCAGCGGGAAGATCGCGGGCTGGAAGAAGAGGTCGTGGAACACCGAGATCACGTCGAACCCGGCCTCCTCGGCGCGCCGCCCCACCCGCTCGTACTCCTCGACCGTGTGCTCGGACTGGAGCCCGAGACCCAGCTCGAGGCCCGTCAGGTGAGATCCTCCGTGCGCAGCGTGCGCTCGCCGATCCGCTCGATCCGCATGACGACGCGCTCGTCGGGGTCGGGGCAGCAGACGAGGCTGTCCCGTTCGAGCCAGTCGTCCGCGGCGAGGCGCCGCTGTTTCGCCGGGAGGAGCGGCAGCACCGACTGCAGCGCGTAGAGGCAGAAGTGCCTCCCGTCGGGGATCCGGACGCGGCTCGACTCGGTCAGCTCGAAGTAGTCGCCGACCGCGAGGCCGCAGACGGAGCGCCCTTCGATCCGCTCGACGGTGACGCGGAGGTCGTACAGGCGCATCTCCGTCACGCGCCGAGGATACGGGGTGGAGCGGGCGCTCCCGCTCCACCCCTCTCCCCGGCGTTACTGCGAGACGGTCGCCGTCGAGACGTCGCCGCGGACGAGACGCGTCCGCTCGACGAGCTGGCGTCGGCGGCGCACGCGACCTCCCTCCGCGGCAGCGCACCATGCGCGCGGCGCTCGACTGGAGCTAGGACCTGCTCGACGACCGAGCGCGGACGCTTCTCGGCGCCCTCGCCGTGTTCTCCGGCGGGTTCATGCTCGAGTCCGCCGAGGCGGTCGCCGAGGCGCGTCTACCAGGCGTACGGGGACGACTCGGAGGCGGCCCGGTGCGCGGTCGAGCTCGGGAGCGTGGCCGTCGCCGAAGGCCGCCTCGAGGACGCAGCGCGCCTCTACGCGATCCAGCGGGAGCTCGACGACAGGCCTCGGACGGCGGGCCAGCTGGCCCGCGACTACGCGCACACGCTCCTGCTCGCGCACTCCGTCGCGGTCGCGGCCGAGCTCGCGGCGCGGCTCGTCGCAGCGACGGAGGCGGCGTTCGCGACCCTCGGCGGGACCGTGCCCGAAGGCGAGCTGGCGGCGTTCGAGCGCGTCTTCGCGCGCATCGGGCCGGACGCCGAGACGACGCTCGAGCCCGCGAGGGGCGGCCGGCCGGGGGCTCACGATCGACGGCGCCCTCGCCGCGGCACAGCACCCGTGCGTGACGGTCACACGAGCTGCGACTCGGGCACGAGGCGACCCCGCGCGAAGCGCTCGACGCCGAGCACGTCGAGGATCTCGTCGCGCCTCCCGAGTACCGCATCCGCGGTGATGCGGGCGACGGCCGGCGCGATCATGAAGCCGTGCCCGCTGAACCCGCACGCGACGAAGACCCCGTCGGCGACCTCGCCGAGGACCGGCTGGTGGTCCGGGGTCACGTCGTAGGCGCCCGTGACGCGCAGCGCGAGCGACACGTACGCGAGCCGGGGCAGGAGCCGGCCGACGCCGTCCCTGATCGTCGCGCGTGAGTCGCCCCGGAGGTCGGCGGCGAGGACGCGCCCGTCGGCGAGCTGCTTCGCGGCGAACGCGAGCTCCGGCGCGACGACGAGCGGCTCGAGGAGCCGCTCGTGGATCGGTCCGCTGTAGAAGAGGTGCCGCTCCTCCGGCACGACCGGGAGGTCGACCCCGAGCGGCGCGACGAGCGCGCGCGTCTCGGCCCCGGCCGCGACGACGATCGCGTCGGCGTCGAGCATGGAGAGCGACGCGACCTCGTCACGGCGGACGTCGAGCCCCGCAGCGAACGCCTCGACGACCGCCTGCGGCCGGTCGAAGTAGCCGTCCTCGCCGCACCACGCCCCGCCGGCGATCGCTTCTCCGCGGAGGTCGGGCACGAGGGTCGCCGCCTCATCGGGCGAAACGATCCGCGACGGGATCCCCTCCTCGTTCTGCAGCCGCACGTTCGCCGCGAGCTGCTCGACGGTCCTCGCGCTGTGGGCGACGAACAGGTAGCCGCCCCGGCGGAGCACGAGCGGGACGCGCGACTCGAGGCGCTCCGCCGCTTCGCGCCAGAACGCGACCGACTCGGCGGCGAGGCGGCACGCAACCCGCGTCCCCCACTGCTGCCGTACGCCGCCCGGCTGCACGCCCGACGCACCTGCGCCGATCCCCGTGCGCTCCAGCACGACGACGTCGAGGCCCCGTCCGTGCAGCTCGCGGGCGATCGCGAGACCGACGACTCCGGCTCCAACGACGACGCAGCGCACCCGGCCGCAGCTTAGGCGCCCTCGAGCGGTGCGGCGACCTCCCAGATGTGCCCAGCCGGGTCGCGGAAGCTCGCCGTGCGTATGCCCCACGGCCGGTCGAGCGGCCCGTTCAGCAGCTCGACGCCGCGCGCGCCGAGCCGTGCGACTGCGGCGTCGACGTCGTCGACGGCGAGGGTGAGCTGGAACCGGACGCCCTCCTCGGCGCGCGCGACGCGCGCGGGCGCGACCAGCCCGGGCGCCTCGCTGACGGCGAGCAGGTTGATCATGGTGGCTCCGAAGAGGAAGACGCACGAGTCGGCGTCCTCGTAGTGGACCGGGAGGTCGAACGCCTCGGCGTAGAACCGCTTCGCGGCGTCCAGATCCTCGACGAACAGCGTGACGGCGGAGATGGTGTGGCTCATGACGTGGTAGACCGCGCCCGCGCCCGAAACTCAGCGCCCGCCCGCGGCGCGTGGGGACGCGCTGAGCCGGGAACGACGAGCCGTGCACCTCGTCGTCGGGCTCGTTGCGGCGCTCGCCGCCTCCCTCCTCTTCAACCTCGGGCTCGTCCTGCAGGCGCTCGAGGCCCGCCGGGAGCCGCCGGCACTCGCGCTGCGGCTGCGGCTCGTCGTCGACCTGCTGCGGCGCTGGCGCTGGACGGCGGGGCTCGCGCTCGGGCTCGTCGGCGTGGTGCCGCAGGTGGTGGCGCTCGCGGAGGCGCCGTTCGCCGTCGTGCAGCCCGCGCTGACGGTGGGGCTGCTCGTCGTCCTCGCCGCCGGAATGCGCGCACTCGGAGAGCGGGTCGGCCCGTCGGTGTGGCTCGGCGTCGTCGCGATCGTCGCCGGCGTCGCGCTGGTCGCCGTCGGCGTGCCGGGGCACGTCGAGACCCACCGACGCGGCCTCGCGGTGCTGGCAGTCGCCGCCGCGCCGGCTGCCGTCGGCCTGCTGCCGTTCCCGTTGCGCGGGACGCGCCTCGACGGCGGGCTGCTGACGATGCTCGCGTCCGGAGCCGGCTTCGCCGCCGCGAACATCGCGACGAAGCTGATGAGCGACGACGTCGCCGTCGCGCACTGGACGAACGCCGCCGCGTGGGCGGCCGCCGGCCTCGGGTGCGGCCTCGCCGCGACGATCACCGGCATGACGGCGTTCCAGCGTGTCGCGGCGACCGTCGTCGTGCCGGTCACGACCTCCGTCCAGACCTTCCTGCCGGTCGTGCTCGAGCCCCTCTTCCTCCGGGAGCAGTGGTCGTCGACGCCCGCGGACGGGATGGTCCTCGCCGCCGGGATGGTCGTCGCCCTCGCCGGCACCGTCGTCGTCGCGCGCGCGCCGGCGGTCGGGCAGGTCGCGGGCGCCGCGGTCGGCTCCCGTTAGCCGCGCGACCGTCGGGGCACATACGCGCGATGGCCGACGTCCAGAAGGTCGCGCGCGCGGCGCTCGGCTTCAGCCTCCGCCCGGAGCAGCGGGAGGCGGTCGAGGCGGCCGTCTCGGGGCGCGACGTGCTCGTCGTCATGCCCACGGGCGCCGGGAAGTCGGCCGTCTACCAGGTCGCAGGCGCGATCGTCCCCGGGCCGACGCTCGTCGTGTCGCCGCTGATCGCCCTGCAGCGCGACCAGGTGGAGGCGATCGAGGACGCAGAGGTCGGCGACGCAGCCGCGCTCAACTCGACGCTGAGCGAGGGGCGCCGCGAGGAGCTCCTCGACGACCTCGAGGACGAGCTCCTCGACTTCCTCTTCCTCGCGCCGGAACAGTTCACATCGCCGGAGACGCTCGACCGGCTGCGCGAGGCGCAGCCGAAGCTGTTCGTCGTCGACGAGGCGCATTGCGTCAGCGAGTGGGGCCACGACTTTCGGCCTGACTATCGGCGGCTGGGAAAGATCATCGATGAACTGGCGGACAAAGCGGGCGTGCGCCCGCGCGTGCTGGCGCTCACGGCCACCGCGTCGCCG
>DASWRL010000023.1:0-31938 GCA_036403195.1 Gaiellaceae bacterium
CACCGGGACTGCGGCCGCCCACCGCGGGGCCGGCCTCGCGCGTGCCGTGAAGACGGAATCGCTGCGGCGGCTCCGCTCCGACCACCCCGAGGTCGCCGTCGTCACGACCTCGAACGCGGAGGAGAACGACGTCATGCGGCACCTCAACAGGTCACTCGGCTTCCGCCGGGCCGCCGTCCTCACGACGACCACGCTGAGCCTCCGCGGATAGGGCCCTTCGGGCGCAGCCGCTAGGCTTCTGCCCACGTGCCACGCAACCGGACCGTCCGTCTTGCGGTCCTGGGCTCGTCCGTCCAGCGCGCCGCCCCCTCCGGGTACCCCTCGAGCCGCTCCAGCGCAATCAGGCGCCGGATCGTCGTGGGGCTCCTGGTGCTGGCGTCGTTCGTTCTGATCACGGTCTCGTTTCGCTCGAGCGCGCTCGACGGCGTCCAGGGGGCGGGCGCGACCGTGCTGCGGCCGTTCGAGGTCGCAGCCGACCGCGTCACGCGCCCCTTCCGCGACACCGTCGGCTGGTTCCGCGGCCTCGTCGACGCGAAGAGCGAGAACAAGAAGCTGCGCCTGCAGGTCGCAGACCTGCGCCGTCAGGTCATCCTCGAGCAGACGGCCGCCCAGCAGACCGCCGAGCTGCAGAAGGCGCTCGACTACCACGGCCCGCCCTCGGTCGCGGACTTCGACCGTGTCAACACCGCCGTGCTCGCGAACCCGCAGAGCGCCATCGACGAGAGCGTGATCGTCGACGCCGGCTCCGAGCAGGGCGTCGTCAAGGGAAGCGTCGTCGTCCAGCCGACGACGGGTGCGCTCGTGGGCACGGTCGACAAGGTGGCGAAGCACGTCGCGCGCGTGATGCTGCTGACGGACAACGAGAGCGCCGTGACGGCGACCGACCTCGCGAACCCGCAGGTGGTGGGCGCGATCCGTCGCGGCAGCGGGTCGAGCGACGTGCTCATCTTCGACCGCGTGCCGAAGCAGCCGAGGGTCGGGATCGGCGACACGGTGATCACCGCCGGCAGCCTCGGGCAGGGGCCGCTCCGCTCGAAGTACCCGCGCGGGCTCCCGATCGGCACGGTCGTCAGCCAGTCGATCGGCGACGCGAGCCTGTTCCAGAGCATCCAGGTGCGGCCGCTGGTCGACTTCTCCTCGGTGCACACCGTCGTCGTGCTCGTGCCGAAGGCGGCTCCGTGATCGACGCGACGAAGGCGTTCCTCGTCCTCTTCGCGGCGTCGCTCCTCCAGCTCGCCGTGCTGACGGAGTACCGGCCGTTCCGCACCGCGAGCGTCGTGCTCGTCACGCTGCTCTCGATCGCGCTCCTCCGGGGCTCGGTCTTCGGCGCGATCGCCGGCTTCGGGACCGGGCTGCTCCTCGACACCGCGACGCTCGGCACGCTCGGCGTCACCTCGCTGCTGCTCACGATCGGCGGCTTCTGGATCGGGCGGTACGGCGAGACGACGGCGCGCGACCGCTTCCACGCGCCGTTCCTCTCGGTCGCGGTGGTCACGGTGCTGTTCCTGTTCGGGCAGCTCCTCCTGCAGTTCGTCCTCGGCGAGCCCGCGCCCGCGGGCCTCGTCGCGAACGGCGTGCCGGGCGCGCTCGTGCTGAACCTCCTCCTGACCCTGCCGGTGTACGCGCTCGCGCGGCGGCTCTTCCCGCCGCTCGAGCTGGGCGACCGCATCCGCGAGGTGCGCCTCCTTGGCTGAGCGCGCACACCCGCCGGGACGGTTCCTCCCGGGCGACCCGCGCGTCTCCGAGCCGTACCGGCTCACGCCGCAGCTCGCGCTGCGCGTCGCCGTCCTCGGGTTCGCCGCGCTCGCGCTGTTCGCCGTCCTCTTCCTGCGCCTGTGGGCGCTGCAGATCCTCTCCGGCGACCGCTACCTGGCGCTCGCGAACGACAACCGCGTGCGGACGCTGAGGCTCGAGGCGCCGCGCGGGCCGATCCTCGACCGGAACGGCCACGTCCTCGTGCGCAACACGCCCGGTACCCGGGTCGAGCTGTGGCCGAGCGACCTCCCGAAGACGTGGCCCGCGCAGCGGGCGGAGCTGCGCAGGCTCTCCGGCATCACCGGCGTCCCGACGAAGGAGATCGTCGCGCAGCTCGTCAAGCACGGCGACGACCCGCTGACGCCGGTCGTCGTGCAGCGGGGGATCAAGCAGCAGCAGATCTACTACCTGCTCGAGCACCAGGCGGAGTTCCCCGGCGTCCGGCTCGCGGAGAGCTACCTGCGGCAGTACCCCTACCAGGCGCTCGGCGCGCAGGTGCTCGGCTACGTCGGGCAGATCTCGGCCGGCGACTACAAGCGGCTGAAGTCGAAGGGGTACCAGCCGACGGACGCGATCGGCCAGGCGGGGATCGAGCGGACCTACGACACCTACCTGCGCGGCCGCGACGGGAAGGCGCAGCTGACGGTCGACTCGCGCGGCCGCCCGAAGTCGGCGGCCGTGCCGCAGGCGGCGCCGACGCCGGGCGAGGCGCTGCGGCTGACGCTCGACGCCGGCGTGCAGCGGGCGGCGGAGAAGGCGCTCAGGTACGGGATCGGCCTCGCGCGCTCGAGCGCCGAGGGCAGGTACGCCGACGGCGGGGCGATCGTCGCGCTCGACCCGCGCGACGGCGCGATCCTCGCGATGGCGTCGAGCCCGACGTACAAGCCGTCGATCTTCGTCGGGCGCAAGGACCCGAAGAAGCTCGCGCCGGTGCTCGACCCGGCCGTTGCGGCGACCGACAACTTCCCGTCGCTGAACCGCGCGATCGACGTCGGCTACCCGCCCGGGTCGACGTTCAAGCCGGTGACGGCGCTCGCGGCGATGCAGGAGCACCTGCTCACGCCGTTCACGCAGCTCCTGTGCTCGCCGTCGTTCACGAAGTACCACCAGACGTTCGACAACTGGACGCCGAACATCGACCAGTGGATGGACCTGCGCACCGCGATCGCGGAGTCGTGCGACACGTTCTTCTACCAGCTCGGCGACGACTTCTACCGGCTGCCGCCGAACCGCGGCCATCCGCTCCAGGCGTGGGCGAACCGCTTCGGCCTGGGAGAGACCACGGGCGTCGACGTCGGGCCGGAGACGGCGGGCCTGATCCCCACGCCCGAGTGGCGCCGCCGGTCCTTCAGCGCGCAGAAGGGCTACGGGGAGCTCGACCGCACGTGGAAGCCGGGCTACTCGATCCAGCTCGCGATCGGCCAGGGCGACGTGCTCGTGACGCCGCTCCAGATGGCGCGCTTCTACGCGCTCGTCGCGAACGGCGGCAAGCTCGTCACGCCGCACCTCGCCGCCGACGTCGAGCTGCCGGGGAACGCGACGCAGCCGGTCCGCGTGCTCCGCCGCTTCGGTGCCCAGCCGCCGCAGCCGGTGGGAGTCGATCCCGCGGCCCTCCAGTACGTCCAGCTCGGCCTCGAGCAGGCCACGCACTCGCCGCTCGGCACGTCCTCGGGCGTGTTCGGCAACTTCAAGGTCGACATCGCGGGCAAGACCGGCTCGGCCGAGAAGCTCGTGCACGTCGCCGGCTTCCCGAACGCGATCAAGCTCAACCAGTCGTGGTGGTGCGGCTACGGCCCGTTCGGCGCGCCGTCCATCGTCGTGTGCGCGGTGATCGAGAACGGCGGCCACGGCGGCTCGGCCGCCGCCCCTGCCGCGCTCAAGGTGTTCGAGCAGTTCTTCGGGACGACGGCGACCACCGTGCAGAAGGCGTCGGATTGACGATCGAGGCCGTCGACACGCGGGCGCGCGGCCTCCGCCCGCGGCGCGCGGAAGCCGTCGGCGTCGCCGCGCTGCTCCGCCGCCTCGACTGGCTCCTGGTGGGCGCGCTCTTCTCCGTCACCGCCTACGGGCTGTGGGCGATCGACGGGATCACCCGCCACGACCCGGGCGGGTCCGCGCTGACGCGCCAGGCGGTGTACGCCGTCGCCGGGACGATCGTCTTCGTCGCCGTCCTGCTCGTCGACCCCGACCGCTACCGCCGGCTGCGGCGCCCTCTGTACTTCGGCACGCTCGGCGTCATGGTCTTCGTGCTCGCCGCGGGAGCGGCGACGCGCGGGTCGAAGCGCTGGGTCGACGTCGGCTTCTTCACCTTCCAGCCGTCCGAGTTCGGGAAGGTGCTGTTCGTGCTCGCGCTCGCGGCGTTCGTCGCCGAGCGCCGCCACGCCACGCAAGCGGTGTCGACGCCGCTCGCGACGATCGTCTACGGGGCCGTCCCGATCCTCCTCGTCTTCCTGCAGCCGGACATCGGCACCGCGCTCGTGTACACCGCGGCGCTCGCGGCGGTGCTGTTCGTCGCCGGCATGCGCTGGTCGCACCTCGCGATCTTCGCCACACTCGCCGTCGCAGCCGCTCTCGCGATCCTCTGGCTCCTGCCGGCCGCCGGCGTGAACGTCCTGAAGCCGTACCAGTCGCAGCGCCTGACCGGCTTCACGCACCCGGACAACGACCCGCGCGGAGCGACGTACAACCTGCGCCAGTCGATCACCGCCGTCGGCGCCGGCGGGTTGCGCGGGCGCGGCGTCCTCGGCGCGACGCAGACGCGGCTCGACTACCTGCCCGAGCACGCCACCGACTTCGCGTTCGCGTCGCTCGCGGAGGAGCGCGGCTTCTTCGGCGCGTCGATCCTGCTGCTGCTGTACCTCCTGATCGTGTGGCGCGCCCTGAAGATCGTCGCCGGCGCGCGCGATCTCTACTGCGCGATCGTCGCCGGCGCGATCGGTTTCATGTTCCTGTTCCAGGTGTTCGTCAATGCCGCGATGACGATGGGCGCAGCGCCGATCACCGGCATCCCGTTGCCGTTCGTGTCGGTCGGCGGCTCGTCGCTGATCACGAACTTCCTGGCAATCGGCATCCTGCAGGCGATCCACATGAGACGGCCGGTGAGGAGGCGCGCGTGAGGAAGATGAAGTCCAAGCTCGGGCCGCTGTCGGTCCTCGGCGTCGTCCGGGAGCTCCGGCGCGGCACGGGGGACGAGCGGCCGCTCGGAGTCGCCGGTGCGAGCGAGCTCGTCCCCGTGCTCGCGCGCGAGCTGCGCGCGGGCGGCGACGCCGCGGCCGTCCTCGAGAACGGCGTCCGCGACGTCGCGGCTGTCGTGTGGGTGGGGGCGCCCGACGAGGGCGTGCTCCGCGAGGCGGACCGCGCGGGCGTGCCCGTCGTCGCGGTCTCGGACACTGAACGCGTCCCGTACGTCCTTGCGACGGACGTCGTCCGCGTCGCGCCGGGGCAGGGCTTCCCCGTCGACGAGATCGCCCGCGCGCTCGCGCGGCGGCTCGGCGAGAGCGGGACGGCGCTCGCGGCCCGGCTCCCGGTGCTGCGTCCGGCGGTCTGCGACCACCTGATCGCGACCTTCGCGCGGCGGAACGGCGTCGTCGGCGCCGCGGTGTTCATCCCCGGCGTCGACATGCCGGTCCTGACGCTGAACCAGATCAGGCTCGTCCTCCGGATCGCCCTCGCCTACGGCGAGGACGTCGACAACCGGCGCGCGCTCGAGCTGGGCGGCGTCGTCGGCGCGGGCTTCGGCCTGCGCGCGGCCGCGCGCGAGCTGCTCGACTTCGTCCCGGTCGCCGGCTGGGCCGTGAAGGGGGCGGTCGCCTACGCGGGCACGAAGGCGATCGGCGAGGCCGCCGTCCGCTACTTCGAGGCGCGCACGCAGTAACGGGAGCGGCCGCTCAAGGTCGAGCTCGTCCCATCCGATACAGGCGAGGTGGACGACACGGCGTCTGCGAACGGCGCGCCACCCGAGGAGCTCCTGGACGACCGCTACCTCCTCGACGCGCTGCTCGAGCACTCGCCCGACCACCTCTACTTCAAGGACACCGGGAGCCGCTTCCTCCGCGTCAGCCGGTCGCTCGCGGGGTGGATGGGCCTCGACGACCCGCTCGACGCGATCGGCCGGACGGACTCCGACTTCTTCGCGTCGGCGCACGCCGAGAAGGCGCTCTCCGACGAGGACGTGATCCTGCGCACGGGCCGCGCGCTCGTGGCAATCGAGGAATGCGAGGTCTGGCCCGACGGGCGCGAGACGTGGGTGTCGACGACGAAGGCGCCGCTCGTCGACCGCGACGGCCGCATCATCGGCATCTTCGGCATGTCGCGCGACATCACCGCCCGCAAGGCGGCGGAGGCGCTCGTCGCGCGGCAGGCGGCGAAGCTCGCGGACCAGGCGCAGCTCCTCCGTGAGCTCGCGACGAGGGACGAGCTGACGGGGCTCCTGAACCGGCGCGGCTTCTTCGACGCGGCGACCGCCGCCGTCGGCGCGGCGCGCGCGGCGGAGAAGAGGGTGCTGATGTTCTTCGTCGACCTCGACGGGCTCAAGCAGATCAACGACTCGCAAGGGCACGCTGCCGGCGACCGCGCGCTCGTCGTGGTGGGCGAGGCGCTCCGGTCGATCGAGCACAGCGGCTGCATCGCCGGGCGGATCGGCGGGGACGAGTTCTGCCTGCTCGAGACGTCGGCCGACGACCACGCCCTGCTCGAGGTCGCCGACGTGCAGGATGCGATCGCCGGGGCGGCGCAGGGCAGCGGGTTCGCGCGGCTCACCGCCACCGTCGGCCGCGTCGACGCCGCGCCGGGGGACGACCTCGACCGGCTGATCGCGCGCTCCGACGACGAGATGTACTCGCGCAAGGCGCGCCGCGCGTCGTAGCCCGACCGCCCGCGGCCGTGCCGTCCGGCGGCGGTCCTACGCTCTCCTCCATCGACAGGAGGTGATCGCCCGCATGGCTCTGACCGGACACCAGGAAGCGCACGAGCTGCTCTTGATCGAGGAGGCGGACGCGTGGTTCGAGTACCTCGACTCGACGCGAGGCCAGTCGGCCGTGCGGTACGTCGAGGTCGAGCCGTGGGCGTGGGCGAGGCTGGCGCAGCGGTTGCGGGCGATCGGCGCGAGGAGGGCCAAGCTCCGGCCGCTCGCCGAAGCGGCGGCCTGACCCGCCCCTGATACGCTCCGGGAAGGCCTATGCCAAGGCTTTTCCCATCCACTTGCGCCGCGCGCCCGATGAGGCTGCGCAGGCGCACGACCCTTCAGGAGAGATCGTTTGCCACTTCCCTGGTTCCGGCGGAAGAAGTCGGAGGAGTTCGCGCGCCCTGAGCGTGCACAGGCAGCACCCGCTGTCGAGGCAGTGACCGTCGAACCGCCGGCCCCCGAGCCGGACACCGACGGAGCAGGAGGAACCACCGCGGCGCCCAGGAAGCGCCGCCGCGGCACGCGCGGCGGCCGCAACCGCAAGAAGACGGCGACCGCGTCGCCGAACGGCGCGACGGCCGCGGCCGCCGAGACGGACGCCGAGCCCGACGACGCCGCCGCGCCTGCGGCGGCCGGGCGCAAGACGTCGGAGCGCAAGGCGTCGGAGCGCAAGCCGCGCGCGACGCAGTCGCGCCGCCGCACGCCGCCGAGGCGCGCGCCGCTCCCGAAGGCCAAGCGCGAGCTCCTCGTGTCGGTCGACCCGGGCGAGAAGCGCGTCGCCGTCCTCGAGGACGACAAGGTCGCCGAGGTCTACCTCGAGCGGCCGGAGCGCCGGTCGATCGCCGGGAACATCTACCTCGGCGTCGTCGACAACGTCCTTCCGGGAATGGAGGCGGCGTTCGTCGAGATCGGACTCGAGAAGAACGGCTTCCTCTACGTCGACGAGATCGTCGGCCCCGAGCTCGAGGGCAGGAAGGGCGCGCGGAAGATCCAGGACCTGATCCAGCGCGGGGAGAAGCTCCTCGTCCAGGCGGTCAAGGACCCGATGAAGACGAAGGGGGCCCGGCTCACGACCGAGATCTCGCTGCCGGGCCGCTTCGTCGTCTACGTGCCGCACGGCGACGGGCTCGGCGTGTCGCGGCGTCTCGAGGACGAGGAGCGCAACCGGCTCAAGGGGATCCTCAAGGAGTGCGCCCCGGCTGTCGGCGGCGTGATCGTCCGCACCGCGGCGGAGGGTGCCTCGGCCGAGGACATCGAGCGCGACCTCGACTTCCTCCAGCGGCTCTGGAAGTCGATCGAGGCGAAGGCGAAGGACGCGAAGGCGCCGTCGCTCGTCTACCAGGAGGCCGAGCTGCCGCTGCGCGTCGTGCGCGACCTGTTCACCGGCGACTTCGAGCGGCTCCTCGTCGACCACGACCGGACGTACAAGCGCATCGTCGGCTACCTCAAGAAGACGTCACCGCACATGGCAGAGCGCGTCACGCGTTACCGCGAGCGCGAGCCGCTGATGGAGACCTTCGGCGTCGAGCAGGAGATCAAGTCGACGCTGAGCCGCAGAGTCGACCTTCCCTCGGGGGGCTACCTGATCTTCGACTACGCCGAGGCGTTCACCGTGATCGACGTGAACACCGGCCGCTTCGTCGGCTCGCGGTCGAAGAAGTCGGGCGGCCGGCTCGAGGACACGATCACGAAGAACAACCTCGAGGCGGTGAAGGAGGTCGTCCGGCAGCTCCGGCTGCGCGACATCGGCGGCATCATCGTCATCGACTTCATCGACATGGCGAGCCCGAAGAACCGCGCCGCCGTGGAGAAGGCGCTCGGAGAGGAGCTCGAGCGCGACCGCACGAAGACATACGTCGTCGAGATCTCGCCGCTCGGCCTCGTCGAGATGACGCGCCAGAACGTCACCGACGGGCCGCGCGAGGTGATGACGAAGAAGTGCCCGACGTGCGGCGGCGACGGCATCGTCGTGTCCGAGCACACGGCGGCGGTGGACGTCGAGCGGCGCCTGCGCGGCCTGGTGACGCCCGGCTCCCGCGCGAAGGCCTTCCGCGTCGAGGTCGCCGCCAAGGTGGCGTGGCTCGTCGCCGGGCCCGCCGGGTCGCGGCTCCGGGAGCTCGAGGACACGACGAAGCGCCGGTTCTTCCTCGTCGCCAAGGAGGGCGAGCACCTCGACCACTTCAAGGTGCTGGACCAGGGGACGCTCGAGAAGGTCGCGCCGGCCCTGCCCTTCGAGGTCGACCAGGAGGTCGAGCTCAAGCTCGGCGAGGTAGGGCTGCACGATCCGCACGCCGGCGTCGGCAAGGTCGGCGACGTCGACGTCGTCGTCGGGGGCGCCGCGAAGCTCGTGGGGAAGAAGGTGACGGCCCGGATCGTCGCCGTCACCGACGGCCTCGCCTGGGCCGAGCTGGTCTCGCCGGTGGAGGCGTCCGACGAGCCGCTGACGGCCGAGGCCGAGGCGGAGCGCCCGACGCGCGCGCGCCGCCCCTCGGCGCGGAAGGCGGAGGAGCCCGAGGCGGTGCTCGACGACGACGACGACGAGGACGAGGCCGACGTCGAGGCGGATGCGGAGGCGGAGGCCGACGAGCCGGACGAGGACGACGCCGGCGGCGAGACCGCCGCCGACGGGTCGACCGCTCCGAAGAAGCGGACGCGCCGTGGCTCGCGCGGCGGGCGGAACCGGAAGAAGAAGCCGGTCGCGCCGCCCGGGGAGGAATCGGCGGAGGCTCCCGAGGCCGCCGTCGCCGTCGCGGAGCCCGAGGAGGTGCCGGAGCCCGACTCCGAGGAGGAGCCGGCGCCGGCGGCGCCCGTCATCCACCTCCCCGATCGCGAGCTCGGCGACGACGAGGCCGAGACGCCGGCGGCCGCCAAGAAGCGGACGAGGCGCGGCTCGCGCGGCGGCCGGAACCGCCGCAAGACGCCGGCAGGCGAGGCGGGGACGGCGACGGTGGAGGCAGAGGTCGTCGAGGAGGCGGCGCCGGTGGAGGAGACGGTCGAGGCCGAGGAGCCCGCGCCCACACCCACACCCACACCCGCGCGCGACGAGCCGTCGGACGACGACGACTGGGGCTACACGCCGATGAGCGAGTGGGGGTTGGACGAGCGCGAGCGCTAGCCGCTACACTGCGGCCGCTCGCGGGCTCCGCCCGCGTTTTCTCCGTTATGGACTACGCGATCATCCGAGTCGGTGGGAAGCAGTACCGCGTCCGCGAGGGCGAGACGCTGCTCGTCGACCGCGTCAAGGCCGACGAGGGGAACACGTTCTCCCCCGACGTCCTGCTCGGCGACGCCGCCGTCACCGCCAAGGTGATCGCGCACGAGCGCGGGCCGAAGATCCGCATCGGCAAGTACAAGCGCCGCACGGGCTACAAGCGCCACAACGGCTTCCGCGCCGCGACGACGCGCATCGAGATCTCGCTCGGCGGGGCACGTCCCGCGGCGGCGCCGAAGAAGGCCGCCGCCGCCTCCGAGGCGCCGCAGGAGACGGACGACCACGTCAAGGGGATGCCGAGCGGCTACGAGGACATGACGGTCGCGCAGATCAGCGAGGGCGCGAAGAACTGGAACCGCCCGATGCTCGAGGCGGCGCTCGAGTACGAGCAGGCGCACGCCGCGCGGAAGGGCGCCGTCTCGGCGCTCGAGGCGGCGCTCAAGGCGAAGGAGGAGAGCTCCTAGTGGCACACAAGAAGGGCCTCGGCTCCTCGAAGAACGGCCGCGACTCGAAGCCCAAGTACCTCGGGGTGAAGATGTTCGACGGCCAGGCGGCGGAGCCCGGCAACATCATCGTCCGCCAGCGCGGCACGAGGTTCCGCCCGGGCCCCGGCACCGAGATCGGTCGCGACGACACGATCTTCGCGATCCGCACCGGCACCGTCGCCTTCCGCACGAGCGGCGAGCGCCGCTTCGTGTCGGTCGTCGAGCCGACCGAGTAACCACCTCGATGTTCAGCGACCGGGCCCGGATTCACGTCCAGGCCGGCAAGGGCGGCGACGGCGGGCTGAGCTTCCGGCGCGAGAAGTACGTGCCGAAGGGCGGCCCCGACGGCGGCGACGGCGGCCGCGGTGGCCACGTCGCGCTCGTCGCGGACCCGTCGCTGCGCGACCTCTCGTCACTCCAGCGGCGTCGCGTCATCAAGGCGACACGGGGCGAGAACGGGCGCGGCGCGCGCAAGCACGGCGCCGACGGAGACGACGTCGAGCTGGCCGTTCCTGTCGGGACGCAGGTCTTCTCCGACGACGGCGCGCTCGTCGCGGACCTCGCGCACCCGGGCGCCCGGGTGGTGCTCGCGCGCGGCGGCGAGGGAGGGCGCGGAAACGCGCGCTTCGTCTCGTCGACGAGGCAGGTGCCGCGCTTCGCCGAGGTGGGGCTGCCGGGCGAGGAGCGCGACGTCGACCTGCACCTGAAGCTGCTCGCGGACGCCGCCCTCGTCGGGCTCCCGAACGCCGGTAAGTCGTCGCTGATCTCCCGGGTCTCGAACGCCCGGCCGAAGGTGGCCGAGTACCCGTTCACGACGTTGCAGCCGGTGCTCGGGACGGTGGAGTCGCCCGACGGCCGCCAGCTCGTCCTCGCCGACGTCCCCGGGCTCATCGAGGGCGCGAGCGACGGGGTCGGCCTGGGGCACGAGTTCCTGGCGCACCTCGAGCGCGCGCGCACGCTGATCCACGTGATCGACGCGTCGCAGCCGTCGGACGACCAGTGGCGGACGATCGACGCCGAGCTCGCCGCGTACGGCGCAGGGCTCGACGAGCGGCCGCAGATCGTCGTGC
The DNA here is from genome assembly GCA_036403195.1 of Gaiellaceae bacterium. Lineage (GTDB taxonomy): Bacteria > Actinomycetota > Thermoleophilia > Gaiellales > Gaiellaceae > PALSA-600. The sequence continues at coordinate 11,425 of DASWRL010000023.1, forward strand.
TGAACAAGGTCGACATCGCGCCCGACCCGGTGTTCGGCGTCGAGGACGATCGTATCCTCGCGGTGTTCCGGCTCTCGTGCGCGACCGGCGAGGGGATCGAGGACTTCCGGCGTCGGCTGTTCACGCTCGTTCCGGAGCCGGTCGCCGAGGAGCGGCCGGACGACGAACTCGCGGACTTCCTCGACTACCGCCCGCAGCCGAAGGCGCGGCCGTGGCGCCTGCTCCGGACCGAGGCCGGGTTCCGCGTGCTGGGGACACCTCCCTCCGACGAGGAGCTCGAGCGGGCCTTGAAGGCCGCCGGCGCGCGCAGGGGCGCGACGGTCGAGATCGGCGACGAGGAGCTCGAGCTTGCCTGAGGCGCCCGTCGGGCTGTTCGGTGGCGCCTTCGACCCGCCGCACCGGGGCCACGTCCGGCTCGCGCGGTGCGCGAAGGCGATCCTCGGGATCCCGCGCCTCGTCGTCGTCGTCGCCGGCGACCCGGGGCACAAGGCGGTCGGGACGCCCGCCGCCGTCCGGCTCGAGATGGCGCGCGCCGCGTTCCCCGAGGACGACGTCGTCCTCGACGACCACGCGAGGACGATCGACCTGCTGCGCGACCACCCGGAGTGGCAGGACACGTGGTTCGTGGTCGGCGCCGACGAGTTCTGCGACTTCCTCTCGTGGAAGGAGCCCGACGAGGTGCTCGCGCGCGTGCGGCTCGCCGTGGGGACGCGTCCGGGGTTCCCGCCCGAGCGGCTGCAGGCGGTGCTCGAGCGGCTCGACCGTCCCGACAGGGTGCGCCTGTTCGAGATGGAGCCTGTCCCGGCGGCCTCGCGGGAGCTGCGCCGCGAGCTCGTGGCGGCCGACGTGCCGGCGGCGGTCGCGGGGATCATCGACCGCGAGGGGCTGTACCGGGTTTGACCGCGGGTACACTCAGGGGTGCTTGAGCCCAATCGAACAGGCACGCACGATCGCGGCCCTCGCCCAGGAGAAGCTCGGCCGCGACGTCCTCATTCTCGACATGAAGCCGGTCTGTGCGTACACGGACTACTTCGTCGTCGTGACCGGCGGCAACCCGCGCCAGACGAAGGCGATCTGGGACGAGATCCACGTCCGGATGAAGCACGACCACGCCCTCCTGCCGCGGAGCGCCGACGGCGAGCGGGAGGCGACGTGGATCGTCGCCGACTACGTCGACGTCGTCCTCCACGTCTTCACGCCGGAGGCGCGGGAGTACTACCGGCTCGAGGAGCTCTGGGACGACGTGCCGCACGAGCAGGTCGAAGCAGCCACCGCGTAGCGCCGGATCATCCGCCGGCACGGCTAGCGTTGTTGCCTGTGCTGACGACGGACGGAGGTGCCGGCGTGGCCGCGACGGCTTCATCGATCGCCGCTACGGCGATCACGAGATCGACGGTGTCGCCGCGTACTGCGCCGGGACCGATCGCTGCTACCTCCTCCCGCACGAGTTGTCGGTCGAGCGCGCGGCCGTTCACCTGCGGCTCGCGGCGTCCCGGACGAGCCAGCAGTCAGGGATTCACCGGGCGCGTGACTTCGAGCTGGGGGCTACACTGGCGAGGCTCCGTGGGGCCCATAGCTCAGCTGGGAGAGCGTCTGAGTGGCACTCAGAAGGTCGCCGGTTCGAGCCCGGCTGGGTCCACTGTGAAAGCCCCTACTCCGGGGCTTTCGCTGTTCTGAGGGGCTAGTCCCCCGGCGGCCGCACGACGGCGCCGCCGTTCGCGCGCTGCACGACGAGCGGCAGCATCCGGTCGGAGAGGAACGACTCGATCGCGTGCACCGCGCCCTCGATCAGCCGGTCGCGCTCGTCGGCGGCGAACCGCACGTGGAGCGCGCACCGCTCGTCGTCGTCCACGACCTCGGCGAGGAGCCCGTGCGCCGCGAGCGCCTCGCGCAGCTCGTCGCCGAGCCCCTGCCGCGGGACATCGATCTCGATCGTCTCGGCCACCGGCGGTCATCTTTCCGGACCGTCGCCGCGCCAATCATCGACACGCTTTCGGCACGACCTCGTGACGGACACGTCGCCCTCTCCTCTCTACCGTTGTCGACAAAGACAACGAAGGGAGGGATTGTGCAGAAGTGGTTCCTGCTCGTGGCCGTCGCCGTCGCGTTGTCGGCCGCGGGATCGGCCGCGGCGGCCGCGCCGGCGCCGCAGCCCGCCATTCTCTGCGGGCCGACGTGCGACCCGGGCGGCGGCTTCACCGGCTGCAAGACGGTCTCGGCCTCGCATTCGTCGAGCGTCTGGGCCATCTATTCGATCCGGCACGTGCTCGTCGTCTCGTACTGCAAGCGCAACGGGGTCATCACGACCATCTCGATCGCCGCGCACTACTGCGACATCGGCGGCCTCGTGTCCTGCTCACCCACGGTCGCGTGGAGGACGGGAGGCGGCGTCGGCAGCACCTGGGCGACGTTCGAGGCGCACGCCACGTGGAGCGTCACGCCGCTCCACATCTACAACAGCACCGACATCGTGACCCTGCTCGTTCCGACGATCGACGGCTGATGCACGACCGCTGGTGCAGGCGCCTCGCCGTCGTCGTCGCCGTCTGGATCGCCGTCGGCGTCGCGCTCCAGCTCGTCGTGTCGCTGGCGCTGCGCTGACCCGTCGTCACGGTCGTGGAGCTTCGCCCACGACCGCGGACGGCGTGCCTCCGCCGTGCGCTCCGGGCTAGTCGACCGGTGCCGGGGCGCTCTCGACCCGGAGCACCCGCGCGACGCGGCGGGGGAAGTACCAGTTCCAGTCGCCGAGCAGGTGCATCATCGACGGGACGAGCAGGGCACGGATCACGGTCGCGTCGAAGATCACGCCGGCCGACAGGCCGATCCCGAACTGCTTGATGTCGGTGCCCGGGCCCGTGGAGAGCACGAAGAACGCGAGGCACAGCACCGCCGCCGCGCTCGTCACGAGCTTCCCGGTGCGCGAGAGGCCGAGCGCGATGGCGGCGTCGGTGTCGCCCGACTCGTCGTAGGCCTCGCGGATGCGCGTCAGCATGAACACCTCGTAGTCCATCGAGAGCCCGTACAGGAACGCGAAGATCATCAGCGGGATCCAGGGGATGATCGAGTTCGTCGAGGGAACACCCCAGATCGCCTGGGACCCGTGGCCCCACTGGAAGATGAAGACGATGATCCCGTAGGCCGCGCCGAGCGAGACGAGGTTGAGCACGACCGCCTTGAGCGGCAGCACGAGCGACCGGAACGCACGGGCGAGCAGCAGGTACGTGAGGAGCACGACGAAGAGCAGGACGTACGGGAAGTTCCCGTACACCGCGTGCACGAAGTCGACGTCCTCCGCCGCCATCCCGCCGAGCGTGACGCGGAGCCCGGTCGCGTCAGCCGCGTCTGCGAGCACGGTCTTCTGGAGCTGGGAGATCGTGTGCTTCGTCGTCCCCGACGCTCCGTCGGCGCTCGGGATGGCCTCGACGACGGCAAGGCCCTGCTGCCGCCACGTCTTCGGCGCGACGGCTCCGTCGACGCCCGGCGTCCGCGCGACGCGGGCCACGACCGACTGCAGCTTCGCGGGCGTCGCGGCGCCCTCGACGAGCACCTCGAACGGCTTGTAGACGCCGGCGGAGATCCCGGCCGCCGCGATCGCGTCGCGGCCGGCGATCGCGTCGCCGCCGCCGGGGCGGTCCTTCGCCTGGGACTCGCTCGGGTTGAGCTGCACGCCCGGGATGAGCAGCGCCGCCACGACGACCGCGCCGATCGCGGCGGTCACCGCAGCCCGCCTGCGGATCACGTTCGCCCACCAGGTCCAGAACCTGCGCTCGTCGCCCTCGACGATGCGCTTCGGCATCACCCGCCCGCGGTTGATGCGCGGCCCGAGCATCGCGAGCATCGCGGGGAGGAGCGTGATCGCGGCGAGCACCGAGACGGCCGGGATGAGCATGCCGCCGATGCCGATCGAGCGGATGAAGGGCAGGGGGAGGAGGACCATGCTCAGGAGCCCGACGGCGACGGTCGAGCCCGAGACGATCACCGACCGCCCCGCGTGCTGCATCGTCGTCACGACCGCCGACTCGACGTCCTCGCCGTGCCCGAGCTCCTCGCGGAAGCGGAAGATGATCAGGAGCGCGTAGTCGATCGCGACGCCGAGGCCGACGAGCGCGATCAGGAACTGGACGATGATCGAGACGTTCGTGATGTAGGTCAGGATCCAGACCAGCGTGAACGTGTTCAGGATCGCCGCGGCGGCCGTGACGAGCGGCATCGCCACCGCGGGCAGCGTGCCGAACACGAACAGCAGGATGATCAGCGCCCCGACGCCCCCGATCAGCGTCTCGGTCAGCACCGACGGCCCGTTCGAGCTCCCCTTGTCGGCGGCGCTCAGGATCGGGTCGTTCCCGGTCACGTGACCGGTCGCCCCGGCCGGGAGGTTCTCCGCGAGCGCCGCGCGTGCCGCGTCGTCGTGCGTGTCGAACGTGAACCCGGGCGTGCCGCGGTTGAAGATCAGCGCGAACGTCGTGTGGCCGTCCTTCGACACGTACATGCGGCTGCCCGTCGAGAAGTACGAGCTGGAGCGCGCGCCCGGCACGGCCGCCTCCGCGGCTGCGAGCGCCTTCTTCACGCCCGGCGTCGCCGTCGCCGTCCCCGGGACCGTCACCACTGCCACGAGTGGCGCCGCCTCGCCGCTCCCGAGCGCCTTCAGCGTCCGCTGGTTCGCCTCGTACGCCGAGTACCCGGGGATCGAGAACGACTCGAACCACCGCTTCGAGACCTGGCCGGCCGAGAACGCGCCGAAGAGCGTCAGCACCACCCAGACCACTACGACGAGCCTCCGGTGGCGGAGGACCATATGCGCGAGCCGGGTCATCGGTCCTGACCCTACCTGCCGTCGAGGCCCCGGCCGGTGACGATCCGCAGGCCGTCCTATCTCGTACACTTCCGCAATGTCGGCCGAGGCATGGGAATTCCTCTTCATGATGCTCGCGCTGAAGATCCCGATCGTCTACCTCGGATTCGTCGTGTGGTACGCGATCAAGGCGGAGCCCCAGCCGGGGGCCGAGGAGGATCACTCGATCTGGCGCCCGTGGCGGCGCCCGACGAGCCCGCGGCCGCGGCGTGGAGGGCCGCACGGGACGCGCGACGCCGCCCGGGCCACGCGTGCCCGGCGCGATAGAGTCGCGCCGTGACCTCGACGCCGCGCGACTCCTGGCGCCCCTCGGAGGCCGTCGCCGGCCTCCTGGCCGCGTCGGGGCTGTTCCTGGGCGTCCTCGAGCTCTTCTACCGCCCCTTTCGGATCGCGCCCGCCGCGCTCTTCCTGCTCCTCGTCGCGACCGTGATGAGCACCGAGCAGCAGCGCCTCGTCCGGCTCGGCTTCGTGGCCGTCGGCGTCTGCTTCGTCGTCGGTGCGGCGATCCAGATCCTCACGCATCACCCGCTCTACTAGCGCCGGCCCCGGGGGAGGACAGCGGGGTCTCCCCTGGTACAAAGGAGGGGTGAGCACGCACGACGTCGATGGCCTGAACGCGGGCTACGCGCGCGCGCTGCTCGACGAGTACCTCGAGAACCCGGAGGCGGTGCCGTCGGAGTGGCGGGCGCTCTTCGAGAGCGGCGACTCCACCCTCGTCGCTAGCCATCCCGGGATCGCGCGCCTCCTCGAGACGCTGCCGCGGAACGGCGGCTCGAACGGCCACGCCGAGGCGCCGCCGGCGCCCGCCCCCGTCGACGGTGCGGCAGACGACCTGCAGCTGCTCGGAGGGGTGGCCGCTGCGATGGCGCTCGTGAAGGCGCATCGCACCCACGGGCACCTCGCGGCGCGCCTCGACCCGCTCGGCTCGGAGCCGGTCGGCGACCCGTCGCTCGAGCCGCTCCGCCTCGAGCCGAAGCTCACGCCGGAGCTCCAGGAGCGGATCCCCGCCTCCGTCCTCCGCGTCCACGTCCCCGGCGACACGCTCGCGGACGTCTTGCCGCAGCTCGGCGAGACCTACTGCGGCACGATCGCGTACGAGATCGAGCACCTGTCCGACCACCAGCAGCGCGTGTGGCTCCGGCAGGCGATCGAGTCGGGGCGGTACCGGCAGCAGCTGACCGCCGACGAGAAGCGGGCGCTCTACCGCCGGCTCTGCGAGGTCGAGGGGATGGAGCGGTTCCTCCGCAAGCGCTTCCTCGGCCAGAAGCAGTTCTCGCTCGAGGGCCTCGACGTGCTGATCCCGATGCTCGACGAGACCGTCGAGCTCGCCGCCGAGTCGGGCGCGCACGAGGTCGTCCTCGGCATGGCGCACCGCGGTCGCCTGAACGTCCTCGCACACACGATCGGCTCGCCGTACGAGTCGATCCTGCGCGAGTTCGAGGGCGAGCGGACGATCGAGGCGGTCGCCGCCGACCCCGAGGGCGGCACGGGTGACGTCAAGTACCACCTCGCGGCCGCGGGCACGCGACAGACGGCCCGCGGCACGATCGGCGTCCGCCTCGTCGCGAACCCGAGCCACCTCGAGGCCGTCGACCCGGTCGTCGAGGGTCGCACGCGCGCCGAGCAGACCGACCGTGCGACGAAGAACGGCGCCCACGACCCGTCGGTCGCGCTCCCCGTGCTGCTGCACGGCGACGCCGCGTTCGCGGGCCAGGGGGTCGTCGCCGAGACGCTGAACCTCCACGACCTCGAGGGCTACTCGACCGGCGGCACGTTCCACCTGATCACGAACAACCAGATCGGGTTCACGACCGACCCGAACGAGGGCCGCTCGACGCGCTACTCGTCGGACCTCGCGAAGGGCTTCGACATCCCCATCGTCCACGTGAACGCCGACGACCCCGAGGCGTCGCTTGCGGCGGTGCGGCTTGCGATGGCGTACCGCCGGCGGTTCGTCCAGGACGTCGTCATCGACCTCGTCGGGTACCGCCGCTTCGGTCACAACGAGCAGGACGAGGCCGCGTACACGCAGCCGCTGATGGTCGAGCAGATCGCGGGGCACCCCACCGTGCGCGAGCTCTACGAGGCGCGGCTGATCGACGAGGGCGTGCTCACGCGCGACGATGCCGCGGCGTTCGTCTCGGCGGTCGAGCAGGAGCTTCGCGCGGCGCACGACCGCCTCAAGGCGTCGTTCGCGGACCACGAGAGCGACGAGCACGACGGCACGATCCCGCCCTCGGGAGGCGCCGGCGTCGACACCACCGTTCCGGTGCCGAGGCTCGAGCAGCTGAACGAGGAGCTGCTGCGGACGCCCGAGACGTTCCACGTGCATCCCAAGCTCGCGCGCCAGCTCGACCGGCGCCGGGCGGCGCTCGTCGACGGCGGCATCGACTGGGGCCATGCGGAAGCGCTCGCGTTCGCGTCGCTCCTCGTCGAGGGCATCCCCGTCCGCCTCACCGGGCAGGACGTGCAGCGGGGCACATTCGCGCAGCGGCACCTCGTGCTGCACGACGCCGAGACCGGCGAGACGTTCACGCCGATGCAGCACCTCGACGAGTCGGCCGCGTCGTTCGAGGTCTACAACTCGCCGCTCTCCGAGTACGCGTGCCTCGGGTTCGAGTACGGCTACTCGGCGGCCGCCCCCGAGGCGCTCGTGCTGTGGGAGGCGCAGTACGGCGACTTCGCGAACGGCGGGCAGATCGTCATCGACCAGTTCATCTCGTCGGGGCTGTCGAAGTGGCGCGAGACCTCGCGGCTGACGCTGCTGCTGCCGCACGGGTACGAGGGGAACGGCCCGGAGCACTCGTCCGCTCGCCTCGAGCGCTTCCTGCAGCTCGGCGCGCAGGAGAACCTGCGGGTCGTCAACTGCACGACCGCGGCGCAGTACTTCCACCTGCTGCGGCGGCAGGCGCTCGACGCCACGGCGCGGCCGCTCGTCGTCGTCACGCCAAAGGGGCTGCTCCGCCTCAAGGAGGCGGCGTCCGCGCTGCACGAGCTCGCGACCGGCGGCTTCCGCCCCGTGATCGACGACCAGCGGGAGGACAAGAGCCGCGTCCGCCGGCTCGTCCTCTGCAGCGGCAAGGTCTACTACGACATCGTCGGCCACGAGGCGCGCGCGGCGAGCGCCGAGTCGATGGCCGTCGCGCGGATCGAGCAGCTGTATCCATTCCCGACCGCCGCGACGGCCGGGCTCGTCGCCTCGTACCCCGCGCTCGACGAGATCGTGTGGGCGCAGGAGGAGCCGCAGAACATGGGGCCGTGGCGCTCGATCCGCCACCGGCTCGAGGAGGCGGCGGCGGGCGTGCGGCTGCGGTACGTCGGTCGTCCGTGGCGTGCGGCGCCGTCCGAGGGGTACCCGACCGCGCACCTGATCGAGCAGGACCGGATCGCGCGCGCGGCGCTGACCTTCTCGGCCTAGCTCGCTAGAAGCGTCGGCGGCGGCGCGCCCGCTGCGCGTCGAGCGCCTGCTTCGCGAGGCGCGGGCCGTGCGTGCGCGCCTGCTTCATCACCCACCGTCGCTGGCGCGGCGGCAGGCGGCGCCAGAGGTCGAAGAGCGTCAGCGCGGTACCGACGGGGCCGATGCGGCCGGTGAGCTTCATGCGGGACATCGCGCCATTGTGCCTGCACGGGCAGGCAGGAGAACGGCGGTCGACGTCGACGGAGATGCTCTAAGATTCGCGCCGGGAGAAAATGGCGTCGGAGCAGGAGGATTTCATGGCCGTGGACACCGCGTCGATCTTCGCGCAGGTGATCCAGGAGCATCTCGAGCTGAAGCGCAGGAACGCCGCGCTCGAGCACGAGATGCCGCTGGAGCGATACCTGAACGACGATCCCTTCGAGAACCATCCGCTCTTCAAGACCGAGGAGCAGGCGCGGATCGAGGACACGATGGACGGGGTGCCGAGCATCGAGGCCGAGGAGACCCACCTCGACTGGCCGTCGGCCGAGGACACGTTCATCGACGCGCCCGCGCCCGCCGCGGCACTCGACGTCACCGAGCCGACGGTGCTGCCGGACGCCGCCGACGCAGACCAGCCGTCGGACGAGAACCTCTGGACTCGCTCGCGCGACTTCGACTGGGGCGACTGAATGAATGAGGGGGCACCTTCGGTTCCCCCTCATTGGCTCCCCCTCCGACACCTGGCCACTGCGGGTTGGCGGGCACGGGCAAAGCCCGCACCCGCCGACACTCGTCGTCCATTAGCAGTCCGCGCAATTCCGTGTCTGACACCTTTCGTGCAGACACCTCTCGGGCACCTCCCGGCGCCCGCGTCACGGCTGTGAGAGGCGGGACCAGAGGTTGTCGAGCATGCGCTTCACCGGCCAGAACGTCGCGGAGCCGCCGAAGTCGAGGGCGCCGGCCGCGAAGACCTTGGCGCCCGCGGGCGTCTCGTAGTAGGTCATCTGTGCGGTCAGGCCTGGGCCGAACAGGTCCGGGATCTGTGCCAGCACGGTCGTCCCCGGCGGCGTATCGGCCGTCGTCGAGTCGATCTCGATCCCGTAGCCGCCCACGAACTGGCCGAAGGTCGACCCGTCGCCGAGACCGGTGCCGTCCCACAGCCACGGCGCGGCCGCCGTGTTCTGCACGGTGTAGAGCCCCTGGTGCTGCCCGTCGTCGTTCGCGCGGTACTCGACCCCGATCAGCCGCGCCTCGGGCCGGCCCGCGTCGCGCCACTTACCGACCTTGCGCAGCACCTGCCCGCTCTTCGCCACCTTCCAGAAGAAGTTGTTCGCGGAGAGGAACATCAGGTTCCCGCCGACGTCGCGGAAGCGCTCGACGACGTCGTACTCGTGCGACGTCACGTACTCCTCGTGCCCCTCGAACACGACCAGGTCGTACGCCCTCGCGAGGTCGTCTCCGCTCGCGATCAGGTCGAAGTCGGAGTCCGAGATGAACTCGGCCGACTTTCCCGACCAGTAGAACCAGTGCAGGAACGGAAGGTCGTAGCGGTAGAACCGCGGCGGCACGCCCCGCGCGGTGAACGGCCGCGCGAGGTCGACCGCGCCGTTCGGCGGCCCCGCGTACCAGGTGTCGCCGTAGCCGTTGCCGTCCATGTCCTCGAAGCTGTAGGCCTGCCACGTGTTCGTCGGCAGGACGACGAGCACGCGGCTCGTCGCCCCGAGCTGCGTCGGCCGCACGACGAACGGCGCGTATCCGACGCGCCCGTCCGGGGCCGTGAGCTGCACGAAGTACATGCCGCTCGGCACGTTCGGGATCTGGAGCGTGATGCTGCGCGGCCGGCTCTGCCACCTGGCAGACGGCAGCTCGATCGGCTTCTGCCCGATGTCGATGCCGGCGAGCTGGTTGTCGGCGTACGTGATGATCTGCTCGGGCCCCACGTGGAAGAAGCGCAGCTCGACGGAAGGCGCGTCCGTCGCGATGTGCAGCGCCGCGATCTGCCCCGGCGCGTAGTTCGGCCGCCCGAACCAGGCGTCGACGCCCTGCACGCGAACGACCGGGGCACGGGGATGACGTCCGACGAAGGCGTTCGGCGCGCCGTACACGGTGCGGCGCCCGGCGGTGCTCGTGACGGTCATCCGCACGAGGTACGTGCGCGGCCGGGCGTCCGCCTGTGGTCTCCATTCCATCGTGTGCCGTCCCGCGGTGAAGGTGGCGGTGAGCGTGTAGAGGACGTGCGGGACCTTCACCGTCCGCGTCACGTCCATCGTCACCGTCGCCGTCTGCCGGAGGCGGAAGTGCACGAAGGCGGCGTCGCGGAACCCGTCGCCGTTCGGGCTCACCGTCGTCAGCAGCTTCGAGTCGCCGGCGTACGGCGTCGAGCCGTTGTCGACCCGGAGGTCGAGGAGCTGCGGCGCGTCCGACTTCTTCGTCCCCGCCGGTGCGGGCGCCGCGGCGACGAGCGCCGCGGCGGCGAGCAGGACCAGGCGGCGCACGCCGCCACGGTACCTAGCCCACGCGGCGCTCGATCTCGTTCGACTTGTTGGTGAGCGTCGCGAACCCGGCCTGCAGGTAGTCGTTCACGCCGGCGGTCGCGAGCGTCCAGGTGAGCAGGCGCCCGAACTTCGGCGCGATGATCTGCGACGCCGCGAGCCCCGCGGCGACCCACGTGCCGATGCAGCGCGAGCAGGTCACGAGCTCCCCGATCGCCTGGCGCATGTCGCCGGTGGCCACCGGCTCCTCGCCGCCCTCCTTCGCGACCCCTTCGACGAACGGCTCGCGGAGGAAGCTCGTCACCTCGTCGCGCGAGATCGTGCGGGCGGCCTTGAACGTCGCGAGCCCGAGGACGGCCAGGTCGAGGGCGTCGTGGTCGCGGGGGTCGCGGCCGAGCAGCCGCGCCACGCCGCCGGCGGCGGCCAGGCCGCCGACGAACGTCGCCATGATCCCGGCGTACGCGGTCGTGGGCGGGGTCGTCGAAGGAGGCACGGCGAGTACCCTGTCCCTGCCGTGCCGGCCCTCAAAACATCGACGTCCTACGCGCCGACCGGGGACCAGCCACAGGCGATCGAGGCTCTCTCCGACGGGATCCGCACCGGCGAGCGCTACCAGACGCTCCTCGGCGCGACGGGGACCGGCAAGACCGCCACGATGGCGTGGATCATCGAGCAGGTCCAGCGGCCGGCGCTCGTGATCGCCCACAACAAGACCCTGGCCGCGCAGCTCTGCAACGAGTTCCGCGAGTTCTTCCCGGACAACGCGGTCGAGTACTTCGTCTCGTACTACGACTACTACCAGCCCGAGGCGTACGTTCCGCAGGCGGACCTCTACATCGAGAAGGACAGCTCGCGGAACGACGACATCGACCGCCTCCGGCACGCGGCGACGTCGAACCTCCTCTCGCGCCGCGACGTGATCGTCGTCGCGTCGGTCTCGTGCATCTACGGCCTCGGGTCGCCGGAGGAGTACGAGAAGAAGCTCGTGCTCCTGGCGGTCGGCGAGGAGACGGACCGTGATCTCGTTCTCCGCAAGCTGATCGACATCCAGTACTCCCGGAACGACACGCTGCTCGGCCGCGGGCGCTTCCGCGTGAAGGGCGACGTGATCGAGATCCAGCCTTCGCACTCCGAGACGGCGTACCGCGTCTCGTTCTTCGGCGACGAGGTCGAGCAGATCACGCACTTCGACCCGCTCACGGGCGAGGTGCTCGCGCGGCTCGACCACATCACGGTGTTCCCCGCGACGCAGTACGTGACCTCGAAGCCGACCGTCGACCGCGCGCTCGTGGAGATCCGCCACGAGCTCGAGGAGCAGATCAAGCACTTCGAGGCGAAGGGGATGATGCTCGAGGCGCACCGGATCCGGCAGCGGACCGAGTACGACATGGAGATGATGCGGGAGCTCGGGTTCTGCAACGGGATCGAGAACTACTCGCGGATCCTGGACGGGCGCCCTGCCGGGTCGGCGCCGCATACGCTCCTCGACTACTTCCCGTCCGACTACGTCGTGTTCATCGACGAGTCGCACCAGACCGTGCCGCAGATCGGCGGCATGTACGAGGGCGACCGCTCGCGCAAGCAGACGCTGGTCGACTACGGCTTCCGCCTACCGAGCGCCCTCGACAACCGGCCGCTGCGGTTCGACGAGTTCCTCGCCAAGGTCCCGCAGGCGGTGTTCGTGTCGGCGACGCCGGGCGCCTGGGAGCTGCGACAGTCGACGCGCGTCGCCGAGCAGCTGATCCGGCCGACGTACCTCGTCGACCCCGAGGTCGAGCTCCGCCCGACGCGCCACCAGATCGACGACCTCCTGAACGAGATCCGTCGCCGCGAGGAGCGGGGCGAGCGCGTCCTCGTCACGACGCTGACGAAGAAGATGGCGGAGGACCTGACGGACTACCTGCTCGAAGCCGGCGTCAAGACGCGGTACCTGCACAGCGAGGTCGACACGCTCGAGCGCATCCAGATCATCCGCGAGCTGCGCCTCGGCGACTACGACGTGCTCGTCGGCGTGAACCTGCTCCGCGAGGGGCTCGACCTGCCGGAGGTCTCGCTCGTCGCGATCCTCGACGCCGACAAGGAGGGCTTCCTGCGCGGCAAGACCGCGCTGATCCAGACGATCGGGCGCGCCGCGCGCAACATCGAGGGCAGGGTGCTGATGTACGCGGACAAGCAGACCGAGGCGATCAGGGGTGCGCTCGACGAGACGAACCGCCGTCGCGTCGTGCAGCTCGCCTACAACGAGGAGCACGGCGTGAAGCCGATCTCGATCACGAAGGGCGTCTCGGACATCGCCGAGTTCCTCGCGCTCGAGCAGCCCCACGTCCCGAGCTCCCGGCGGCGGGGCGGCAAGAAGGTCGAGGGGCTCGACAGGGGCGAGCTCGAGCGCCTGCTCGTCACGCTCGAGGAGGAGATGTTCCAGGCGGCGGAGGAGCTTCGCTTCGAGTACGCCGCAAAGCTCCGCGACGAGATCAAGGAGATCCGCCGCGACCTGAACGCGCTGCTCGAGGCCGCGTCGGCGTGAGCGTCGGCTTCGTCCTCGCCATCCTGATCAGCGGGCTCGTCACCGGCGGCCTCGCCCGCCTCGCGATCCCCGGGCCCGACCCGATGCCGATCTGGCTCACGCTCGCGATCGGCCTGACCGGGTCGATCGTCGGTGCCGTCGTCGGGCGGGCGATCTCGCACGGCAACGGCTACGTCGTCTCGTTCCTGTCCTTCGGGATCGCGATCGCGCTCGTCGCCGCCTACCGGCGGTTCGTGCAGCACCGGCCTGTCGTCGGCCCGGGCGCCCTCGCGTTCCCGCGTCGCGGTCTCGGCGTCGCCGAGCAGCGCGACCGCCTGCAGAAGCTCGGCATCGACCCCGACGCGCTCGCGCTCGACCCCCGGCACCTGGAGCGGACGCGGCTCGAGGCGATGCTCCGGGAGCTCCACCGCGCCGGTGTGATTGACGACGACGAGCTCCGGGCGAAGCTCGACCGTTTGGCGAATCGGCCGCAGGAGAACTGAAGCGGCATGCACTGGGTATGGCTCATCATCGTCGGCCTCGTCGTCGGGGCGCTGGGGCGGCTGCTCCACCCCGGGAAGGACCCGCTGGGTTGGCTACTGACGCTCGCCCTGGGCGTCGTCTCGCTGATCATCGGCGGGCTCATCTTCAGCAGCGGCTTCCTGCAGTTCCTCGTCGGCGTCATCATCGCGGCGGTCCTGCTCGCGATCTGGAGCCGCGTCGCTGCGCGGACCGGCTAGGCCTCGACTGCGAGCGGCTCGCGGCCGCGCGGGAACGTCCGCACGGCCGTGAGCCCCCAGTCGTCGTCGCGCCAGATCGACGTCTCGGCGGTGATCGTCCGCTCGTCGGCGGTGTAGACGACGCACCCGCGCGCCTCGCCGCGGCGCTTCGGGCGCGGCTGACCGAGGCCGGGCGCGATCGAGACGACGACGCCGCGCGCGTCGCCGGTGATCACCTCGAACTCGTGGCGCTCGCTGACGACGCCCTGGTGGATGTGGCCGCCGAGGATGAGCTCCGCGCCGCAGTCGACGAGCCGCGCGAGGACGTGGTTCCGGTTCGCGACCGGCCGCTTGCGCGACCGCCACGGCGCGCCGACCACGTGGTGGTGCAGCGCGACGACGCGCAGCGCCCCGGGGTGGGCACGCTGGAGCCGCTCCGCGACGCGCCCGAGTTGGGCCTCGTCGACGCCGCCCGACTGGTGGCGCCACGGGCGGACCGAGTTCAGGCCGACCACGTGGTGCGCCTCGGTCGCGTGAACCGGCTCAGTCGTGCCCCACAGGAGGTCGAACTCGTGCCACGGCCGGGTGAACCTCGCCGGGAAGGTGTACGGGATGTCGTGGTTCCCGGGGATCGCGACGACCGGCGGCCCGAGCCGGCGCAGGAACCGGGCGGCCCGCTCGTGCTCGTCGCGGCGGCCGCGATGCGTCAGATCTCCCGTCGCGACGACCACTTCCGGGGCCACACGGGCCACGAGACGGTCGAGCGCCTGCTCCAGGACCTGGTCGTCGCGGGCGCCGAAGTGGAGGTCCGACACGTGCAGGATGCGCGTAATCACCGGCGAAGCAGGCTATACAGTGAGTGAAATGGCCGACGAGCAGTCCAGCGAGATCTTCGACGACCTCTACCTCGGGCTCCGGGCGGGCGGCGCGCTGCGCAAGCAGCGGCGCGGCGAGCCGCTGACGGCCGAGGAGCGCGAGGCGCTCGGCCGGTGGCAGCGGCTGTCCCCGTGGCGCAAGGGCATCGCGATCGGCGGCTTCGCCGTCGGTACCTTCGGGCTCGGGTTCACCCTCGGCGGCCTCGTCTTCGGACGCTGGCGCCCGTCCCGGTAGTCGCGGTCTACGCGGCGTTCGCCGCCGCCTCACGATCGCCGCGGGCCGTCAGCGCGAGCACGCCCAGGAGCGCCGCCGCCGCCGACACGCCGCCCGCGATCCACAGCGTGCCGCGCCCCCCGAGGACTGCGACGAGGACACCGCCGCCTGCGAGGGCAACGAGCTCGGCGGAGTTGCGCAGCCCGTTGTACGCCGCGAAGGCGCGCCCGTGCCGTTCGGGCGCGACGCGTTGGTGGATCAGCGTCCGGAATCCCGCGTTCTTGACTCCGTGCCCGGCGCCTCCGACGACGTAGCAGCACACCATGAACGGGAACACCAGCCAGAACGGCGGCAGGAACTTCGCGGCGCCCTGCACCGCAGCGGCGAGGAGCGTCACCGTGGCGGTCGCGTAGGCGGGGATGCGGCCGGGGATCGTGTTCGCGGCCACCACCATCCCGACGGCCCACGCCGTGAGGACGAGGCCGAACCCCACCCCGTGCACGCCGAGCACGTCCTCGGTGAAGGCGAAGTCGCCGGGGATCGACGCGGACATGAAGACGAGAGTGACGGCCCCGGCCCCGACGGCGACGGCGAGGACGCGATCGGCGAACAGGAGCGTCACGCCTTCGCGCGCTCGCGGTGACGTGGCTCCGGCGTCGGCGAGCGGACGCCGACGGACCGGCAGCGTCACGAGCGCCGCTGCGATCACCGCGAACGTCGCGGCGTCGACGAGGATCGCGGTGCGCACGCCCACCCCTTGCGCGAGCGCGCCGCCGATCAGCGGGCCGATCATGAACCCGACCCCGCGCGCGGACTCGACGAGGCCGTTGGCGCGCCCGACGCTCCGGCTCCCGGAGACGAGCGGGATCAGTGCGAACTCGGCCGCCTGCGAGACCGCGACGCCGATGCCGAGCAGGAACGTGAGCCCGAGGAGAGCGCCGATGCTGCCGACGAACGCGAGCGCGAGCGCCACGACACCCTGGAAGGCGGCCGCCGCGATCGCCACCGCCCGTGTCTCCAGCCGGTCGACGAGGAGCCCGACGTGGCCCGCAAGGATCGCGAGCGGCGACCAGAGGCAGATGAACAGCACGGCGACCCCTCCACTGCTCCACATGTCGTGGACGCGGAGCGCCAGTGCGACCATCGCGACGAAGTCGCCGACGGCGGAGATCCCGATCGCGCCGGCGAGGATCCTCAGGTGGCGGTCGACGACGGCCACCTGGCGACTCTAGATCAGTTGTCGTCGACGAGGCGGGACGTGCCCTGCAGCAGGTCCGACGCGATGCTCGAGAAGATCGTGTTCAGCTGCGCCGCGTCCGGCTGGTTGTAGAAGTCGCCCGGGCTCGCGATCCCCTGCAGAGCGCCGAGCGCCTGGATCGACGGCGCCTCGAGCGAGCCGTTGGCGCTCCGGCAGACGTCGTGGCCGACGTCGTACCCGATCGAGTAGACCACCGTCCCCGCGGACTGGGCCGCGGCGGACGAGGCGATGCCCTGGTGGCACGGCGTGGCGCGGTAGGACGCGGGCGCGAACGACGGGCCGGTGTTCGCGGCGCCGTCCGAGAGCAGGACGATCACGCCTTGCGTGTTCGGGCGGCCGTCCTGGGCGAGCTCGGCCTGCGCCGCCTCGATCGCGCTCGCGTAGGACGTCGTCCCGCCGGCCTGGACGCAGTTGATCGTCGACACGAGCTGTGACGACGGGTCGAGCACGCCCTTCGAGCTGTAGTCGTTCGACAGCGGCACGACGACGTACGGGTCGGCCTGCTGGTTGTAGCTCCCCGCGCCGCTGCACCCGTTCCCGCCTGCCGGCGCGGGCGGGAGCACTGCGAGGCCGACGTGGTCGAGCGTCGGGTCCATCAGCGACAGGAAGGTCTTGATGCCCGACCGCGCGTTCTCCATGTCGGTGCACGCCGGGTGGTCGTCGCTGCCGTCGGGCTTCGTGCACATCGACCCGGTCCGGTCGAGCACGAGCATGATGTCGAGCGGCTTCGACCCGCACGGCGAGCACGCGGTCGCGCTCGCGTTCACGCCCAGTGTCGGCACGCCGAGCAGGCCCCCGAAGATCGTGTGCACGGTTCCCCTCTCCTTGACGACGACGGCGTTCGCCGCCGCGCAGCCGGGGACGCCGGCGAGGCACTTCGTCGCCACCGTCATCTGCACGCCGTCCACCCACTCCGGCGTGTTCTGGCCGCCGTCTCCGAAGTTCGAGGCGAGCGTGTTCGCCGCGTTCACGTCGGGGAGCGCCGTCGCGCCGGCGAGCGCCGCCGCGTCGACGGAGGACTGCAGCCGCCGCTGCGCGAGGTACGCGTGCCCGACGTCGAGCACGAGTGCGCAGAAGCCGAGCAGCACGATCATGAACACGACGACGATCACGAGCGACTGCCCGTCCTCGCGCCGCGGCTGCAGTCCCTTCCCTCTCACAGGAACTTCTTGATCTCCAGGAACGCCGGGCCGAGGATCACGACGAAGAGCGCCGGGAAGATGAACAGTGCCGTCGGCACGAGCATCTTCACGGGAGCTTTCGCGGCGAGCTCCTCCGCGGCGAGGCGCCGCTTCTGGCGGACGTCTTCCGCGAGGTTGCGGAGCGTCTGCGCGAGCGACAGGCCGAGCTGCTCGCCCTGGATCAGCGAGCGCACGAGCGACTCGACCTCGGGCGAGTGGAGCCGCTTCGCCATCCGCTTCAGGGCGCGCTCGCTCGAGTCGCCGACGCGGAGCTCGGTGAGGACGAGCGCGAACTCGTCCGCGAGCGGGCCCGTCGTCGTCTCGGCGATCCGGGCGACGGCCGCGTACAGGCCGAGGCCGGCCTCCACGGTGACCGCGAGCAGGTCGAGCGCGTCGGGCAGCTCCTCGTGGATCCGCCGCCGGCGCCCGCGCGCGAGCCGCTCGAGCAGGTAGCTCGGGACGAGGAACGCGACGGCGCCGAAGGCGACGCAGACGAGCGGCGCCCGGGCGCCCGCGCCGGCGACCGCGGCGAGGCAGAGGCCGGCGAGAGCGCCCACGACCGCGAACCCGACGCGGAGCGCGAGGAACGACTCCACGGTGACGCGCCCTGCGAGACCCGCCGCCGCGAGGCGCTGCGGGAGCCGCTCGCGGAAGCGTGCCGAGGTCATGCGCGTGCCTGCCTCCTCGGCGAGTTCGCGCACGGCGGACGGCTCGATGCGCGTCCGGCGGGGCGAGATGCCGACGACGCGCCGGACCGCGAGGACCGCGGCGTGCCTGCGGCGCGCCGACGGCGTCACCGTGTCCGCGAGCATCACGAGCGCGCCGACGAACGAGGCGGCCGCGAGGAAGAGGATCAGGATGCTCACGGCTTCACCGTCCCGACCCGGCGGAGCAGCACGCTGCCGACGACCACCATGGACGCGGTCAGCTCGAGCATCAGCCGCCCCGTGCTCGTGTGCCAGAGCGGCGCCATGTAGGAGTGGTTGATGGCGCTGAGGACGAGAGCGGCCGCGACGGGGAGCCCCGTGAGCACGCGGGCGGAGGCCCGCGGCAGCGCGGTGATCGCCTTCAGCTTCCGGCGGAACTGCTCGCGCTGACGGACCGTGTCCGCGACGAGCGCGAACAGCTCGGCGAGGCTGCCGCCGACCTGCCGCTGCACCGAGATCGCCTCGAGCACGAACAGCAGGTCCTTGGAGCCGATGCGCCGGCCGAGATCCGCGAGCGCCACGTCGAGCGGGCGGCCGAGATGGACCTCCGCGACGACGCGGCGGAACTCGCGCCCCGCCGGCTCGCCGATGTCGGTGGCGAGGGTCTGGAGCGCCTGGTCGAAGCTGTGCCCCGCGCGGAGCGACGCCGCCAGGTTGTCGAGCAGCTCGGGGAGCTGCGCCTCGAACCCGCGCGACCGCCGGCCCGCGACGAGCAGGAGCAGGACGACGGCTCCGGCCGGCGGCAGTGCGCCGAGGAGCACGCCGCGCCCGACGCCGCTCCAGAGGAGCCCGACGAGGAACAGCGCGCCGGACGCGAGCACGACGGCGGAGGCCGCGGCGCCCGGCGTCGCGTCCACGCCGGCGCGGTCGAGTGCGATCGCGAACCGGTCACGGAGCCCGACGCGCTCGAGCACGGACTCGAGCACCTCCGCGAGGCGGGCGTTGGCGAGCCGCCGGCGCCGCGACTCGCGGGCCGCCGACGCGCCGACGTAGTGCCCGAGCTGGCGGTGGAGCTTGACACGCCGCTCCGTCGTCATCACGACGAGCGCCGCGGCGAACGTGAGCGCGCCCGCGACTGCTGCGACGAGGATCGTCATCTCGCCCTCCGTCCGTCCACGAGCGCCAGCCGGCCGGCCGGGATCGGGTCGAAGAGGTCTGCCGGGAGCTCGACGCCCGCGGCCTTCATCTTGTCGGTGAAGTGCGGGCGGACGCCCGTCGGGCCGATCGGGTCGAGCAGCCCGTGGCCGTCGCTCGCAGGCTTCGCGACGAACAGGTCCTGCAGCGTCACGACGTCCGACTCCATCCGGAGCACCTCGGTGACGTGCGTCACGACACGCGAGCCGTCGACGAGGCGCGAGAGCTGCACGACGAGGTCGAACGCGCTCGCCACCTGCTCCCGGATCGCGCGGAGCGGGAGCTCGACGCCGGCGGTCAGGACGAGCGTCTCGACCCGGGACAGCGCGTCCCTGGGCGAATTCGCGTGGATCGTCGTCATCGAGCCCTCGTGACCCGTATTCATCGCCTGGAGCATGTCGACGGTCTCGGGACCGCGGACCTCGCCGACGATGATGCGGTCGGGGCGCATGCGCAGCGCGTTCCGCACGAGGTCGCGGATCCGCACCTCGCCCTGACCCTCGATGTTCGGCGGCCGCGACTCGAGCGAGACGACGTGCGGCTGCTGCAGCTGCAGCTCGGCCGCGTCCTCGATCGAGATGATGCGCTCGCCGTCCGGGATGAATCCGGAGAGGACGTTGAGGAGCGTCGTCTTGCCGACGCCGGTGCCGCCCGAGATGAGGATGTTGAGCTTCGCCTCGACGGCGGCGTGGAGCACGTCGACGAGGCCCTCGGTCAGCGTGCCGACGTCGATCAGGTCGTGCGCCGTCAGCGCGTCCACCGAGAACTTCCTGATCGTGAGCACCGCGCCGCGCAGGGCGAGCGGCGGCACGATCACGTTCACGCGCGAGCCGTCCGGCAGGCGTGCGTCGACCATCGGCGAGGCCTCGTCGACGCGGCGTCCGACGGCCGCGACGATCCGGTCGATCACACGCATCAGGTGCTCCTCGCTCGCGAAGTGCACCTCGGTCGCCTCGAGCAGGCCGTTCCGCTCGACGAAGACCTGCTCGGGCCCGTTGACCATGATCTCGGTCACCGAGGCGTCGCGGACGAAGCGGTCGATCGGGCCGTAGCCGAGGACGTCGTCGACGACATCGGCGATCAGCTTCTCGCGCTCCTCCGACGTCAGCCGCTCGTCGACCCGGTCGAGCTCGGCCGTGGCGACCTCGCGCACGCGGGCCATCACCTCGTCGGCGTTCG
>DASWRL010000024.1:0-23948 GCA_036403195.1 Gaiellaceae bacterium
GCCCGCGAGCCGGAGCCCCTTGCGCTCGAGCACGGGCAGCAGGGCCTCGCGCTTCCGCCGGTAGAGGTCACGCACCTCCTCGACCTGCGCCTCGTCGGCGAAGGCCGCGACGCCGGCGCGCTGCACGAACTCCTGCGGCGCCGTTCCGACCGACGGGCGGAAGGTTCGAAGGGCGTCGGCGATCGGCCTCGGCGCGCAGACGAACCCGCACCGGTAGCCGGTCATCGAGGAGCGCTTCGACAGCGTGTTGAAGACGGCGACGTTGTCGCGCACGGCGACCTGCAGCGCCGAGACCGGCGGCTCGTCGACCCAGAGCTCCGAGTAGGCCTCGTCGGAGCACAGGAGGAAGCCGTGCTGGCGCGCGCGCTCGGCGAGCTCCTCGTGAAACGACAGCGGCGCGGTCGCCCCGGTCGGGTTGTTCGGGTAGCACGTCCAGAAGACGGCGATCTCGTCCCAGGCGTCGAACGCGTCGAGGTCGGGCAGCCAGGCGCCGCGCTCGTCGAGCGGCACGGTCACCACGGAGCCGCCGGCGAACAACGTGCCGCGCTCATACACGGGGTACGCCGGCTCGGGGATCGCGACGAGCCGCCGGTCGCCGAGCGCGAGCTGCGGGAACGAGAAGATCGCCTCCTTCGACCCGTAGGTCGGCACGATCTCGGAGGCAGGGTCGACGGACGTGCCGAACCGGTGCTCGATCCACCCCGCGATCGCCGTTCGCAGCGCGGGGAGCCCGGTCGCCCGCGGGTACGACGACACCTCGTCGACCGACGCGAGGAGCGCGTCGCGGATGAACGCCGGCGTCGGCTCGCGCGGGTCGCCCTGGCCGAAGTCGATCACCTCGATCCCCCGCGCGTGCGCGTCGGCCTTCCAGTCGTCGAGCTGCGCGAACGGGTACTGCGCGAGCTCGGCGAGGACCGGAGACAGCTGCACGCTCTAGACCGTACCGAGCAGGAAGCGCTGCAGCGCCGCGTATGTCCGCTCGAGGTCGGCGATCTCGACCTGCTCGTCGACTGCATGGGCGTACCGGGTCGCTCCCGGCCCGAGGTTCACCGCGTCGAGCCCGCGCGCCGCGAAGTCCGCCACGTTCGTCCAGGCCTGCTTCGGCTGCACCTCGAACCCGCCCGCGGCGCGCAGCGCCTCCACGAGCGGCGACCGGCGCGCGACGTGCGCCGGCGGCGCGTGCGAGGAGATCGCCGCCCCCGGCAGGACCGAGAGGATGCGCTCCTCGGCGGAGGCGGCCGACCGTCCCGGGGCGTAGCGGTAGTTGACGGTCGCCTCGGCGCGGGCGGGGACGACGTTCGTGGCGATGCCGGCGTGGAGCTGCGTGACCGTCATCACCTCGCGGAACACGAGCCCCTCGACCTCGACGTCGAGGGGCTCGCTCTCGAGGACCGGCCGCAGGCCCTGCAGCGCGAGGCCGATCGCGTTCACGCCGAGCCACGGCCGCGCCGAGTGCGCGGATCTCCCCTCGTAGACGACGCGCGCGTTCAGGTTGCCGAGGCACCCGAGCTGGAGCGTGTTGTCGGTCGGCTCGAGACAGACGACGAGCTTCGCCTCGTCGACGATCGGCGCCCGCTCGAAGACCGCCGGAAGCGGGTTCGCCTCGGTTCCGAGCTCCTCCCGCGGGAAGAAGAGGAACGCGACGTCGAGCGCGAGCTCGGTCGACGCCGCCCACGCCGCGAGCTCGAGCATCACCGCGAGCCCGCCCTTCATGTCGCTCGCGCCGAGGCCGACGACGGCTCCGCCCTCGATCCGGCCGGGGAGGTTCCCCTGCGCCGGGACCGTGTCGGTGTGCCCCGCGAGGAGCACGAGCGGCTTCCCGCTCCGCTTCGCGAGGACGATCGTCTCGCCGTCGTCGAACACCGTCTCGAGCGGCGGGTCGGACGCGATGTAGCGGTAGACACCGGCCTCGTTGCGGGACTCCGACGGGATGTCCACGAGCGCGAGGGTGCGGTCGGCCAGTGCCATAATCGAACCGATGATCCCACGTACCTCGGAGCCGGAGCGCGGCTTCGTCCTCGCCGTGCTGGCTCAGGGGGTCGACGCCGAGGACGAGCTCGCGGAGGTCCGCGAGCTCGCGCGGACGGCCGGGGTCGACCCGGTGGGCGCCGTCGTGCAGCACCGCGGCCGTCCGGCGCAGCGGACCTACGTCGGGAAGGGCAAGCTCGAGGAGCTGAAGCAGCGCTTCAAGGAGTCGGGCGCCGAGAGCCTCCTCGTCGACGACGAGCTCGACCCGGCGCAGCAGCGGTTCCTCGAGAACGCGCTCGACGCGCGCGTCGTCGACCGCACGCAGCTGATACTCGACATCTTCGCGCAGCACGCGACGTCGGCCGAGGGCAAGCTCCAGGTCGAGCTCGCGCAGCTCGAGTACAACCTGCCGCGGATGCGCGGGATGTGGCAGCACCTCGAGCGGCTGGGGGGCGGTGTCGGCACGCGCGGCCCCGGCGAGTCCCAGCTCGAGAGCGACCGCCGCCTCGCCCGCCGCCGCATCTCGCTGCTGCGGCGCAGGCTGAAGGAGCTCGAGAAGCAGCGCGCGACGCGGCGGCAGGAGCGGCGTCGCAACGAGACGCCGACGGTCGCGCTCGCGGGCTACACGAACGCGGGGAAGTCGACGCTCCTGAACGCGCTGACGGGCGCCGAGGTGTCGGTCGCCGACCAGCTCTTCCACACGCTCGACCCGACGACGCGCGGGTTCGACCACGACGGCCGCCGCTACCTCGTCACCGACACGGTCGGGTTCATCCGGCGGCTCCCGCACCACCTGGTCGAGGGCTTCGCGGCGACGCTCGAGGAGACGCTGGTCGCGGACGTCGTGCTGCACGTCGTCGACGCGTCGGCGCCCGACGAGGAGCAGGACCGCCAGCGCGAGGCGGTCGACGACGTGCTCCACGAGATCGGCGCCGCCGAGCTGCCGGTCGTCCTCGTGCTCAACAAGATCGACCGCGTCGACCCGCTCGGACGCCGCCGGCTCGCGAACCGGTTCCCGGGAGCGCCGCAGGTCTCGGCGCTGACCGGCGAGGGCCTCGACGCGCTGAAGGACGAGCTGGCGCGGCGGTTCGAGGACCGCTGGCAGCGGGTCCGGCTGCTCGTCCCGTATGCAGAAGGCGGGCGCCTGGCCGACCTGTACGCGCTCGGCGCGCCGGTGGAGGAGCGCGAGGACACGCCCGACGGCGTGCTCGTCGTCGCACGGCTGCCCGGTCGCGAGCTGCGCCGGTTCGCGCCGTTCCTGATCGCCGAGTCGGGCACGCGTCGCGAGAGCGCGTGATCCGACTCCCCGTGAAGAAGCTGCGCGCCGGCGCAGTCGTGCCCGAGCGCGCGTACGCGGGTGACGCCGGGCTCGACCTGGCTGCCTGCGAACGGGTCGAGCTCGGGCCCGGCGCGCGCGCCCTCGTGCCGACCGGGCTGGCCGTCGCGATCCCCGAGGGCTATGCCGGGTACGTCCAGCCGCGGTCCGGTCTCGCCGCGAAGCACGGCATCTCGATCGTCAACACGCCGGGGCTCGTCGACTCGGGCTACCGCGGCGAGCTGCTCGTGAACCTCGTGAACCACGATCCCGCCGAGACGTTCGTCGTCGAGCCGGGGATGAGGATCGCACAGCTCGTGATCCTCCAGGTGCCGCCCGTCGAGCTGCGCGAGGTCGAGGAGCTGCCGGCGAGCGAGCGCGGCAGCGGCGGCTTCGGCTCCTCGGGCCGCTGATGGAGCCGCGGATCCGGGTCAGCGCGATCCTCCGCTGGCAGGGCCGCGTGCTGCTCTGCCGGCAGGAGAAGCCGGGGAAGGAGTACTGGCTGCTGCCGGGCGGCGGCGTCGACGGCGGCGAGACGCTGATCGAGGCGCTCCGCCGCGAGCTGCGCGAGGAGCTCAGCATCGAGGCGGACGTGCAGTTCGAGGGCCCCGTCGCGATCGTCGACTCCATTGCGCCGAAGACGATGGTGCCGACGCGCAAGCACGTCGTCCACATCATCTTCTCGGCCGATCTCTCGCACCGCTCGCTCTCCGACGTGGAGACCCGGGACGCGGCGGTCAAGGGCGCGCGCCTCTTCTCGAACGACGAGCTCGACGACGTCGTCGTCCACCCGCCGATCAAGCGGTTCCTCGAGCGCTGGCAGCCGGGGGACCCGGCCGTGTACCTCGGCGCGCTCTGGGCGCGCTAGCGGCGGCCGCCGCGCGACCGCGCGCGACCGGCCGAGACCTCGTGCGCCCGCTGCTCGAGCTCGTCGCCGAGCGGGGCGAGGCGCTCCTCGCGCCCCGCGTGGGCGAGCGCCTCCTCGAGCAGCCGGTCGGCGAGCCAGGGGTTCCGGGGCAGGAGGGGGCCGTGCAGGTAGGTGCCGTAGACGCGTCCGGCCCGGCACCCCTCGAAGCCCGACCGGCCGTCGTTCCCGTGCCCGGCGACGACGCGGCCGAGCGGCTCCGCTCCCTCGTGGAGGAGCGTGCGCCCCGCGTGGTTCTCGAACCCGGCGAGCGTGCGGCCCGCCCAGCCGCAGTCGAGGAGCACGTCGCCGATCATCCGCCACTCGCCCGCGACCGTGTGGAGTGGCAGCAGCCCGATCCCGGGAAGCTCGTTGCCGGCGACGTCGAGGTAGGAGGCGCCGAGGAGCTGGTACCCGCCGCACACGGCGAGGAAGGCAGCGCCTCCGCGAACCGCCTCGTGCAGCTGCTCGGCTTTCGTCACGAGGTCGTGGGCGACGAGCTCCTGCTCGCGGTCCTGGCCCCCGCCGACGTAGAAGAGGTCGACCTCGCCGGCGGGCACGGGGTCGCGCATCGAGATCGGGCGCACGTCGAGGTCGTGGCCGCGCTCCCGGGCGCGCTGCGACAGCACCGCGATGTTCCCGCGATCGGCGTAGATGTTCAGGTAGTCGGGGTAGAGGTGCCCGACGCGGATCCTCACGCGGCGCGCTCCCAGTAGTTGGCGACGTGGCCGCGCGCCGCGACGACGCGGCGGAGGGCGAGCATGGCCGTGTAGGTGGGGAGGAGGGTGAGCTCGCCGCCGGCGGGCGTGAGCTCGAGCCCGCGGTCGAGCGCCTCCTCGAGATCGGGGACGAGCTCGATCCGCGAGCGGTCGAGCCCGCCGTAGGCGAACCGGAGGGCGAGCTCCGCTGCACGCGAGCCCGTCGCCACGAGCCGATCGAGCCCCGGGACGAGCGGCTCGAAGTCGACGTCCCAGATCCACGAAACGTCCCGGCCGTCGGCGATCTCGTCGTTCAGGGCGACGACCGCGATGCGCGGCGCGGCGCCCTCGACGAGCGTCCGCACCGCCTCGTTCGCGCCGGCGGGGTTCTTGATCAGGAGCATCAGCAGGCGCTTGTCGCCGACGGCGATGCGCTCGAACCGGCCGAACGCCGCGGAGAACCGTCCGAGCCCGGCAGCGACCGCCGCGAGCGGGATCCCGAGCGCGAGCGCGAGCGCGGCCGCGCCCGTCGCGTTGTAGACGTTGTACAGGCCGGGCAGCGCGAGGTCGACGCGGGTCTCGCCCTCCGTGGCCTCGAGCGTGAACGACGCGCCGTCCAGCGCACGGAGCTCGACGTCGCGCGCGACGACGTCGAGCGAGGGCCGCGCATGCCCGCAGTTCGGGCAGCGGTAGTCGCCGAGGTGGCCGACGTACGCGGCGGCGTACGTGTAGGGCGTCCCGCAGCGGATGCAGAACTTCGAGTCGGCCGCGTGCTGGAGGGCGGGCCGTGCGACACGCGGGTCGTCGAGGCCGAAAACGCGCCCTCCCGGACGCGCGAGCGACCCGACCTGGGGGTCGTCGCCGTTCACCACCGTCACCACGTCGTCGCGCCCGGCGAGCGCGTCGCGCCAACGGCCGGCGACGAGCTCGAGCTCGCCGTAGCGGTCGAGCTGGTCGCGGAAGAGGTTCCCGAGCAGGAGCGCCTTCGGCCGCACCCGGCGGACGACCTCGGCAAGCGCGCCCTCGTCGACCTCGAACAGCCCGAGCTCGGCGCCGCGGGCACGGAGCAATGTCGAGGCGACGCCGGAGACGAGGTTCGCGCCGGAGTCGTTGTGCGCGACGCGGAGGTGGGGTCGCAGGATCTCGGCGACCATCGCCGTCGTCGTGGTCTTCCCGTTCGTCGCGGAGACCGCCACCGACCCCTGCGGCAGGCGCGCGGCGAGCTCGTCGATCGCGCCCGGGTCGAGCTTCCAGAGGAGCTTCCCGGGCAGCGTCGTCCCGCCGCCGCGCCCCGCGAGCCGCGACAGCGCGCCCGCAGCGCGCACCGCAGCCGCCTCGACCGGCAGTGGGAGGGAGGGGCGCACTCCCGGACCGTAGCCGACTAGCCTCTACTTGTGCTTCGTCTAGCCTGCTCTACCATTCTTGTATGGCCAGGAAGCCGTATCGCGCCGTCGCGGACATCGACCCGGCCGCGCTCGCGGCGTTCCGCGCGGGCATCCGCCGGCGCTACACCGACGAGCAGATCCTGGCCGCGCTGCAGGCCTCGGCCGAGCGGCTGGGGCGCTCGCCGACCATGAAGGAGTTCGCCGCGGATCCGGACGCCGGGATGCACCCGCAGACCGTGATCGAGCACTTCGGCACGTGGAACGCGGCGAAGCGCGCGGCGGGGCTGATGCCGCGGCGGTTCGCGACACGCGACGAGCTCGTCGAGCAGCTGCGCGTGCTCGGGCGGGAGCTCGGCCGCACGCCGACTGCACACGACATCCGCGACCGGCGGGGGACGATGCCGTCGGCGTCGCTCTACTGGCATACGTTCGGGTCGCTCTCGACCGCGCTCAGGGAGGCCGGCTTCGACGTCGCGGTGGGGGAGGAGCGCCTCGAGCGGGCGCTCGCGCAGGGCGTGGAGCTCGCGCGGCGGCTCGGGCGGCTCCCGCGGTTCGGCGACTGGCAGGAGGCCCGCCGTCAGGACGACGCGATGCTGACCGAGTGGCAGGTGTACCGGCTCTTCGACGCGCGCCGGGGCGCGTGGGCGACGTTCCAGTACCTCGTCCGCGACCGCCTGCAGGACGACGGCGTGCGCGTCGCGCCCGACGGGTCGATCGCGTAGGGCTAGAGGGTGGTGAGCGCCGCGAGGCGCGTGAGGCAGAACTCGCGCTCGCCGGGTGCCCGCACCGCCGGCAGCGGATCGGCCTCGACGTAGTCGAGGTCGGGGCGGAAGCGCTCGCGGCGGACGATCTCGCCGTTCCGGAGCGCGAGCCAGGTGCCCTCGCGGGCCTCGCGCTTGCGCAGCCGGAGGCGGCAGTAGCGCTCGACGACCTCGAGCGCGAGCCTGGTGGACGCGAAGAAGACGGCCTCGCGCGTCTCGCCGAGCCACAGCGGGCGGCCGCTGCCGCGCGCGACGAACACGACGCCTGGCTCACGCTCGTCGAGCCAGCCCGTCGCCATCGCCCCGCGCAGCCGCTCGAGCGCACGGGCGTCGTTCCGCGAGTGTGCGGCCAGCGCGAAGATCGCCTCCGAGTCGACCGTCATCCGCGGCTCCGCGCGGGCGCAGGAGTGGGGGGCGAGCAGCTCGTCGTCGTTCGTGATGATCCCGTTGTGGATCCCGATCACCGGGCCGTGGCGGACCGGGTGGTTGTTCGCCGGGATCGACGGGTGGCCCTTGGTGTAGTCGCGGACATGCACGAGGAGCTGGTTCGCAGGCGCCGGGACGCTCACCCGTTCGAGCAGTTTCGACGCCGGCGTCCGCTGCTTCACGACCGTCGCGTACGGCTCGTCGGGCGCGCGATAGGCGTAGCCGACCGCGTCCGCGCCGCGCTCCGCGATCGCCGCGAGAAGTGCCTGCGCAGCGAGCGTCCGGTCGAGCTTCGACTTCGATCGGACGCTGTATCCCGCAATGCCGCACATAAACGGATCGTATGAGCTGAGACGGACACCGGGTGCATGCGGCGGCCGGATTTCCCCATTCTTTACAACTCAAGGTCGCGTGTCCTCCCGCCGATAGGGCAAGCGTGGAGCACCCGCTTCCAGATGCGGCGCTGGACGTCGAGCCGGCGCTCGACGAGCCGGCGACGCTGGACGTCGAGCTCGAGGAGGAGGAGGACGACGAGCCCGACAACGCCGCCCTCAGCGAGGACGAGCGCCTCCAGACGGCCGACCCGCTCAAGCTGTACGTCCGCCAGATCGGCGACGGGCGCCTGCTCACGGCCGCCGAGGAGCGCGAGCTCGCGCGCCGGAAGGACCTCGGCGACGAGCGCGCCAAGCGGCGTCTGATCGAGGCGAACCTCCGGCTCGTGATGTCGATCACGCGCAACTACACGAAGGCGTCGGTGCCGCTCCTCGACCTGATCCAGGAGGGGAACCTCGGCCTGATCCGCGCCGTCGAGAAGTTCGACTACCGCCGCGGGTACAAGCTCTCGACCTACGCCACCTGGTGGATCCGGCAGGCCGTCACACGCGCCCTGTCGGACCAGGGGCGCACGATCCGCCTGCCCGTCCACGTCGCCGAGCAGGTGCGGCGCGCGCAGCGGTCACGCCGGCAGCTCGCGCAGAAGCTGAACCGCGACCCGTCGGTGGACGAGATCGCGTTCGACTCGGGCTTCACCGTCGAGCGGGTGCGCGAGCTCTTCGACCTGGTCGAGGACCCCGTCTCGCTGGAGACGCCCGTCGGCGACGGCGAGAGCATGGTCGCCGACCTGATCGAGGACGAGAAGGCGGCCTCACCGGACGGCGCGACCGCCGACAACGCCCGCTCCGCCGACCTGGCGGCGGCGATCGAGCGGCTGAACCCGCGGATGAAGCACGTCGTGCTGCGCCGCTTCGGCCTCGACGGGAAGCCGCCGCAGACGCTCGAGGAGGTGGGCGCCGACCTCGGCATCACCCGTGAGCGCGTCCGGCAGCTCGAGGCGCGTGCGCTCAAGGAGCTCCGGGCGGTCGCGCCGGGACTCCAGCACTACCTCCGCACGTAAGGCGCGCTCAGCCGGCGACGGCGGCCATCTCGTGCAGCGTGGCGAGGCGCTTCAGCGCCTCGACCTCGATCTGCCGGACCCGCTCGCGCGTGAGGCCGAGCCGCCGGCCGATCTCCTCCAGCGTCTTCGGCTCGGAGTCGTCGAGCCCGTACCGGAGGACGACGACGTGGCGGTGCCGCTCCGGCAGCGAGCGCAGCGCGATCGCGAGCGTCTGGGAGCGGAGGGAGTCCTCGACCACCTCGTCGGGGAGCGGCCCGTCGCCGGCGACGAAGTCGCCGAGGACCGCGTCGTCGGCCTCGCCGACCGGTGCGTCGAGCGAGGTCGAGGCGCGTGCAGCCGCGCGCACCTCCTTCGCCTGCTGGAGCGGCAGGTTCGCCTCGTCGGCGATCTCCTCGAGCGTGGGCTCCCGCCCGAGCGCCGCCCACAGCGACCGCTCCGCCCGGTTCATCTTCTGCAGCCGCTCGACGATGTGCACGGGCATGCGGATCGTGCGCGCCTTGTCGGCGAGCGCGCGCGCGACCGCCTGGCGGATCCACCAGGTGGCATAGGTCGAAAACTTGTAGCCGCGCCGCCAGTCGAACTTCTCGACCGCGCGGATCAGCCCGAGCGTCCCTTCCTGGATCAGGTCGAGGAACGGGAGCCCCTGGTTGCGGTAGTTCTTCGCGATCGAGACGACGAGCCGGAGGTTCGACTGGATCATCCGCTGCTTCGCGAGCATGTCGCCGTCCTCGATCTTCTTCGCGAGCTCGACCTCCTGGGCCGCCGTCAGGAGCGGGTGCCGGCCGGCCTCGCGCAGGAAGAGCTGGAGCGCGTCGGTCGTCGTCTCCCACGTGATCTGGAGGGGCTGCGGCTCCGGCTGCGGCTGCGGCGCGCGCTCGCCGTCCTCGCCGAGGTCGTTCACGACGTCGATCTGGCGCGTCTCGAGCTCGCGGCTCAGCGTGTCGAGCTCGAGCGGATCGAGGTTGAGCGGCTCGAGAACCTCGTTCAGCTCCGACTGGAAGATCGAGCCGCGCTCTTCCGACGCGTCGACGAGCTGTCGCAGGTCATCGCTGAGAAGCAGGATGTCCGCGTCGGGGCCCGGCACCAGGCTCCTCGTAGCCGCTTCGCCGCGTCCGCAAACCACGCGCGCCCGCGCACGATAGTGGGCGTTATGTCAAGTCGGCGGAGAGACCGCACCGGTGCCGTTCACCCCTCCGTCGCGCTGTCTTCCCCCTTCCCACAGGGTTGTCCCCAGGCGCTCCGAAAAGCCGTGGAAACGTGGACAATTCGCTGTGCGCAAAATGCGGCAATTCTGTGACGCGGCACCTTGCACGACGGCCGCCGGAGCCCTAGATTCGGTCGTGCACCGAGCACGGAGCGCGAGTAGACCGAAGCCGCTCCTGGGGATCGTAGGCGGAAGCCGAAGGTTCGTGGGAGAGGTGGACGAAAGCGCCACCGGCTCGGTGAATTTTTGCGTGGACCCTAGAGCGCCCGGCACGATCGGCGACTCGGCCCGCCGCAAACGGAACAGTCCGCAAATTGCGTCAACGGCGTCTCGAGGGCCCTTGCGCGCCGGGGCCCCACCCCCTAGATTCGCTCTTGCACCGAGCACGGAGCGCGAGTAGGTCGAAGCCGCTCCCGGGGGCCGTAGGCGGAAGCCGAAGGTTCATGGGGGAGGTGGACGAAAGCGCCACCGGCTCGGTGAATTTCTTTTCAGGGGGCCGGCACGTCCGATTCGCGCGGAGGGCGTTCCAGTAGGATCGGCGCGTGCCGCACCTCCGTCCCCCGTCCGTCGACCACGGCGTCACGTCGTTCGTCTGGGCGGTGTTCTTCGCCCTCTTCGTGTGGATCGGCGGTGCCGCGGTCGGCTACGGCGGCGCCGTCTCGTTCATCGCCGGCTGCGTCGTCGGGTTCCTCGTGTTCCTCTTCGTGCGCGTCTACGGCGAGGACGAGCCGCGGCGCCCGTGAGACCCTGACAGCGCGAACAGCAGGAGCCGCGCCAGGTCGCCGCCGAGGGCGTCCACGAGCCGCGTGTACGCGGAGGGGCGCTCGCCGGGGACGGCGGCGCAGTGGACGAGGAGAAGGGCGTCTCCCCTCTCGGGCTGCGGTTCTGCGACGCTCATCTGGGCCGCTTCGGGTATCGGCGACCCCGTGTTTTCCGCCGATCCCTGGCGGGAGGGAACGCGCCCCGGCTACTCGAGCGCGAGCCGGCGCGCGTCGAACACGCCCGACCACAGCTCGGCGCGGAACTCCGAGACCGTCGAGGCGACGTCGTCCTCGAACAGGTGCTCGACCACCCCCACCTCGCGGTCGTTCACGAACGGCACGTCGACGTGCGCGCGCGACACGAGGTTCACCGAGACCCGTCCGCAGACCGGGCAGCGCACGGCGACCCCCACGCGGTCGGCGGTCGCCGGCGCGAGGAGCCTGAACGCCGACGGCGTCACCGGGCGCGGCCGCTCCTCGGGCCAGCAGAAGAAGCTCCACGGCCACTCCCCCGCCTTGATCCGCGACGCGGCCAGGTCGACGAGCTCCTCGCCGATCCGCTCGGTGCGGGACGTCATCAGGTTCACGAACGGCGTCGAGTCGTCGAGCCCGAGCGGCGCCCAGTCGAGGTCGTCGTGCGTCACGAGGCCGAGGTGGTCGCCGCCGCAGCCGCAGGTGAACTCGACGCGATAGACAGTCGGACGGTGCGCGCCCGGGAGCTCCTCGATCCGGCGGAAGCGCGAGAGCCGCACGTGCGCCTCGCCGTGGATCGGGCACGAGAACGTGTAGGACGTGGTCAGGGCGTCGTACATGGGTGCGTTCTACCCGCAGTATCGGCCGGAAACCCGTCCGGCACGAGACCGGCGCCCCTCGGCCCTAGTACGTGATCAGCGCGTACAGGTCGAGCGGCGCGAGCCGCTCGCGACCCCCGAGGAACGTCAGCTCGATGATGAAGCACGCCCCCACGACGACTCCCCCCAGCTGCTCGACGAGACCCTCGATCGCCTCGACGGTGCCGCCCGTCGCGAGCACGTCGTCGTGGATCACGACCTTCGAGCCGTGCGGGATCAGCTCCGGGTGGAGCTCGAGCGAGTTCTCGCCGTACTCGAGCACGTAGCTCGCGCTGACGGTCTCGGGCGGCAGCTTCCCCGGCCGCCGTGCCGGGACGAATCCCACTCCGGCCTCGATCGCGATCGCCGACCCGATCCAGAAGCCGCGGGCCTCGGCGCCGAGCACGACGTCGGCGTCCTTCTCCTTCACCCAGTCGGCGAGCCTGCCGACGGTCTCGCGCAGCAGCCGGGGGTCGGCCAGGAGCGGGGTCACGTCCTTGAACCCCACGCCGGGCGTCGGGAAGTCCTGGACCTCCCGGACCTTCGATTTCAGGTCGATCAATGCGCCAAGTCTCGCAGGTCGCGCCAGAAGAGCAGCGAGGACAGCTGCCCCGCGAGATCCGCGAGCTGCTGCAGGTCGCGGAGCGCCTGCGCGCGCCGCTCGGCGTTCCGCCCGCGGAGCGCAGCGGCGACGAGCTGCTCGAGCAGCGCCGCCTGCCGCCCCGTCGCCGTCCGGAACGTCCGGAGGTGGCGCGGCGCCATGCCGTAGCGCGTGAGCTGCGCGCACGTGGCGGCGACGTCCGCGTCCGACTCGGGATAGCGCTTGTCGCCGCCCGATCCGAACGGCGCGAGCAGCCCGAACTCCTCGAGCTCGCGCGCGAGGTCGGGCGGGACGCCGGCGCGCTCGCACAGCTCGTCGAACGTGATCGTCTCCTCGTCCGCCCCGAGCGCCGTGGGCCGCCTGCGCTTCCGCTCCTTCGCGCCGGGGGCGTCGAGCTCGTCCTTGATCACCCGCAGCGGCAGGAACTCGTCGCGCTGGAGCCGGAGGATCGTCTGCAGGCGCTCGACGTCGGCGCCGCTGAAGAGGCGGTAGCCGCCCTGCGTGCGGCGCGGCGTCAGCAGCCCCTCGTCCTCGAGGTACCGGATCTTCGAGATCGAGATGTCCGGGAACTCCTCCGACAGGCGACGGACGACCTCCCCGATCCGGAGAAGGCGCTCGCGCTGCTGAGGGGCGGTCGAGGTCATGCGATGAACGTCAGCCGGTACTTGCCGACCTGCAGCTCGTCTCCTTCGTGGAGCGGCGCCCGGTCGATGCGGCGGCGGTTCACGAACGTCCCGTTCAGCGACCCCTGGTCCTCGACGACGTACTGCCCGTTCTCCTCGATCAGGACGGCGTGGTTCCTCGACACCGTGACGTCGTCGAGGAAGATGTCGCAGTCGGGCGACCGGCCGATGCGCGTGCGCCCGCTCGCGGGACGGAAGCTCTCCCCCGCCCTGCCGCCGCCCGCGCGGACGACGAGCGCCGGCCCTTCGAGGCCGAGGTCGTGGTGCTCTGCGAGCTCCGTGATCTCGTCGGGAGCGAGTGTCTGGGTCGTCTCGACAGCCGGCTCGCCCTTCTGCAGGAGCGCGCCGCACCGCGAGCAGTAGTTCGCGGCCTCCGGGTTCTGGAAGCCGCACTCGCTGCAGTAGACGGCTGTCACCTCGGCTCCTCGCGACGGCCCGGCGCGGGGCCGCTCATGTGGGCGTCGCGCCCTTGCCCGTCAGGATCGAGGTGAGCCGGTCGACGTCGACCTGCTCGAGGACGCTCCGGCCGCCCGACTTCTGCAGCCGCGCCACGAGCTCCGCCCGCAGGATGTCGATCTTTCCGTGCAGCAGCCGCCGCTGGTAGCTGACCTCGTTCTCCTGCCGTTCCAGATCGTCGATCATCGCCTTCAGCTCGCTGTCGGAGACCGAGCCGAGATCGGGGAGGGGTTCCACGGGGCCGCCTTTCGTCGTCGATCGGGAAGGGAAAGAGGGATTCCAGCAGAGGGAGGCCGAACCGTCAACCTCAACTTAAGGGTTCAACCCCGGAAGTTCACCGGACGGCGCCGATCTCCTCCCGCTCGATCAGGTCGGTGACGGCCGTCCGGAGCTCCGTCTCGAGCTCCTCGGACTCGGCGGGCGTCTCTCCCTCGGCGTACAGGTGGATGACCGGCTCGTCCCCGTCCGGGAGCACCTGCACCCACCCCCGCGCGTCGAAGATCTTGATGCCGTCGGTGACGTCGATGTTGCCGTCCGCATACCGCTCGTTGAGCACCCGCATCACGGTGCCCTTGAGCGCCCACGGGCACTGGACCTGACGGTGGATGAGCGTGGGCCGCGGCAGCTGCCCGACGAGCTGCGACACGGGCTCGTCGACCGGCGCGAGCAGCTCGAGCAGCTTGCAGAGCGCGGCGATCGCGTCGTAGGCCGGCAGGAACGCGGGGAAGACGTAGCCGCCGCCGGGCGCGCCGGCGAAGAGCACGCCGTCGTGCGCCGCCGCCCGCGTCAGCTCGGGGAGCGATGCCGGTGTCCGTACGACCTGGAGCCGGTCGCCGACCACCTCCTCCACCTGGCTCGTCGCCGTGATCGGCACGGCCACCTTCCCGCCGCTGCCCGTCGCGCCGATCAGCTTCAGGTAGAGGAGCAGTGCCTGGTCGGGCCGCACCTCCCGCCCGCGCTCGTCGATCAGGTAGAGCCGCTCGGCCGAGCGGTCGAAGACCGCGCCGAAGTCGGCGCTCACCGCGCCGACGAGCCGGCGCGCCTGGTCCATCGTCTCGGCGAGGCGGCCGGGCGTCGAGCCGGAGTCCGACTCGAATGCGTGTGCGGTGACCGCCTCCACCCCGACCGGCCCGAGCACGAGCGGCAGCACGAAGCTGCCCGCCGAGTAGCCGTAGTCGACGACGATCCGGAACCCGCGGGCGCGGATCGCCTCGGTGTCGAGGTCGGCGAGGAGGTCGCTCGCGTAGCTCTCGCGGGCGCGCGCCGGGTACGTGATCGACCCGACGTCGCCGAACGGCACCCGGCGGAGCTCCTGGCGCGTGAAGTGCTTCTCGACCTCGCGCTGCATCGCGGCGGAGAGGGCGATACCGGGACGCTCGAACAGGCGGATCTGGACCGCCTCGGGATCCGTCGTCGAGGCGCCGACGTGGAACGCCGCGTCGTAGCCCTGGGTCTTCAGGAGGTGCTTCCCCACGGGCGCGGGAAGCGTCCGCAGGTCGGCGACGTTGACGCCGGTCGAGTGCAGCCCGGAGATCAGGGCCCGCTTGATCATCCGGTACGCCGGGGCGCTCTCACGGCTCGCGACGACCCTGCCGCCGCGCTTCAGCGCGGTCCCGAGGGCGGCGCCGAACCGCAGGGCGATCTCGGGCGTGAGGTCGACGTTGACGAGGCCGACGACGCCGTCCTGCGCGAACACGCGCGTCGTGCCGCGGGACTCCCAGATCAGGCTCTCGTGGATCTGCGCCCCGTACTCGACCTCCTTGTACGGGTAGATGCGGACGTTCGGATAGACGACGGCCTGGTCGCCGATCGTGACCTGGTCGCCGATCGCGACTCCCTCGTGGATCCGCGCGTGGGGCCGGATGTCGCAGTTGCGGCCGACGATCGCGCCCTCGACGACGGCGCTGCGGCCGATATAGCAGGAGGCGTCGATCACGGACCGCGAGATGCGGCCGCGCTCCCGCAGCGTCGTCGCCGGGCCGAGCACGGTGTACGGGCCGACGCTCGCCTCGGGCGAGATGCGCGCGTAGTTGCCGATGAACGCCGGGCCCTCGACGCCCTCCACGTCGTCGATCTCGACGCCTTCGCCGATCCAGACGTCACCCCGGATCTTCAGGCCCGGCGTGTTGAGGCGCACCTTCTCGTCGAGCGCGTCGAAGTTCGCCTGCCGGTACTGGTCGAGGTTCCCGATGTCCTGCCAGTAGCCCTCACAGACGTAGCCGTAGATCGGCCGGCCCATCTCGAGCAGCAGCGGGAAGAGCTCCTTCGAGAAGTCGAACGGCCGGTCGACGGGCACGTGCTTGAGGACCTCGGGCTCGAGGACGTAGATGCCGGTGTTGATCGTGTCCGAGAACACCTGGCCCCACGACGGCTTCTCGAGGAAGCGCTCGACCTTGCCGTCCTCGTCCGTGACGACGATCCCGAACTCGAGCGGGTTCTCGACCGACTTCAGCCCGATCGTGACCGCCGCGCCCTTGTCCTTGTGGAAGTCGACGATCTGCCCGAGGTCGATGTCGCAGAGCGCGTCGCCGGAGATGACGAGGAACGTGTCGTCGAGGGCGTCCGACGCGAGCCGGACGGAGCCGGCCGTGCCGAGCGGGCTCTCCTCGACGGAGTACTGGAGGGCGAGACCCAGGTTCGTCCCGTCACCGAAGTACGAGCGGATCGCCTGTGGCAGGAACGCGACGGTCACGACGACGTCCTCGAACCCGTGGCCGCGCAGCAGCTCGAGGATGTGCTCCATGCACGGCTTCCCGACGATCGGGACCATCGGCTTCGGCTGGTTCGAGGTCAGCGGCCGCAGGCGGGTCCCCTCGCCCCCGGCCATGACGACGGCCTTCACGAGGCGAACGCCTCCCGCTTCGCCTTGACGACGTACTCCGCGAGCGACACGAACGCGAGGCCGAGTCCGATCCAGAAGACGACGAGCGGCCACGTCGTCCCGTCGCGGGTCACCATCACGAAGCCGAGCGACGCGTAGAGGAGCCACGTCGCCACCTTGCCGAGGAGGTTCACCCGGAACTCGTACCCGCGTCCCATCACGACGGGTGTACCCACGAGCGCCACGGCGTCACGGGCCGGGATCAGCAGCGCGAGCCACGGCAGCCGCCCCGCGTGGATCAGAAGGATGACGGCGGTGTCGATCATCAGCCGGTCGGCGAGCGGGTCGGCGATCGTGCCGAACCGCGACTCGACGTGCCAGCGGCGCGCGAGGTAGCCGTCGACCTGGTCGGTCACGCCCGCGACCCCGAAGACGATCGCCGCCGCCCAGGAACGGCCGCCGTCGGCGGTCGTGATCAGCACGACGTAGACCGGGATCAGGACGATCCGCGCGATCGTCAGCGCATTCGGGATCCGACTCCGCACCCTGACAGGATACGAGCATGAACATCGCCGGCTTCGTCGACGCCCATTGCCACGCGTTCCAGCGCGCCCTTCGCGGCCGCGACCGCGGCGGTGACTTCTGGGCGTGGCGGGACGGGATGCTCGAGCTGGCGGCGTCGCTCACCGTCGCCGACGTCCGGCGGGAGTACGTGCACGTGTACCGCGAGCTCCGCTCCAACGGGTTCACCGCGGTCGGCGAGTTCCACTACCTCGGCTTCGAGGAGGCGCGCGCCGCGTCGGAGGCGGCAGCCGAGGCGGGGATGGCGTTCGTGCTCGTCCACGCCTGCTACCTGCGCGGTGGGATCGAGCGGTTCCGGCAGGAGTCGGTGGGCGACTACCTCCGCCAGGTGGAAGCGCTCCGCGCCGAGGGGATCCGCGTCGCGATCGCCCCCCACTCCGTCCGCGCCTGCCCGCCGGACGCGCTGCGCGAGCTCGGCCGATACGCCTCCGAGCACCACCTTCCCCTCCACGTCCACGCCGACGAGCAGCCGCGCGAGATCGAGGAGTGCCTCGCCGAGACCGGCCTGCGCCCGATCGAACTCCTCGACCGCGAGGGCTGCCTCGGCCCGCGCACGA
Organism: Gaiellaceae bacterium; assembly: GCA_036403195.1. GTDB lineage: Bacteria > Actinomycetota > Thermoleophilia > Gaiellales > Gaiellaceae > PALSA-600. The sequence goes on from DASWRL010000024.1 coordinate 17,346, forward strand.
CGGTGATCCACGCGACGCACGCGGACGGACGCGAGCTCGACCTGCTCGCGGCGGCGGGAGCTCGCATCTGCGTCTGCCCGACGACCGAGGCGAACCTCGGCGACGGGTTCCTCCCCGTCGCGCGCGTCTGTCACCGGTCGATCGGGATGTGCATCGGCAGCGACTCGAACGTCCGGATCGACCCGCTCGAGGAGCTGCGCGAGCTCGAAGGGATCGCGCGCCGCCAGACGGGCACCCGCGGCGTGGTCTCCGTCAGCTCCCTGCTCTCCTTCGGGACCGACGAGGGCGCCGCGGCGCTCGGCCTCGACCGCTGGCCCGACGCCGTCGTCGACCTCGGCCACGAGCAGCTGCGGGCGGTCGAGGAGGCGTCGCTCTACGAGGCGCTCGTGCTCGGATGCACCGGCGACGTCCTCCGGAAGACGTCCGACCAGTAGCGCGTCCGCGCGAGGTAGGCGGTCTCGGCCGCCGCGCCGTGGAGCCCCCACGCGCCGTCGTAGGAGAGGTACCGGTACCGCCCGCGCCTGCGGACGACGGCGGGCTCGATCTGCGTCCCCTCGTGCCACTCGTTGAACGACGTGATCGTGACGCGGTCGGCTGCGGCGCCGATCGCCGCGCGCCACATCGCGTCGTAGGTGCGGCCCCCGCGCCGCGGCTTGACGCGGGGATCGCCGTTGCCGCGGCGCGCGTCGTATCCGGGGCCGACCGAGGGCGCACAGAGGAGGTTCTTCGCGTGGGCCTCGTCGCAGATGCGGCGGAACGTGTTGCCGCCGTAGGTGACGATGTCGTAGGTGTAGATCCCGTCGAAACCCGCCGCAGCCGCCGCCCCGACGAGCGGGGTCTGCGCGTAGACGACGACCCCCGGCTCCGCGTGGAGCTCGGGATGTGCCTGCGCCCAGTCGGCGACCGGCAGGTCGAGCGCGCGGTAGACGTAGAACGTCCGGATCCCGTAGGCGGCGTCGAGGTAGGCGACGTCGGCAGCGACGTCCGCGACCGTCCGGCCCGCGTACGGCTCGAGGTGCGCCGCGATCCCGAGGCCGCGCGAGCGGGCGGCGGCGACGACGAGCGGCATCCGGGCGTCCTCGGGCGAGCCGCGGCCCCACCACGACACCGCGACCTCGTCGATGCCCGCGGAGCGGATCTCGTCCATCTGCGCCCCGACGACGAGCCGGTCCGACGACGAGTACACCCCGAGCGCCGGGTAGTACGCCGACGCGATGTCGCCGGGCGGCGCGTGCCCGTCCTGTGACCAGTGCTCGAAGAGCCCGTCCTCGGCCGTCGTTCCGTACCACGGGTAGTAGAAGGTGGAGACGCGGTTCGCCGCCCCCGCCGTCGCGGGAAGGACGAGCGCGAGCAGCAGGCCGAGGACGAGTCGCCGCATACGGGGGGCCGAGCGCGCGCATCATCATCTACCACCCCTGCCGGACGCAATGGGCCGACCGGCTCATTCGGAGCGTCAGTCGTCCGGCGGTTCGACGGGAGCGGGGGCGCCGCGCTCGGCGTCGGAGTCGTGCGGCGGCTGCAGCTTCTCGGCGAGCTCGTTCGTCCGCTGCGTCGCCTCGCGCCATTCCGCGTCGCCTTCCATCGGCGGCAGGCCCTCCTCCGTCATGGGCAACGGATGCCCGTCAGACCGCGGCCGTAATCGTGATGCCGCCGCGCGCCTTCTGGCGGAGCGTCACGTGCACGCGGGCGGCGTCGAGACCGAGAGCCGCGCAGGCGTCGTCGCGGATCCGGACGGCGAGCTCCTCGCAGAAGACGCCCTGGTCGTGGAAGCGCGCCAGGTAGATCTTGAGCGACTTCGACTCGAGGCACAGCCCGTCGGGGTCGTACGCGATCGTCGCCGTGTAGAAGTCCGGCTGGTGCGTGATCGGGCAGAACGCCGTCAGCTCGTCGCTCACCATCTCCACGTGCGTCACGCCCGGGTTCGGGAACGTCTCGAGGCCGGCGTAGGCGTCGCTGCCGGCGCTGCCGAGTGCGACGAACTGCTTCTCCACGCGACGAGTCTAGTGCGCGTTCACGCGAACGACGGCGGCGTCTCGGCCTTCCAGTAGAGCGTGATGAAGTACGGCAGGTTCGCGGCGCGTGCCTCGATCGCCCAGAAGTTGACGCTGATCACCGTGCCGCCCTTCCGCCTGAGACCGCCGCTCCCGTACGTGCGGCCTTCGGTGACGATGCCGTCGAAGAGCCTGCGGTTCGTGACCGGATCGGGTGCGAGGTCGACGCCCACCTGCATGGCGAGGATCTCCTCGCGCGAGTAGCCCGTCAGCCGGATGAACGCCTGGTTGCAGGCGATGTAGCGCGCGTCGTCGGCGAACACGGCGGCGGCGACGGTCGCGTGCTCCCAGGCGTCGCCGAGCAGCGTCTGCTGCACCAGCGCCTCCACGTCCCCACGACCCCGACCCTGCAAGACGTTCTTCAGCGTAGCCCCGACCGTGCCGGCATGCCCTCGAACGAGGGATCTTCGCGCGCGTTCCCTCGAACGGGGGTCGCCCGCGGGGCGGTGAAACGCCGTAGAGATCCTGCAACACGAGCACTCGGCGTTGCGGCCGCCGGAGGAAAAAGGAGACCACCGGGATGTCCGCAACGAGCTTCGACGTTCACACCTTCCGCCGGCCCGGCATGCCGACGCCGCGGACGGCCCTCACCACGGTCTGGGCGCGCGATCTCGACAAGCGCGAGTCGGCGCTCGCCGAGCGCGAGGCGACCCTGGCGAAGCGCGAGCGCGCGCTCGACGCCGCGGAGCGCATCCACGAGCTCAGGCAGCTCGGTGTCCACGTCACGCCGATCCGCTCCGAGCGCGTCGGGTCGCCGCGCCCGGCCGATCAGACCGCGCGCGCCCGCTACAGCGACACGTTCAAGGTGCGCGAGCTCGAGTGGTGGAAGAAGCAGCTCGGCGGCGTGCCGGTCCTCAGGTAGCGACGCAGTAGCTCGCTCGGCGCCGCCGGTACCGTTCAGGCGACGTCGATGCAGCAACCCGAGTACATCCTCGTCGCGTTCGGGACGGACGCGCACCCGTTCGAACGCGCGCTCGACGTCGTGGGGCGGCTGCGGCCCGCCCACCGGCTCGTGGTGCAGCACGGTCACACGCCGCCGCGCGACTGGCCCGACGTGACGTGGCACCCGTTCGTCCCGTTCGAGACGCTCCGCAACCTCATGCGCGATGCGTCCTGCGTCGTCTGTCACGCGGGCGTGGGCACGATCATGACCGCGCTGTCCTTCCACCGGCGCCCGGTGGTCATCGCGCGCCTCTCGACGCGCGGCGAGCACGTCGACGACCACCAGCTGCAGATCGTCGGGACGCTGGCCGAGCGCGGGCTGATCGTGCCGGTCGACGAGGAGGGGGACATCGATGCGGCCGTCGAGGAGGCCGGCCGCAGCCCCGTCGAGTGGCAGCACGAGCCGGCGCTCGCTCGCGCCGTCGTCGCCGCGGTCGAAGGCAAGCGGTGAGGCGTCGTGGCCGGACGAGATGCGTCCTCCTGGTCGCGTCGTCGGGCGGCCACCTGCTGCAGCTCGCGCAGCTCCGGGGCGAGTGGCCGCGCGACGAGCGTGCGTGGGTCACGTTCCCGACGACGGATGCGCGCTCGCTCCTCCAGGGCGAGGAGGTCTGGTTCGCGCACCACCCGACGAACCGGAACATCCCGAACCTGCTCCGGAACCTCGTGCTCGCGGTGCGCGTGATCGCGTCGGCGCGGCCCCGGGCGATCGTCTCGACGGGCGCAGGCGTCGCAGTCCCGTTCTGCTACGTCGGCCGGCTCTTCGGCGCCCGCGTCGTGTTCATCGAGAGCTTCTCGCGCACCTCGAACCCGTCGCTCACCGCACGCCTCGTGTACCCGGTCGCGCACGACTTCTTCGTGCAGTGGCCGGAGATCCTCGAGTACTTCCCGCGCGGGCGCTACGAGGGCCAGCTGTTCTAGGCCTCACCCGTCCCCCGCGAGGGGGTGGTGCCGGGGCCCGCGCGTGCCGATACGTGCAGCCGGCGGGTGCCGTGCCACTCACGGCGCCAGGACCCAATCTGCGGCGCGTCCGGAGAGCCCGCGGCACCCGCCTCTCGCTACAGCAGGACGTACGCGGCGTAGACGAACGCGGCGACCCACGCGAGCTGCAGCCCGACGACGACGGCGATCACCGCCGTCTTCACGGCGCGCTCTCGCCGGGCGGAGCCGCCGTCCGCCTCGCGCATGTCCGCGACCGCCATCTCTCCCCTCCTGTCCCCTGCGGTACCGGTCGCACGATGTGCCCGGCACGGGCGCGACGCAATACCCCCTTTCGGGGGCGCGGCGCGTCATGCGGGCGGCGCGCACGTCCGCAGCAGCCCGGCGACGAGCGCCGAGGCGCGGCGTTCGGGCCACGTGCGGCCCACTCCGTCGACCTGCGCGAACCGGAGCAGGCGCGAGGCGCGGCGGTAGGCGCACGCGCACGCTCCTGCGGTCCCGAGCCCGGCGCAGCGCGCGAGGAACCGCGTCTCGAGGGGGCGCGGGAGCGCGATCGCGGGCAGGTCGGCGGCGAGCGCGGCCATCTCCGTCGACGCGTCCCGGGTCCCGTCGAGGCACGCGGCGAGGAGGCGCCCGGCCGACCGCGGGACGATCGGCGCGTCGAAGTAGTAGATCGCCGCCCGGTGGATCGTCGCGTGTCCCGCCTGCTGCAGGACGGCGAGCTGCGCGTCGAGCGCCGCGGCCGCGCCGGCCGCCTCGTGCGCGCCCTGGGCGATCCCGACGTAGGCGTCGAACGTCGAGAACGACACCGCCACCTCGCCGGCCGACACCTGGAGATCGCGGTGCGCCGACGCGTCCACCGCGTCCGCGCCGCTCGCGCGGAGACACGAGAGGACCGAGCCGACGGTGCCGCCGTCAGCGCGGTGCTGGGTGCGCGACGCGCACCCCGACGCCGCGAGCGCGACAGCGAGCAGCGCCGCGACCGCTGCGCCGACCCCATGACCCCCCGAGTGAGCGGTCTTCGATGCCACGCCCTCCCTCGGATTCCGACCCCAGCGAGCCTATCCGAGCGAGCGCGCGTTTCCTATCACGCTTGCAAGCGGTACGAATATGCCGGAAAAGGGCATAGACGCCGGGTGAGCGACGACTACCTCCTCTGGGACTACGACGGACGCTTCGCGGCGTGGGCGTACGACGGAGACCGCCCGGCGCGCGGCGAGCATCGCGCGCGACGGGCGGAAGCAAGCGCGCCTCCGGCGCGTCCTGGTGGTGGAATGCCCCGCCGCAGGCGCCTCCTGCTCGTCGCCGCCGCACTCGCGGCTGCCGTCGTCGTGCCCTCGGCCACGACCCCGGCGGGCGGCAGCATCGGGTGCACGCACGGGATCTCGGCCGCCGGCCCCGTGACCTTCTCCGGCGGCCGGCTGACCGACGCCGGGCCGGCGCCGTCGCGTCAGCCGTGCCTCCCCTGAGCCGGCCGTCTGTTCGCGCCCTGACACGCCGGATGTCGCTGCCGTGAGCGACGGCCCCGCTGGGGCGACCTACGGTCTCCGTGGGGTCAGGCGGACGGGAGGGAGGCGGCGGCGTCTCCCTCCCGTCTCGTGTTGCGAAAACGTGAGGGTTCAGTAGATTCGGACGCGATGGCGACGCCCCGGTCTCCGAACGACCTCGTCGGCCCCGTGCTGCTCGGCGACGGGGCGGAGTACGCCGAGGTCGCGATCACGGTGTACGACGACGACGGCCGGTACATCGCGGCGAACCGGAAGGCGACGGAGCTGCTCGGCTACAGCCGCGAAGAGCTCCTCAAGCATGACGTCGCCGACTTCACGGAGGGCGGCATCGACCGCACCGTCCTGCTCTACCCCAGTCTGCGCGAAGGCGCGAGGATCGTCACCCGGAACGACGGCACGAAGGTCCCGGTCGCCTACGTCGTCGCCCCGACGCGCGTCTCCGGGATCCAGTTCTACTTCGCCGTGTGGTGGCGCCTGCCGGACGACGACCCCCGCGCGCTGGCCGCGAAGTAGCGCCCTACCCCGTCGGCGTCTGCAGGGCGACCTTCGCGTCGACCACCGCCGGTTTCCCGTCGAGCTCCCGCAACGGCGAGCGCTCGAGCTGCCTCGCCGTCAGCTGCGGGTGCGACCGGCGGAACGCGGCGAGCGAGAACGGCCTCGCCGTCCCGACGGCGCTCACCCGCGCCGCCGTGGCGACGCCGCCCGGCAGACGGTCGCGGGCGACGACGAGCAGTCCCAGCTGCGTCGCGTCGGAGCTCCCGAGGAGGACGGCCCACGGCGCGAGCGACGTCTTCACGTCGCCGGCAACGGCCACGCGCTTGCCACGAACCGTGTCCAGGTCGTTCAGGACGACGTTGACGCTCTTCTCGCCGGGGTTGTTCGCCGAGCCCTTGTCGAACACCTGCGCGATCGCGACCCACGCTCCCAACCCGAGGACGACGAGAACGACGACCAGGATGGCGACGGCGCGCATGATCCGCACCTTCCAGGTGGCGACGCGGCTAAACGGCGCTCGCGCGCGACGTGACGTTTCACCGTGCGCCCCACGGCAAGGCGCTCCCCAGTCAACGAAGTGGAAAGGGGGTCGGATGTTCCGTCACACGAAGCAGCTCGCGTACACGGTGCGCGTCGATCGGCCGAACCCGTTGTTCGCGAAGATGCTCCAG
>DASWRL010000025.1:0-31915 GCA_036403195.1 Gaiellaceae bacterium
CCGATCTTCAGCGCGCCGCTGCTCTTCATCGGCGGCTTCATCACCTTCTTCGTGCTCGGCGGCCTCTCCGGGATCATGTTCGCGGCGATCCCGCTCGACCAGGCGACGACCGACACGTACTTCGTCGTCGCGCACTTCCACTTCATCATCTTCGGCGCCGCCGTCTTCCCGCTCCTCGGCGGCATCTACTACTGGTTCCCCAAGGTCACCGGGAAGCTCTACAACGAGCCCGTCGCGAAGGCGAGCTTCTGGATCACCTTCGTCGGCACGGCGCTGACGTTCTTCCCGATGCACATCGTCGGCCTGCTGGGCATGACGCGCCGCGTCTACACCTACCAGCACGGTCTCGGCTGGGGCATCTACAACCTCCTCGAGACGATCGGCGGCTACGTCCTCGCGGCCGGCCTCGTCCTGATCGCGGCCAACATCGGCTGGAGCCTTCGCCGCGGCGCGCCGTCGGGCCGCGACCCCTTCCGCGGCGGCACGCTCGAGTGGGCGACGTCCTCGCCGCCGCCGCACTACAACTTCGCGGTCATCCCGACGGTCACCTCGCCGTACCCGAACTGGGACGAGGACGACCGGGTGAACGACCTCCGCCGCCTGGAGCAGGGCGAGCTCGTGCTCGACTCGGCGCACGAGACGCCGACGTCGACGGTGAACGACGCCGCGCTGACGTCGATCGCGCAGATGCCGCCCGAGTCGTCGTGGCCGATCCTCGCCGCGCTCGGCACCGCGATCGCGTTCGGGATGCTGCTGACGACCCACTACGTCGAGGCGGCCGTCTTCGCGGGTCTCGTCGCCCTCGCGGCGCTCGGCTGGAACGCCCACGAGCCGGAGGACGCATGACCGCGGCCACCTACACGACGGGGCGCGCGCGCTCGAACGGCTGGTGGGGTGTCGTGATCTTCGTCATGGGCGAGGCGACGCTCTTCCTGATGCTGTTCGCGAGCTACTTCTACCTCCGCCTGCAGGTCACGCACTGGCCGCCGCGCGGGATCGAGAAGCCGCCCGTCCTGACGCCGGCGCTCCTGACGGCTGCGCTCGTCGCCACGAGCGCAGCAATGCAGCTCGCGTGGCGATGGGGGCGCGGCGGCGAGCGTGTGCGTGCGTGGTGGGCGCTCGCGGCCGCCGGCATCGTGCAGGGCGGGTACCTGGTCTGGCAGATCCACGACTTCGTGCTCGACGCCCACCGCGAGCCCCCCTCGGAGAGCGCGTACTCCTCGATCCGGCTCACGATGCTCGCGATCGACCACGCGCACGTGCTCCTCGGCGTCCTCCTCACGGCCTGGCTCGTGATGCGGCTCGCGACGCGCCTCACGCCCTACCGCCTGCGCGGCCTCCAGGCGATCACCTTCTACTGGCACGCCGTGAACGTCCTGACCGTGCTCGTCCTCGCCGTCGACCTCTCCCCGTACCTGTGACGCGCGGCCGGCTCGAGATCCTGCAGTGGTACGCGCTCCTCGCCGGGCCGTGGATCTGGGCGACGCAGCACGTGCTCCTCTTCGGCGCGACGAACGCGCACTGCTCGTTGACGGTGTCGTCGTGGAACGTCCCCGCCTTCTGGCTCAACCTGCTGATCTCGCTCGTGTGCGGCGCGGGCGTGCTCGCCGCCGAGGCCGCGGCCCTCGTCGTCTTCCGTGCGACGGCGGACACCGACGGGTACGCGCCCGGGCCGTTCGGCCGCATGCGGTTCTTCGCGCAGGCGGCGCTCCTCGGCAACGTGCTCTTCTTCGTCATCGTCGTCCTCGACGCGGCCGGCGCGATCTACCACGGGTGCGGAAACGCATGAGGACCGCGCTGCTCGTCGCGCTCGCGTCGCTGCTCGCCGCCCCCGCGACCCTCGCCGACTCCGGGCCGCCGCGTCAGGGCGTCACGCACGCGCGGAGCGGCGCCGCGCTCTACGCGGCGAACTGCGCCAGCTGCCACGGCCCGCACGGCGAGGGCGTCCCGACGCCGTATCCCGGCGCCGGCGGCGTCCCCGGCCAGGGGCCGGCCCTGCGCGGCGTCGGCGCGCGCGCGGCCGACTTCTACCTCCGCACCGGATACATGCCGCTCGAGGACCCCGGCCAGCAGCCCACGCGCTCGCGTGTGCTCTTCACCGAGCGGGAGCTCAGCGCGCTCGTCGGGTTCGTCGCCTCGCTCGGCGGCGGCCCGCCCGTCCCGCAGCCGCACCCCGAGCGCGGCAGCGTCGCCGTCGGGCAAAAGCTCTTCGTCGACCACTGCGCCGGCTGCCACCAGGTGGTCGCGGAGGGCGGCTACGTCACCGGCGCCCGCGTCCCCCCGCTCGAGGACGCGACCGACCGCCAGATCGCCGAGGCGGTGCGGATCGGGCCGTACCTGATGCCGCGCTTCACCCGCGGGCAGATCAGCCCGTCGCAGCTCGACTCGCTGATCGCGTACGTCGACTACGCGAAGCACCCGGACGACGCCGGCGGCTGGTCGCTCGGGCACCTCGGCCCGTGGCCGGAAGGCGTCGTGACGTGGCTGATCGCCGCCGCGTCGCTCGTGGCGCTGTGCGTCGTCATCGGCCGGAGGCTGCCGTCGTGAGCCGCGTCCGGGACGTGCTCGTCTCGGCGCTCGTGCTCGTCGCAGGGCGGCGCCGGAAGCCGGCGTGGCCGGACGCGCGGGATCGCCGCATCGTCGAGGAGGGAGCGCCCGAGCGGCGCGCCGAGACCGTGCTCCTTCTCCTGCTCCTGCTGGTCGTCGCGTGCGCCGTCGCCTTCATGGTCATCTACTCGTTCGACCGCCTGGCCCACCAGACGCAGTACCTCGGCCTCGCGCTCGGCGGCGCGTTCGTCGTCCTCGCGGCCGCCTGCATCGTCGTCGCCAACAGGCTGATCGTCACCGAGGAGCTCGAGCACCCGTACCCGGAGCGCGAGCACCCGCAGGAGATCGCCGAGGTCGACCAGATCGTCGCCGAGAGCGGCTCGCGCTTCACGCGGAAGCGCCTCGTCCGCCTCGCGGGCACGGGCGCGGCCGGGGCGATCGCGCTCGCGCTGATCACGCCCGCCCTCTCGTTCGGGCCGGCGTTCGCGACGCAGAAGCTGAAGTGGACACCGTGGCGGCGGGGCCGGCGCCTCGTCGACAACGAGGGGCGCCCGCTCCACGCGGACGACGTCGTCGAGGGCACCTTCGTCACCGCGTACCCCGAGGGCGCCGACCGCGAGCTCCTCGGAGCTCCCCTCGTCGTCGTCCGCGTCGCGCCGGGGGAGCTGAGGACGCGCCACGACTGGGCGCCGCACGGCATCGTCGCGTTCTCGAAGATCTGCACGCACGCCGGCTGCGCGATCTCGCTCTACCGGAAGCCGACCTTCGCCGCCGTCGAGCCGCGGCCCGCGCTCGTCTGCCCGTGCCACTACTCCACGTTCGATCCCGCCGACGGCGGCAAGGTCCTCTTCGGCCCCGCGGGGCGCCCGCTGCCGCAGCTCCCGCTCGAGGTCGACGCGAAGGGGTACCTGCGCGCACGCGGGAACTTCGACGAGCCGATCGGCCCGTCGTGGTGGGGCGTCCGCAAGGGGAGGGCCTACACCTCGTGATCCGCGGCATCGTGCGCTTCGTCGACCAGCGCACCGGCGGCGCACCCTTCGTCAAGAAGGCGATGCGCTACGTCTTTCCGGACCACTGGTCGTTCCTCCTCGGCGAGGTCGCGCTCTACGTCTTCATGCTGCTCGTCGCGACGGGCGTCTACCTGACGTTCTTCTTCGACGACTCGCACTCGCAGACGGTCTACCACGGCACCTACGCGCCGCTCGAGGGCGCCACGATGAGCCGCGCCTACGCGTCCGTCGTGCATCTCTCCTTCGCGGTGCGGGCGGGCCTCCTCATCCGGCAGACGCACCACTGGGCGGCCGACGTCTTCGTGGCGGCGATCGTCCTGCACCTGCTGCGCGTGCTCTACACGGGCGCGTTCCGGAAGCCCCGCGACCTGACCTACCTCGGCGGCGTCACGATGCTCGCGCTCACGTTCCTCGAGGGGTATCTCGGCTACTCGATGGTCGACGACCTCCTCTCGGGGATGGGGCTCGCGATCGGCTACTCGGTGGCGATGTCGATCCCCGTCGTCGGTGGGAAGCTCGCGACGCTCCTGTGGGGCGGCCCCTTCCCCGGCTCGCCGTCGTTCTGGCCGCGGATGTACATCGCCCACGTGCTGATCCTCCCGGTCCTGATCGGCACGGTGCTCGCGATGCACCTCTTCCTCGTCGCCTCGCGCCACCACACGCAGTTCAAGAAGTCGCCGCGGGAGACGGAACGGCGGATCGTCGGCGTCCCGACGTTCCCCGGTCAGGCGCCGAGATCGCTGGGCCTCATGTTCGGCACGTGGGGCGTGCTCTTCCTGCTCGGCGGGCTGGCCCAGATCAACCCCATCTGGCTGTGGGGCCCGTACCACGTCGGCGACGCGACGAACGGCGCGCAGCCCGACTGGTACCTCGGCTGGCTGATCGGCGCGCTGCGGCTCGTGCCGAGCTTCGACGTCGTGATCGGCGGCTACACGGTCGTCCCGAACCCGTTCTGGGGGGGCGCGCTGTTCCCGCTCGTCGTCATCGGGCTGCTCGCGCTGTGGCCGTGGCTCGAGCGGAAGCTCTCGGGCGACCACGAGTTCCACAACCTGCTCGACCGGCCGCGCGACAACCCGCGCCGGACGGCGGCCGTCACTGCGCTCCTCGTGTGGGTGTTCCTCGTGTTCATGGCGGGCTCCGCCGACCGCGTCTACGTCTGGCTCGGCCTCTCCTACAGCCACCAGATCTGGGGGTACCGCGTCGCGGTCATCGTGCTGCCGATCGTCACGTATCTCGTGACGAGGCGCGTGTGCCGCGAGCTGCTCGCGGGCGAGCTCGTCCAGGCGGTGCAGCACCGCGCCGAGGAGGAGGCGACGGCGGCGAACGTCTGAGGCAAGCTAGCCTCCCGCGCGTGCACGACCCGGAGGCGCCGTCGTGGGGGATCGAGCCCGTCCCGGAGCGGATGCGCGTGCTCGGAGCCCTCGACGGGTTCCTGCTCTGGGCGAACCTCTCGGTCTCGCTGCTCGTGATCGTCGCCGGCGCGTTCCTCGTGCTCCCGGCGTCCCAGTTCGGCCTCGCGCTCTCGCTGCCGGAGGCGCTCGCAGCAATCGTCGCCGCCGCCATCGTCGGGAACCTCCTGCTCGGGCTCGGCGGGCTGATCGGCGCCGACGCGCGCGTCCCGGCGATGGTGCTCATGCGCGCGCCGCTCGGTCGCCGCGGCTCGTACCTCCCCACCGGGCTGAACGTCGTGCAGTGCCTCGGCTGGTCGGTCTTCGAGCTGATCATCATCGCGACCGGCGCGAGCGCGCTCTCGCAGCAGGTGCTCGGCGTCGGCGGCGTCGCGTTCTGGAAGATCGCGTTCGGCGTCGTCGCGACCGCGCTCGCATTCCTCGGGCCGGTCGGCTTCGTGCGGAAGTACGTCCGGAGGTTCGCCGTGTGGGTCGTGATCGCATCGCTCCTCTACCTCGCGTGGTGGTCGCTGCACGGGCGTCATCCGGTGGCGCTCTGGCACCGGCCGGGCGCGCACGCGTTCTGGGCGGGCTTCGACTTCACGCTCGCCTCGATCATCAGCTGGACGCCGCTCGTCGCCGACTACACGCGGTTCGCACGCTCCCGCTCCGCCGGGTTCTGGAGCGCGGGCGTCGGCTACTTCGTGCCGACGATCCCGCTCTTCGCGCTCGGGGCGGTGATCGCGCTCTCGCGCAACATCAGCGACGCGACCGCGCTGCTGACGGCGGTGGCGGCGGGCGGCGCGGCCAGCGTCCTCGCACTGCTCGCGTTGACCGTCGACGAGAGCGACGAGGCATTCGCGAACGTCTACTCGGGCGCCGTCAGCCTCCAGAACCTGCTCCCGCGCGTGCCGCAGCGCGTGCTCGTGGCCGCGTTCGCAGCGCTCGCGACCCTCGGCGCCCTGATCGTCGACCTCCGTAACTACCAGACGTTCCTCTTCCTGCTCGGCTCGTTCTTCGTGCCCCTGTTCGCCGTGCTGCTCGCCGACTGGCTCCTCGCCGGCAGGCACTACGACGCCGACGCGATCTTCCGCGCGCGGGAGCTGCGACCGGAGATGCTGGTCTCGTGGCTCGCCGGGTTCTGCCTCTACCAGTGGCTGTCGCCGCAAGGACCGGCCTGGTGGACCCGCGTCGTCGCCCATGCCCACCCGCACGCCTCGCCGTGGGGCGGCGCGTCCCTTCCGAGCTTCGCGGCCGCGTTCGTCCTCGCCACCCTCGCCCGCACCCTGATCCGTGATCGCGCTCCTCGGCAATCTCTCGCGTGACGACCTGCCGGGCGGCCCCCGCGCCGGCGGCGGGGCCTACCACGGCGGGCGGGCGCTGCAGCGGCTGCGGGTGCCGGCGCGAATCGTCACGCGGTGCGCGGCGGCCGACCGCGACGCGCTCCTGCCGGCGCTCGTCCGGCTCGGGACGCCGGTGCGGTGGGTGCCTGGCGAGTCGACGGCGACCTTCTCGTTCACCTACGACGGCGACGTGCGGGAGATGACCGTCGAGGCGATCGGCGACACCTGGCTGCCGAATGACGTTCCGGTCGTGCGCGCGCGCTGGGTGCACATCGCGCCGCTGTCGCGGCCCGAGTGGCCGACGGAGACGGTCGCGGCGCTCGCCGCCCGCCACCGCGTGTCGTTCGACGGCCAGGGGCTCGTGCGGACCGCCGACACCGGCCCCCTGCGGCTCGACGACGACTTCGACCGCGACCTCCTCCGTCACGTGTGGGTGCTCAAGCTTGCCGACGAGGAAGCCGAGGTCGTCGGCGACATCGACGCCCTCGGCGTGCGCGAGGTCGTGGTCACGCACGGCTCACGCGGCTCGACCGTGTACTGCGGCGGGACGACCGAGTTCGTCCCGGCGCGGCGCGTCGACCGCGACCCGACGGGCGCCGGTGACGCATTCGCAGCGTCGTACATCGTCGGGCGGAACGCCGGCTTCAGCCCGGTCGGCGCGGCGCGCCGCGCCACCGCCGTCGTCGCGACGCTCCTCGCCTCGTGATCGGCCTCGTCGCGACCGCGGCCGGGACGTTCTCCGTCGACCTCGAGACGGGCGACGTGGAGCCGGGCGAGCCGTTCGAGCCCGAGCCGGAGCCGATCCTCAACCTGCCGCGCGTCGTCGCGGCCGCGGCCGCGGGCGCCACCGTCGTCGCGCTCGTCGACGCGAAGCCGCCGCTCCTCGTCTCGTACGACACGGGCTCGACGTGGCGCGAGGCGGGCCGCGGGCTGCCGCCGGGCCGGGCGGTCGCGGTGGCCGCCGACGACCCCGACACGATCCTCTACGCCTCGCGCAACCGTCTGTACGTGTCGAGGAACGGCGGCGTCTTCTGGTCGGCGCTCACGGGCGAGCTGCCCGAGATCGGCGCCGTCGCGGTCTAGAAGCCGAACTCGCCCCGCGCGACGACGACCGCCGAGCCGCCGACCTCGACACGGGCGATCGCGTCTCCCTCGCCCTCAGCGACCGCGTAGAGGAGGGACGGGCGCCCGATCTCGGCCCCCTGCTCGATCTCAATCTCGTCGCCGAACGCGATGCGGCCGTGGCGCGCGAGGTGGATCGCGAGCGGCCCCGCGGCGGAGCCCGTCGCCGCATCCTCGGCGACGCCGTGCACCGGCGCGAACATCCGCGTCTTCCAGCGGTTCCCGCCGACGTGTGCGAAGCAGTTCACGCCGTCGGCGGTCGCGCGGGCGAGCGCGCCCAGGTCCGGGGTGAGCCCCTGCACGCGGGCCGGGGACTCGAGGGCGACGTACACGTGGCCGGGGCCGAGGTCGTAGCGCTCGACCGGGAGCTCGGAGCGCTCGACGCCGAGCGCGGCGAAGATCGGCGACGGCTCCTCGACCGTCTCCCACGCGGGCACGGGCTGCTCCATCCGCCCGAAGACGATCTGCGGCCCCTCCCGCTCGAGCGCCACCGGGACGACGCCGGCCCCGGTCTCGAGCCGGATGACGATCCGCTGGAGCGGGCCGCCGAGCACGAACGCGCTGCCGAGGGTCGGGTGGCCCGCGAACGGCAGCTCGCGCGCGGGCGTGAAGATGCGGATGCGCGCGTCGGCGTCCTCGAGCGTCGACGGCAGCACGAACACCGACTCGGCGAAGTTCATCTCCCGCGCGAGCGCCTGCATGTCGACCTCGGTGAGGTCGCGCGCGTCCGTGAAGACCGCGAGCTGGTTCCCGGTCAGCGGCTGGTCCGTGAAGACGTCGACGACGACGTAGCGGAAGCGGCGCACGTCTACACGCGAACGAACGGGGAGCGGCCGAGGACCTGCCCGCTCTCGTCGAGCGCGACGGCGCGGGCCCACTTGTGCCCGAACGGCACGGCGAGCGCCGTCTCGAAGGTGCGGCGCGGAACGGACGGGCCTCCGCCGAGCGCGGCCCGGGAGGGGCCGGACTCGAGCTGCCACGCCGCCACGTCCGTGGCGCCGTTCCACGACGCGTGGACGTGCCCCTTGCCGCGGCGCCACCGGTAGACGGCCGCCGGCGGGAGGTGCGGCCGCGCGTGCCACGGGAAGCGCAGAACGCGGTAGGTCTGGCCGCCCGGGGGGAGGCGCGCGTCGAGCCGGATCGTCCCGTCGGGGCCGAACTCCGTGAGGAACGGCTCGCTCCCCCACCCCACGACGACGCTGCCGTTCGGCAGCAGCTGCGCGTTGCCCATGTACCGGCTGACGATGCGCCCCGGCCGGTGCACGAGCTTGCGCACGAGCCTTGCCGTGCGCCGGACGCCGTCGAGCTGGATCACGAGCACGCGCGACTGCGGCTCGACCTGCGGCATGGCGCCGTCGTCGAAGATCGTGATGCGGCCGTTCGGGAAGTGGCGTGCGTCGTGCTGCCAGGCGAAGACGGTTCCCGGCCCCATCGCGAAGTCGCTGCGCTTCCCGCCGAGCCGCCACAGCACGCGGCCCGTCGAGCGCTCGATCTTGTACACCGCCCACGTGTTGCGGGCCGAGACGAGCAGGTTGCCGTCGTCGGTGAGGTCGATCGAGTTCACGTGGAAGTAGTCGAGCGGATGGCCCTGCCACGCCGCGTGCGTCTCGGCGACGTCGACGTGGTCGAGGCTCCGCCATTCGAAGAGCACGCGGCCGCTCGGCAGCGCCACCTCCTGCACGATGCCGCCGATCGCCAGCCCTGCGCTCGGCCCGCCGACGGCGGACAGGTCGGCCGGGCGGACCTCGTAGCTCGTCAGGAGCGCCGTGTCGTGCGGCGTGATCAGGAACTCGTGCAGGTCGGATTGCCGGCCGCCGCCGGCGGGGACGCGCGCGACGACCCGATAGGTGTCGTCGACGATCACGTGGGTCCCGGTGCCGAGGCCGCTCGTCGCCTTCCCCTCCCACCACGTGAGCACGGGCTTCCCGCGGTACGTCGCAGCGCGGAAGTTCATCGCCGTCCGCGGCGTCGTCGGGTGGAACCAGACGAGCTCGCCATGCGAGTCGGCGATCATGACGCCGCGCTGCCCGGGCCCGGAGGACGGCGCGAGGAAGAGCTCGCCGGCGGCCGTCTCGCCGTGGCGGAGCACGGTCAGCGTCGGCGGCCGCAGGTCCGGGCGCGAGGCGAAGTGCCGGACGCCGCCGTCGCCGGCGGCGAGGGCGTCTCCCGCCCGCTCGAGGAGCGCCGCCGGGCCGAGCAGCGCGGCGCCTGCCGCCAGCCGGCCCGCACCTGCGACCACCTGTGCCCGCGTCAACCCTTCGCCCACGACGGCGGACCTATAACAGAACCTTGTAGTGCGACCGCCCCGTACCGCACAATCGCGGGAGCGACAACCGACGACCCTTCCCTAGGAGGTCTCGTGGAAAGCCACACGCACGACAAGGACCGGCGGATGCTCCACGCGCTCGGCTACGCGCAGGAGCTGAGTCGGAGCATGGGCGGATTCTCGAACTTCGCGATCTCCTTCACGATCATCTCGATCCTCTCGGGGACGCTGACCCTCTACGGGACCGGGCTCAACTACGGCGGGCCCGTGATGGAGGCGTACGGCTGGCCGATCGTCTCGGTGTTCGTGATCATTGTCGGTCTCGGGATGGCCGAGATCGCCTCGAAGTACCCGACGGCCGGCGGTCTCTACTACTGGGCCTCGAAGATGGGCGGCCCGGTGTGGGGATGGTTCACCGGGTGGTTCAACCTGATCGGCCAGATCGCGATCACGGCCGGCATCGACTACGGAGCGGCCACGTTCACGGACGCGCTGCTGCAGCTGCTCTGGCCCGGGACGTTCCACGGGACGCAGCACGAGATCGTGGCGGTCTACGCGGTGATCCTGGCGCTGCACGCGCTGATGAACATCTTCAGCGTCCGGCTCGTCGCCTTCCTGAACGACGTCTCGGTGTGGTGGCACGTGTCGGGCGTCCTGATCATCGTCGGGTTCCTGATCTTCAAGCCGGACCACCACCAGTCGTTCGGATATGTGTTCGGGCACACCATCAACAACAGCGGCTTCGGCCACAGCTGGCTGTGGTTCGTACTGCTGCTCGGTCTCCTGCAGGCGCAGTACACGTACACGGGCTACGACGCGTCGGCGCACATGAGCGAGGAGACGCAGGGAGCCTCCCGCGCTGCAGCGCGCGGCGTGATCGGCTCGATCGTCGTCTCGGCCGTCTTCGGCTACATCCTCGCGCTGGGCGTCACCTTCGCGATCCAGAACCAGACCGCCACGACGGGCGCGGGCGGCTTCGCGGTGAAGCAGGTGTTCCTCGACTCGCTCGGCTCCGGCGCGGCGAAGTTCGTGCTCTTCATCTGCGTCGGCGCGCAGTTCTACTGCGGGATGTCGTCGATCACGTCGGCGTCGCGGATGATGTACGCGTTCTCGCGCGACGGCGCCGTGCCCGGGCACAACCTGTGGCGCCGGCTCAACCGTGAGCGTGTGCCGTACATGGCAGCGATCGCGATCGCCGTGCTCGCGTTCCTGTGCGCGTTCCCCGCGTACTTCGGGACGAACGGCGTCGTCGCCTACGTCGCCGTGACCTCGATCGCCACGATCGGCCTCTACATCGCCTACGCGATCCCGATCTTCCTGCGACTCCGGCAGGGAGATGCCTGGGAGCCCGGCGAGTGGAACCTCGGGAAGCACTACAAGTGGATCGGATGGACCGCCGTGGCGTGGGTCTGCTTCATCAGCGTCCTGTTCATCCTCCCGACCTCTCCCGGCGGCGTTCCCTGGCGGAACGAGTTCAGCTGGGTGCTCTTCAACTACGCGATCATCGCCGTCGGCGGCACGCTGCTGCTCGTCGGCGGCTGGTGGATGCTCTCGGCCAAGAACTGGTTCAAGGGCCCGATCGCGCAGGGGACGCCCGAAGAGCTCGCCGCCCGCGAGGCGCAGTTCGAGTCCGGCGCGACCGCCGGGACGCCCGCCTCGGCATAGGATCAGTCCGTTATCGGATCGGAGGGAGCCGGCGCGTCCGGCTCCCTCCACGAAGGAGGGCAGCGCGGTGATGACGCTCGACGAGCTCCGGGCGGACACGTCGCTCGACACGGTGATCATGGCGTTCACCGACATGCAGGGGCGCCTGCTCGGGAAGCGCCTGCACCGCGACTTCTTCTTCGAGCAGGTCGACCACGGGCACGGCACCGAGGGCTGCAACTACCTGCTCGCGCTCGACATGGAGATGGATCCCGTTCCCGGGTACGAGATCGCGTCGTGGGAGCGCGGCTACGGCGACTTCGAGCTCGTGCCCGACCTCGCGACGCTGCGCCGGCTGCCGTGGCTCGAGGCGACGGCACTCGTGCTGTGCGACGTCGCCTGGGGCGACGGGTCGCCGGTCCGGCCGTCGCCGCGCCAGGTCCTGCGCGCGCAGCTCGAGCGGGCGCGGCAGCTCGGCTTCGACGTGATGGTCGGGTCGGAGCTCGAGTTCTACCTCCTGCGCGAGACCTTCGAGGAGGCGCACGCGAAGGGCTATCGCGAGCTGACGCCGTCGGTGCCGTACATCCTCGACTACCACATCCTCGCGACCACGTACGACGAGCCGCTCCTGCGGCAGATCCGGAACGGCATGCAGGGCGCCGGGATCCGCGTCGAGACGTCGAAGGGCGAGGCGTGGCCGGGCCAGCAGGAGATCAACTTCCGGTACGACGACGCGCTGACGATGGCCGACAACCATTCGGTCTACAAGAACGGCGCGAAGGAGATCGCGCACCTCAACGGCTGCTCGATCACGTTCATGGCGAAGCCGTTCGAGGACTGGATCGGGTCGTCGTGCCACGTGCACTCGTCGCTGTGGCGTGACGACGCCCCCGCGTTCGCCGCGGACGAGGCGCTGTTCGGGCGCTACCTCGCCGGCCAGATCGCCTGCGCGCGCGAGTTCGCGCTCTTCCTCGCGCCGAACGTCAACTCGTACAAGCGCTACGCCGCCGGGTCGTGGGCGCCGACGACGCTCGCGTGGGGGCTCGACAACCGGACGTGCGGGTTCCGGATCGTCGGCTCGGGCGCGGCGAAGCGCGTCGAGTGCCGCATCCCGGGCGGCGACGTCAACCCGTACCTCGCGTTCGCGGCGACGATCGCGGCCGGGCTCCACGGGATCGAGCAGGGCCTCGAGCTGCCGCCCGCGTTCGAGGGGAACGCGTACGAGTCGGCGGTCGAGCGCTTCCCGTCCACCCTCCGGGAGGCGACCGCCGCGCTCGAGGACGGCTCGGTCGCGCGCGCGGCCTTCGGCGACGACGTCGTCGAGCACTACCTGAACTACGCGCGGACGGAGCAGGCGCTGTTCGACCGCGTCGTCACGGACTGGGAGCGTGCGAGGCTGTACGAGCGTGGCTGAGCGGCGGCCGATCATCGGCATCACGACGTACCTCGTCCCGGCGGCGTGGGCGCAGTGGACGATGGAGGCGGCGCTCGTCCCGTCGGAGTACGTGCGCGCGGTGGCGCGCGCCGGCGGCGTCCCGCTCCTCGTCCCGCCCGGGGCGCCGGTGGACGAGACGCTCTCGGTCGTCGACGGGCTCGTGTTCTCCGGCGGCTCCGACCTCGATCCGGAGCTTTACGGCGCGGAGCCGCATCCGGAGACGCGCGGGGTGGTGCGGGAACGCGACGACTTCGAGCTCGGCCTGATGCGGGCCGCGCTCGAGCGTGACGTGCCGGTGCTGGCGATCTGCCGCGGCTCGCAGGTGCTGAACGTCGCGCTCGGCGGCGACATCGAGCAGCACGTCCCGGACAGGGTCGGGACCGAGGTGCATCGCGAGGTGCCGGGGGTGTTCGCGGACCACGGCGTGGAGGTGCTCGACGGGACGCGGCTCGCGACGCTCGTCGGCGACCGGCACGACGTGAAGTCGAGCCACCACCAGGGCTTCCGCGCGCTCGGCGACGGCCTGCGCGAGGCAGCCCGCGCCCCCGACGGCACCGTCGAGGCGCTCGAGGCCCCCGCGCGCCGCTTCACCCTGGGCGTCCTCTGGCACCCCGAGATGGGCGAGGACATGGCGCTCTTCGAAGCGCTGGTGACCGAGGCGCGCGCGTCTCGCGCGTCTCGCGCCTGACCCTTCGCGGCGTGTCCCTTCGCCAAACGACGTGACGGAAGCGTCACGAAGTGTCCACAGACGATGCGCGGGGCGGTTGCCGCCCCTAGCCTCGGCAGATGCCTCGGCGACCGCCGATCAACCCGCAGGGCTGGTACCACGTCGGCTCGCGCGGGTGCTACGGGCGGACGTTGTTCGCGACCGCCCTCGAGCACGAGCTCTTCCTCCGGATGTACGCCCGCGCCGCGCGGAGGTACCGGTGGAGGACGGTCGCCTGGGCGCTGATGAAGAACCACCATCACTTCGTCGTCCAGCTGACGGAAGGCGGCCTGTCGGAGGGCCTCCGCGAGCTGCACGGCGGCTATTCGCGCTGGATTCACGAGCGCTGCGGGCAGACGCGTAAGGGGCATCTCTTCCGGCACGCGTTCTTCGCGCGTGAGCTCGAGGACGACGACGGCGTCTGCTCCACCTGTGCGTACGTCGACGCGAACCCGCTGGTGCATCGCAAGGCGCCGACGGCCCGCGCCGGCGACTGGGGCGGGTACAGGGCGACGCTCGGACGCGGCTACCCGCGGCCGTTCCACTCGCCGGCCGCGCTCCTCGAACGGGTTGATCCCGACCCCCGAACGGCGCAGCGGAAGTACCGAGAGGCTGTCATCTTCGAACACGCCCGGATCCGCGAGGGCCGCTCGCCAAACGACGTCACGGAACGTGGTTAGATCCGCGGCGTGACCGTGACCGTCGTGAACCCGGCGACCGAGGAGACGATCGCCACGCTCGAGTCGGCCGGGGTCGAGGAGGCCGACGCTGCGGTGGCGCGCGCGCGGGCGGCGTTCCCGGCATGGCGGGCGGTCGCGCCCGCCGACCGCGGACGGCTCCTCCGGCGGCTCGCGACGCTCGTCGAGGAGCACCACGAGGAGCTCTCCCGCATCGAGTCACAGAACGTCGGCAAGCCGATCAACGGCGCCCGCGCCGAGATCGGCATGGTCGCGGACGTCTTCCACTTCTACGCCGGCGCCGTCGACAAGCGCCACGGCGAGACGATCCCGGTCGCGGGCGGCATCGACATGACCTTCCGCGAGCCGCTCGGCGTCGTCGGGCTGATCGTCCCCTGGAACTTCCCGCTGAACATCTCGTCCTGGAAGCTCGGCCCGGCGCTCGCGTGCGGCAACACCGTCGTGCTGAAGCCGGCCGAGCTGACGCCGCTCTCGGCGCTCCGCCTCGCCGAGCTCGCGCTCGAGGCAGGGATCCCCGAGGGCGTCCTCAACGTCGTCGTCGGCAGCGGGTCGGTCGTGGGCCGGCGGCTCGTCGAGCACCCCGACGTCGCGAAGATCGGCTTCACCGGCAGCACCGAGGTCGGGCGCAGCGTCATGCAGGGCGCCGCAGAGACGATCAAGCGCGTGACGCTCGAGCTCGGCGGCAAGTCCGCGAACGTCGTCTTCGCCGACGCCGACCTCGAGCGCGCCGCCGCGACCGCGCCGTACGCGGTCTTCGACAACGCCGGGCAGGACTGCTGCGCGCGGTCGCGCATCCTCGTCGAGAAGAGCGCGTACGACCGGTTCGCGGACCTCCTCGTCGAAGCGACCCGCAAGCTGAAGGTCGGGGACCCCGCGAGCGACGACTCGGAGATGGGCCCGCTGATCTCCGCCGCCCACCGCGAGACGGTTGCCGGGTTCGTGGACGAGCGGACGCGGACACTGTTCACCGGCGAGGTACCGGCCGGCAAGGGCTTCTGGTACCCGGCGACGCTCGTCGAGGCGACGAACGACGACCGCGTCGCGCGGGAGGAGGTTTTCGGCCCCGTCGCGGCGCTGATCCCGTTCGACGACGAGGCCGACGCGATCCGGATCGCGAACGACACGCCGTACGGGCTGTCCGGCTCCGTGTGGACGTCGAACGGCGCCCGCGCGCTGCGCGTCGTGCGCGCGATCGACAGCGGGGTGCTCAGCATCAACTCGAACTCGAGCGTCCGCGTCTCGACGCCGTTCGGCGGGTTCAAGCAGTCCGGCTTCGGGCGCGAGCTCGGGATGCACGCGCTCGAGGGGTACTCGGAAGTGAAGAACGTCTTCTACTCGACGGAGGGTTGATGGGGCGGCTCGACGGAAAGGTGTGCGTGATCACCGGCGCGGGTGGCGGGATGGGCCGCGACGCCGCGCAGCTGTTCACCGAGGAGGGTGCGAAGGTGTGCGTGGCGGACGTGAACGCGGACGCCGCCGAGGAGACGGTCGCGAGCATCGCCGACGGCGCCGCGTTCGCGCAGCAGGTCGACGTGGCGGACGAGGAGAGCGTCGCCGAGATGATGCGCGCCACCGCGGCGCGGTTCGGCGGCATCGACGTGCTCTACAACAACGCGGGCATCTCGCCCGCCGACGACGCGTCGATCCTCGACACGAGCCTCGAGGCGTGGGACCGCGTGCAGGCCGTGAACACAAAGGGCGTGTTCCTCTGCTGCAAGCACGGCATCCCGCACCTCCTCGACCGGGGCGGCGGCAGCGTGATCAACGTCGCGAGCTTCGTCGCGATCGTCGGCGCCGCCACGAGCCAGATCTCCTACACGGCGTCCAAGGGAGCCGTGCTGTCGATGACGCGCGAGCTGGCGGTGCAGTTCGCGCGCCGGAACGTCCGCGTGAACGCGCTCTGCCCGGGCCCAGTCGAGACGCCGCTCCTGCTCCGGATCTTCGGTGACGACCCCGCCGCACTCGAACGGCGCCGGGCGCACTGGCCGACGGGCCGGCTCGCGAAGGCGCGCGAGGTGGTGAACGGCGCGTTGTTCCTCGCCTCCGACGAGAGCTCGTACGTGAACGGCGCGACGTTCCTCGTCGACGGCGGGCTGACCGCGGCGTACGTGACGCCGGAGTGATGCGCGTCGCGCTGATGATCGAGGGCCAGGAAGGCGTGACCTGGCCGCAGTGGGTCGCGCTCGCGCGCGCCGCCGAGGACGCGGGGCTCGAGGCGCTGTTCCGGTCGGACCACTACCGCGCGATCGGCCGCGGCGACCCAGCCGGAGCGCTCGACGCGTGGGGGACGCTCTGCGGGCTCGCCGCCGTGACGAGCCGCATCCGCCTCGGCACCCTCGTCTCCCCCGTCACGTTCCGGCATCCGTCGGTGCTCGCGAAGCTCGTCACCACCGCCGACCACATCTCGGGCGGCCGGATCGAGCTCGGCATCGGCGCCGGCTGGTTCGAGTCGGAGCACGAGGCATACGGCTTCGACTTCCCGCCGCACCGCGGGCGGCTCGACGAGCTCGACCGGCAGCTCGCCGAGATCACCCGCCAGTGGACGGAGGCCGGCGACGTCTGGCCGAAGCCGGTGCAGCAGCCGCGGCCGCCGATCATCGTCGGCGGCAACGCACGCCCGCGAACCGTCGCCGCTGCGGTCCGGTTCGCCGACGAGTACAACACCGTCGACCCGTCCGTCGACGAGGCCCGCGAGCGCAAGCAGCGCGTGGACGAGGCGGCCGCTACGGCCGGACGCGCGCCGCTCCGGTTCTCGATCATGATCGAGACGGACCCGCGCGCGGGGGCCGACGAGCTGGAGGAGCGGCTGCGCGGCTACGAGGCCGTCGGCGTCGAGCGCGTGATGCTGCAGCACCTCGAGCACGAGGACGTCGAGCGGGTCGCCGTCCTGGGCGACGTCGCCGCCCGTCTACGCTAGCCGCGTGCGCCTCTTCATCGTGCGTCACGCGGAGGCCGCCGCCGGCGAGCCCGACGACCTGCGCCCGCTCACGCCGGGCGGCCGTGACGCCGCGCGCGCTGTCGGCGAGCGCCTCGCGGCGCACACGCCCGACGCGGTCCTCACGAGCCCGCTCCTGCGCGCACGAGAGACGGGGGCGCTGATCGCACGCGCCTGCGGCCTCGACGCCGAGGCCGACGAGCGGCTCGCCCCGGGCGCCGACGCCGACGCAGTCGTCGAGGCGGCCTCCGGCCGTGGCGACACCGTGGTCGCGGTCGGCCACCAGCCGGACTGCAGCGAGATCGTGCTCGCGCTGAGCGGCCGCGAAGTCGTCTTCGCCCCGGCCGCGTTCGCGGAGCTCGAGCTGTGACGGCCGTCCTCGTCACCGGGCTGCGGAAGCGATACGGCGACCACGAGGCGCTCCGCGGGATCGACTTCACGATCGGAAGCGGCGAGGTCTTCGGGCTGCTCGGCCCGAACGGCGCCGGCAAGACGACGACCGTCGAGATCCTCGAGGGGTACCGCAGCAGAGACGCCGGCGAGGTGCAGGTTCTCGGGGTCGATCCCGAACGCGCAGGCACACGGTGGCGCGAGCGCGTCGGCGTGATGCTCCAATCGTCATCGCTGTACCCGAACCTGACCGTGCGCGAGAGCCTCGCGACGTTCGCCGGCTACTACGCCGCCCCGCGCAGCCCGGACGACGTGATCGAGATCGTCGAGCTCGGCGAGAAGGCGGGCGCGCGCGTGCGCACGCTCTCGGGCGGCCAGAAGCGCCGCCTCGACCTCGGCCTGGCGCTGATCGGCGATCCGGAGCTCGTCTTCCTCGACGAGCCGACCACGGGGTTCGATCCGGGCGCGCGCCGTTCCGCGTGGCAGACCGTGCGGAACCTCCGCGCGCTCGGGAAGACGATCCTGCTCACGACGCACTACCTCGACGAGGCGGAGCAGCTCGCCGACCGCGTCGCGGTCCTCCGCGACGGGGAGATCATCCGCGTCGGGACGCCGGCCGAGCTGACCGGCGGATCCGGCGAGACCGAGATCCGCTTCCGCCGCGACGGCGCCGACGTCGTCGAGCGCACGACCGAGCCGACGCGTCGCCTCCACGAGCTCACCGAGGCGGCGCTCGCACGAGGCGAGGAGCTCGACGCGCTCGAGGTGCGGCGCCCGACGCTCGAGGACGTCTACCTGGAGCTGACGGCCGAGTGAGGCTCTTCGTCCACGAGCTGCGCACGCAGCAGCTCCTCTTCTGGCGGAACCGCGAGGCGGCGTTCTTCACGTTCTTCCTGCCGATCATCTTCTTCCTCGTGTTCGGCTCGATCTACGGGAGCGACACGATCTCGGGCGTCCGCGGCGCCGCGTTCCTCGAGGCGGGGATGATCGGCTACGGCGTCGCGTCGACGGCGTTCGCCGGCCTCGCGATCACGATGGTGATCCGCCGGGAGACCGGTGTCCTCAAGCGCATCCGCGCCACGCCCCTGCCGCCGCCGACGTACCTGTTCGCCGTGCTCGCCTCGACGTTCGTGAGCTTCCTGATCCAGGCGGTCCTGATCGTCGCGATCGGCCGGCTCCTCTTCTCCGTCGCCCTCCCCTCGCGCCCGCTGTCGCTGCTCGTCGCTCTCGCGATCGGCGCCGCGGCGTTCGCCGCGCTCGGGCTCGGGCTCACGTCCGTCGTCCGCTCGGCGGAGGGATCGTCGGCGGTGGTGAACTTCGTGTACCTGCCGATGGCGATCATCAGCGGGACGTTCTTCTCACCCAAGGACTACCCGGGGTTCCTGAAGGCGATCGCCGACGTCCTGCCGCTCACGTACTTCACGAAGCTGACGCGCGACGTGATGGTGCGCCACCACCACCTGTGGTCGGAGCCCGGCGCGCTCGGCGTCGTCGCGCTCTGGGGCGCGATCGGCGTGGCGGCCGCGATCCGCGGCTTCCGCTGGCAGCCGCGCGAGGCCTGAGCACCCCGATAGCGGCCCCGGCCGTTCTACCTCCGATGGACGAGCCCCCCGTCGCCTTCGCCGTGGACCGCGCCGCCGGCGGCGTCGAGGTCCGCGTCAACTTCGGCGTCTTCGCCGGTCGCCCAGCGACGGCCGCGGAGATCAACCGGCTCGCGGACCAGCTCGTCGCCGTCGTCGGCGACGTCTCGATCGTGGCGGAGGAGCGGCACGAGGTCGGCGCCCGCGGCGAGGCGACCGTCCACCAGATCCGGATCGAGGCGGCGGGCGGCGACGCTGCCGCGATCGTCGAGCGCGCGAGCGCGTGGGCGCGCCTGTGCGTGGCCGAGCGCCACGCAGACGTCACAGACGGCGCCTGATCTCCTCGAGCGTCCGCTCGGCCTGCCGCCGCGCGACGGCGTCGAGCCCGGGACCGGCGAGCCGCGCGAGCACCCCGCCGAGCTGGAGCTCCGTCCGCCAGTGCATCAGCGTCGAGCCGTCGGCGTCGTCGAGCTCGAACGTCGACACGACGTCCGCGCCGCCACCTCGCGCGCGCACGTGGGCGTGCTCGGGCGGCCGCCGCTCGAGGACGTGGAACCTGATCGTCACCGCGGGCGCGAGCGGCAACGGCGGCTTGACGCGCGCCTCCCAGTGATCCGCGTCGACGACGCGATGCGAACGGACGGCCGGGATCGCCGCGGCGATCACGTCGGGGCTCGTCAGCAGCTCGAAGACGCGCTCCCGCGGAGCGTCGAACACACGCGTCCCGGCGACGACGGTCACGTCGGCGGAGACGCTAGCGCGTGAGCGTGATCTTCGACAGGCCGAGCGGCGCGTCGACGTCGACACCGCGGAGCTGCGCGAGCCGCAGCGCGGCGAGCTGCCCGGGGACGACCGCGACGAGGGGCGAGAGCCACTCGGGGACGTGCGTCCACAGCGGCAGTGCGACGTCGGCCCGCCGGAGGGCGATCTCGTCGTCCGAGACCACGAGCAGCCGCACCTTGCGCTCCTTCAGCGCGTCGAGCGACTCGCGCATCGAGTCGAGCGCCGGCCCGCGCGGCGCTACCGCGACGACCGGCCACCCGCCTCCGATCGCGGCCACGGGGCCGTGCATCAGGTCCGCCGCGGAATACGCCTCGAAGAGGAGGCCGGACAGCTCGCGGATCTTCAGCGCGATCTCGTAGGCCGTCGCGTAGTTGACGCCGCGGGCGACGACCGTGCCGCCGTACACCCCGTCGAGCCGGTCGAGGCGCTCGACGTCCTCCCACGAGCGCTCGATCTGCAGGGCGAGCTGCGCGGGCACGCGCCCGAGCTCCCCGAGCGCCGCGTCGTCGTCGGTCGCGGCCGCGAACAGGAGCGCGATCGCGCCGAGCGAGTTGACGTACGTCTTCGTTGCGGCGACTGCCTGCTCGTCGCCTGCAGAGAGGGCGAGGACGGCGTCCGCCGCCTGGGCGAGCGGCGAGGCGACGTCGTTCGTGATCGCGACGGTCGGCCGCCCCTGCCGCTGCGCCTCCTCGAGCACCTCCTTCACATCCGGGGATCGGCCGGACTGCGAGATCCCGACGACGAGCGCTCCGTCGAGCCGCGGCGGCTGGCCGTACAGCGTGTAGAGGGACGGCGTCGCGAACGCGACGGGCACCCGGTGTGCGCGGCCGAGCACGTACTGCGCGTAGCGCGCGGCGTTCGAGGAGCTGCCGCGCGACGCGATCAGGATGTAGTCGACGTCGCTCCGGCGCATCAGCGCGGCGATCCGGTCGGCGCTCTCGCGCTGCGTCTCGAGCAGCCGCTCGAGGGCCGCCGGCTGTTCGCGCAGCTCCTGCTCGAGGCGACTCACGCGGGCACCTGTGGCGCGAGGAGAGCGGCGGCCGCGTCCAGCGACGCTCGGCCGCCGCCGAACGTCGCCACGTGCGCCCGGGCGCGCCGCGGCCGCCAGACCGGGAGCCCGATCTCGACGACGACGGCCCCTTCGCGGTCGGCAGCCTCCATCCAGGGATGACGATGCACGTCGCGGACGACGTACACGTCGGCCTCCGGTACCGGCTCGCCCTCGCGGACGACGGCCGAGCCGAGCGTATGCTCCGCCTCGCCGGCCGCGATGTTCGCGACGGGGCGAAGCTCGACGATCCGCGGTGCGGCTCCGAACGAGACGTCGCCGTCGACCCGCACCGCGCGCGCGGCGGCGGCCCGCGCCGCGCCGCGGTCGACCGGCCCCTCGCGCACGACGGCCTCGGCCGCGAGGCGCTCGACGCGCCCCGACGCCTCGGCGAGGCGCGCCGGGTCGGCGCGGGACTCGAGCGCGCGCACGATCCGCTCGACGTCCGTCTCGCCGAGGTCGTGGCCGACGATCAGCGCGTCGGCGCCGGCGTCGATCGCGAGGACGGCCGCATCGGCGACGTCGTGCCGGCCGCTGATCCCCTTCATCTCGAGCGCGTCGGCGACGATCACGCCGCCGAACCCGAGCTCGACGCGGAGCAGGTCGTGCAGGATCGAGCGGTCGAGAGTCGCCGCGTCGCCGTTCACCTTGATGTGGGCCGTCATGATCGACGCGACTCCGGCCTCGATCGCCGCGCGGAACGGGCCCAGCCCGGCCTCGAGCGGCCCGACGAGCGCGGGCAGCGCGAGGTGCGAGTCGTCGGTCGTCGAGCCGTGGCCGGGGAAGTGCTTGGCGCACGCGGCGACCCCGACCCGCTGCGTGCCCCGCACGAACGCCGCGACGTGCCGCGCGACGTGCCCTGCGTCGTCGCCGAACGCGCGCGCGCCGATCACCGGGTTCTCGGGGACGTTGACGTCCGCGACCGGCGCGAGGTTCCAGTTGAGGCCGGCGGCCGCGAGGTCGGCGGCGATCGCGGCCGCGACCTCCTCGGTGAGCGCCGGATCGTCGATCGAGCCGAGCGCCGCTGCACCGGCGTACGAGCTTCCGTCCCGCCATTCGAGACGCGTCACGTCGCCGCCCTCCTCGTCCACCGCGAGCAGGGCCTCGGGCCGTTCGGCCCGCAGAGCCGCCGCGAGCGCCGGCAGGTCCTCGACGTTGTAGGCGAAGAGCACGATCCCGAGCCCGCCTTCGGCGAGGAACCGGCGGATCCAGTCGGGCGGCTCGGTGCCGGGGAAGCTCGGGAGGACGCACGCCGAAGCGCTCATCCGCGCACGGCTCCTGCGGTGAGGCCGAAGGCGATCCGCCGCTGCACGATCAGGAAGAACACGACGACCGGGACCGCCGTGAGCGTCGACGCCGCCATCAGGGCGCCCCAGTCGGTGTGCCGGCTCGTGCCGTAGAAGTACGAGAGCCACACGGTCACGGTCTGCTTGCTCTGGTCGTTCAGCAGGATGCGCGCGAAGATGTACTCGTTCCACGTCGTGATGAACGCGAAGACGGACGTCGCGACGAGCCCGGGCGCCATCAGCGGCAGCAGGATCTTCAGGAAGACGCCGACGCGCGTCGAGCCGTCGACCATCGCCGCCTCCTCCAGCTCCTTCGGGATCCCGAGCAGGAATCCGCGCAGCGTCCACACCGAGAACGGCAGCACGAAGGTGAGGTAGGTGAGGATGACGCCGCTCAGGGTGTTCACCTGGTGGTACCGGGCGAGGACGACGTAGAGCGGGATGATCAGGCCCGCCTGCGGCAGCATCTGGATGCCGATGACGAGAACGACGAAGAGCTTGCGGCCGCTGAACCCGTAGCGCGCGAGCGCGATCGCGGCGAGGAACGCGAGCGCGACCGAGAGCGCGACGGTGACGCTCACGATCACGAGGCTGTTCTTGACGTCCGTCCAGAAGAACGGCTCGTGCACGGCCGTTCGGAAGTGCGCCACGGTGGGGTGCAGCGGGATCCACGTCGGCGTCAGGCTGACGATCTGCTCGTCGGGCTTGAACGCGGTGGAGACCATCCAGAAGACGGGGAAGACCATGATCACGAAGACGACGACGCCGACGGCGTCCCAGCCTGCGCGGCGCGCGCGTCTCACGCGTCGACGCCGATCCGGACCATGCGGCGCACGTAGACGACGCTGAGGATCGCGACGATCGCGAGCATGAGGAGGGAGATCGCGGCGCCGCGGCCGTAGTCGCTCTTGAAGTAGCCCTCCTCGAAGAGGTAGATGCTCATCAGGAAGTTCCCCGACGTGATCTTCGACTGGCCGAT
Organism: Gaiellaceae bacterium; assembly: GCA_036403195.1. GTDB lineage: Bacteria > Actinomycetota > Thermoleophilia > Gaiellales > Gaiellaceae > PALSA-600. Next base: position 23,161 of record DASWRL010000025.1, read on the forward strand.
CAGCAGGTACGGCTGCGTGAACACGCCGAAGTCCCAGATGATCGACAGGCTCGTCAGGATGAGCAGGATCGGCTTGAGGATCGGGAGCGTGATGTCGCGGAACGACCCCCACGCCGTCGCCCCGTCGACGGCGGCCGCCTCGAGCAGGTCGCCGGGCACCTGCGCGAGCCCCGCGTAGAGCGTGATCGCGACGAACGGCAGCGCTCCCCAGACGATCAGCAGCGTCACCATCGAGAGCTGCGAGAACGTGCTCCCGTACCAGTCGTGCTGCGCGAAGTCGCCCACGCCGAGCTTCGTGAGCACGTAGTTGAGGACGCCGTTCTCGTAGCTCGTGATCCAGTACCAGACCTGCACGGCGACGACGACCGGCATCGACCACACGAGCACGAGCCCGGAGCTCAGGAGCACGCGAACCGCCGTGCCGACGCGCGCGAGGAGCAGCGCGACGAGCAGCCCGAGCACGATCGTGAGGACGACGTTCGCCGCCGTGAAGACGACCGTGCGGAGCAGCGTGTGCCAGAAGACCTGGTCACCGAGGACGGAGCGGAAGTTCGCGAGGCCGACGCCCACGCCCTGGTGGCGGATCAGCTCGAACAGCCCGTACCGCTGCAGCGAGAGCCGAACGAGGTAGTAGAGCGGGTAGCCGAGGATCAGAGCGATCGTCAGCACGACCGGCGCGATCAGCGCGTAGGGGATCGCGCCGCGCCCGACGCGGGCCCAGACGCGCCGCCGCCGGGACGCATCCAACAGCGTCCCGGCGGCGGCGGTGCTGGTCCCTTCAGCCAAAGGCGTCAGGGCTGGTTGAGCACCGACTCGATGTTGTCGCTCGCCGACTGCGCGGCCTGGGCGACGGACAGCTTGCCGGTGAGGATCTGGGCGAGCATGTTGCGCAGGATGTTCCCGTTCTCGACGTCCACCCAGTGCTTCGCGGTCGGGACGAACCAGCTGCGGGCCGCAGCGCGCTCGTTGACCGTGCTGCCGAGCAGGTTGGTCGCGTTCGGGATGTTCCCCTTCGCCTGGAGGGTCTTCTCCGAGCTCGTGCTCGTGAAGTCCTTGATCCAGTCGGTCGCGAGCGCCTTGTTCTGGCTCCTGACCGGGACGGCGAGGTCGGAGCCGCCGAGGAACCCGGGCATCGGCGTGCCGGCGACGTGCCCCGGCATGACGAACTGCGCCGTCTGCGTCGTGAACGGCTTCACGCAGCAGCTGAACCAGCTCGGCCCGATCATCGACGCGGCCTGCCCCTGCGCATAGACGTCATAGGGGTTCGGATGCGTCTCGTCGGTCGTCTTCGACGCGCGCGAGGTCGCCGCGAAGAAGTTCTTGTACGCCGTGAGGCCGGCGATCGACTTCGGCGAGGCGAGGAGCCCCTTCCACTTCCCGCTCACCTGCGTCGCGATCCCGCCGCCGTAGTCGAACACGAAGCTCATCGCGAAGTACCAGTCGGTGCCGGCGATGTAGACGGGCGAGAACCCCTTCTTCGAGTTCTTCGCCACCAGGCGCCGCGCGTCGGCCGCATACGCCGCCGTCGACGACGGCAGCTTCGAGATGCCCGCCTTCTTGAAGAGGTCCGTGCGGTAGGTGACGACGCGCGACCCGGCGTAGTACGGGACGCCGAACGTCTTGCCGCCGTACCGGGCCGACTTCGCGAGCCCGGACAGCCACGAGCCCGAGTTCTCGAACTGTGCCTTCGCGGAGCTCAGGTCGGCGAACGCGCCGGCGGCCATGTACTTCGTCATCTCGGTGTTGCCCATCTCGATGACGTCCGGCCCACCGCCGCCCGCGAGCGTCGCGTCGAACTTCTGCAGGTGGTCACCCCAGTTCTGGTACTGGACGTTGACCGTCGTCCCGGGGTGGTCGGACTGGAACTTCTGGTTGACCGACGCCACGAGATCGGCCCAGCCGGACTTCGCGTCCGTCTGCAGCCACACCGTGATGCTCGAGGCGGTCGTCTTCTTCGTCGCGCCCGACGTGGACGCCGCGACGGCCGCCGCGATGACCGTGACGAAACAAAGGGCGACGATGCTGCGTCTCTTCATCTGCAAGCCTCCAGGCTCAGTTGGTACTGACCACTCGCCAATGCGGCGGATGCTCTCACATCGCTCACCGAAATGTCAATACCAATTTCTAGAAATGGTCTAGTCCGGTGACGGCCGCGGGCTCGAGACTGCGCCCGCCGAGCCCGATCTCGGTCACGAGCCGGTAGCGGTCGCCGCGGTAGGTCGAGCTCGTGTACTCGACGACGTCGCCCTCGGCCGACCGCGTCACGCGCTCGAAGAGGAGCGCCGGCGAGTGGAGCGGCACGCCGAGCGCGGCCGACTCCTCCTCGTTCGTGACGGTCGGCTCGACCGTCTGCGTCCCCCCGACGATCGTGATGTGCCAGCGGCTCTCGAGCAGGTCGTAGAACGAGTTCTCCTCGAGGTCGACGGCACTGAGCCCGGGCGCGAGCGACGAGCGCACGTGCAGCAGCTCGATCGCCATCGGGTCGCCGTCGGCGAGCCGGAGCCGCTTCACGGCCACGACCGGCTCGGACGGAGACACGTGGAGGATGCGGCCGAGGCGCGCGCCGGCCGCGATCGTGCGCAGCTCGAGCGTCCGGCTCGCGGGGGTGAGGCCGCGTGCGCGCATGTCGTCGCTGAACGACGTGATGTCGATGCCCTTCGCGACCTTCGGCTCGGCGACGAACGTGCCCGCTCCGCGGCGCCGGACGAGGTAGCCCTCCCGCACGAGCTCGTCGAGCGCGGCGCGGACGGTGAGGCGTGAGACGCCGAAGTCGATGCCGAGCTGCCGCTCGGAGGGGATCGCGTCGCCGACGGAGAGGTCGTCGATGAGCTCGAGGACGCGCTCGCGCGTCTCGCGCTGCTTGCTCACGTCGCGGCCGCGAGGACGGGCTCCGCCGCCGCGTCGAGTCGCGCGCCGGAGTCGGGGTCGAAGTACTGCAGGCGCTCGGGGTCGAGCGCCAGGTCGACCGTGCTGCCGACGGCGACCCGGGCGCCGCCCTCGACGCGCGCGGTGAAGAGGGCTCGGTCGGCGGCGAGGAACCCCTCGTCGGACGTCGATTCGAGCACCTCGGCGGTCATCGGCGGCGCGTCGACGAAGAAGAACAGGTGGGTGTCCGAGCCGAGCTCCTCGACCACCTCGACGCGCGCCGCGATCGCCGGGAGCCCGGGCGCCGCCGACGCGAGGCGGAACGCCTCGGGGCGGATGCCGAGGATGAGCCGGTCGCGCCCCGGCGCGCCGTGGACGGGCAGCGCGTACTGCCCGAACCGGAGCACGTCGCCGTCCACCGAGGCCTCGACGAGGTTCATCGCGGGCGAGCCGATGAACGCGGCGATGAAGACGTCCCGCGGGCGCGCGTAGAGCTCCTGGGGCGTGTCGCACTGGAGGATGTGGCCGTCGCGCATGACGGCGACGCGCTGACCGAGGGTCATCGCCTCCGTCTGATCGTGCGTGACGTAGACGGTCGTCACGCCCAGTCGCTGGTGGAGCTGCGCAAGCGACGCGCGCATGCCGACGCGGAGCTTCGCGTCGAGGTTCGAGAGCGGCTCGTCGAGGAGGAACGCCTGCGGCTGGCGGACGATCGCGCGCCCCATCGCGACGCGCTGACGCTGCCCGCCGGAGAGCTGCGACGGCCTGCGGTCGAGGAGGTCGGACAGCCCGAGAAGGCTCGCGACCTCGTCCACGCGGCGCACGATCTCGTCCTTCGCCGTCCGTCGCGCCTTGAGGCCGTACCCGAGGTTCTGCCGCACGGTCATGTGCGGGTACAGCGCGTAGCTCTGGAAGACCATCGCCACGTCCCGCGACCGCGGCGCGAGGTCCGTGACGTCCCGGTCGCCGATCCGGATCGTCCCGTGCGTCACCTCCTCGAGCCCCGCGATCATCCGGAGGAGCGTCGACTTCCCGCACCCTGACGGCCCCACGAGCACGAGGAACTCGCCGTCGGCGATGTCGAGCGAGACGTCGTCGACCGCGGTGACGGCGCCGAACGACTTCGTCACGCCGGCCAGCTCGATCACCGCCATGGCGGGATGGTATAGACCAGATCCGCCGGAGACAAGGGGCGGGACCGAGAAGTGGTATTGACCAGACGCCGTACCAGGCCGTAGACTGGCGCGGTGTCCGGAAGGCTCGGCGTAGGAGCGGCGCTCGTCGACGGCGTTCTCGTCGGCGGTGACGTCGAGGTCGCCGACGGACGGATCGCCGCCGTCGGGCTCGCCGGCGGGACGGGGCGTGGCTTCGCGGTGCCGGGATTCATCGACCTGCAGGTCAACGGCTTCGGCGGCGTCGACTTCCTCGACGCGGACGCCGCCGGGTACCGGCGCGCCGGCGACGCGCTCCTCGAGACCGGTGTGACGTCGTACCTGCCGACGTTGATCACGAGCCCCGAGGAGCAGGTCGTGTCGGCGATGCGCCAGGTCCCGCTCGGCGAGGAGGGCCGCCCGCGGATCCTCGGCATGCACCTGGAGGGGCCGTTCCTCTCGCCGAACCGGCTCGGGACGCACGAGGCGTCGGCGCGGCGCGACCCCGACGTCGCGCTCCTCCGCCGGCTCCTCGACGCCGGGCCGGTGCGCCTGATGACGCTCGCCCCGGAGCTCCCCGGCGCCGACGGCCTCGTCGACGTGCTCCTCGAGGCGGGCGTGACCGTCTCGCTCGGCCACACCGACGCGACCGCGGAGGAGGCGAACGCCGCGTTCGACCGGGGTGTGCGCGGCGTGACGCACCTCTTCAACGCGATGCGCCCGTTCCTCCACCGCGACCCGGGGATCGTCGGCGCGGCGCTCGCCCGTGACGACGCGTTCGTCTCGATCATCGTCGACGGGATCCACCTGGCACCGGAGACGGTGCTCACGACGTGGAAGGCTGCGCGCGCCCGGCTCGTGCTCGTGTCGGACGCGATCGCGGCCGCGCCTCGCGCCGACGGCCCGTCGAGCCTCGGCGAGCTCGACCTGCAGGTGCACGAGGGCGCCGTTCGCGGTCCCGACGGCGTCCTCGCCGGCAGCGTCCTCTCGATGATCGAGGCCGTGCGGAACCTGCACGCGCTCGGCGTCCCGATCGAGGACGCCGTCGCCGCGGCGACCGTCGCCCCGGCGCGGCTCATCGGCGTCCCCGAGCTGGGGAGGCTCGACGTCGGCCTGCCCGCGGACGTCGTCGTCCTGAACGACCGCATCGAGATCGAGCGCGTGATCGTCGGCGGCATCGACCGCGTCTTCGCCTAGCTCCCGCGGCGCGCGCCGCAACTAGGTTGCGAGGATGTTCCGTCACGGAGCCCGCGCGATGCTGCCGCTCTGGCTCGGCGTCGTGCCGTTCGGCCTCGCGTACGCGGTGATCGCGCGCGACGCCGGCCTATCGCTCGTGGAGACACAGGCGCTCTCGGTGCTCGTGTTCGCCGGCAGCGCGCAGGTCAGCGCCGCGGGTCTCTTCGCGCGCGGCGCGGGCGGGCTCGAGATCGTGCTGACGACGTTCCTGCTGAACGTGCGCCACGTCCTCTACGGCGTCTCCCTCGCGCGTGACATCGACATGTCGCCGCGTCAACGGATCGTCGGCGCGTACTTCCTCACGGACGAGGCGTACGGCGTCGCGGTCGCGCGTCGGGCGCGGTCGTTCGGCTTCCTGCTCGGTGCGGAGCTGAGCCTGTTCTTCTCGTGGAACGTGTCGACGCTCGCAGGCGCGCTGCTCGGCGGCGTCATCCCCGACCCGGAGCGCATCGGCGTCGACTTCGTGTTCCCGGTCGCGTTCCTCGCGCTCCTCGTCCCGCTCCTCCGCCGGCGTGTCGACGTCCTCGTCGCGGTGGTCGCCGGCGCCGTCGCATGGGGCCTCTCCCACGGCGTACCGGGCGGGCTGCCCGTGCTGGGTGCGGGCGTCGCCGGCGCGCTCCTCGGTGCGGTGCTGACGCGCGGGGAGGCGGGGTGACGTTCTGGGCGACGTGCGCCGGGATGCTGGTCGTGACGTTCGGGTCGCGGCTCGCGGGCCTGACGCTGCGCATGCGGCTGCCGTCCTTCTGGCTGCGCTTCCTCCGCTTCGTCCCGATCGCGGTCTTCGCCGCGCTCGTGACCCCGTCGCTCGGCGGCTCCCGCGGCGAGGGTGGGATCCGGGTCGCGGCCGCGGCGCTCGCGGCCGTCGTCGCGTGGAGAACGCGGCAGCTCGCGCTCGCAATCGCCGTTGGTATGGGTGCGTTCTGGCTGTTCCGCCTGCTCCCCGGCTAGCGGCGGCGCCTACGATGGGCGGCCTGCCCAGGTCGATCCCGCTCCTCCTCGCGGCCGCGCTCGCCGGCCTCGCGATCTACCTCTTCGGAACGCACCGCGACGACACGCCGATCAAGGCCGACGCCGTCGTCGTGCTCGCGGGGACGCTCCAGCGGCTGCCGGTCGGGGTCGAGCTGATGCGCCGGCGGTACGCGCCGCTCCTCGTCGTCTCGCTGAGCGACCCGAAGACCGTCGACCAGCGAGCCGTGTGCGACCACCCACAGGCCTTCCGGGTGATCTGCTTCCACGCGAGGCCGTTCGCGACGCGAGGGGAGGCCCGCGAGATCGGCCGGCTCGCACGCCAGCGGGGTTGGAAGCGCATCGACGTCGTGACGTCCTACTTCCACATCACGCGGGCCCGCATCCTCATCCGCCGCTGCTACCCCGGCGAGCTGCGCATGGTGGGCGCGCCGGAGAGCCGCCTCCATCTCCCGCTCGACGTCGCGACCGAGAGCGCGAAGCTCCTCTACCAGGAGACCCTCGCCCGCGGCTGCTGACGGTTGTCAGGGGCCGGTCGAGAGGAATATCGTTTCCTATCTCGCCATTCCGATCGAAGGGAGAGGGGAATGAGGAGGACCTCGTCTCGGCCGCTGCTCTGTGTCGCGGCGGCCGTCGCACTGCTCGCGGCAGCAGGCTCGGCGGGCGCGAAGGGCGGCCCGGCGGCCGCCGCGAAGACGGGCACGAGCGTCGGGCTCTGCTACGCCCACATCGCGCACGCCCCGCAATACTACACCCCGAACTGCAGCGGCCACGACGAGCCCGAGCTCGATCCGGTGTCGTCGGCGCCCCATTCAGCGCTCGACCTGACGTGGCGCATCCAGCTGCCCGCGAACGGCACGACAACCGCCTCGAGCGTCGGACCCGCGTTCTGGTTCGGCGGCGCCGTCGCCGACGCGAACCCCGACAAGCTCGGGGGCCAGGGCTTCCTCGAGGCGCAGTTCTACCCCGACACGCACGTCAGCACGTGCACCGACGGCGGCGGCTTCATCGGCGACCACGAGGTGGGGACGTACACCGTCTGCACCCCCGTCTGGACCCTCCAGCAAGAAGGGGACGACATCGAGGAGCCGGCGGCGTTCAACGGGATGATCGCGAACGCGAACGGCCACGGACCGCTCGTCATGCACGCCCGCGACGTCGTCGACGTCCACATCTGGGCGCCGTCGATGCGGGAGGCGTACCGCATCCAGATGACCGACGAGACGACGCACGCGACGTCGGCCGTCCTGCTCCTCGTGAGCAAGACGGACGGGCCGCTGCGCCCGGCGTTCGACACGAACGAGATCGGGAACGCGCTCGACTGGGGCATCGTCCACGACACGCCGATGTCGTTCGTCTGGGAGATCGGCCACACGGACATCTGGGGGCCGCTCGAGGGAGCGTTCTGCCTGCCCGGCCAGGACGCGTGCGGGTCGTTCAACGAGGCGAACTGGGCCGGCTTCCAGCCGCTCCGGATCTTCGACGTGACGTTCGGTGACGGGTCGCACCCGCAGCACTGGGCGACGGTCTCCGACACCGGCGGCAAGGCCGAGGTGCTGGGCGAGTCGTGGGTCGGTGAGACCCCGTGCAAGGGCTACGGCGGGCCGTACTGCATCTACCCCTGGTTCAGCTGGGACGGCCAGGCGTTCAACTACGGCGTGAACTACCCGAACACCGTCGATAACTTCGGCGAGGCGAACCAGTTCGCGCAGGAGCCGACGTGCCCGGCGGACGGGCTGTTCGCCGGCGACACCTACTGCGCCACGATCATCCGGTGAGGATCGACGGGGAGGGCGGCTCGCCGCCCTCCCCGCTCAGTCCCAGTTCTCGTCGTCGTCGAGCGGGCGCCGGAGCACCCAGAGGAGCGTCGTCACGACCGCGCCTTCGGGAGGCGCCTCCTCCTCGCCGCCGCCGTCGCCGAAGTTGAGCTTCGACGCCGCGTCCTCGATGCGGCCGAGCGCGCCGGGAATCGGCAAGGGCATCGAGCGCTTCCGCGGCCGCGGCCGGTTCTCGTGCACGTCGGGCGCGACCGACACGAGCTCCCACCCGTCGCGGCCGTACTCGTTCAGCACCTCGGTGTAGCGCCCGTCCTCGAGCGAGACGACCTTGTACTCCCAGCGCTGCACGGGGCCAGGGTACTGGCGATCCGCCCGGGCGCGCGCGCCGAGCGGCTACGAGGGCAGCGGGACGTCCGGGAAGAAGTCGGCGCCTGCCTGCTCCGGCGGCGCGCCGTAGATGTAGACGAGGAGCTCCTCGTCCGACTCGTTCCGAACCTGCAGCGGCGTACCCGGCTCGACCGCGACCACGCTTCCCTGCCCGACGTCGACGCGGGTCGGCGGGTCGCCGAGCAGCATCGTCATGGCTCCCGCCACGACGACGAAGACCTCCTCCTGCGCCCGGTCCGCGTGGCGGCGGCCGGTCGTGCCGGGCGGGTAGCGCCACAAGCGGGCCCGGGAGCTCTTCAGCTCGAGCTTGCCGGTGAGGTCGGCGGCGTGCCGCCCCTCCGCCTCGCCTTCACGCGGCTCGCGCTGCTCGAA
>DASWRL010000026.1:0-27515 GCA_036403195.1 Gaiellaceae bacterium
GAGCTCCGCGCGCGCGCGTGCGCTCGCGACGACGACGACGTCGGGGCCTTCGGCGATCGCCGTCTCTGCGAGGACGTCGAACGGTGTGTCGGCGCCCAGGAAGAGGATCCGCCAGCCGCGGCGCCGGAGCGCCAGGCCGAAGGCGATCAACGGCAGGTCGTGGAGGTCTCCGGGGGCGCACGCGAGCAGCGCTCGCGGCCCGACCCCCTGGTCCCACCGCCGCGCGAGGCCGAGCAGCCGCCCGCGGATCAGGTTCGCGGCGAAGTGCTCGTGGGCGACGCCGAGCTCGCCGCGCTCCCAGCGCGCGCCGATCTCGCGCAGGCTCGGCAGGACGATGCGCTGCAGGACCGCCTCGAGCGAGAGGCGCGCGAAGGCATCGTCGAGGATCGCCTGCGCGGCCTCGTCGTCGAAGGCGAGGACGGCGGAGAGCAGGTCGGGCTCGCGCGCGTCGGCGAGCGCCGACCGCGCCGCCTCGGCCGCGGCGAGCCCGCGCGCGAGGCCGGCGCGCATCCGCCGCACGCGCTCGGCGTCGTCGTCGGCGTAGACGCGGAAGCCGCCGGCAGTCCGCGTCGGCCGGAGCAGCCCGTAGCGCCGCTCCCACGCTCGCAGCAGGTCGGTCGAGGCGCCGGTGCGGCGCGAGAGCTCGCCGATGCGGTACACGGGCCCACCGTACCAGAACCTGGACAACTATTTGACAAAACCGGAAGACGCCGGTACCTTGCCGCGGACAGTAGTTGGACAAAATCAGGACAGAAGGAGTGGACGTGAAGAAGCTGGATACCGCCGCCCTCGCGCTCGTGATCGTCGGCGGCCTCAACTGGGGCCTCGTCGCCGTGGCGAAGTTCGATCTCGTCGCCACGATCGCGGGGCTCGACTTCGGCGAGACGAACTGGTTCTCGCGCACCGTCTACGGGCTCGTCGGCGCGGCAGCCGTCACCGAGCTCGTACGCCTCCCCATGATCGCCCGTGCGTTCGGCGGCCACGCCGCCCACGCCCACTGAGGAAGGAGCACACGATGACGAAGCACATCGCCCTCGTCGCCGCCGTGGTGGCGCTCGGCGCCGTCGCCGGCCACGCGACGGCGGGCCGTGCCGAAGCGAAGCCGAACGTGGTCCAGACGGCGGCCGCGGCCGGGCAGTTCAAGACGCTGCTCGCGCTCGCGAAGCGGGCCGGCCTCGTCGGCGCGCTCTCGACGAAGACCGTCACCGTCTTCGCGCCGACGGACGCTGCGTTCGCGAAGCTGCCGAAGGCGACGGCGGAGAAGCTCGAGCGAAATCGGGCCCTCCTGCGGAAGGTCCTGCTGTACCACGTCGTCGCCGGACGGGTGCCTGCGTCGAAGATCACGATGCTCACGAGCGCGAAGACGCTCGAGGGGGCGTCGGTGCCGATCAGGGTCGTCGGCTCGAAGGTCGTCGTCGGAGGGGCCCACGTCGTCAAGGCCGACATCGCGGCGCGGAACGGGGTCATCCACGTGATCGACCGCGTCCTGATCCCGCCGTCGTAGGACTGCTCGTCTGGGGAGCGGCTCGACGCCGCGACGAGCAGGAGCTGCGGGCCCGGCCGACGGTCGGGCCCGCAGCCTCAGCCGGTCGCAGGCACGAGGCGTTCCCGTAGCAGCCGGATGCGCGCGGGGTCGAGCCCTGCGTGCCGCAGGTAGGCCTCCACCCCGCCGTGCGCGGTCTCGAGATGCTCGAGCGCCCGTCGCATCGCGTCGGCCGGCGTGTTCTGCATGAACGTGCGCCGGGCACGCTCGCGATCGTCGCGCGCCGCCTCGACCCAATCGTCGGGCGCGCGCGACCGCCGCTCGAAGGTCAGCGCGTAGTCGCGCGCGATCTCGTCGAGCGGCACGCCTGCGAGGCGCAGGAGAAGCGCGGCCACGAGGCCCGTCCTGTCCTTGCCACCCGCGCAGTGGAAGACGACGGCGCCCTCGCCCGCGTCGGCGATCGCAGCGAGCGCGGTCACGAAGTTCGGCGCGAACCGCTCGAGGATCCGGACGTACGCCGACCCCCAGTAGCCCGCCGGGTCGTCGTGCGCCATGTACTCGTCGATGTCGTCGCGGTAGTCGGGGTCCCACGACCCGAGCAGCGACACGTGGACGACGTCGAGGTCGACGTCGCGCGGCGGGTCGTCCTCGAGCTCCTCCCGCCAGCGCAGGTCGACGATGCGCACGACGTCGTGCGACTCGAGCGCGCGCCACCCCTCGTCGGTGAGGCGGCGGACGTTGTCCGACCGGATCAGCGACCCGAACCGCGTCTCGCCGCCGCCTTCGAGCGGGACGCCGCCGAGGTCCCTGACGTTCAGGCATCCCTCCCACTCGAGCGAGCGCGTCACGCGACCGCGGTCTCCGACCCGAGGTACGCCTCGACGACGGCAGGGTCGGCGCGCACCTCGTCCGGCGTCCCCTCGGCGATCGTGCGCCCGAAGTCGAGGACGTGGATCCGGTCGGCGACGCCCATCACGAGCCCCATGTGGTGCTCGACGAGGAGCACCGTGAGGCCGAACCCGTCGCGCAGGCGCCGGATCAGGTCGCCGAGCTCCGACACCTCCTCGTGATCGAGCCCGCCCGCCGGCTCGTCGAGAAGCAGCAGCCGCGGCTCCGCAGCGAGCGCGCGGGCCAGCTCGACGCGCTTCTGCGTCCCGAACGGCAGCGCGGCGACTGGGCGATCGGCGGCGTCCGCGAGCCCGACCAGGGCGAGCACCTCGCGCGCGCGGCGCTCGATCCCGCTCCGGCGGAGCGGCCTCGTCCTCGTGTGGGCGCCGACGAGCACGTTCTCGAGCACCGTCATCGTCCGGAACAGCTCGACGTTCTGGAAGGTGCGCGCGACGCCCCTCCGCACGACCCGGTGCGTGGGCGTCCGCAGGAGCGTCCTGCCGTCGAGGTCGAGCGACCCGGCGTCCGGCCGTCGGAGGCGCGTGACGACGTCGAAGAGCGTCGTCTTCCCGGCGCCGTTCGGCCCGATCAGCCCCACGATCCGTCCCTCGTCCACGTCGAGCGACACGCGGTCGAGCGCGCGGATGCCTCCGAACCGGAGGCTGACGTCGCTGACCGAGAGGAGCGGCACGGCGACCAGCTTAGAGACGGCCCCGAATCCGTCCGTGCCGTCCCCGCGTTGTCCGTCAAAGGAGGCGAAACGATGACTCTCACTGGCGCAACACGCGCGCCGGCGACGCTGCTCGGTGCTGCGGCCGCCGGCGTGCTCCTCTGGGTGGCCGGCGCCCACGTCGACCGGCACACGACCGGCGGCTACTGGGCCGCCTACGGCCTCGTCGCCGCTGCCGGGCTCCTGTTCGGGGCGTCGCAGCTGCGCGGGGGCGGCGGCCACCCGCGCGCGATGCTCCTGCTCGGGTTCCTGCCCGTGCTCGTCGTCGCCGGCTGGATCCTCGTCGCGCAGCAGCCGACGACCGGCTGGGGTGCCTCGCGCGTCCGCCACTGGTCGGGCGACATCGGCGTGCTCGACGTCGTTCGCGCGGTCGCCACGTGGCTCGGCGTGCTGGCGTTCGGCATCGGGATGACGCTGGCAGCGGCGTTCGAGCCGCTCACACGCCGGCGGCGCGTGGTGGCGGCCCCGGCCGACACGACCGCGGCCGACGAGCCGACGACGGCCGAGCGGCGCGAGGTCGAGGAGCGCGAGACGGTCGCCGGATGAGCGCCGGCACGGCGGCGCGAGCCGCCGTGCCGACACCCGCCTCGTTCAGTCGGTCAGCGGCAGCCCGCAGGCGAAGCGCTCGCAGACGTAGACGGCGGTCTTGCCGTCGACCTCGCCGCGCCCTTCGAGGAGCGGGATCCCGGCGGCCGGCCCGAACGCGACGACGTCGGTCGGCGCCGACTCGGCCAGCGCGCGCCGCGCGACCGGCGCGGCCGGATCGCCGGCGACGGCGAGCTCGCGGTGCGGTGCGAGGTGCTGGTGCAACGCCACGAGCATCCAGCCGAACGAGGTCGGGATCCTCGGGAGCTGGTCGCGGACGAGCCGGAGGACGGAGACCCCGTGCCGCTCGAGCTCGTCGTCGCCCCAGATCCGGGCGAGCCGCAGGAGCACGTAGGCGAGCATCGCGTTGCCGCTCGGCGTCGGGTGGTCGTCCACCTCCTTCTTCCGCGCGACGAGCGCCTCGCCGTCGGCAGGCGTCTGGAAGAACCCGCCCGCCTCGGGGTCGCCGAACAGCGCGACCGCGGTGGTCGCGAGCCGGTGCGCCTCCCGGAGCCACCGTGGCTCGGCGGTCGCGACGTGGAGCTCCATCAGCCCGTGGGCGACGTCGGCGTAGTCCTCGAGGTAGCCCGTCCCCTTCGCCGTGCCGTCCCGCCACGTCCGGTGGAGGCGACCGTCGCTCGTGGAGAGCGGGCCGAGCAGGAACTCGGCGAGCCGCGTCCCCGCCTCGACGCGGCCGCCGTGCGCCAGCGCCGCGAGCATGAGCCCGTTCCACGACGCGATCGCCTTGTCGTCGCGGAGCGGCTGGGGTCGCCGGGCGCGGATCGCGAGCAGGCGGTCGCGCGTCTCGTCGTCGAGCTCGCCGCGGAGGACGAAGCGGCCGCCCTCGAACGGCTCGAGGAGATCCTCGGGGGCCTCCTCGCCCGGCGCCCACGTGAACGTCAGGCCCTCGACGCCGTCCGTGTCGGCGTCCTGGGCCGACGCGAACCCGCCGCCCTCGAGCGCGAGCTCGCGCAGCGCGTAGTCGAGCGTGCGGTCCGCGATCGCGCGATAGCGCTCGTCACCGAACCGCCGCGCCGCGTGCAGGTAGACGGACGCGAGGAGCGCGTTGTCGTAGAGCATCTTCTCGAAGTGGGGCACGAGCCAGCGCGTGTCGACGGAGTAGCGGTGGAACCCGCCGCCGACGAGGTCGTGCATGCCTCCCGCCGCCATCGCGTCGAGCGTCCTCCGCGTCATCTCCTCCTCCCCGCGCCGCAGGAGGAGCTCGAGCACCGGGGCGGGCGGGAACTTCGGCGCGCGCCCGAACCCGCCCCACGTCGGGTCGAACACCGCCCGGAGGTTCTCCTGCGCCTGGTCGAGGAGCTCGCCCGAGAGCGGGTCCGGCGACGGGCGCAGGCGCGCGCCCGAGCGCAGGTGCTCCGACAGCGCGGCGCTCGAGCGGTGGACGTCGTCCCGCCGGTCCGCCCACGCCTCGGCGACGGCGGCGAGCACCTGCCGGAAGGCGGGCATCCCGTGCCGCGGCTCGGGCGGGAAGTAGGTGCCGCCGAAGAACGGCTCGCCCTCGGGCGTGAGGAAGACCGTCATCGGCCAGCCGCCGCTGCCCGTCAGCGCGACCACGGCGTCCATGTATACCGAGTCCAGGTCGGGCCGCTCCTCCCTGTCGACCTTCACGCATACGAAGCGCTCGTTCATCTCGCGCGCCGTCCCCGGGTCCTCGAACGACTCGCGCTCCATGACGTGGCACCAGTGGCAGGCCGCGTAGCCGATCGAGAGCAGGATCGGCCGGTCCTCCGCCCGCGCGCGCGCCAGCGCCTCCTCGCCCCACGGGTACCAGTCGACGGGGTTCCCGGCATGCTGGAGGAGGTACGGCGACGTCTCCTGTGCGAGGCGGTTCACCGCCGGAGCCTCCGCGCGCCCTCGACGAGGAGCGTCACGACCGCCGCCAGCGCGAACGCGACGAGGAGCGCCGCCCACGTGTTGTGCTCGAAGAAGCGACCGCCGAGGTATCCAAGTGTCGCCGCGTACGTCGCCCACGCCAGCGAGGCGACAGCGTCGAACGCGGCGAAGCGCCCGTACGGGTAGTGGATGACGCCGCCGGTGAACGTCGCCGCGGTCCTTCCTCCGGGCACGTACCGCCCGGCGACGATCACGAGCCCGCCGCGGCGCTCGAACTGCGTCCGCGCCCAGTCGAGCGCGCGGCGCGCACGCCGGCCGTCGAGGAACCGCTCCTGCACCGGGCGCCCGACGAACCGGCCGAGCACGTACGACACGGTGTCGCCGGCGAAGGCCCCGGCGGCGCCGGCGCCGATGACCCAGACGATGGAGAGCTCGCCCGCGACGCAGAGGACGCCCGCCGTGATGAGCGCGGTCTCGCTCGGGACGGCGGGCACGATCGCGTCCGCGAACGCGAACCCGAGCACGATCAGGTACGCCTCCGGCGACTGCGAGAGGAGCTCGTACGCGGCGTCCATCACCCTGGGATGATTGCTGCCGTGCGCCGGTTCGAAAACTTCTCGGTCGGCGACGTCTACCGCTCGGCCGTCGGACGGACGGTCACGGAGACCGACAACCTGCTCTTCACGATGCTCTCGATGAACACGAACGAGCTGCATTTCAACGAGGAGGCGGCGCGCGCGACCGAGTGGGGCGAGCCGCTCGTGAACTCGACGTTCACGCTCGCGCTCGTGCTCGGGCTGTCGGTCGCCGACACCACGCAGGCCGGCGGCGTGAACCTCGGCTGGACCGAGATCCGGCTGCCGAAGCCGGTGTTCGTGGGCGACACCATCTGGGCCGAGACAGAGGTGACGGCGGTCCGTGAGTCGCGGTCGCGTCCCGCGCACGGGATCGTCTCGGTGCGGACGCGCGGCCGCAACCAGCGCGACGAGACGGTGTGCGAGTTCGAGCGATCGTTCCTCATCCCGAAGGAAGCGCCGTGACCGATCTCGCCTTCCGGCCGATCGCGCACGACGACGCGGCGGTGTTCGGCGAGTTCATGGCCGACGCGGAGTCGGTCCGCTACCTGATCGTGCCGCGGCCGCACACGCAGGCGGAGGCGGCGGTGCTGCTCGACCGCTGGGTGGCGCAGCACGAGGGCGACATCGGCATGTACACGGTGACGCTCGGCGAGGAGGTCGTCGGCTGGGCGGGCTACGTGCGGCGGGCGCTCCGGTGGGGCGACGAGGTCGAGCTCGGCTGGTCGATCAGGCAGCAGTACCGCGGGAGCGGCTACGGGACGGCGGCGGCGCTGGCGCTGCGGCCGATCGGGCCGGAGCGGGTCGTGCATCTCATCCACCCGCAGAACGAGCCGTCGATCAGGATCGCACGGCGCCTCGGCGCCGAGCTCGAGCGGTCGACGACGATCCGCGGCAACCCGGTGGGCGTCTACGTGTCGCCGCGGGACGGCCACGCGGCGGCGCGGTAGAGCTGGCCCTCGAGCCGCCGGCCGAGCACGTGCTCGAGCCAGCGCGACGTCTCGACGAGGCGGTCGAGGTCGATGCCCGTACGGACGCCGTCGCGCTCGAGCTGCCAGACGAGATCCTCCGTCGCGATGTTGCCCGTCGCGTCTGGCGAGAACGGGCAGCCGCCGAGCCCGCCGACGGACGCGTCGACGACGGAGGCGCCCGCGTCGAGCGCCGCCCACGCGCACGCGTACCCGGTGTTCCGTGTGTTGTGCAGGTGCGCGCCGACCCGCGGGCCGACGATCGCCACGCGCTCGAGGAGGCGCCGGACGCGGCGCGGCGTCGCGACGCCGATCGTGTCGGCGAGGACGAGCTCGTCGGCGCACGCGAGCTCCGCGCACAGCGCTGCCACGGCGCCGGGGTCGACGTCGCCCTCGAAGGGGCACCCCCACGAGCAGGACACCGTCACCGTCACCGGCTTCTCCGCGGCGGCGAGGATCCGGCGCACGCGGGCAAGCGCCTCCTCGGTCGTCGCGTTCCCGTTGCGGCGGTTGAACGCATCCGTCGCCGCGAGCGTGCAGTTGAGGCGGTCGAGCGAGGTCGCGCGGAACCGGTCGTGGCCCCGCTCGTTCAGCACGAGGCCCGAGAGCTCGGCCGATCCCCGTCGGGCCGAGGCCACCACGTCTTCCGCGTGCGCCATCTGCGGCACGCGGTCGTCGCGGACGAACGACGCGGCCTCGATCCGTGGAACGCGTGCGGCCGCGAGGCGCGACACGAGCTCCGCGCGGACCGCGGGCGCCAGCGTGTCGGGCTCGTTCTGGAGCCCGTCGCGCGGCCCCACGTCGCAGACGAGGACGTCCATCCGGCGTAGTTTCCCCCGAGTCCAGGCTCCGGCGGCGGCGCTACGGTGGCCGCATGCATCCGTCCGCGTCGTTCAGCGCCACGATCCGCGTCCGCCTCGACGACTCACCGGGCACGTTCGCGCGCTTCGCCGCTGCGGTCGGGGAGGCCGGAGCGTCGCTCGGTGCGATCGACATCGTCCGCGTCGAGAAGACGACGAAGGTGCGCGACGTGACCGTCCTCGCAGCCGACGCGGCGCATCTCGACCGTGTGGCCGACAGCGTGCGCGGCGTCGACGGCGTCGAGGTGCTCCACGTCTCGGACCGGACGTTCCTGCTCCATCTCGGCGGCAAGATCGAGGTCGTCCCCCGAATCCCGATGAAGACGCGTGACGATCTCTCGATGGCGTACACGCCCGGCGTCGCGCGCGTCGCGCAGGCGATCGCGGCCGACCCGGCCAAGGTGTGGACGCTCACCGCGAAGAGGCACCTGGTGGCCGTCGTGACCGACGGCTCGGCGGTCCTCGGGCTCGGCAACGTCGGCCCCGAGGCGGCCCTACCGGTCATGGAGGGGAAGGCCGTCCTGTTCAAGGAGTTCGGCGGCGTCGACGCGTTCCCGATCGCGCTCGCGACGCAGGACACGGACGAGATCGTCGCCGCCGTGAAGGCGATCGCCCCTGCGTTCGGCGGCATCAACCTCGAGGACATCGCCGCGCCGCGCTGCTTCGAGGTCGAGTCGCGCCTCCAGGCGGAGCTCGACGTCCCCGTGTTCCACGACGACCAGCACGGCACCGCGATCGTCGTGCTCGCGGCGCTCCTCAACGCTCTCCGCGTCGTCGGCAAGCGACTCGAGGACGTCCGTGTGGTGACGACCGGCGCGGGCGCGGCGGGGACCGCCGTCACGAAGATCCTGCTGCGCGCCGGCGCGCGGCACATCGTCGGCTGCGACGAGGGCGGCGCGATCTACCGCGGTCGGCCCGGGCTCACGCAGGCCAAGGAGGAGTACGCGGCGCTCACGAACCCGGCCGGGCTGACGGGGTCGGCCGACGAGATGCTCGCCGGCGCCGACGTCTTCATCGGCCTCTCCGTGCCCGGCGCCGTGACGCGCGCCGGGATCGAGCGGATGGCGCCCGACCCGATCGTGTTCGCACTCGCGAACCCTCGGAGCGAGATCGACCCCGAGGAGGTCGAGGGCGTCGCCGCGGTGATCGCGACCGGGCGCTCGGACTACCCGAACCAGATCAACAACGTGCTCGCGTTCCCGGGCGTGTTCCGCGGCGCGCTCGACGTCCGGGCGCGCGCGATCACGCACGAGATGCAGGTCGCAGCGGCGCACGCCCTCGCGGGAGTGATCCCGGCCGAGGAGCTGGCCGCCGACTACGTCGTGCCCAGCGTGTTCGACCGGACCGTCGCGCCCGCCGTCGCCGAGGCCGTCGCGGCGGCGGCAGTCGAGTCCGGCGTCGCGCGCGACCACCTGGAGGTGACCCGATGAACGTCATGTCGACGGGGCTGCGGACCGGAACGGTCGGAGACGTGATGACGCCCGGCGTCCTCACATGCCTGCCTGCGACGCCGCTCCGCGGCGTCGCGCGGATGATGAAGCGGCACCGTGTGCACGCGATCGTCGTCTTCGGCGCCGACGACAGCCTCCATCCGTGGGGCGTCGTGTCGGACCTCGACCTCGTCGCCGCGATCGGCACCGCGGCGAACGCCGGCTCCGTCGCGGCGTCGCCCGTCGTCACCGTCACGGCCGAGCTGACGCTCGAGCACGCGGCGACGCTGATGGCCGAGAACCAGACGTCGCATCTGCTCGTCGTCTCCGACGCGGGGCTTCCCGTCGGCGTCGTCTCGACGCTCGACGTCGCGGGCGCACTCGCGGACGACTAGGGGATACGCGTGCCGGGCTCCCGCGTCGCGGCCGCGCGCGCAGCGGGCGCCTTCAGGTGCATCCGCTCCTGCGCCTCGGAGAGCACGTCGCCGAGGATGCCGGTGATCTCGTCGAAGTGCTGTTGCGTCGCGATCAGCGGCGGCGAGATCTGGATGACCGGGTCGCCGCGGTCGTCGGCGCGGCAGATCAGCCCGCGCTCGAAGAGCCGCGGCGACAGGAACCCCCGCAGCAGCGACTCGCTGTCCTCGTCGCTGAAGCCCTCGCGTGTCTCCTTGTCCTTCACGAGCTCGAGCGCGTAGAAGAAGCCCGTCCCGCGGAGGTCGCCGACGATGTCCAGGTCGAGCAGCTGCGCGAGCGTGTCGCGGAACGCGCCGCCGTTGTCGCGCACGTTCTCGACGATGCGCTCGCGCTTCATGATCTCGATGTTCTTCAGCGCGATCGCGCACATCACCGGATGGCCGCCGAACGTCATCCCGTGCGTGTACATCTCCTTCTCGCCGAGGAACGGCTCGAACACGCTGTCGGCGGCGATCACGGCGCCGATCGACGCGTAGGCCGACGAGAGCCCCTTGGCGGACGTCACCAGGTCGGGGCGGATGTCGTAGAGCGCCGAGCCGAACCACTCGCCGAGGCGCCCGAACCCGGTGATGACCTCGTCCGCGCACAGGAGGATCTCGTAGCGGTCGCAGATCTGGCGGACGCCCTGGAAGTACCCGGCGGGCGGCGTGAACGAGCCACCCGCGTTCTGCACCGGCTCCATGATCACCATCGCGACCGTGCCGGGGCCGGCCGCGATGATCGCCTGCTCCAGGTCGTCGAGGAGGAACTCGGTGAACTCGTCCTCCGTCTCGCCCGCCGGGCGGTGGTACCGGTTCGTGTTCCGCACGTGGACGGCATCGGGGACGAGCGGCTCGAACACGTTCTTGATCGCGGCGATGCCGTTGATCGAGAGCGCGCCCATCGTCGTGCCGTGGTACGCGGTGCGGCGCGCGATCACCTTCCAGCGACGCTCGCCGCGCGCGAGGTGGTACTGCCGCGCGAGCTTCCACGCCGCCTCCACCGCCTCGGAGCCGCCCGAGACGAAGAACACCTTGTTGAGGTCGCCGGGCGCGAGCTGCGCGACCTCGTGGGCGAGCTCGATCGACCGCGGATGGGCATACGACCAGTTCGTGTAGAACGGCAACTCGCGCATCTGCTCGTGCGCGGCGCGCCCGATCTCGTCACCGTGCGAGTAGCCGATCTGGACCGCGAACAGGCCCGCCAGCGCGTCGAGGTACCGCTTGCCGTTCCAGTCCTCGAGGTAGCAGCCGTCGCCGCGCACGATGATCGGGACCTCTGCGTCCCCGTACGAGCCCATCCGGGTGAAGTGCAGCCACAGGTGGTCGCGCGCAGCCTTCTGCAGGTCGAGGGTCATGCGAGGACGGCTCCTTTCCGCGAGCGGATGTTCTGGAAGACGATGTTGGCGAGCATTCCGGACACCGCGATCACGAAGATCGCCGTCCCGATCACGTTGATTTGCGGAGGCGTCGCGACGCGCGCGGCGCCCCACACGAAGAGCGGGAACGTGACGGTCGCCCCCGCGTTGAAGTACGTGATCACGAAATCGTCGATCGAGAGCGCGAACGCGAGCAGCCCCGCGGCGAGGATGCCCGGCATGATCAGCGGTAGGGTCACCTTCGCGAACGTGATCCACTCGTTCGCTCCAAGGTCCATCGCGGCTTCCTCGAGGTGGCGGTCGAAGCCGACGAGCCGCGCGCGCACCGTCACGACGACGTAGCTGATGTTGAAGAGGATGTGGGCGATGAGGATCGTCCCGAAGCCCTGCGGCACCTTCCAGTTCACGAAGAGCGTCAGCAGCGACGCGCCCATGACAACCTCGGGCGTCGTCATCGGCACGAAGATCAGGAGGTTCGTCGTCGCGCTGCCGCGGAAGCGGTAGCGGACGAGCGCGAGCGCGATCAGCGTCCCGAGCGACGTGGCGACGAGGCTCGAGAGGAGCGCGACCTCGATCGACACCTTCAGTGCGTCACGGATGCCCGCGAACGCAAACGGGTTCGTCCAGTTCGCCCAGGTGAACCCGGCCCACGTGTAGTTGAACCGCCCCTTGGGGTTGTTGAACGAGAACGCGACCACGATCGCGATCGGAAGGAACAGGTAGGCGAGCGCGAGCGCCGCGTACACCGTGAGGAGGTGCCTGCGGACGAGCCTCATGGCGCGGCCGCCGCAGTCAGCCGATCCGTGCCGAGCGCGCGCGCGAACACGAGCACGAGCACGAGGATCGCGGCCATCAGGACGAACGAGAGCGCGGCGGCCGTCGGGTAGTCGCGGACCGACAGGAACTCCGACTGGATGACGTTCCCGATCATGTACTGCCGCGGCGTGCCGAGCAGCTGCGCGTTGATGAAGTCGCCGGCGGCGGGGATGAACGTGAGCAGGACGCCGGCGAACACGCCGGGGAGCGAGAGCGGCAGCGTGACGCGCATGAACGCGCGCGGCTTCGACGCGTACAGGTCCTCGGCCGCCTCGATCAGCCGCGGGTCGACCTGCTCGAGGCTCACGTAGAGCGGGAGCACCATGAACGGCAGGAAGTTGTAGGTGATGCCCGCGATCACGGCCGTCGACGTGGCGAGGAGCCGGCCGTCCGACCCGAGCACGTGCACGTCGCGCAGGATCCGGACGACGAGCCCGTCGTCGGCGAGGATCGTCTCCCACGCGAGCGTCCTGATCAGGTAGGTCACGAAGAACGGCGCGATCACGAGCAGCAGGAAGAGGTTCTTCCAGCGGCCGCCGCGGAACGCGATCCAGTACGCGAGCGGGTAGCTCACGAGGAGCGCGATCACCGTCGCGATGCCTGCGTACTCGCCGGAACGGACGAACTGCGTGCGGTACGCCGACACCGCGTCGCCGAAGTTGCCCCACGCCCAGCCGAAGCTGAAGAGCGGGAACAGCCCCTGCGACAGGGCCATCTTCGCGAGGTACCACATCGGCACCACGAAGAACAC
Source organism: Gaiellaceae bacterium (assembly GCA_036403195.1). GTDB lineage: Bacteria > Actinomycetota > Thermoleophilia > Gaiellales > Gaiellaceae > PALSA-600. Next base: position 12,772 of record DASWRL010000026.1, read on the forward strand.
GGCGAGCCACCCGATCCCGGGCGCGAGCAGCAGGTACGGGATCGACGCCCTCCGGCGGTGGAGCAGGGAGAGCATCAGCCGCCGATCAGCTTCTGGAACCGCTGCTTGTACTTCGGGTTCAGGATCGCCTTCGCGTCGAACTGGTGCGCGTTCGCGAGCATCTGCTTCGTCGGGAAGATGAGCGGGTTCTTCGCGATCGCCGGATCGCTCTTCTCGAGGATCTCGCCCGCGCCGACCACCGGGCAGATGTAGTTCACGTAGTCCTCGACCTCGGCTGCGATCTCCGGCCGGTAGTACCAGTTCATCAGCACCGACGCGGCATACGCGTTGCCGCCCTTCGGGATCAGCATGTTGTCGGTCCAGATCATCCCGCCGTCCTTCGGCAGCACCCACTTGAGCCCGGGGTGGTCGGCCTGCAGCTGCACCATGTCGCCGGACCAGGCGAGGCACGCGTAGAGGTCGCCCTTCGCGAGGAGCGGCGCGTAGTCGTTCCCGGTGAACTGCCGGATCTGGCCCGAGTCCACGGCCTTCTGCAGCCGGTCGACCGCCTTCTTGAACGTCGCGTCCGTGACGTGCGACGGGTCGTCGCCGTTCGCGAGCATCGCGACGCCGATCGAGTCGCCCATCTCGGTGAGGAAGGTGACCTTCCCCTTCAGCCTCGGGTTCGTGAGCAGCTCCTCGACGGACGTGATGTCGCCGCCGGCGAGCTTCGGGTCGTAGCCGATTCCGGTCATGCCCGACTGCCACGGCAGGCTGTACTCGCGGTTCGGGTCCCACGCCGGGTGCCGCTGCGTCGGCTGGAGGTTCTTGATGTTCGGGATCGCCGGCTTGTCGAGCTTCTCGAGCCAGCCGAGCTCGATCATCCGCCCCGGCAGGCCCGACGAGTCGGTCAGCACGATCAGGTCGCGCCCGATCTTCTGGCTCTGCGAGAGCGGGCCCTCGATCTTTCCGAAGAAGGTGTCGTTGTCGTTGATGTCCTCGAGGTACTTGACGTTGACGCCGTAGTGCTTCTGGAACTGGAGGAGTGACGGGTGCTTCTTGCCCTTGACGTCGTCGATGTAGAGCGGCCAGTTCGAGAAGGTGATCGTCTTCGGAAGGGTCTTCGGGCCGCCGCCCGTGGTGGCCGCGGTCGTCGTCCCCGCGGACGACTTGGAGCCGCCGCACGCGGCGAGCAGCCCGGGCATGGTGAGCATCGCGCCCCCGGCAGCTGCCCGCCGCAGGAAATCCTGACGTGTGAGGTGCGATTCGGTCATGGGCGATCCTCCTCGGGTCGGGACACGACGAACACGGATTCGGGGGAGAACGAGAGCTCGAGCGACTCGTCGGGGACGTGCGTGCCTGCACCCTGGACGAACACGGTCACCTGGCCGACCGGCGTCTTCACGAGGTACTGCGTCGAGACGCCGACGTAGGCGCGTTCGATGATCTTGCCGGCGAGCCGGTTGCCGCCGTTCGCGCCGATGTCGACCTTCTCGGGCCGGATGCCGACGGCGACCGAGCCGGTGTGGCCTTCGAGCGCGCGCGGAGCGACGCGGATGACGTCGCCGCTCGCGAGGCGGACGGAGTCGGCGCCTGCGACCTCGCCCTGCAGCAAGTTCGAGACGCCGAGGAAGCCGGCGACGAACGCGGTGCGCGGCCGCTCGTAGAGCTCGGCCGGCTCCCCCAGCTGCTCGATCCGGCCGCGGTTCATGACGACGATCCAGTCGGCCATCGTCATCGCCTCCTCCTGGTCGTGCGTGACGTGCACGAACGTCAGCTGCATCTCGTGCTGGATGCGCTTCAGCTCGAGCTGCATCTCCTTGCGCAGCTTCAGGTCGAGCGCGCCGAGCGGCTCGTCGAGCAGGAGCACGCGAGGGCGGTTCACGAGCGCGCGCGCGAGCGCCACGCGCTGCTGCTGTCCGCCCGAGAGCTGCTTCGGCCGCCGCGACCCGAAGCCCTCGAGCCCGACGATGCGCAGCATCTCCTCCACCTGGCCGTTCAGCATCGGGCGCTTGACGCCCCGCCGTCGCAGGCCGAAGGCGACGTTCTCGAACACGCTCAGATGCGGGAAGAGCGCGTAGCTCTGGAACACCGTGTTGACGTCGCGCTTGTACGGCGGCAGCCCGGTGACGGCGCGGTCACCGAGGTAGATCGTGCCCTCGGTCGGCTCCTCGAACCCGCCGATCATCCGCAGCGTCGTCGTCTTCCCGCATCCCGAGGGGCCGAGCAGCGCGTAGAACTTCCCGCTCTCGATCTCGAGGGTGAGGCGGTCGACCGCGACGACGTCCTGGAAGCGCTTCGTGACGTCGTCGAGCCGGACGTCGTGCGCGGTGCTCATACGGCGACCCCTTCCTGCACCCGCGTCCCCCAGCTGAAGACCTGCTTCGCGAGCGTGAGGTAGAGGAACGTCTCCGTCGTCTCGACGCCGTCGAGCGAGCGGGCGCGGCTCGTGATCTCGAGGAGGTGGTGGCGGTCGGCGCAGACGACCTCGACGAGGACGTCGAAGCGACCGGCCGTCACGACGACGTACGTCGACTCGACCCACGTGCCGATCTCCTCGGCGACCGGCTCGGGGCCGCCGGTCGTCCGGATCCCGATCATCGCCATCGCGTCGAACCCGAGCCCGAGCGGGTTCGTGACGCCCGTGACCTGGAGGATGCCGTCGCCGACGAGACGGGCGTAGCGCGACCTGACGGTCGCCTCGGCGACGCCGATCCGCCCGGCCATCGCCCGGAACGGGACGCGCCCGTTCTCCTGCAGGGCCTCGATGATCCCGCGGTCGACCCGGTCGAGGCTGCGCGGCTTCGCGACGGCTCCCCGCGTCGGCTCAGACGACGACACGGCGCGGAGTATTACTCGATCGGTGCGGATTTCGTCAACTCTTCCGCGCGGGAGTGGCGAAATGCGCGGCGATTCAGGCGGGCGCCGGTGCGGCCGCCGGCGCCGGCTCGACCACGTCGCGCGGCCGCGCCGGCAGCAGGGCGACGATCGCCGCCGTCACCGCGACCCCCGCCCACTGCGTGTGCGTGAGCGTCTGGCCGAACTTGAAGTAGCCGACGAGGATCGCGGTGACGGGGTACGCGAGCTCGGCGATCGTCGCGGCCACCGCGGGCGTCGACCGGAGCCCGTAGTAGTAGAGGAGCATCGCCACGAGCCCCGTCACCACGGCGAGGACGGCGATCCAGAAGGAGTCGTGCCACGACGCGAACGCCGGCGAGCCGAGCACGAGCAGCGCGACCGCGCTCGCGGGCAGGCCGAACACGAAGCGGAGCGTCGTCACGTGCTCGAACCGCATGTCGCGGGCGAGGTACCGGCCGAACACGGTGCCGAGCCCCCAGAGCACGGCCGCGCCGAGCGCGTAGAGCATCGTCACGAGCCCGTGCGCCTGCGGGTGGAGCGGGTGCGGCACGCCCATCAGCCACGTGCCGCCGAGCGCGAGGACGAAGTACGCCCCGAAGCGCCGGCGCGGCCGCTCGCCGAGCACGACGACCGCGCCCAGGACCGCGAACAGGGGCTGCACCTTCTGGAGCACGACGGGCGTGACGAAGTCGCGGTGGGCGAACAGCGCCTGCGTGAACAGGATGGTCGCCACCGCCGAAGCACCGGCTCCGACGGCGACCGCTGCGAGCACGTGCCGCCAGCCGAGCCGCACGACCGCGGCCAGCGCGGCCGCGGCGAGCGGCAGCATCAGCACGGCGAGCACGACGTGCTCGCCGAACACGATCGTCGCCGCGGTCGTCGTCGCCGCGAGCGGGCCGCGGATCCACTGGTCGAGGCCCCACAGCGCCGCCCCGAGCGCGACGAGCGTGATCCCGACCGGTCTCCGCATCGGCCCAGCGTAGTCTCAGCGCCGACCGCGGCCGAGGGCTACTTCACGGTCGTCGGAATGCTTTTGATCGTGCCCGCGGCGATCTGCTGCCTGACCTTCGCGACCTTCGCGGCGATCCCGTTCGGCGCGCGCGAGGAGAACGTGCCGATGCCGACCCCCTCGACGGCGAGCCCGTAGACGGCGTCCTTCCCGCCCTTGAAGTGGCCGGCCTTCGCGTCGCGGATCGCGTCGTACACCGACGTGTCGACCCGCTTGAGCGCCGAGGTGAGGATGTAGGAGCCCAGATAGCCCTGGTCGGCGTCGACGCCGACGCCCCAGACTCCCTTCTCCTTGGCGGCGTCGAGAGCGCCCAGGCCGCAGCCGCCCGCGACCTGGAAGACGACCACCGACCCGTCGCCGATCTGGTTGAGCGCGACCTCCTTGCACAGGTTCTGCTTCTCGAAGTCCTGCGAGTAGCCGTTCAGCGTCTTCACGCCCGGGAACGCCGCCTTCGCGCCTGCCTGATAGCCGGCGATGTAGCGGTCGACGGGCGGCTGCTTCTGGCCACCCACGGACGAGACGGTGTCGCCGCCGCGCGCCTTCGCCGCGATTCCTGCGGCGTAGCCGGCGAGGTAGCCCGCCTCCTGCTCCTTGAAGAGGAGCCCCTCGACGTTCTTCAGCCCGCCCTCGTCGGCGTTCGAGACGTCGACGATCGCGAAATGCGTCTTCGGGAACTGCTTCGCGACCGCCTTCATCGCGTCGATCTCGGTGAAGCCGACGCCGATCACGAGGTCGTACCCCTGGCGCGCGAGCGCGGTGAGGTTCGGGATGTAGTCGGACGAGGAGTTGGCCGTGATGACGCGCGTCTGCACCCCGAGCTGCTTCGCCGCCCGCTTCAGCCCTACGTAGGCGAGGTGGTTGAAGCTCCGGTCGTTCAGGCCGCCCGTGTCGGTGCTGAGGCCGACCTTGAAGCCGCCGCCCGTCGCGGTCGCGGGCGTCGTCGTGCCGCCCCCTGTCGTGGTGCCGGAGCTGCCCGACGAGGACTTCGAGGACGAGCCGCACCCGGCGACGGCGACGGCGAGGACGGCGAGCAGGACGAACGCGGCGAGACGCTTCAACGGGGCCTCCGGAGTTTTAGACTGACGGACGAAAACCGGTGCCGGATTCTACTTCCCATGCCGTCGTCGCCGTCGCGATGCGGGTGCGCGACGGGCGCCTGGAGACGCTCGTGCGCCGCGTCGCGCGGCGCCGCGGCGAGCGGCTCGAGGACGCGCTCGGACGCGCGGTCGACGTCGCTTCGCTCGCGCACGTGGAGCAGCTCGAGACGCGGGTCCTCGGCGACGGCGCGCTCGCGACGGCGTACCTCGGGCTCGCGCGGCCGGACGCCGACCTCGGCGACGCGTGGGTGCCCGCCGCCGCGGTCGGCGGCGACGAGCGAGCGCTCGTCGCCGCCGCCCAGGCCCGGCTGCGCGCGAAGCTCTCGTACACCAACCTCGGCTTCGCGCTCGCGCCGCACGTGTTCACGATCTCGGAGCTGCGCGAGGCATACGTCGCCGCGCTCGGCCACGACGTTTCGGCGACGAACCTGCAGCGGGTGCTCGTCCGCCGCCGCGCGATCGAGCGCGTCGGCGGGATCCGTGCGCCGGGCCGCACGGGCGGACGCCCCGCGTCGCTCTTCCGCTTCGCCTCGAACCGGCTCGAGGTGACGGACGAGTTCGCCGCGCTCAGGCCGCCGCGGTGACGCTCGCGAGGATCTCGCGCCAGCGCGGGAAGAGGACCTGGTGGGTGCCGGCGACGAGCCGCAGCTCCGCATTCGGGAGCCGCTCCGCGTACGCCCGCCCGATCGCCGGCGGACAGACGGTGTCGCCCTCGCCCCACCAGAGCGTGACCGGCGCGGTGACCGATCGAACCTCGAACCCCCACGGCCGGCCGAGGTACGCGAGCTCCTGCGCGAGCCAGAGGCCGCCGTGGCGGAACGACTCGACGCGTCCGCGCGCGTACGCGTCGTCGCTCGCAGCATCGCCGGTGGGCGGCGCCGCCTCGCGTCCCCACCGCTCGAGCCGGCGCGCGACGTAGCCGGGCGCGACGCGCGCGGCGCGCACCGCGGTCCGGATGTCGCGCGGCAGGAGGCCGACGAGGTCGGGCGGCGGCATCGACCCCACGAGCGCGACCCGAGTCACCCGGTCGGCCGCGACGGCGGCGAGCGCCAGTGCGTGCGGCCCGCCGGCGGACCAGCCGACCACGCCGAAGCGGTCGACGCCGAGCGCGGCGGCCGTCGCCTCCCCCCATTCGCGCAGCGACCGGAGCCCGCGCGCGCGCCCCGAGCGCTCGACGGCGAGCACGCGGATCCCGAGCCCCGCGGCGATCGCGTCGTCGGGATGTCGCGTCAGCCGCGAGTCGCCGCCGCCGTGCAGGTAGACCACGGGCTCGCCGGCGGGATCGCCGACGTCGTCGACCGTCAGCGCGTGACGGTCAGCGTCGTCTGCATCCCGAGCTCCCGGTGATTCCCGACGGCGCACCAGAACGAGTATCGCCCGGGTGTGAGCCTCAGCGTCAGCGTCGCGCGCCCGCCCGGCGAGACGACGCCGAGCCCACCGACGTGCCGCGCCCCGACGCGCCGGATGCGGAGGTCGTGCGGGTCCTGGCCGAAGTTGTCGAGCTCGACGACAGCCGTCCCCGCGTGCAGGTGCAGCCGCGAGAGCGTGAACGAGTACTCGCGCGCGACGACCTGCACGCGGGCGGGCGCCGCGGTGTGGAAGAGCGAGGCGGCTGCGGCGATCGCGGCGGCGAGCGCGAGCTTCACTTCACGAGCGCCGGACGCGCGAACTTCGACGCCGCCGGGAGCACGCGTGCGGCGTCGAAGCCGAGCCACTGCTCGAGGAGCGCCGCGTACACGCCGCGGAAGTCGGAGGTCGCCCTCAGGTTGCCGTCGTCGTCGAGCCCCTTCGCGAGCCCGGGGAACTCGCCGACCTGCGTGCCGGAGGCCCGGGTGCCGACCAGGAACGCCGTCCCGGCCGCTCCGTGGTCCGTGCCGCCCGACCCGTTCTCCTTCGCGCGACGGCCGAACTCCGACCAGACGAGCGTGAGGACCCGGTCCGCGACGCCGCGGGCCTCGAGGTCGCGCTGGAAGGCGTAGAGCGACGCGGCGGTCGTGTCGAGCGCGGGCTTCAGCGCCGAGACCTGGTCGGCATGCGTGTCGTACTCGCCGGTCGCCTCGAGCGCGACGCAGCGGAGGGGCAGGCCGGCGCCGATCATCGCGGCCAGCCCCGCGAGCCGCTTCGGCAGCTGGTCGTCGCCCGACGGGTACGGGACCGGCGGGACGAGCTTGTCGCCGCCGAACGGCAGCAACTGGCGCCGCAGCGTGCTCGACTGCACGGCGACGTTCGCCGCGGCGCGCAGCGACGGGTCGGTTCCGCCGCTCGAGCCGAAGTGACCGATCGCGTCGAGCATCCGCTGCTCCACCTCGCCCCACACGCCGGGAGCCCAGAAGTCGTACTGGTCGGGGCCGTCGATCGCCGCGACCGGGACCTTCGCCGTCGCCAGCATCGGCTGCAGCGAGCCCGTCATCGACAGTCCCTGCAGCGGGTTGTCGCCGCTGCCGGCGGCGTCGAGGTAGCGGCCGAGCCATCCCGTGAGCAGGCGCGAGTCGGTCGCCCCGACCTCCCAGAAGTGGCGCGAGGTGAAGTGCGACTGGTCCGGGTGGTCGTAGCCGACGGCCGGGAGAACCGTGACCTTCCCCTCGCCGTGGAGCTGCGCGAGCGGCGAGAGCGACGGGTGCCAGAAGAGGCGGTCGTCCTCGGCGAACGGCGTCCCGCCGCTGACGGCGAGCGACGGCCGGAGCGAGCGGTAGAGCGGGTCGCGGTCGGGGTAGAGGAGCGAGAGCGAGTCGGCGCCCCCCTGGAGGAACACCGTGACGAGGATCGGCCGCTGCGGCGTCGCCGCCGCGGCCGCGATGCCCTCGTCGAACACTCCGAGGCGGCCGGCGCCGTAGACGGTGAGGGCGAGCCCGAGCGAGCGGGCGACGAACCCACGGCGCGTGAGCCCTGTCCCGGCGGGCGTCGGCATGCCCGGCTCGATCGACGGCAGCCCCCGGCCCGCGACGGCGCGCAGGACGTCGGCGCGGGAGCACTCGTCGCAGGAGACGCGGCTCGTCATGCGGTCTGGAGGTCGGGCGACACGGCGATCAGGTGGCGCAGCGCGTTCTCGACGAGCACCGGGTACTGCACCTGCTTCCAGCGGTCGCCGCGCGCATCGTGCAGGGCGCTCTGCGCGAAGTGGAGGAGCATCGCGCGCGTCCCATCCGAGAGCGGCGGGTGGTTCCAGAAGGCGAGGGCGCGCGCGAGGACGGTGCTCGCGTCGAGCGGCTTCTTCGCCTTGCCCGGGTCGAGCGTCCGCCCCTGCAGCAGCTGCGCGACGGCGATCCACCGGCCGCGGAAGGTCGCCGTGTCGAGCCAGCGCGTGTCGTCCCAGCCGGCGACGTTCGGCGGGTAGAAGAGCTGCTGCCCCGAGAGGGAGCCGATCCACGCCCACGCGTCCGTCGTGACGCCGACGCCGATGCGGCGGAGGAGCCCGGCGATGTGCACGACCGGCGGCTTGGTCATCCGCGGGCCGTCGTACAGCACCGGGTGGCGCAGGATGATGTCGAGCACCGGCCTGACCTCGTGCGCCGGCCGGTACGCAGCCTCGAGCGCACGCTGCGTCGCGTGGTCCGGCGGCACCGGCACGAAGTAGCCCCACAGCTTCTGGACGAAGAACGACGCGTGCTTCGGGTTCGCGAGGCAGAGCCGGCAGGCGTCGCGCCACTCGTAGCGGCCGGGGCGGTGGAACACGACCTTCGTCCCCGGGTCGTGGCGCTTCGGGTCGAAGTGGAAGTCGTAGTCGCCGCGGCGGCTGCTCCAGCGGTTCGTCCAGCCGGTGAGCGACCGCGCCTGCTCGCGCACGTCGCGCTCGGTGTACGCGCCGCGGTCGGCCCCGAGCGTGAACAGCTCCATCATCTCGCGCGCGTAGTTCTCGTTCGGCGCGTCCTTCGTGTTGTCGGTCCCGTTGAGCCAGATGAGCATCGCCGGATTCGCCGTGACGGACACCAGGAGGTGGTCGAACGGGCCGAGGCCGTGCTTCCGGAAGAGCTCGTTCTGCTGCAGCATCAGCTTCTGGCTGCCGACGCCCGCGTTCGACGTCGCGAACCAGTCGTGCCACACGAGCGCCATCCGCTCGACGAGCGGGCGCGACGTGCGGACCATCCTGTCGAGCCACCAGCAGTGGTCGTGGCCCCACGCATCCGCCGGCGCGAGCGGCCGCCCCTTCGAGTCGTGCGGCTTCGGGCCCACGAGCTTCTCGTAGCCCGGGTTGAGGAGCGAGTGCACGGCGCCGTCGAGGCCGAGCTTCGCCAGCGCCTCGGCCTCGCCCTTGCGCGGGCCGAAGCCCGCACGCCAGAGCAACCGCTCGGCCTGCGGCACGTCGAACTTCCCGCGAAACGTGGGTGCGGCGCCCACGAACGCACGTATCGGGAGCGCGCGCGACGCGCCGCATCACCCGTTAGAGCACTTTGCGGAGGAGGACGCGCGCCTCTCCGCGCCCGTCGTAGTCCTCGTCGACGCGCTCGACCTCGAACCCGAGCGCCCGGTGGAACGCGACCGAGCGCTCGTTGACCGGCGAGGTCACGGCGCGCACGAGGCGCCGCGGTGCGACCGCGGCGAAGAAGCGGTCGTACAGCTCGCGTCCGAGCCCCGAGCCGCGGTAGCCGGGGTCGACGCCGACGAAGTGGATGTACGCCTCGTCGTCGAACGTCTGCGACCTGAACCCGCAGAGGAACGCCACGACGCGCCCGTCGTCCTCTGCGACGAACGACGTGTCGCGAAAGTGGACGAAGAAGAGCTTCGGCAGCATCGCCGCCATCGCCCGGCCGCCCCACCACGCGTCGACGACGGCGAGGACGTCCGCGTAGTCGCGCGGCTCGGCATGGCGGATCGAGGGCATAGGCTCGAACTATGCGCATCCTGGTTCTCGGCGGCACGAAGTTCCTCGGCCGCCACACGGTGGAGGCCGCCCTCGCTCGCGGCCACGAGGTCACGACGTTCAACCGCGGCCGCACGCGGCCGGAGCTCTTCCCCGAGGTCGAGAAGCTGCGCGGCGACCGCGACGGCGAGCTCGACGCGCTCCGCGGCCGCTCCTTCGACGCGGTCGTCGACACGAGCGGCTACGTCCCCCGCGTCGTCGGAGGGACGATCGAGGCGCTCGGCGACGTCGGCCACTACACGTTCGTCTCGACCATCTCCGTCTACGCCGACGCGTCCGTCGCCCCGACGGAGGATTCCCCCCTCGCCGAGCTCGACGCTCCGACCGAGGACGTCGCGGAGGCGTACGGGGCGCTCAAGGCGGAGTGCGAGGAGGTCGTGCGCGGGCGGTTCCCCGACGCGTTCGTGCCTCGCCCGGGCCTGATCGTCGGGCCGTGGGACCCGACCGGCCGCTTCACCTACTGGCCGTCGCGGTTCGCCGACGGCGGCAGGGTGCTCGCCCCGGCGCCGCCCGACGCCGACGCCCAGCTCGTCGACGCCCGCGACCTCGCCGGCTGGATCGTCCGTGCGGCCGAGGACGGCACGGCCGGCACCTTCAACGCCGTCGACCGCCCCGTGTCGCGGGCGAGCCTCTTCGACACGTGCCGGCGCGTGGCCGGGGCGGACGCCGAGGTCATCTGGGTCGACCCGGCGTTCCTCCTCGAGCAGGACGTCGCCGAGTGGATGGAGCTCCCGCTGTGGCTCGCGAGCAGCGAGTACGCCGGGATGCTCTCGGTCGACCCGACACCGGCGTTTGCGGCCGGGCTCGAGGCGCGCCCCCTCGAGGAGACCGTGCGCGACACCCTGGAGTGGGTGCGGGCCGGCGACGCGCCGGCCGACACCGGCGCCGGGCTCGACCGGGGCAAGGAGCAGGCGGTCCTTGACGCCTGGCTCTCGAAACGATAGTTTCGAAAGATCTCTTTCGAAGACACCGTCACCCTCTCCGACCCGCGCGCGATGCGGGCGCTCGCCCACCCGACACGGCTCGCGCTGCTCGACCACCTGCACTCGGTCGAGCAGGCGACGGCGACGGAGTGCTCGGAGTTCGTGGACGAGAGCCCGTCGTCGTGCAGCTACCACCTGCGCGCACTCGCGAGATGGGGGTTCGTCGAGGAGGGCACCGGCGGCGCCGGGCGCGAGCGGCCCTGGCGCGCGACGGCGTCGCGGATCGAGTTCGCGTCCGACGGGATCGAGTCGGTCGTCCTCCGCGACGAGCTGGTCGCGCGCCAGCAGCAGCGGATCCGCGACGCGCTGCGGCGGGAGCACGAGCTCCCGGCCGCGTGGCGGCGCGCCGTGCAGACGTCGTCCGCGTCGCTCGACCTGACGACGACGGAGCTCGAGCAGCTCGGCGAGCGGTTCGAGACGCTGCTCGAGGAGTACCGGGGCCGGCCCCGCCGCCGTGGCACGCGTCGCGTGGTCGTCAGCTTCGGCGCAGCCGCCGAGCCCGCGGCGTAGGCTCGAAGGAGCGCCGTTGACCCTTCTGCGCGACCGCCGGCTGAGCGCGCTCCTCGCGGCGGAGGTCGCGTCGTCGCTCGGCACGCAGATGACGTGGCTCGCGCTGCCGTGGTTCGTGCTCCGGACGACGGGGTCGCCGCAGCGGATGACCTGGGTGATCATCGCCGAGGTCCTGCCCGTCGCCGTGCTCGGGTTCGCGGGCGGCGCCGTCGCCTCGCGGGTCGGGACGCGCCGGACGATGCTCGTGTGCGACCTGCTGCGCGCGCCGCTCTTCGCCGCGATCCCGACGCTTCAGGCGCTCGGCATGCTGCCGTTCCCGCTGCTCCTCGCGCTCGTCGCGCTGAGCGGCGTGTTCCTCGCGCCGTACTTCTCCGTCCAGCGGGCGGTCGTGCCGGAGCTGCTCGGCGAGGAGCACGCCGACGTGGCGCAGGCCGCGGCGCTCTTCCAAGCGGCGAACCGCCTCACGATCTTCCTCGGCCCGCCCCTCGCCGGCGTCCTGATCGCCGCGTTCGGCGCCCCCGAGGTGCTCTACGTCGACGCCGCGAGCTACCTCGTCTCGTTCTTCCTCGTCGCGACGTTCGTCCACCTCCCGGACGTCGCGGTCGAGCGCCCGGTCACGCGGGTCCTCGACGGCGTCCGCTTCGTGCTCCGCGACAGGCTGCTGCGCCTCTGGACGCCGGCGTTCACCGTCATCGACATCTGCTGGCAGCTCCTCTTCGCGTCGCTCCCGGTGCTCGTCGTGTCGAGCTACCACGCGAACCCGCGCGTGCTCGGCTGGCTCTTCGGCGCGTTCGGCGGAGGCGCCCTCGTCGGCGCCCTCGTCTCGATGCCGGTCGTCCGCCGGGTCGAGGCGCTCGCCCTGGGCGCCTTCGCCTTCTGCCTCGAGATGGCGTCGCTGTGGATCCTCGCGATCCCGGCGCCGTGGGAGGTCGCGTTCACGGGGATGGCGCTCGCCGGGTTCTTCGCGTCGCTCGTGAACACCCCGACGCACGCACTGATCACCCTCCGGATCCCGGCCGAGCTGCGGACGCAGGCGCTCGCCTCGTTCGGCGTGTTCCAGTGCATCGGGTCACCGGCCGGCCTCCTTCTCGCGGGCTGGGCGCTCACGCGGTACGACACCCACCACGTGCTCGCGGCGGTCCTCGCCGTCGACACGCTGGCCGCGGCGACGTTCGTCGGAGCCGCGCTCAGCGAGCGCGCGGCGCTGTCCGTCCGACCCGGGTCCTAAGGTTCGCCCCGTGCTGGAGCGCGACTACTTCAAGCGCGGCGTGGCGGAGTTCGTCGGCACGTTCGCCCTCATCTTCATCGGCGCCGGGTCCGCGATCTACGGAAGCGGCAACATCGTCGGCGCCGCCCTCGCCCACGGCCTCGTGATCGCGGTGATGGTGTCCGCCGTCGGCTTCATCTCGGGCGGCCACTTCAACCCCGCCGTCACGCTCGGGTTCCTCGTGACGCGCCGGATCGCCCCCGTGCTGGCCGTCTGGTACTGGCTCGTGCAGTTCGCCGCCGCCGCGCTCGCGGCACTGCTCCTCAAGTGGCTCCTCTGGAGCAGCGTCGAGTCCGACTCGAAGCTCGGCGCGCCCGCCCTGTACTCGCAGATCAGCTCCGGCAAGGGCGTCGTCATAGAGGCCGTCCTCACGTTCTTCCTCGTGTGGGTGATCTTCGCGACCGCGGCCGACCCGCGGGGCGCGTTCAAGCAGATCGCCGGGCTCGCGATCGGCTTCACGATCGCCCTCGACATCCTGATGGGCGGCGGGCTGACCGGCGCGGCGATGAACCCGGCGCGCGCCTTCGGCCCGGAGCTCGTCGGCAACCACTGGTCGAGCTTCTGGGTCTGGTACATCGGGCCGTTCGCGGGCGCCGTGATCGCCGCGTCGGTGTACGAGCTGCTGTACCTCCGCCCGGCCCGGCCGGAGCCGGTCGGGCCGCCCGAGACCGGCGTCGAAGAGCCGGGGCCGGGCGAGGCAGCTCTCTCCTAGCGTCGATCGGGTAGGTTCCCCGCTCGATGCTCCCGACGGTCGCTCTCGTCGTCGCCGGCCTGTCCACGGGCCACAAGATCGGCCTTGCTGCGGTGGGTCTCGCGTTCATCGTGTTCGCGCTCATCTCGTCGTTCCTGATCCCGCGGCGCGACCCGAATTTCCCGAGCCGGAACATGCCGCTCTATGTTGGCCTCTGCGTCCTCTTCTTCGTCGCGATGCTCGGCGCCGTCCTCGTCTTCGGCCGCGAGTCCTCCGAGGCGCAGGGCAACGAGTCTCCGTCGGCCACCGAGACGTTCAGCAACTCCCTCCCGGGCCAGACGACCACCGCTCCGGCGACGGCGACGACCAGCCAGGCCACGACGACCTCGGGCGGTGGTGGCGGCGGGGTCAAGGGCGATCCCGCGGCCGGGAAGACGGTGTTCACGAGCGCGAGCTGCTCCGGCTGCCACACCCTGAAGGCCGCCGGCGCGACCGGGAACGTCGGCCCGAACCTCGACACCCTGAAGCCGAGCTACGCGGCGATCCACAACCAGGTGATCCACGGCGGCGGCGCGATGCCCGCCTTCCAGGGCCAGCTCACGGCGAAGCAGATCGACGACGTGTCGGCGTTCGTCTACACCTCGACGCACTCGTAGCCGCGTCTCCCCTTGAACGACGAAACCCGCCCGGGGGAGGGGCGGGATTTCGCCGCAGTCACGTCAGTCCGCCGACAGTGTCAGGGGGGAGCCGGCACGCGAATCCTGACGGAGCGCACGACGTCCGCGCATCAACCAGAAGGGTGATTCGCCGGGTGCAGCGGAGAAGGAGGGATTCGAACCCTCGAGGCAGGGATTTCCCCACCTAACGCCTTAGCAGGGCGCCGCCTTCAGCCACTCGGCCACTTCTCCGGGGGGCGCATCGTACCGCAGCCCCCGGAACGCGAAAGCCCGCGCGAGGCGGGCCTTCGACGAGGCGGAGGGAGAGGGATTTGAACCCTCGACGCACCTTTCGGCACGTACGCGATTTCCAGTCGCGCTCCTTAGACCGCTCGGACACCCCTCCGAGCGGCGCCATCCTAGAGGAGGCGGTCGAGGCCTCGCGTGAGCCCGACGCGTCCGCCGACCGCGCGGATCGCGAGCAGCGTCCCGGCGACGTACGGCGCCGGCGTCTCGCCCGCGTCGTGGCGGATCGAGAGCCGCTCGCCCGCGGCCGCGAACACGATCTCGGTCGAGACCACGAAGCTCGGGAGGCGCACCGAGTGCACGCGCGTCGCGGCGACGTCCGCGCCACGCGCCTCGGGGGCACCGAGGACCTCGTCGACCGGGACGGGCGCCGCGGGCGGACGGATCCCTCCGAGGCGCTCGGCGAGCTCGCGCGCCGTCCCGCTCGGGGCGTCCGGCTTCGTCGCGCTCGCGTAGTCGACGACCTCCCACGCGTCCAGATGCCGCGCGGCGTCCGTCGCCGCGCGGAGCAACACCGCAGCCGTGATCG
>DASWRL010000027.1:0-12833 GCA_036403195.1 Gaiellaceae bacterium
CATGCCCGCGATGCGCGCCGCGAGCACGCGGCGGCGGCCGGGGTCGAGCTCCGAGAGGACGTCGTCGAGGAGCAGGAGCGGCGGCGGCGAGAGCAGCTCAGCCTCCGCCAGGAGCAGCGAGAGGACCGCGAGGCGCTGCTCTCCCTGCGAGCCGAACTGACGCAGGTCGCGGTCGCCGCTCGCGATCACGACGTCGTCGAGGTGCGGGCCGGCGCCCGTCGTCCCTCGCTCCACGTCGCGGGCGAGCCGCGCCTCGAGCGCGGCGACGGTCGGCGCTTCGCCCTCGTACCCGAGACGAGCACCTGCCAGCCCGAGCTCGTCCGCGCGCTCGGCGAAGCCCGGTGAGAGCGTGACGACGGCGTCGCGGCGGGCCTCGACGAGCGCGGCGGCGAGCTCCGCGACGCGCCGCGTCCACGGCTCGAGCGCGGCGCGGTCGGAGAGACCGAGCTGGACGCGGCGAAGCGACGCGTTCCGCTGCGCGAGCGCGCCGAGGTAGTCGGGCGCGGCGGCGGCGCGCGCGGGGAAGAGGCGGCCGACGACGCGGTCGAAGTACGCGCGGCGCGCCGCAGGCCCCGCCTTCACGACGGCGAGGCGGTCGGGCGTGAAGACGAGCGTCGCGAGCTCTCGCCTGAGCGACTCGGCGGTGGGGAGGCGGGCGCCGTTCAGGCGCGCCTCCTTCGGCTGGCCCTCCCTGAGCGTCACGGTCACCTCCACCGGCGTCGACGCGCGGCGGCCCGCGACACCCACGCGGGCGGCGGGCTGGCCGAACCGGATCAGCTGGGCGTCGTGGCGCGTGCGCGGCGAGAAGCCCTGCGTCGCCACGTGGAGCGACTCGAGCAGGTTCGTCTTCCCGACGCCGTTCCGCCCGACGACGAGCACCACCCCCGGCGCGAGGTCGAGGTCGAGCGACGTGTACGACCGGTACTGGCGGAGCGTTACGCGGTCGACGATCAGCCGGCGAGGCGGATCGGCATGATCAGGTACACGTAGTCGTCGCTCGAACCCTGCAGCACCGCGGGCCGGAGCGGGCTGATCAGCTTGAACCGGAGCGTCTCCGAGTCGACCGAGTCGAGCCCGTCGCGGAGGAACTCGGCGTTGAACCCGATCTCGAGCGGGTCGGCGGAGTACGGCGCCGGGAGCGACTCGCGAGCCTCGCCCACGTCCTGCGTGATCGCCGACACCGTCAGCTCGCCGTCCGCGAAGCGGAGCCGGAGCGGAGAGTTCCTCTGGGCCATCAGCGAGACGCGGCGGACGACCTCGAGCAGCTCCTCGCGCGGGAGGCTCAGCTCGTGCTCGAACTGCTCCGGCAGGAGCTGGCGGTAGTTCGGGAACTGGCCGTCGATCCGGCGTGTCGTGAGCCACGTGCCGTCGGCGCCGAAGACGACGTGGTTGTCGAGCAGGCCCAGCTCGACCTCGTCGCTCGAGCCCGCGATGCGCGCGAACTCCTGCAGCGCCCGGGCCGGGATGATCGCCTCGAGCTCGGGCAGCGTGCCCTCGACGGGCGTCTCCTTGACCGCGAGCCGGTACGAGTCGGTCGCGGCCATCACGACCTTGCCCGGCTCGAATCGGACGAGGATCCCGGTGAGCACGGGCCGGCTCTCGTCGCGTGACGCGCTGCGGCCGACGCGCGCGATCGTCTCGACGAGCGCCTCGCGGTCGACCGAGTGGAGCGACACTGACTCGGCGTCGGGCAGGCGCGGGAAGTCCTCGGCGGAGTAGGTGTGCAGCCGGTAGGTCGCGGTGCCCGACGTGACGACGACGACCGCCTCCTCGGGCCGGTGCTCGATCGTCACCTCGCTGTCGGGGAGCGACCGCGCGATCTCGAGCAGCAGGCGCCCCGGCACGACGACGGTGCCCTCGTCGGCGACCTGCGCCTCGGCGGAGGCACGGAGGGAGACCTCCATGTCCGTCGCGGCGAGGTGGAGCCGTCCCGCTTCCGCGCGCAGCTGGATGCCCCCGAGGACGAGCACGGCGGTGCGCGTCGAGACGCCGCGGGAGACGACCGCGAGCTTCCCCGCGAGCTCGTCCTTCGCGAGCGTAATCCTCAGCCCGGTGCCCACCATGATCTCTGAGTCAATCATCTATAGAAAACCTCGTTGTAGTCGTAAGGCCTGTGGGTCCGGGGAAACCCGCCCTCGAGGCAGTGGCGGAGCCATTCTCCCTGTGGGGGCGGACGGGGGAGAACTCACGGCTTCCCACACCCCCACCGGATCAGCGCGTCTGCCTGACGCGTGCTGTGAGTTCCTGCACCAGGTTGTACACAGCCCTGTCCTCACGGATCAGGCGCGCGATCTTCGACGTCGCGTGGATGACCGTCGTGTGGTCGCGGCCGCCGAACTCCTTGCCGATCTTCGGGAGCGACGAGTCCGTGAGCTCGCGTGCGAGGTACATCGCGACCTGCCGCGGGTAGACGATGTTCTGCGAGCGCCGGTCACCCGTCAGCTCCTCGTAGGTGACGCCGAAGCGCTCGCACACGAGCTCCTGGATGCGGTCGATCGAGATCTGCGCGCTCTCGCCTTGCGGGAACACGTCCTTGAGGACGTCCTGCGCGAGCTCGACGGAGAGCGCGCGGCCGGTGAGCGAGGCGAAGGCGACGACGCGCGTCAGCGCACCCTCGAGCTCGCGGATGTTCGTCGACACGCGCGAGGCGATGAACGTCAGGAGCTCGGGGTCGCGGATCTCGATCTGGTCGACCTTCACCTTCTTCCGCAGGATCGCGATCCGCGTCTCGAGGTCGGGCGGCTGGATGTCCGTGATCAGGCCCCACTCGAAGCGCGAGCGGAGCCGCTCCTCGAGCGTCGAGATGTCCCGCGGCGGGCGGTCCGACGACATCACGATCTGCCGGCCCGCCTCGTAGAGCGAGTTGAAGGTGTGGAAGAACTCCTCCTGGATCCGCTCCTTGTGCTCGAAGAACTGGACGTCGTCGATCAGGAGCACGTCGTAGGTGCGGTAGCGCTGCTTGAACCCCTCGATGCGCTTGTCACGGAGGCTGTTGATGAAGTCGTTCATGAACGTCTCGGACGTGACGTAGCGGCACGTGAGGCCGCCGCCGTGGTCGGTGACGAAGTTCGCGACCGCGTGCAGCAGGTGCGTCTTCCCGAGGCCGGTGTGGCCGTAGATGAAGAGCGGGTTGTACGCCTGTGCCGGCGCCTCGGCGACCGCGAGCGCTGCTGCGTGGGCGAACCGGTTCGACGAGCCGATGACGAAGGAGTCGAAGGTGTACTTCGGGTTGATCCCCGAGATCTCCGTGCGCGCCGGCACGTCGCGCAGCGGCCGGACGGATCCGGGGGCCTGCGCGGCAACCGCGGCCGGCGCGACCGCCTCGACGACCTGGAACGCGACCCGCCGCTCGCCGCCGCCGACGTCGCGAACCGCCGCGCGCAGCAGGTCGAGGAAGTGGCCCTCGATCCACTCGCGCGTGAAGTCGTTCGGGACGGTCATCACGAACTGCTCGCCGTCGACCTCGACGCCGTCGACCTCACCGAACCAGGTGGAGTAGGTGGTCTCGTTGAGTGCTTCGCGAAGCCGGGCGGAGACGTCGTTCCAGAGGTCTTCCGCCGTCAGCTCGATCTCCTGCTCCACGCTCTGCGCCTGCTCCCTCTCCGACCGTTGGGGGTGGCGAGCATAGCAGCGTGCCGGAGCCCTCTCAATGAGGACTTCTCGCCGTGTCCCCACGGATGAAAGCGCCGTTTTGCAGGGATTTCGTCTCGCTCCACACCACTCTCCACAGGTGTGGACAGTCTGTGCGAAGCGCGCAGGTCCCCGGCCTTTTCCACGGCTTTTCCACCGGCCGACGGTGTGGACAAACGGGGCGGCGAGGAGGTCCGGCTATACTCGCCGACGGCCGGCCCTCGCCGGTTCACTCCCTCTTTCGGACGAGATGAAGCGGACCTATCAGCCGAACGTTCGCAGGCGCAAGCGCAAGCACGGGTTTCGTGCCCGGATGTCGACGCGCGCGGGCCGCGTGATCCTCAAGCGCCGCCGGGCGAAGGGCCGCAAGCGCCTCTCGGCCTGACGCCGGTGCAGCGGCGGAACCGTCTCTCCCGCTCCCGCGACTTCGACGCCGTGTACAGACAGGGCCGGTCGGTGTCGACCCGCTTCCTGACGTTGTGGTGGTACGCCCGCGAGGAGGCGGTCGGGGCGCCGCGGCTCGGGTTCGCTGTCCCGAAGGCGGTCGGCAACGCCGCGGTGCGGAACCGCATCAAGCGCCAGCTGCGCGACATCGTGCGCGCGCGCCTCGACGACGTCCCGGTGACGAACGACTACGTCCTCGTCGTGCGCCAGGGGCTCCCGGAGGCGGCGGAGGCGAACGGCCACGCCTGGCTCGAGGAGCGCGTCGACGAGGTGCTCGGGAAGGCCGCCGCGTGACGGAGGTCGTCCGCAGCGTCGCGATCCTGCCGATCCGGCTCTACCAGCTGCTCGTCTCGCCGCTCCTGCCGGCGAACACGTGCAAGTACCACCCGACGTGCTCGGAGTACGCGGCGCTCGCGATCCGCAGGCACGGCGTCCTGCGCGGCTTGCCGATGGCGGCGTGGCGCCTCCTGCGCTGCAACCCCTGGTCGCACGGGGGGATCGACTACCCGTGATCCACGCCGCGCTCCTCGTAGGCGGCATCCTGACGCCGCTCGAGAACGTCATGAAGGCGATTCTCGACTTCTTCCACGACACCGCCGGGCTGCCGTGGGGATGGTCGATCGTCGCCGTGACGATCGTGGTGCGGCTCTGCCTCGTGCCGCTCGCCGTCCGCTCGATCCACTCGATGCAGTCGCTCCAGGCGCATGCGCCGGAGATGAAGGCGATCCAGCAGAAGTACAAGGGCGACCGGCAGAAGCAGTCCGAGGAGCTGCAGAAGTTCTACAAGGAGAACAACATCAACCCGGCGGCGTCGTGCCTGCCCACGGTCGCGCAGTTCCCGGTCTTCATCGCGCTCTACTTCACGCTCCGGCACCAGGCGCACAACATCACCGGCACGTGGCTGCACGTCGTCCACGTCGGCGACCAGCACGCCATCTCGCACTGGTCGGGATACGTGCTGCTCGCGATCTACGCCGGCTCGCAGGTCGCCTCGACGTACTTCATGGGGACGACGATGGACAAGACGCAGCGGACGATCATGATGGTCCTGCCGCTCGTCTTCCTGACCGTTGTCTCGAGGTTCCCGACGGGCCTCGTCCTCTACTGGATGACGACCAACCTCTGGACGGTGGGACAGGGCCTGATCACCCGCCGCCTGATGCCGAAGCCCGGCGCCGCCGGCCAGCGCTCGCTCCCGCGCCGCACCTCGCGGACCGCGCCGGCGCCCGCCCCCGCCGCGGCGCCGCCCGCGGTCGGCAACGGCGCCTCCGACGAGGCGAAGCCCGCGCCCGGCCAGCCGCGCCGCGTCAAGAAGAAGAGAGGCGGCGCGCGCCGGTGAGCCGGGAGGTCTCCGTGGAGGCGACCGGGGAGACCGTCGGCGAGGCGAAGTGGAAGGCGCTGCGCGACCTCGAGCGGTCGGTGCCGGGCGTCGACGCGGCGACCGTTCGCTACCAGGTCGTCTCCGAGGGGGAGCGCGGGATCCTCGGCGTCGGCTACACACCCGCTCGCGTGGTCGCCTCGGCGGAGGCGCCCGACGAGCCGCTGCCGGCGGCCCCGCGTGACGAGTCGGAGCTCGCTGCGCGGATCCGCGCGCTCGTCGAGCGCGTC
This sequence comes from Gaiellaceae bacterium, assembly GCA_036403195.1. Lineage (GTDB taxonomy): Bacteria > Actinomycetota > Thermoleophilia > Gaiellales > Gaiellaceae > PALSA-600. Next base: position 5,683 of record DASWRL010000027.1, read on the forward strand.
GTCGCTGCGATGGGGGTGGCTGCGCGGGTCGAGGTGCGCGAGTCGGACGAGGAGCTCGCCGTCACGTGCCTCGGTGGCGACGTCGGGCTCCTGATCGGGAAGCACGGGCAGACGATCGACGCCCTGCAGCACGTCGCGAACGCCGCGGCGCACCGGTACGAGGGCGGGAAGTCGGTCACGGTCGACGCCGCCGGGTACCGCGACCGCCGCCGCGCGACGCTCGAAGGGATCGCGGTGCGGGCTGCCGACCGGGCCGCCCACGGCGAGCGGGTGCTGCTCGAGCCGATGACCGCGGCCGAGCGGAAGGTCGTCCACGAGCGCCTCAAGGACGTTCCGGGCGTGCAGACGACGAGCGAGGGGACGGAGCCGAACCGTTACGTCGTCGTCCTCCCTGAATGACGCCTGGCTCGGCGCCGTCCTCGCCACGCCCGGCCTGACGGCGCTGCGCGACCCGGCCGAGGCGCGTCGCGTTCTGCTGGACGACTCCCTTCGGGGCGCGCCCGTCGTGGCGCGGTTCGACGGGCCGATCGTCGACGTGGGGAGCGGCGGCGGCGCGCCGGGGATCCCGCTCGCGCACGCCTTCCCGGAGCGCGAGGTGGTGCTCCTCGAGGCGGAGCGGCGGAAATGCGAGTTCCTCGAAGGCGCGGCGCCGCCGAACGCGCGCGTCGTCTGGGGACGCGCCGAGGAGCAGGAGACCGACTGGGCCGGCGTCGCCCTCGCAAAGGCGCTCGCCCACCCGCCGACCGCGGCGGAGTGGTGCCTCCCGCTCGTCCGTCCCGGCGGCGCCGCCGTCCTCTGGGTCGGCCCCTCCGCCGACCGCGGCGCGGTCGCGCGCGTCGCTGCGCAGATCGCGGGCGAGCTCGAGTCGGAGGACGAGCCGGGCTCCCCGGCCGGGCTGCTCGTGATCCGCAAGCTCGCTCCGACCCCGCCCGGCTTCCCCCGCCGCGTCGGTGTCGCCCGCAAGCGCCCCCTCGCCTGACCCGTTCGGCCAGGTCCCTTCGCCAAACGACGTCGCGGGAGCGTCACAAACTGTCCACAGGGTGGAATTCCGCTCAACCATGCGGGGTTCGGTGTCCGGCGGCACGGCTAGATTGGGCGCGTGGCGGCGACGATCTACGCGTTCGCGAACCAGAAGGGCGGGGTCGGGAAGACCACGACCGCGATCAACGTCGCGGCGTGCCTCGCGGAGGCAGGCGAGCGGTCGCTCGTCGTCGACCTCGACCCGCAGGCGAACGCGACGTCCGGGCTCGGAATGCGCGCGAACGGCACGTCGAGCTACGACCTGCTCGACGGCGCGCCGCTCGCGGAGCTCGCGAAGCCGACGCAGTTCACGAACCTCTACCTCGTCCCGTCGAAGCCCGAGCTGGCGGGCGCCGCCGTCGAGCTCTCGCAGCGCGAGGACGGCGACCGCTACCTCGCGCAGGCGCTCGAGCATGCGGACGGCTTCGACTTCGTGCTGCTCGACTGCCCGCCGTCGCTCGGGCCGATCACGGTCAACGCGCTCGCCGCGGCCGACCGCGTGATCGTCCCCGTGCAGGCCGAGTACTACGCGCTCGAGGGGCTCGCGCAGCTCGTGCAGTCGATCAACCTGATCAAGACGCGCCTCAACCCGCGCCTGCAGATCGCCGGCGTGCTGTTGACGATGACCGACGGCCGCACGCGGCTCTCGGCCGACGTCGAGGCCGAGGTGCGCAGGCACTTCGGCGGCCTCGTCTTCGACGCGGTCGTGCCGCGGTCGGTTCGCGTCGCGGAGGCGCCGAGCCACGGCTTGCCGGTGACCCACTACGACAGGCGCTCGCGCGGCGCGGAGGCCTACTGGAAGGTGGCGATGGAGCTTGTCGAGCGTCGGTAGCGCACGCCGCGGCCTCGGGCGCGGCTTCGAGGTCCTGATCGGCGCGGGCGAGCCGTCGCTCGCGCACGTGCCGGTCGCGGAGATCCACCCGAACCCGCACCAGCCGCGGAAGGAGTTCGACCGCGAGGCGGTGAGCGGGCTCGCCGAGTCGATCCGCGCGCAGGGCCTGATCCAGCCGGTCGTCCTCCGCCCGCGCGTCCAGGGCGGCTACGAGCTGATCGCCGGAGAGCGTCGCTGGCGCGCGGCCGCCGAGGCCGGGATCCCCACGGTGCCCGCCGTGATCCGCGAGGCCGACGACCGCGACACGCTCCTGCTCGGGCTCGTCGAGAACGTCGCGCGTGAGGACCTCTCGCCGGTCGAGGAAGGACGCGCGTACGCGATCCTCCTGGACGAGTTCGGCCTCTCGCTCGGCGAGGTGGCCGAGCGTGTCGGCAAGTCGAAGCCGACCGTCTCGAACCGGATCCGCCTCCTCGAGCTGCCGAGCGACGTGCTCGAGATGGTCGGCCGAGGCGAGCTGTCGGAGGGTCATGCCCGCGCGCTCCTCTCCGTCCCCGACCACGACCGGCGGCGCCGCCTCGCGCGCAGGATCGTGCGGGACGGCATGTCGGTGCGTGCGGCCGAGCGTGCGGCGAAGGCCGCAGGGGCGGCCACGCGCGAGCGGCGCACGAGCGCCGTCGACCCCGCGCTCGCCGCGCGGGTGCGCGAGGCGTTCAGGGCGCTCACCGGGTTCGACGCGAAGGTCGGAGCCGCCGGGCTGCAGGTCGCCGTCGACGGCGACACCGAGCTCGAGGAGCTCGCCGAGGCGCTCGAGCGCCTCCTCGCGCCGTAACCCTGCGCACCGCCGCCTCGTTGCACCCACATGCACGGCGTGTGGGCAGACATCGAGTCGCTCGAGGCGATCTCGCAGGACGCGGAGACGTGCGCGCTCTTCCTGCGCATGGCGCGGATGTCCCAGCAGGGGCGCCTGCAGCCCTTCCTCCGCGAGCTCGCCGACGACAGCGACCTCGACGCGGAGACGAAGTCCACGCTCACCGAGCTCGCGTGCAACGCCCCGTTCCTGCATGCGGTCGAGGACTACGTCCACCGAACGCGTGCGCTCCACTGAGCGAGCGAGTGGGCGATCCTGGATTCGAACCAGGGACCTCCGCCTTATCAGAGCGGCGCTCTAACCAACTGAGCTAATCGCCCGCGCCGGCGCATGATAGCGCCCAACGTTTGCCTCCAAAGGCGGGGGTAATCTAAGGAGACGATGGTCGAGATGACGATCTACGGGGTCTCGTTCGACCTCGTCGGCAAGCAGCCGATCGTGCTCCTGAAGACCGCCGACGGGAACCGGTACCTGCCGATCTGGATCGGCCATCCCGAGGCGGCCGCGATCCTCATGAAGCTGCAGGGCGCGAGCGCGCCGCGGCCGCTGACGCACGACCTGCTCGTCAACATCCTCGGCGAGCTCGACGTCGACATCGTGCGCGTCACGGTCACGGAGCTCCGCGAGAACACGTTCCACGCGTCGATCACGCTCGCGTCGAACGGGGCCGAGCTCGAGATCGACTCGCGGTCGTCCGACGCCATCGCCGTCGCGGTCCGCGCTCAGGTGCCGATCTTCGCAGCCGACGACGTGATCGAGGAGTCGGCGATCGAGATGGAGGGCGACGAGGTCAACGAGGAGGAGATCGTCGACCAGTTCAAGGAGTTCCTCGACCGTGTCTCCGCCGAGGACTTCGCCGAGGCGGACGAGGTCGTCGAGGAAGACGACGAGGAAGAGCGCTAGCCGACGACGGCCTACCCGCCGACGGTCACCGCGGCGACGAGCGCGATCAGGTTGAAGACCGAGTGCAGGACCATCCCGGGGAGGGCGCTGCCGGTCCTCGAGCGCACCCACGCGAGGACGCACCCGAACGTGGCGATGATCGGGAGCGAGAGCAGCAGCCCGTGCGCGAGCCCGAACAGGAGCCCGACGGCGAGGATGGCCGGCCAGCGGCCGAACGGCTCGAGCAGCGAGTAGCCGAGCCCGCGGAACACGAGCTCCTCGACGAACGGCACCCACGTGCAGATGACGAGGGCGTTCACGACGTACGCGGCGGCATGCGCCGGCTCCCAGTGCGCGGGCGTCAACCCCTGCTCGTTCCCGGGATGAACGAGCTGCGCGTAGACGCCCTCGAAGACGTACGTCAGGACGACCGCAGCGAGGACGTACGCCGCGGCGCGCCCGAGCGAACGCGGCCTCCGCAGCGCGAGCAGCCGCGTGGCGCGGCCGGTGATCGCGAGCACGAGGGCGAGCACGATCGTGTCCTGGACGAGGCCGCCCACGGCTGTCGACCAGTGGTACAGCACGTCCGGGTCCGGCTTCCCGCCGGCGGCACGCGAGGCGTACGAGATCGCGACGAGGATCCCGACCAGTGCGAGCCACTGCGCGAGGCGCTTCGCGTCGGCCGTACCATAGGTCGGCGCGGTGCCGAAACGCCTGTTCACCCCCGGCGAGGCTAACAGCGCCCTCGCGCAGGTGCGCCCGGCCGCAGAGCGGATGGTCGCGACGCGGGCGCGCATGCGGCACCTCGTCGCACAGCAGGGAGCGTCCGTCACTGCCATCGGCGGCAACGGCGCCGGGTACGCCGCGGGCGATCTCAAGGCCGCGCAGGCGGAGCTCGAGCAGCTCGCCGAGGAGGTCGCCGCACTCGTCCGCGACCTCGACGCGCTCGGAGTCGTCGTGAAGGACCTCGACACGGGGCTGCTCGACTTCCCGGCCCTCCGCGGCGACGAGGAGGTCGAGTTGTGCTGGCAGGTCGGCGAGGAACGGGTGGAGCACTGGCATCCGCTCGAGGCCGGCTTCCGCGGGCGGAGACCGATCGACTGGGGCGAATAGGTCGACCGTGTCTCTCTTCTGGCAACGCCTGCTGATCGCCGCCGGGATGATCGTCGCCGCGTCCGCCGTCGCGAAGATCATCGACTGGCGGATCGCGCGCCGGACGCTCGCGCCCGAGATCGCGACGCGGTACCGCGTCCTGCGGCGCACGCTCTTCGCGGCGATCGTCTTCGTGGGGCTCGTGTCGGCACTGCTCGTGATCCCACAGGTGCGTGCCGTCGCGGGCGGCGTCCTCGCCTCGTCGGCGGTGATCGGACTCGTCGTCGGCTTCGCGAGCCAGCGCACGATCGGGAACGTCGTCGCCGGCATCCTGATCGCCGTCTCGCAGCCGCTGCGGCTCGGCGACGAGGTCGAGGTGGAGGGCGCGAAGGGCGTCGTCGAGGAGATCGGCCTCACGTACACGTGGATTCGCACGCACGACAACGACCGCCTCGTCGTGCCGAACGAGAAGCTGGCGTCGGAGACGATCCGCAACTCGACGATCCGCAGCTCGGAGACGCTCGCGGAGGCGTCGGTGGACGTCCCGTCGGCCGGGCTGCGCGCGACCGTGGAGGCGCTCGCCCGCGACGGTGACGAGGTGCTCGTGACGGCGCTCGGTGCAGAGTCGGCCACCGTCGTCGTGCGACGGCGCGTCGCCGCCGAGGGTGCCGCCGAGCACGCGGCGAGCGAGCTGCGCATCGCGCTGGCGGAGCGGCTCGAGGCACGCGCGCCGTGAGCGGCGACCGCCGCCGGCCCGGCGACGACCTCGACTTCATCCTCGCCCAGCGCGGCCGGAAGCGAAAGCGCGCCCACCGCATCCGCCGCCGCCGGCGTGCCGGGCTGCTCGCCGGGACGCTGCTCGCCGCGATCGTCGCGGTGGTCGTCACCGTGAGCGTCGGCGCAGGCGCCGCGTTGACGACGGGCTGCGACCTCAAGTCGCTGCGCCCGGTCGAGATCGGGCAGAACTCGTTCGTCTTCGCGAGCGACGGCTCGCTGCTCGGGTCGATCCCGGCCGAGCGGAACCGCGAGCCCGTGTCGCTCGCGCGGATGTCGCCGTGGCTCGCGCGCGCGACCGTCGCGATCGAGGACAGGCGCTACTGGCAGCACGGCGGCGTGGACTACCTCGGCATCGCGCGGGCCGCGTGGAAGGACATCACCGCGGGGCGCGCGCTGCAGGGCGGCTCGACGATCACGCAGCAGCTCGTGCGGAACCTCTACACCGGCGACGAGAAGACGTTCAACCGGAAGGTGCGCGAAGCGTGCCTCGCGATCAAGCTCTCGCAGAAGTGGTCGAAGGAGCGGATCCTCGACGAGTACCTCAACACCGTCTACTACGGAAACCACGCCTACGGCGTCGAGGCGGCGGCGCAGACCTACTTCTCGCGCCACGCGCGGAACCTGACGCTCGCGCAGGCGGCGCTCCTCGCGGGCCTGCCGCAGGCGCCGTCGATCTACGACCCGTTCCACGATCCCGCCGCAGCGCTCGCCCGGCGCGACGAGGTCCTGCGCGCCCTGCTCGCAAGCGGCGACATCACCGTGCGCCAGTTCGACGCCACGATCCGCTCGCGGTCGCTGCACCTCCATCCCGGCCGCATCTACACGCGCATCAAGGAGCAGTACTTCGTCACATACGTGATCGACGAGCTCGAGCGCGTCTACGGCGCGAACCGCGTCCGCCAGGGCGGGCTCAAGGTGTACACCACGATCGACCCGCGGCTGCAGCGGCTCGCACGGAAGGCGATCCTCGAGGTCCTTCCCTACCGCACGGACCCCGCCGCCGCGATCGTCTCGATCGAGCCCGGGACCGGCGCGATCCGCGCGATGACGTCGGTGACGCGGACGAAGGGCAGCCAGTTCAACCTCGCCGCGCAGTCGGGCCGCCAGGCGGGCTCGACGTTCAAGACGCTCGTGCTCGCGTCGGCGATCGAGCAGGGCGCCGATCCGGACGCGACCTACTACACCTCCGCGCCGTTCACCTGCTCCTCGGGTGGGTGGTGCAACGCGCAGAAGCCGTGGACGGTGCACACGTACGAGAACTCCTACAGCGGCACCGAGTCGGTCACGCGCGCCACGCTCCACTCCGACAACACGGTCTACGCGCAGCTGACGCTCGACGCCGGCCCGCGGTACGTCTGGCAGCTCGCGCATCGCCTCGGCATCCACATGCAGCCGGACACGCCGGTCGCGTCGATCGGTCTCGGCTCGCTCGCGGTCTCGCCGCTCGACATGGCGGCTGCGTACGCGACCTTCCCGGCCATGGGGATCTACGCCAAGCCGATGGCGATCACCAAGGTCGTGCTGCCCGGTGACCACGTCGACACGAGCTCCGGCTGGGGCAAGCCTCAGACGAAGCGGGCACTCTCCGAGGGTGTTGCCTGGAAGGTCAACGACGTCCTGCGCCAGAACGCGCTGTACGGGACCGGCTCCGGGTCGGGCGACGGCATCCACGTCAACGCG
>DASWRL010000028.1:0-14523 GCA_036403195.1 Gaiellaceae bacterium
CCGCGCGCTCGGCTACGAGGCGGTGATGGTCAACTGCAACCCGGAGACGGTGTCGACCGACTACGACACGTCCGACCGCCTGTACTTCGAGCCGCTCGACGCGGCGGCCGTCCTCGCGGTGTGCGAGCGCGAGCAGCCGGAGGGCGTCGTCATCCAGTTCGGCGGGCAGACCCCGTTGAAGCTCGCGCGCGACCTCGAGGCCGCCGGCTACAGGATCCTCGGCACGCCGTTCGAGGCCGTCGACCTCGCCGAGGACCGCGAGCGGTTCGGCAACGTCCTGCGCGAGCTCGGGATCGCGTGCCCCGAGTGGGGGATCGCGTCGACGGGCGACGACGCCGTCGCGACCGCCGACCGGATCGGCTACCCCGTGCTCGTGCGCCCGTCGTACGTCCTCGGCGGCCGCGCGATGCGCGTGTGCCACGACGCCGGCCAGGTGCGCGCGGCGTTCGCCGGCGTGCAGGGGCCGACCCTCGTCGACCGGTTCCTCGACCACGCGATCGAGATCGACGTCGACGCGCTCTGCGACGGCACCGACACGTACGTCGCGGCCGTGATGCAGCACGTCGAGGAAGCGGGCGTCCACTCGGGCGACTCGGCGTGCGTGCTTCCGGCGCAGTCGCTCGCGCCGGAGGCGCTCTCGGACATCCACTCGATCGTGCGCCGGCTAGGGCCTGCGCTCGGCGTCGTCGGCCTGCTCAACGTGCAGCTCGCGGTGTCCGACGACCAGGTGTTCGTGCTCGAGGTGAACCCGCGCGCCTCGAGGACGGTGCCGTTCGCGTCGAAGGCGATCGGACTCAACCTCGTCGAGGCGGCGTGCCGGATCGCCGCCGGGACGCGCCTGCGCGACCTCCGGCTGCCGGCGGAGCGGCCGCCGCGGCAGGTGAGCGTGAAGGCGGCGGTGCTGCCGTTCGCACGGTTCCCGGGCGCCGACCCGGTGCTGGGGCCGGAGATGCGCTCGACGGGCGAGGTCATGACGAGCGCCGCCGACCTGCCGACCGCCCTCGCGAAGGCGGAGCGCGCCGCCGGTCGCCCGCTGCCGCGCGACGGCGCGGTGTTCCTCTCGGTGCGGGACGACGACAAGGCGTCGCTCGTCCCGGTCGCCGCGGCGTTCGTCGGGCTCGGCTTCGTGCTCTACGCGACCGGCGGCACGGCGCGGACGCTCCGCAACGCGGGCCTCGAGGTGCTCGAGATCCGGAAGGTGAGCGAGGACCGGCCGATCCCGAGCGTCGTCGACCTGATCAGGCGCGGGAGGTGCAACCTCGTCGTGAACACGCCCGACGGCGGCCCCGAGCCGCGGTCCGACGGCTACTTGATCCGCGAGGCTGCGCTCACGGCGCGCGTCCCGTGCATCACGACGATCTCGGCGGCGACGGCGGCCGTCCACGCGATCGCGAACGCGCGTGCGGAGACGGCGCTGTCGCTGCAGGAGCGGATCGATGTCGAGGCCCAGGCGCGAGCGTCGTAGCGTCAGCGGCGTCGAGCGGGTCGGGCCGTACACGCTCCTCCGGCTCGAGCGCGGGACGCTCCATCCCGGGACGCCGGGACAGTTCTTCATGCTCGAGGCGCCCGGCCGCGTGCTGCCTCGGCCGCTCTCGCTGTGCCTCGCCCCGCGCGGCGAGCTCGCGTTCCTGCTCGACCCCGTCGGCCCCGGGACGCGCGCGCTGTGCGCGCTCGAGACGGGCGCGCGCATCCACGTGTTCGGCCCGCTCGGGAACGGCTTCCGCCTCGACGTGCCGCGGCCGCTCCTCGTCGGCGGTGGGATCGGCATCGCGCCGCTTCCGTACCTGTCCGAGGCGCTCGAGCGGCCGCCCGCGGTGCTCGGCTTCCGCACGCATCACCACGCAGAGGCCGCCGCGCTCCTGCCGGGCGCCGAGGTCGTCGTCGACCCGGTCCTCGTCACCGACGTGATGCCGCTCGACCGCGACGTCCTCGCGTGCGGCCCCGAGCCGATGCTCGAGGCGGTGCGGGCGGTCGTGCCGGCGTCGCAGCTCGCGTGGGAGGCGCCGATGGCGTGCGGCTACGGCGCCTGCTACGGCTGCGCCGTCGAGATCGACGGCGACCTGAAGCGGCTGTGCGTCGAAGGCCCGGTGCTGTGCGCCTCCTGAACGCCTCGGGGTGCCTCGACGCGCTGCAGGCGCCGGAGACGGCGCGCGCGCTCGACGCCTTCGTGACGAAGACCGTGACGCCTGAGCCGCGCGCAGGGAACCCGCCCGCGCGGATCGCCGAGACCGAGTTCGGCATGCTGAACGCGATCGGGCTCGCGAACCCGGGCCGCGAGGCCTTCGTCGCCGAGACGCTGCCCCGCCTCGTCGAGAGGCTCGACGTCCCGATCTGGGTCTCCGTCGGCGGCTTCGGCGCCGACGACTACGCGCGCACCGCGGCGCTCCTCTCGATCGACGGGGTGGAGTGCCTCGAGCTGAACCTGTCGTGCCCGAACGTCGACGAGGCGCCCGAGTCGGCGGCGGAGATCGTCGCCGCGTGCCGTGCCGTCACCGGTAAGCCGCTGTACGCGAAGCTCTCGCCGCACGCCTGGGACATCGGCGAGACGGTGCGCGCGGTCGAGGACGCCGGCGCGGACGGGGTGACGATGATCAACACGCTGCGCGGCGTCGCGCTCGACGCCGCGCTCCGCCCGGTGCTCGCGCGCGGCGCGGGCGGCTACTCCGGACCGGCGCTGCGACCCGTCGCGCTCGCGGCGGTCCTTGCGGCGCGCAGTGCGACCGATCTCCCGATCGTCGCGATGGGGGGTGTCGAGACGGGACGTCATGCGCTCGAGTTGATCGCGTGCGGCGCGACCGACGTCGCCCTCGGGACGGTGCTGTTCGCGGATCCCGATGCGCCCGCGCGCGTGCGCGAGGAGCTGCGGGACGAGCTCGCGGCACGTGGTCTCGATACGCCCGAAACCGCGTGCTGCACGGCGTTCGAAAGCGTTGCCAGAATGGAAAACTCGCGCATACGTTGAGAGTTGCACGCGGCTGACAGGTTGGTAGGATGCTGCGCTCATGGTGCCGCCGCAGACGCAAGTTCAGGCTCCGGTACGCTCGCTCGACCAGCGCATGGAGGCGCTGAAGCGAGCGAACGACATCCGCGTCAAGCGTGCGCAACTGAAGAAGGACCTGAAGTCGGGGGCGGTCTCGATCGAGCAGATCCTCGGCGCCCCGCCCGAGTACGTCTCGACCGCGAAGGTCTTCGACATGTTGATGGCGGTGCCGAAGTTCGGCCGCGTGAAGGCCGCGCGTCTGCTCAACCAGTGCCGCATCAGCCAGTCCAAGACGGTCGGCGGGCTCTCCGACCGCCAGCGGCACGAGCTGATTGCCCTCTTCAACCGCTAGGCCCGTTCCGAACGCGGCGCTCCCGGTCTTCGTCGTGACCGGCCCGTCGGGTGCGGGCAAGGGCACGCTGATCCAGCTCGTCCTGCCGCGGTTCCCTCAGCTCGCGCTCGCGGTGTCCGCGACGACGCGCGCACGCCGGCCCGGCGAGCGCGACGGCGTCGACTACTGGTTCCTCGACGCCGACGCGTTCCAGCGGCAGGTCGACGACGGCGAGTTTCTCGAGTACGTGGACTTCGTGGGGAACCGCTACGGGACGCTGAAGAGCGAGATCGAACGCCTGCGCTCGACCGGGAAGGCGCCGCTGCTCGAGCTCGAGACCGAGGGCGCGAAGCGCGTCAAGCGGCGCAGCGAAGGCGCGGTGACGATCTTCGTGACGGCGCCGGTGGACGAGCTGGAGCGGCGGCTGCGCGAGAGGGCGACCGAGAGCTCGGGCGTGATCGAGGATCGTCTACGCAAGGCGCGCGAGCAGCTCGAGGAGTCGTCGGACTTCGACCACGTGGTCGAGAACGACGACCGGGACCGTGCTGCCGAGGCGCTCGCGGCGATCGTCGCCGAGCATCTCGGCGCTGCCGCTACGATGGTCGGACAATGATTCATCCCCGCATCGACGAGCTGCTCGACCAGGTCGACTCGCGCTACGCCCTCGTGATCGTCGCCGCCAAGCGCGCGCGCCAGATCAACAACTACCACCACCAGCTCGGTGAGGGGACGTTCGACGAGTTCGCGCCGCCGCTGATCGAGTCGCGCTCGAAGAACTACCTGACGATGGCCCTCGAGGAGATCTCGGAGGCCAAGATCGTCTACGACTACCCCTCGAGCTCCAAGAAGTAGCGCACAATTCGGGCATGGCCCGAATCCTGCTCGGAGTCTCCGGAGGTATCGCCGCCTACAAGGCGTGCGAGCTCACGCGCCTGCTCGTGAAGCAGGGGCACGACGTCGTGCCCCTCGTGACCCGCGGCGCCCGCCGCTTCGTCTCCGAGAAGACGTTCGTCGCCCTCGCGCGCAGGCCCGCGGGCGAGGATGTGTACCCGCACCTCACGCGCGCGGACCTGCTCGTCGTCGCCCCCTGCACCGCGAACACGCTCGCGAAGCTCGCGCACGGGATCGCCGACAACGTCCTGACCGAGGCGGCGCTCGCGCACCGCGGGCCGGTCCTCGTCGCGCCGGCCATGAACCCTCGGATGTGGGCGAATGCGGCCACGCGCGCGAACGTCGAGACGCTCCTCGCACGCGGCGTCGAGCTCGTCGGACCGGACGAGGGCGAGATGGCGGAGGGGGAGTGGGGCGTGGGCAGGCTCGCGGAGCCGGAGGAGATCGCCGAGCGCGTGGCACGGCTCCTCGAGCCCGGGCCGCTCGCCGGGCGGCGCGTCCTCGTCACCGCCGGCGGCACCCGCGAGCCGCTCGACAGCGTGCGGTTCATCGGGAACCGCTCCTCCGGACGCATGGGTGTCGCCCTCGCGGAGGAGGCGCGGCGGCGCGGCGCCGACGTGACATTGCTCGCGGCGAACCTGGCCGTCCCGGCGCCCCACGGCGTCGCGACGGTCGCGACGCCGACGGCCGCTGCGATGCGCGACGCCGCGATCGCGGCCGCGGACGCCGACGTGCTGCTCCTGGCCGCTGCGGTCGCCGACTACCGCCCGGCCGAGGTCGTCGCGGGGAAGCGCGCGAAGGACGAGCGGGCGTGGACGCTCGAGCTCGAGCCGACCGACGACGTCGCGCTCCTCCTCGGGCGGCGGAAGCGCCCGGGGCAGGTCCTCGTCGCGTTCGGCGCGGAGCACGGTGAGGAGGGCCGCGAGCGGAAGCGAGGGATGCTCGAGGCGAAGAACGCGGATCTCGTCGTCTTCAACGACGTCGGACGCGCCGACATCGCCTTCGACAGCGACGAGAACGAGGTCGAGCTCCTGTCGCGCGACGGCGACCGGCACGTCGCGCGCGCGTCCAAGCGGAGGGTCGCCGCGGCGATCCTCGACGAGGTCGAGAGGCTGCTCGCATAGGCCCGGCGGCGGTGGTCATGGCGGCCGGCGAGGGGACGCGCCTGCGGCCGCTCACCGACCGGTGGCCGAAGCCGGTGCTGCCGATCGACGGACGGCCCGTCGTCGTGACGACGGTGCATGCGCTCGCGGCGGCCGGCTGCGGGCCGATCGTGGTCGTGACGGGCCACCTGGGCGAGCAGGTGGAGGCGCTCGTCCGGCCGCTCCCGTACGACCTCCGCTTCGTGGTGCAGCCGGAGGCGGCCGGCTCGGCGGATGCGGTCGCCCGCGCGGGCGCCGAGCCGCCGTACGTCGTCAGCGCTGCCGACACGAGCTACCACCCGGGCGACGTCGAGCGGTTCGTCGAGGCTGCGCGCGGAGCCGACGGAGCGATCGCCGTCCGTCTGCAGCCGGGCCGCCCCGACCACACGCGGATCCACGTCGAGGACGGGCGCGTCCTCCGCGTCGACGCTCCCGGCTCCCCCGGCGGCTGGACGGCGGCGCCGCTCTGGTACGTCGGGGCCGCGGTCGGCGCGCGGCTCCTGCCGCTGCCGGGCCGGCCGCCCTACGAGCTCGGGGCCGTGTTCCAGCGCGCGATCGACGCCGGCGTGGTCGTGTCTGCTATCCAGGTCGGACGCACCCGCGACCTCACCTCGCCCGTTGACCTGGTGCGCGAGAACTTCCCCTACCTGGCCTGAGATCGACCGTGAGCGACGCCTACTACCTCTTCCGCGAGGGCCAGAAGCGGCTCCGCACGGGAATGACCGCGCAGGCGACCGTGCCGCTCGAGAAGGCGAAGCGGCTCGAGCCGGAGAAGGCGTCGATCCGCGAGGCGCTCGGGATCGCGTACTTCCGCCTCGCGCGCTGGCAGGACGCCGAGCGGGAGTTCCGGGCGATCGTCGAGGAGCTCTCCCCGACCGACCACTACGCCCACTACGCGCTCGGCCGGGCGCTCGAGCACCTCGGGAGGACCGCCGAGGCGAACGGGCACTACAAGCTCGCGAGCTCGATGAAGCCGGGCTCCGAGACGTACTCGTCGCGCATCCTCGACCTCGACGACTGACCGTGCGGGCCGTCGTCCAGCGCGTCCGCCGCGCCGCGGTGACTCCGGGCGGCGCGATCGGCGCCGGGCTGTGCGTCCTGCTCGGCGTGGCAGAGGGAGACGACGCGCAGACGGCGGAGCGCCTGGCCGGGAAGGTCGCGCGCCTGCGCATCTTCTCCGAGACCGAGGGCGGCAAGTTCGACCTGTCGCTCCTCGACACCGGCGGAGCGGCGCTCCTCGTCTCGCAGTTCACGCTCATCGCCGACACCGCGAAGGGGAACCGGCCCTCGTTCGCGGGCGCCGCGCGCCCCGAGTCCGCGGAGCCGCTCTACGAGCGGTTCGCCGACGCGCTGCGGCGCCTCGGCGTCGAGGTCGCGACGGGCACCTTCGGCGCCCGGATGCAGGTCGAGATCGTGAACGACGGCCCGGTGACGATCGTGCTCGACGCCGGGCCGGCAGCCTAGGCGCCGCTCCGCATCCGCGCCGCCACGCGGTAGCGCGTGACGGAGCTCCGGCGACCGGGGGTCTCGTCCGTCGGCATCGCGCCGAGGACCTCGTCGGCCTGGTCGTAGTCCTCCTCGGTGTCGAAGAAGATGACGACCATCGCCTTCGCGGCCTCGAGGTCGTGGAGCACGAGGATCTCGGTCGCGGCGACGCCCTCCGGAGGCCCGCCGTCTCCCTCGATCTCCTTCTGCATCTCCTGCATCCGGTCGGCGTCGACCCCTTCGAACTCGACGACACGTGCGAACGCCATCGCGCACCTCCAGGTCGTGGTCCGCGCGAGCCTACGACACCGGTCAAGTCCCGGGCGGTCCCTGCCGATAGGGACGCCAGATGAGCGCCGCGCACGAGAAGGCCTTCGACGACGCCCCGGAGGCATCGGTGCCGCGCCGCGTCGCGGAGGCCGTCCCCGCCGCCGCCGAGCCGGCACCGCGGCCCAAGGGACGGGTGGCCCGGACGGTGCTCGTCCTCGCCGTGATCGGCGTCGAGGTCGTGTGGCTCGGCGTGCTCGCGTACTTCGCGTGGCAGCTGATCCTGCTCCTCTGACGGAGCCGCCCGCGGCGGGCATTCTGCTACCTTTCCGACACCACATTTCGAGCGGTTTTCGAGGTGGGCGCGACGCGCCCATTTTTCGTAGATGGGGGTGTTTTTTCCGATGGTGGCCACGGCGCCGCACCAGAAGGAGAGGGAGCTGCAGCGCGAGATCTCAAGGACGGTTGAGTCGGCCCTTCCCGGGGTGGAGGTGCTCGCGCTCGAGCTCACCGGCAAGGAGCGCTTCTGCGTCTACGTCGACCACCCGCAGGGTGTCGACCACGCGCTCTGCGAGCGCGTCACGGACGTGCTCCGGCCGTACCTCGACCGGTACAGCGTCGAGGTGTCGTCGCCGGGTTTCGACCGTCCGCTCCGGACCCGCGCGCACTTCGAGCGTGCGGTCGGCCGGACCGTGCGGGTGAAGACGGAGACGCGCAAGGCGCGCGGCGAGGTCGTCGCCGCGGGCGAACGGTCCGTCCGGATCCGCACCGGGCCGGAAGCAGCAGACATACCGTACGACGAGATCGTGCGGGCCAACCTGATCGATGAAGGGAACGGATCATGAGTCAGGAGATCGTTGACGCGGTCCGCGAGATCGAGCGCGAGAAGGGAATCGAGAGCGGCACCCTCGTGGCGGCGCTCGAGGACGCGCTGCTCGCCGCGTACAAGAAGACGCCGGGCGCGACGCGGCACGCGACGGTCGAGCTCGACGAGCGCGGCGACTTCCGCGTCTTCTCGATCGAGATCCCGTCGGACCTCGAAGAGCGGCTGCTCGACGAGGCGCGCGAGCGCGCTCTCGACGAGCTCGAGCGGCTGGAGGAGGAGACGGGCGAGAAGAACCACACGCTGCTCTCCGACGACGACCTCGACCTCGACTGGTCCGAGGTCTCGGAGGAGCTGATCAAGCGCGAGGACGTCACGCCGGACAACTTCGGCCGCATCGCCGCGCAGACGGCGAAGCAGGTGATCCTGCAGCGGATCCGCGAGGCCGAGCGCGAGATGATGTACGACGAGTACATCGACCGCGTGGGCGAGGTCGTCACCGGGATCGTCCAGCAGACGGGCGACCGCCGCAACATCCTCGTAGACCTCGGCAAGGTCGAGGCTCTCCTTCCCGGCCCGGAGCAGGTGGACGGCGAGCGGTACGAGCAGGGCTCGCGGATCAAGGCCGTCATCCGGGACGTCAGGACCGGCACGAAGGGGCCGCAGGTCATCCTGTCGCGCCGCGACCCCGAGCTGATCAAGACGCTCTTCGAGCTCGAGGTCCCCGAGATCGCCGACGGGCTCGTCGAGATCCGCGGCGTGGCGCGCGAGCCGGGCTACCGCTCGAAGATCGCGGTCCAGTCGCACGCGCAGGGCGTCGACCCCGTCGGCGCCTGCGTCGGCCCGCGCGGATCGCGCGTCCGGATGGTCGTCTCGGAGCTCCGCGGCGAGAAGATCGACATCATCCCGTGGAACGACGAGCCGGCGCGGTTCGTCGCGAAGGCGCTGTCGCCCGCCCGCGTGCGCGAGGTCTACCTCGACGACGACGGACGCGAGGCGACCGTGGTCGTCCCGGACGACCAGCTCGCGCTCGCGATCGGCAAGGAGGGCATGAACGCCCGCCTCGCCGCCCGCCTGACCGGCTGGAAGATCGACATCACCTCCGACAGCCAGTTCGCACAGCAGGAGGCGGAGGCGGCCTTCGGCGGCGAGGACGGCGAGGAGGGCGACTTCTCGGGCCGCTGCGCCGCGGTCCTCTCGAACGGGAAGCGCTGCCCGAACGCGTCGCTTCCGGGCTCCAAGTACTGCGGCGTGCCCGCGCACCAGGCGCTCGCGCTCGTCGAGGTCGACGCCGAGGACAACCCGGTCGTTGCAGAGAGCGAGCCCGAGCTCGAGGAGCTGTCGGACACGGCAGAGCCCGAGGCGGTGACCGAGGACGCGGCCGCGTTCGGCGACCCGGCGCCGGAGGAGCTCCCGGCCGGGCCGGGGGACGCGCCCGTTCCCGGTGAGGACGCGACGCTCGACTCGGGCGCCGCGCACGCGCTCCACCGGCACGTCGAGGACGACCCGCACGCGGGCGTCCCCGTCGTCGAGGAGGCGGGCCGGGACGAGTAATCCGGTCCGGACGTGCGCAGGGTGCGGCCGCAAGGCGGCTCAGGGCGAGCTGCTGCGCTTCCACGCGGAAGCAGGCGAGCTCGTCCCGGGACGCGGCGACGGCCGGGGCGCCTACACGTGCCGCCGCCTCCTGTGCTTCGAGCGCGCGGTGGCACGGAGAGCGTTCAACCGGATCCTGCGCCGAACCCTGCGCGTCGACCCCGCACTCACACGTCTCTACACTGGAGCCTGACCCATGGCCAACGGAAAGCCCAACAGACCCATCAGACCGCGCGGCGGAGGCCCCAAGGGCCGGCGGCGCGTCGTCATCGACGGCGGTGGCAGCCGGCCGGGGACGGGACAGCGGCAGCGCCCGGGCGACCGCCCGGCGGACCGCGGCCCGCGGCAGCCGCGCGAAGTCGCGGCGCCCACCGGCCCCGCGACGGTCGAGTCCGGCGTCACGCTCCGCGACTTCTCGCAGGCGCTCGGCGTCGCGATGCCGCAGATCATCAAGCTCCTGATGAACCTCGGGACGATGAAGACGGCCACGCAGTCGCTCACCGACGACGAGGTCGAGCTGATCGCGGCCGAGCTCGGCCGCGAGATCACGATCAAGCACGCGGACGACGACGACGGCGACCCCGAGGTCTTCGAGGACGCGGAGGACACGCTCGCCGCGCGGCCGCCGGTCGTGACGATCATGGGCCACGTGGACCACGGCAAGACGACGCTCCTCGACGCGATCCGCGAGACGTCGGTCGTGTCGACCGAGGCCGGCGGGATCACCCAGCACATCGGCGCCTACCAGGCCGACCACGACGGGCGCCGGATCACCTTCCTCGACACGCCCGGCCACGAGGCGTTCACGGCGATGCGCGCCCGCGGCGCCAAGGTGACGGACATCGCCGTCCTCGTCGTGGCCGCCGACGACGGCGTGATGCCGCAGACGCGCGAGTCGATTTCCCACGCGCGCGCGGCCGCTGTGCCGATCGTCGTCGCGGTGAACAAGATCGACCTCCCGGACGCGAACCCCGACCGCGTGCTCGCCGAGCTCGCGACGGAGGGGCTCCAGCCCGAGGAGTGGGGAGGCGACGTTCAGATCGCGCGCGTGTCGGCGAAGAAGGGCGAGGGCCTCGACGACCTGCTCGAGCGCATCCTGCTCGTCGCCGACGCCGAGCTCGACCTGCGCGCGAACCCGTCGGCCGAGGCCTCGGGGCCGATCATCGAGTCGCGCCTCGACGTCGGCCGCGGCCCCGTCGCGACCATGCTCATCCACCGCGGCAGCCTCAAGGTCGGCGACGCGATCGTCGCCGGCGACGCCTGGGGCCGCGTCCGCGCGCTGTACGACTACCGCGGCGAGCGGATCCAGGAGGCGCGCCCGGGCGAGCCGGTCGAGATCCTCGGGTTCGACAAGCCGCCGCCTGCGGGCGAGCTCGGCCGCGTCGTCGAGAACGAGCGGCGCGCGCGCGAGGTCGCGCAGCAGCGCGGCGAGCGGCTCAGGCGCGAGGCGATGGCGAAGCAGCGCACCGGCGGCGTGTCGCTGGACAAGCTCTTCGCGCAGATCGGCACGGGCGCCGTGCAGGACCTCAACATCGTCGTCAAGGGCGACGTCCAGGGGTCGGTCGAGGCGATCGTCTCCGAGCTCGCGAAGATCCAGCACCCGGAGGTGCGCGTCAACGTGATCCACACCGGTGTCGGCGGGATCACCGAGAACGACGTGAACCTCGCCGCGGCGTCGAACGCGATGATCGTGGGCTTCAACGTGCGCCCGTCCGCCGAGGTGCGGTCGGTCGCCGAGCGCGCCGACGTCGAGATCCGGCTGTACCGCGTCATCTACCAGCTGACGGAGGAGATCGAGCAGGCGCTCGTCGGGATGCTCTCGCCCGTCGAGACCGAGGCGATCATCGGCGAGGTCGAGGTGCGTGCGCTCTTCCGCGCGTCGCGCATCGGCACGATCGCCGGCTGCATGGTCACGAGCGGCGTCGTCCGCCGCGGCGCGAACATCCGGCTCTTCCGCGACGGCACGCGGATCCACGAGACGACGGTCGCGCAGCTGCGGCGCTTCAAGGACGACGTGCGCGAGGTGACCGAGGGGTTCGAGTGCGGGATCCTGCTCGAGGGCTTCAACGACCTACGCGAGGGCGACGTCTTCGAGGTCTTCGAGACGCGCGAGGTCGAGCGGACGTCGCTCGACACGCCGGCGCCCGCCGAAGCCTCCTGACGCGACGCGGCCGTGGCCGCCGGATTCGTCGCCATCCTGACGGTCGAGCTGCACTTCCCCGAGGCGGGGTCGCTGAAGGCGAAGCGGCACTTCCTGCGGTCGGCGAAGGACAACCTGCGCAACCGGTTCGGCGCCGCGGTCGCCGAGGTCGACCACCACGAGCTCTGGCAGCGCGCCACCCTCACCGTCGCGTGCGTCGCCCGCACTGCCCGTGAGGCGGCGGTGCTCGTCGACGGCGCCGAGCGATGGCTCGCGTCGGGCGACTGGGTGCTGACGCGCGCGGACCACCTGCTCGTCGCGCCGGGGGACGACGAGTGAGCGGGCGCATGCGCCGGGTCAACGAGGCCGTGCGCGCGGTGGTCGCCGACGCCGTCGGCGACCTGAAGGACCCGCGCATCGGGATCGTCACCGTCACCGGCGTCCAGGTCACGCCGGACCTGCGCGAGGCGACCGTCTACGTCTCGGTCCTCGGGAGCGAGCGGCGGCGGCGCGAGAGCCTCGCCGGCCTCGAGTCGGCGCACGGCGTCCTCCAGGCGCGGATCAACAGGGAGCTCAGCCTCCGCCGAACGCCCACCCTCGCGTTCGCCTACGATGACGCCGTCGAGCGAGGCGTCCGGATGACGCAGCTCATCGACGAGCTTGCGGCCGACCTCCCCGAGGACTCAGGATCGCCCGATGACCGAGACGACGCAGCGCAGTGACATCCAGGCCGTCGCCGACGTCCTCCGGTCGAACGACCGGTTCGTCGTCGTCACCCACGAGAACCCCGACGGTGACGCGCTCGGCTCGCTGCTCGGGATGACGCTCGCGCTGCGCTCGCTCGGGAAGGACGCCGTGATGTACCTCACCGGCGACGGGCCGCTGCCGGGCGAGTACCGCTTCCTGCCGCTCGACGACGTGACGCGCGAGCTCCCCGCCGACACGGAGGAGCGGGTGCTGCTCGCCGTCGACTGCGCGAACGACCGCCGCATCGGCGCCGAGACGGAGCCGATCGACCGCGCGCTCCTCGTCGTCGACGTCGACCACCACCACGACAACACGCGCTTCGGCGAGGTGAACCTCATCGTCCCCGACGCGTCGTCGACGGCGGAGGTCGTGCGCGACATCCTGCGCGAGCTCGAGGTCGACCTCACGCCGGACATCGCGGAGGCGCTGTACGTCGGGCTCGTCACCGACACGGGCCGCTTCCAGTACTCCAACACGACGCCGAAGTCGCTCCGCCTCGCGGCGGAGCTCGTCGAGGCGGGCGCGGACGTGCACGGCATCTTCCGGCACGTGTACGAGACGGTGCAGTTCGCGAAGCTGAAGCTCCTCGCGCGCGCCCTCGACCGCGCGCGCGTCTTCGAGGGCGGACGGCTCGTCGTGTCGTATCTGCTGCGCGGCGACTTCGCGGACCTCAAGGCGGAGGAGCCGTTCTCGGAGGGCATCATCGACTACCTCCGCGCGGTCGAGGGGTCGGAGATGGTCGCGCTGATCCGCGAGCCGCCGCGCGACGAGGGGCCGACGCGGCGGATCTCGCTGCGGTCGAGCCACGACGAGATCGACGTGTCGGCCATCGCCCGCGAACGGGGCGGGGGCGGCCACCGGCAGGCCGCCGGATTCTCGTCCGACGAGCCGATCGAGGACATCGTCACCTTCCTCGTCACCGCCTTCCGTGCGACCGCGGGCGCGTGAGCCGCGTGCGCGGACGATCCCGGGCGCGTGGTCCCGCGGGCTCTGACACCGGTCGGCGTCGCGCTCGTCGACAAGCCGGCGGGGCCGTCGTCGTTCGCGCTCGTCGCGGCGCTACGGCGGCGCACGCGCGCGCGCACCGGGCACACGGGCACCCTCGACCCGTTCGCGACGGGGCTCCTCGTGCTGCTGTCGGGGGCCGCGACACGGCTCGCCCCGTGCTTCTCGGGGCTCGACAAGCGGTACGTGACCGACATCGCGCTCGGCGCGACGACGACGACGGGCGACCCGGAGGGCGAGGTGGTCGAGGAGCACGAACCGCTCGAGGCGGACGAGCTCGCGTCGGCTGTCGCCGCGCTGCGCGGCGAGATCGAGCTGCCCATCCCGGTCGCGTCGGCCGTCAAGGTCGACGGTGAGCGCGCCTACCGGCTCGCGCGGCGCGGCGTCGCCGTCGCGATGCCGCTCCGGCGGTCGACCGTGCATGCGCTCGACGTCGTCGAGGCGACGCCGACGAGCCTCCGGCTGGCGCTCCACGTCAGTGCGGGGACGTACGTCCGCTCGATCGCGCAGGCGCTCGGCGGCCACTGCACGAGCCTGCGGCGGACCGCCGTCGGCCCGTTCTCGGTCGACGAGGCGGCGCCGGTCGGCGAGGCCGCGCTGCTTCCCGTGGCCGGCGCGCTCGCCCGGCTGCCGGCGGCGGCGGTCGAGCGGGTCCCGGAGCCGATTCGCACGGGCGTGCTCGCGCTGGAGGCGCCGTGAACGTCGCACGCCGCGTCGAGGAGCTGGAACGGCGGCCGCGGGCGGTCGCGATCGGGACGTTCGACGGCGTCCACCTCGGGCACCGCGCCGTCGTCGACGCGGCCGTCGCGAGCGGGCTCGCGCCGACGGTCGTGACGTTCGACCCGCACCCCCGGATCGTGTTCGGCCACCAGGTCGAGCTGCTCTCGACGATCGACCGCAGGCTCGAGCTGCTCGCGGAGTGCGGGATCGCGGACGTGCTCGTCGTCGGCTTCGACCCCGAGGTCGCCGCGCTCGCGCCGGAGGCCTTCGCGGAACGGGCGCTGGTCGGGATCGGCGCCGAGATCGTGCTCGCGGGCGAGGACTTCCGCTTCGGCCGGCGCCGCTCCGGCGACCTCGCGCTCCTGCGGTCGCTCGGCCTCGACGCGCGCGAGGTGCCCC
>DASWRL010000029.1:0-17418 GCA_036403195.1 Gaiellaceae bacterium
ACGACGGCGCGAGGCGCACCTGGTCGAGGACGAAGTCGGGGTCGAGGAACGCGACCTCACCCTCCACGCGCTGCCCCGCCCCCCGCAGCAGGTCGAGCACCTCCGGATGGTCGAAGGCGATCCCGACGTCGGTGAGGATGCGGCGCCACCCGCGCTCGAGCGTCGCGACCGCGTCGGGGTCGAGGATCTCGTAGCGCGGCATGCGGTTGAGGAACAACGACCGACCACCTCCCTTACGACGTCTGCCAGATGCGAGGGAGGATCCTCGATGCGAGCGATCGGCGTCCAGGCCGTCGCGGTCCGCCCGCTATCGTCTCCGCGTCCGCGCGATCGTCCTCTCCCTCGTGGCCGCCCTCGCGGCGGCCGTCACAGGCGCCGCCGGCGGCGGCACCGCAGCCCGGGCGTCTTTCGTCCGCGTCGCCACCGGCATCTCCGTGCCGACCGACCTGACGACGGCGCCCGGCGACCCGCGGACCCTCTACGTGGTCGGTCAGACAGGGCTCGTCACCATCGTCCGCGACGGCCGGCCCCGCGGGACGTTCCTCGACCTGCGCCCGATCGTGGGAGCGGGAGGCGAACGCGGGCTCCTCTCGCTGCGCTTCGACCCGCACTACGCGACGAACCACCTCTTCTACGTGTCGTACACCGACCGGAACGGCACCTCGCACGTCGCGCGCTACCGCGCCGCGCGCGGCAAGGCGATCCGGTCGAGCGGCCGCGTGATCCTCACGGTCGACCAGCCGTACCCGAACCACAACGGCGGCCAGCTCCAGTTCGACCGGCGCGGCTACCTCTACCTCGGCCTCGGCGACGGGGGGTCCGAGGACGACCCGCGCCAGACGTCGCAGGACCTCGGGACGAAGCTCGGCAAGCTTCTCCGGTCGCCGACGACGCGGCCGGACGGCCGGTGGCAGGTCGTCGCGCTCGGCCTCCGCAACCCCTGGCGCTTCTCGTTCGACAGCGCGACGAACGACCTGTGGATCGGCGACGTCGGGCAGGACCACTGGGAGGAGATCGACTTCCGGCCCGCGGGGGCGCTCGACCGGCTCGCGAACTACGGCTGGAGCCGCTACGAGGGGAACGTCGTGTTCGCGCCGGGCCACGCGTACACCCCGCGCGGCGACCGCGTCTCCCCCGTCCTCGTCTACTCGCACGCCCGCGGCTGCTCCGTGACCGGCGGCTACGTCTACCACGGCCCGGTCGCCGCAGCCCGGGGCCGGTACTTCTACGGCGACTACTGCGCGGGCACGGTGTGGAGCTTCCGCGCCGGCCCCGGCGGCCGGGCGGGCGCGGCGCGTGTCGAGGGTCACGTGCCCGACCTCTCGTCGTTCGGCGTGGACGGCGACGGGAACCTCTACGCCCTCTCCCAGAGCGGGGCCGTGTACGAGCTCCGCTGACGTTCCTTCGCGGTCGACGCGACCCGGAGGTACCCCGTTCGAGTCAGGACGGTGGCCAGGCCCGATTCAGCCGATCGTCTGAGGCGGCCGTCCGCGGCGACGCGCATGATCCGCGTAGGAGATGGAGCTGGCGAGGGATACGAACGACCGCGATCGGCGGCGCCGGACGATGATCGTCGAGTGCGTCGAGTGCAGCACGCCGAGCGGCGGCCGCTGGACCGGGTGGCGCGCCTACCGCGTCGACGACCCCGAGGTGAACGAGCCGCCGCAGCTCGCGTTCTACTGCCCGACCTGCGCGCTGCGTGAGTTCGGCGGCCGTCGCCGCTGAGGGCTTACGAACCCGTTACACGCGCCGCATCGGATCCTGACGCCGCCGCGAGATAAGGAGGGTGCGCCCTATTAGGGGGTAGGACGCGCGTGCAATCGAGAAGCGGCCGGGCAGCCCGCAGCCCGGCCGCTTCTCTCGTTCTCGGCCTGTCCTGCAAAAGCTGGACACGACCTGCCTCCAGGGCGCGCAACAATCCCCGCTGGCGCCACATGAAGATGACGACGCGGCACACCGAGCGGCTGCTCGAGCTCCAGGCGCTGACCGACGCGGCGCTCGCGCACCTCGACCTCGACGCGCTCCTCGCGGCGCTCCTCACCCGCGCGCGCGAGCTCCTCCACGTCGACACGTGCGCCGTGCTCCTCCTCGACCCGGCGACGCAGGAGCTCGTGGCCCGCGCGGCGGTCGGCATCGAGGAGGAGGTCGAGCGGGGCGTCCGCGTACCCGTCGGCAAGGGCTTCGCCGGGCGCATCGCCGCCGACCGCAGGCCGGTGATCCTCGACGACGTCGCCCACGCGGACGTCGTCAACCCGCTCCTGCGCGAGAAGGGGATCAAGTCGATGCTGGGCGTGCCGCTCCTCGTCGAGTCGACCGTCGTCGGCGTCCTCCACGTCGGCTCGTTGACGCACCGGACGTTCGCGGAGGACGACGTCGAGCTGCTCCAGCTGGCCGGCGACCGCGCCGCGATCGCGATCGAGCATGCGCGCCTCTACCAGTCGGAGCAGCGCGCGCGACGCCGGATGGAAGGCGTCCAGCGCATCACCGACACCGCGCTCGCCCACCTCGAGGTCGAGGAGCTCCTCGCCGTCCTCCTCCCCCGCATCCGCGACGTCCTCGGCACCGACACGTGCGCCGTCCTGCTGCGCGACCTCGAGACCGACGAGCTCGTCGCCCGCGCCGCCGCCGGCCTCGAGGAGGAGGTCGAGCAGGGCGTCAGGATCCCACTCGGCCAGGGCTTCGCCGGCCGCATCGCCGCCGAGCGGCAGCCCGTCGTGCTGGACGACGTGCAGAGCGCCGACGTCGTCAACCCGATCCTGCGCGAGAAGAAGATCCGGTCGGTGGCCGGCGTCCCGCTGATCGTCGCGGGCGAGGCGATCGGCGTGCTGCACGTCGGCACGCTCGAGCCGCGCCGGTTCACGACGGAGGACGTGGAGCTGCTCCAGCTCGCGGCGGATCGCGCTGCGATCGCGATCGAGCACGCACGGCTCTTCGACGCCGAACGGCGGGCCCGGGCGCGGATCGAGAACGTGCAGGCGGTCACGGACGCGGCGCTCGCGCACCTCGACGTCGACGACCTGCTCGACGTGCTGCTCCCGCGGATCCGCGACATCCTCGCCGCGGACACCTGCGCCGTGCTCCTCCTCGACGAGGAGCGCGACGAGCTCGTCGCGACCGGCGCGGTCGGGATCGAGGAGGAGGTCGAGCAGGGCGTCCGCATCCCGCTCGGCAAGGGCTTCGCCGGACGCGTCGCCGCGTACCGGCATCCGATCATCATCGACGACCTCGACCATGCCGACGTCGTCAACCCGATCCTGCGCGAGAAAGGGATCAAGTCGATGCTCGGCGTCCCGCTCCTCGTGCGGGACCGCGCGATCGGCGTGCTGCACGTGGGCACGCTCGAGCCGCGCACGTTCCGCGAGGACGACACGGAGCTCCTCCAGCTCGTCGGCGAGCGCGTCGCGATCGCCGTCGAGAGGGCCCAGCTGCACGAGGAGACGGTGCGGCTCGACCAGCTCAAGCTGAACTTCGTGGCGATCGCGTCGCACGAGCTCCGCACGCCGGCGACCTCCGTCTACGGCGTGTTCGCGACGCTCGTCGAGCGCGGCGACGCGCTCCCGGAGGAGCTCCGCGAGCAGCTCCTCCACGTCGGGTACGAGCAGTCGACGCGCCTCCGGCGGCTGCTCGAAGAGCTGCTCGACCTCTCACGGCTCGACTCGCGCGCCGTCTCGCTCGACCCGCGCCCGACCGTGCTGCGCACGGCCCTCGAGCAGATCGTCGCCGACGCCGTCCCGCGCGGGGCCGAGGTGACGCTGGAGGTTCCGGGCGACCTCGCGGCGGTCGTCGACCCGCTCGTGCTCGACCGGGTCGTCTCGAACCTGCTGATCAACGCGGTCCGGTACGGCGAGCCGCCGGTGCTCCTGCGGGCGGAGCAGCGCGACCGGCACCTCAGGATCGCCGTGGAGGATCACGGAGCAGGCGTGCCGGACCATCTGCGGGCGCGCCTGTTCGAGCGGTTCGCGCACGGCGACGCGGCGTCCGGCAGCGGGCTCGGCCTGGCGATCGCGCGTGCGTACGCGCGCGCCCACGGCGGCGACCTGATCTACGACCCGGGCGCCACCGGCGCGCGCTTCGACCTGATCATCCCTCAGCAGACCTGAGCGACGCGGCCGGTCCGCACGTCGTACACGAAGCCGCCGACCTCGATCTCCGGCACGTAGGGAGACGACCGGATCCGCTGGACGTCCGCGCGAAGGGTCTCCTCGACGTCGGAGGTGATCTGGAACACGAGGCTCCGCGTGTCCGGCCCGCCGCGCTCCGCGATCGCACGATGCACGTCGTCGTCGGTGCCGCCGACCATCCGGCAGTCGGTGTGCGCGACGACCATCACGCGGTTGACGCCGAGGAGGTACGTCGCGAGCACGATCGTGCGGAGGACGTCGTCGGTGACGCGCGCGCCGGCGTTCCGGAGGATCTTCGCGTCGCCCGGTCTCAGCCCGAGCATGCCGAGCGGGTCGATGCGGGTGTCGATGCAGGTGAGGACCGCGAGGCCCTTCGCCGCCTGGCCACTCAGGCCGCCGCCGTCGAAGCGCGCGGCGTAGTCCTCGTTCGCCGAGAGCACGTCCGTGAACGGCACCGGCGAATAGTAGGCCGACGTCAGGTCTCCGGCACGGGCACGGGCTCCGTCACGGGCTCCGGCCCGCGCCCGGTCGCGAGCACGCTGCCGGCGAGGATGAGCGCGAACCCGACGAGCATCCCGGTGCTCAGGTGCTCGCTGAGGATGGTGACGCCGAGGACGGCCGCCACGGCGGGGTTCACGTACGTGATGACGGTCGCCCGCACCGGCCCGACCTCTGCGATCAGCGCCAGGAAGACGAGGAAGCCGAGCGACGTGCAGACGACCGCGAGGCCGGCGACGGAGGCCGCGACGTGGAACGAGATCGACGACGGCCAGCGCGTGACGGAGAAGGGCGCGTACACGAGCGCCGTGATCACGAGCGACGCCGTGACCACGCCGGTCGGCGGCGCATCGTGCAGCCGTCGCGACAGGATGATCGGCCCGATCGCGTAGCAGACCGCGACGCAGCCGACCTCCGCCACCGAGAGGATGTCCACCTGCCCCACGTCGAGGCCCACGAGCGCCGACACCCCGAGCAGGCCGACGAGGAGCCCGAGCCACCGGCGCCCGCCCTGCCGCTCGCGCGCGCCCGTCAGGGCGACGAGGACGGCGCCGACGAGCGGCACCGCGGCCACGAGGAGCCCCGTCAGCGAGCTCGTGAGCTTCGTCTCGGCCCGCGCGAGGAGCACCCACGGGATCACGACCTCGACCACCGTGTACGCGAGGAGCGGCCACGGTCGCCTGAGCAGCGGGCTCAGCTCGCGCCGCGCCGCCGCCAGTGGAAGGAGCAGTGCACCACCGATCGCGGTTCGCAGGAACACGAGCGTGACCGGAGCGAGCTCGCGGACGGCGACGCGGATCATCAGGTACGGGATCCCCCAGATGACGCACATCGCCGCGAAGAGCAGCGCGCCGCGGCGGCTCATGCAGCGGGTTCGGTCAGCATCCTCACCACGTACAACGCCGCAACGACGGCGATCGTGAGGTCGTTCCCGACGCACCACTGGCAGATCGCCCCGATCGGCCCCAGCTGCGCCCACAACAGGTAGCCGCTGAACGCGACGCCGACGGCAGAGACGAAGACACCGGCGACCGCCGCCTCGACGCCGCGGACGAGCGAGAGCACGAGCAGCGCGGCATACGAGACGAGGCCGAGGAGCGCCACCGGGACGCCCGCGAGCTCCGCGTACTTCGACTTCTGGACCGTCTCGCACCCGCCCGTCGTGCAGATCGGCGCGGTGTGCGCGTAGTGGACGTACGTGAGATAGCCCGCGATCGCGAGGCCGACGAGGCACGCCGCCCCCGTGACGCGGCGCAGCGTCACCGCAAGGCGGCGTCGAGCGCAGACGTGAACGCGGCCGGAGCGAGCCCCGACGGCGAGATCTGCTGGATCGGGCCGAGCTGCTTCTGGAGCGCGAAGGTCGGCGTGCCGTTGACGCCGAGCTGCTGCGCCTCGTCGGCGGCGACATTCAGCTGGCGCGTCACCGCGGGGGAGTCGGCGTCCTTGACGACACGTGCCGGCACGGCGCCGATCTCGCGCGCGGCGCTGCGGATCACCGGGATCGTGATCCAGTCGCTGTTCTCCTGGCCCTGGCGCTCGTACAGCGACTCGACCATCTGCCAGAGCTTGTTCTGGAGCCCCGCCGCGTACGCGGCACGGAGTCCGGCGACGCTGTTCGGCCCGATCACGACGATGCCGCGGTAGACGATCCTGATGCGCCCGGTCCGCACGTAGTCGCGGACGACGGTCGGCAGCGTGTCGATGTTCCACTCGCGGCAGAACGGGCACTGCGGGTCCTCGAACACCGTCATCGTGGCGGGCGCCGTCGTCTTGCCGAGCGTGTCGCCGTGCTGCGGGACGCCCGCGAAGGTCGCCGTCGACTCGGGAGTCGTCGACCCTCCTCCGCCGCCGGTCGCGGCGGTCGTCGTCGGCGGTGCCGACGAGCTCGAGCCGCCGCCGGCGACGACGATCACCACCACCACGACGATCGCCGCAGCGGCGACCACCCCGGCGAGCACGAGCAGGCGAGTGTTCCTCGACACGGCCACAGGATGCCCGATCCACGCGCGGTCGCCTCGGTGGAAGGCCGCAGATCCGGACGAC
The DNA here is from genome assembly GCA_036403195.1 of Gaiellaceae bacterium. Taxonomy (GTDB): domain Bacteria; phylum Actinomycetota; class Thermoleophilia; order Gaiellales; family Gaiellaceae; genus PALSA-600. Next base: position 6,663 of record DASWRL010000029.1, read on the forward strand.
CGTCTAGGCTCACGCACGTGGCGCTCCTGCAGTCGCGCGTCGAACGGACCCACGACTTCGCGCGTCGCCGCGAGCGGATGGAGACGCTCGTCGCGGACCTCCGCGCGCGTACCGCAGCCGTCGCCGCGGGCGGCGGCGACCGCGCCGTCGAGCGTCACCGGTCACGCGGGAAGCTCCTCGCGCGGGAGCGGATCGACCGCCTGCTCGACCCGGGGACGTCGTTCCTCGAGCTCAACGCTCTCGCCGCCTGGGACGTCTACGACGGGCAGGCGCCGAGCGCCGGCATCGTCACCGGCGTCGGTGTCGTCGAGGGGCGCGAGTGCGTGGTCGTGGCGAACGACGCGACCGTCAAGGGCGGCTCGTACTTCCCGCTTACGGTGAAGAAGCACCTGCGCGCACAGGAGGTGGCCGAGCAGAACCACCTGCCGTGCCTGTACCTCGTCGACTCCGGCGGGGCGTTCCTTCCGCTCCAGGCCGAGGTCTTCCCCGACCGCGAGCACTTCGGCCGGATCTTCTTCAACCAGGCGCGGATGTCGGCGAAGGGGATCCCGCAGATCGCGGTCGTGATGGGCTCCTGCACCGCGGGCGGCGCCTACGTGCCGGCGATGAGCGACGAGACCGTGATCGTCCGCGGGACCGGCACGATCTTCATCGGCGGCCCGCCGCTTGTGAAGGCGGCGACCGGCCAGGACGTGACGGCGGAGGAGCTCGGCGGCGCCGACGTGCACGCGCGCAGGTCGGGCGTCGCCGACCACTACGCGACGAGCGACGAGCACGCGCTGGCGATCGCGCGCCGCATCGTCGCGAGCACGCAGGGCCGCCGGCCCGACCCCCCGTGGGAACGGGCGACGCCGGAGCCGCCCGCGGTGGATCCCGCCGACCTCTACGGGCTGATCCCCGACGACCACCGGACGCAGCTCGACTCGCGCGAGCTCGTCGCGCGCATCGTCGACGGGTCGCGCTTCGACGAGTTCAAGGCGCTGTACGGCGAGACGCTCGTGTGCGGCTGGGCGCACATCGAGGGCTACCCCGTCGGGATCCTCGCGAACAACGGCGTGCTCTTCGCCGAGAGCGCGCAGAAGGGCGCGCACTTCGTCGAGCTCGCGTGCAAGCGCCGCGTGCCGCTCGTGTTCCTCCAGAACATCACCGGCTTCATGGTCGGGAAGGAGTACGAGGCCGGCGGCATCGCGCGCGACGGCGCGAAGCTCGTGACGGCGGTCGCGTGCGCCGACGTGCCGAAGTTCACCGTCGTGACCGGCGGGTCGTTCGGCGCCGGGAACTACGCGATGTGCGGGCGGGCGTACGCGCCCCGCCAGCTCTGGATGTGGCCGAACGCGCGCATCTCGGTGATGGGCGGCGAGCAGGCGGCGACGGTGCTGACGATGGTCGGCGACGCCGATCCCGACGAGATCCGCGCGACGTACGAGGCCGAGGGCAACCCGTACTACTCGACGGCGCGCCTGTGGGACGACGGGATCCTCGACCCGCTCGACACCCGGCAGGTGATCGCGCTCGGGATCAGCGCCGCGCTGAACGCGCCGATCCCCGAGTCGCGGTTCGGCATATTCCGCATGTGAGCGTCGGACGCCTCGTCATCTGGAGCCTCGCGGACACCATGACGTCCGTCGACGAGCTGCGCGCCGAGCCGGCGGAGCGAACGCCGGGCGCGACGCAGGAGATCTGGTTCTCGGACGAGACGACCGACCGCTGGGGCGGGTTCGCCGTCTTCGCCGACGCCGAGGCCGCCGAGGCGCCGCTCCCGGACCGGCTCCGCGAGCTCCTCGGCAAGGACCCGGACGTGTTCGAGCTCTTCGACGTCGCGCCGTGAGCGCGCTCCGCGTCGAGCGCGACGGGCCCGTGCTCCGCGTGGCGCTCGCTCGGCCGGAGCGGCGCAACGCGTTCGACGCGAGCCTGATCGAGGAGGTGACCGCGGCGTTCGGCGCCGTCGGCGACGCACGCGCGGTCGTCGTCTCGGGCGACGGCCCGTCCTTCTGCGCAGGCGCGGACGTGGAGTGGATGCGAGCCTCCGTCGATCTCTCCTACGACGAGAACGTCGCCGACGCGCTCCGCCTCCGCGCGATGCTCGACGCGATCGACTCCTGCCCCGTGCCGGTCGTCGCCCGCGTGCAGGGGCACGCGCTCGGCGGCGGCTGCGGGCTCGTCGCGTGCTGCGACATCGTGGTGGCCGAGCCCGCGGCGCTGTTCGCGTTCAGCGAGGTGAAGCTCGGCATCGTGCCCGCGGTGATCTCGCCGTTCGCGCTCGCGAAGATCGGGGCGGGCAACGCGCGGCGGTACTTCGTCACGGGCGAGCGCTTCTCGGCGGACGTCGCGCTGCGAATCGGGCTCGTGCACGAGGTCGATGACGATCCGCACGCAGCCGTCGCCCGCGTTCTCGCCGAGGTGCTCTCGGCCGGCCCGCACGCCGCCCGCGCCGCGAAGGAGCTCGCGCGTGCCCCACTCACTGCCGAGGAGACGGCGAAGCGCATCGCAGCCCAGCGAACGAGTGCGGAGGGCCAGGAAGGCCTGCGCGCGTTCCTCGAGAAGCGCGCCCCGAACTGGCGCTTGTAACAGACTGTTACGAGCGTCGTCGCGGTTCGTTCCGCGCCCCGGGCCGATAGGGCAGCGGGTCCCCGTAGCGGTAGTTCGGCAGGTCCCACGCGGGGCGCAGACGGAACGCGACGTCCATGGCGACGGCCAGCGTCGAGACCGACCGGCTCGGTCGCCGCTCGGCGGCGCGGGCTGCGAGGAGGACGCGAACCTGCTGGTAACTCGGGCGTACTAGACCGATCGCGTTCGCCTCGTCACCCACCCGCCGCGTCAGCTCCGCCGCGCTCGTCCGCCGATCGGCGCGCTCGATCAGCTCCCGCAGGCGCGGGTCGATCGTCGGTGCGCACGGCGCGCCCATCCCCGTCGAGTGTGCGCCCGGCCGCACCCAGGAGGTGTGCCGGCTTCGTGCCGAACGGCATGCTTGTAACAGTCTGTTACGAGCTACGCCTCGCCCGGCCGGACGAGCCGGCGTGCAGCGCCACCGGCTGTGAGATCCGCGCGCTGTACCCCCGCGCGGCCTGCACGGCGACGCGGTAGCTGCCGGGCTTCAACGCCTGCTCGAAGCTTCCCGTCGACGCCGCCACGGCGACCCAGCGCCGGTGGGTGAGGCGCTCCACCCGCATCGGCAGCGCGGGACGCACCCGCGCGTGGAGATACCCGCCCGTTGCCGCGACGACCACCTGCGGCGCGACCTGCAGGCCGACCGGCTCGCCCGCGAGGCCGTTGTAGGCGAGCCGGTACTCCGTCGAGGTCGCCGCCTGCACGGTGACGGCGAAGTGGCCGTCGGGCGCCAGACGCAGGTGGCGCACCGTCTTCCACCCTCCGACGGTCAGCTGCTGCAGCCGGGCCCTCCCGAGGCCGCGGACGAAGCCGGTCACCTGCACCCGCGCGCCGAACAAGGCTCGGCCCGGGTCGTCGAGCCGGAGGGCGTGGAGGTCGAAATCCGTCGAGCCGAGGTGGAACTTCTCGCGCACGACCGCCCCGCCGAAGACGACCCACCCGCGAGCCGTCAGCACGCGCACCGCACGCGCGCGACCCGACGAGTTCGCCACCACCTCGACGTCGCGCACGCTCCTCACCCGGAGCACCGCCGCGACCCGCGCCGCGCTCAGCACCTGCGTCGGCCACCGGTGCCGCGGCGAGATGTAGTCGTACGGGTCGCGCACCGACACGAGGTACGGGACCTGGCGCATCCGCGGCCACGCGTCGTGCACCGACGACGTCCGGCCGCCGGACGACGAGAAGTAGTACGCCGGGACGATGCGGTCGCGCCACACGAGCACCTGTCCCGCGGTCGCGCCGATCGCGAGGTTCGTCTCGGGCCGCTCGGCCTGCACACCCCCGTACATCTGCGAGCGCTGGTCCGGGAAGAGGTCGAAGTCCCGGGTCGGATGGAGCGTCGCGAGCGTGTACGAGCGCGCCGCGACCGCCTGCGCCTCGTACGTCTGCTGGTGCCACCCCGTCGGCGCCTCCCACGGCACGACGCCGCGCAGGTAGCGGTCGAGCGGCAGGACGTTCACCGCCATCAACCCGTCGCTCGCCGGCTTCACGACGACGTCGCCGCGGTAGGGCCGGAGGTCGAAGGCGAGCGGCTGCGCGCCCGGCTCGAACCGGAGCGGCGGCGTCAGCTTCAGCGTGCGGAGCACGAACCGCCGGTCGACGACCACGGAACGCCCCGGGAGGTGCAGCTTCCGGCCGCGCGCGTCGACGACGAGGAACGGCGACGTCGAGCCGACGCGCACCGACTGCTGCGCCCGCGCGAGGAGCACGCGGACGTCGCGCGGCGTCGCGAGCCCGACGTGCGTGTGCGGGAAGTAGTGCGCCAGGATCGCGCGATAGCCGAGGCCGTGGCGGGCGTAGCCCTCGGCCCCCCACTGGCTCATGCCCACGCCGTGGCCCCAGCCGCGCCCGTCGAGCAGGAAGACGGTTCCGGCGGACGCCGCGGCGGGGATCGCGAGCGCGGCAACGACGGCTGCGGCCCAGGCCCTCATCGCGGACGCGGAAGATAGCGTGCGGCCCCGTGCGCCGCATCCTCCTCTTGGTGGGATCGATCGTGTTCTTCGACACGCTCTTCTTCGCCGCTCTGACGCCGCTGCTCCCGCACTACACGCACACCCTCGGCATCGGGAAGGCAGGAGCGGGCGTTCTCTCCGCCGCGTACCCCGCCGGGTCGTTCTTCGGCGCGATCCCGAGCGGGATCGTCGCGGCCCGCGCAGGAGTGAAGACGACGGTCGTCGTCGGTCTGTGCGCGGTCGCCGTCTGCACCGTGCTCTTCGGCATCGGCGACCAGGCGTGGCAGCTCGACCTCGCCCGCTTCGCGCAGGGCGTCGCGAGCAGCTTCTCGTGGACGGGGGCGCTCGCGTGGCTCGTCGCGGCGGCGCCCGCCGGGCGCCGAGGCGCCCTCATCGGCGCCGCCTTCGCGGCAGCGGTCGGCGGAGCGCTGTTCGGCCCCGTCCTCGGCGGCGTCGCGACGCTCGCCGGGCCCGGCTGGACGTTCGGCTCCGTGGGCATCGCCTCGCTCGGCCTCGTCGTGTTCGCCGCAAGGACCCACGCGGCGCCCGCGAGGGGGCCGCAGCCGTTGCGGCAGCTCGTCGGCGCGTTCCGTGACACGCGCCTCGTCGGCGCGTTCTGGTTCGTCGTCCTCCCCGCGCTCCTGTTCGGAACGCTCACGGTGCTCGCCCCGCTCCGCCTCTCGCACCTCGGCCTCGGCGGCGTCGCGATCGGCGCAGTCTTCCTCGCGTGCGCAGCCGTCGAGGCGGTGAACAACCTGGTCATCGGCCGCGTCTCCGACCGGCACGGAACCGCGGCGCCGCTGATCGCCGGCCTCGTCGGGTCGGCGATCCTCGCGGCGCTCCTGCCGTGGCCGCGGAGCCCGATCCTCCTCGTGCCGCTCGTCGTCCTCGGCGCGCTCTGCTTCGGCACGTTCTTCACCCCCGGCATGACCCTGCTCACGCACCTGTCGGAGGGACACGGGCTCGACTACGGCTACACCTTCGCCCTGATCAACCTGGCGTGGGCGCCCGGGCAGACGCTCGGCGCCGCGGGCGGCGGCGCGCTCGCCCACGCGACCGCGGACGCAACGGTGTACCTCGTCCTCTCGGCGGTGTGCGCGCTTACGCTTGTCGCGACATGGCGCTCGCGCGGATCGACCGCCTGGACGACGCCGTCGGCGCCGGTATCGAGCACGCCGTCGTCCGCCACCACCGCCGCAGACTGAGGCGGAACGGCTGGAACGCCGCGGCGGCGCCGCCCGCCGACGGGCTCTGGTGCGCCGGCGACCCGCCGCCCCGCGCACAGAACCGGCTCGAGCCGCTCGTCGACGGCGAGGTGGCGCTCGGGCGGCTCGCGGCTGATCTCGAGGAGGCGCGCGCGGACGTGCTCCTCGCCGGCTGGCACTTCGATCCGTCGTTCCGGCTCGTCGAGGGCGGGCCGCCGCTCCGGGAGCTGCTCGCCGGCCTCGCCGAGCGCTGCCACGTCCGCATCCTCGCCTGGGCAGGTGCGCCCCTCCCGCTCTTCTCGCCGTCGCGCCGAACCGTCCGCGAGCAGCGCGAGCAGCTCGTCCGCGGCACCCGCGTCCGGATGGAGCTCGACCGCCGCGAGCGCCCGCTCCACTGCCACCACGAGAAGCTCGCGATCGTCGACGGCCGGATCGCCTACGTCGGCGGGATCGACCTGACCGCGCTGGCGGGCGACCGCCGCGACGTCAGCGGGCATCCCGCACGGTCCGGCATCGGCTGGCACGACGCGACGGCGAGGATCGAAGGCCCTCTCGCCGCCGACGTCGCGCGCCACGTCGCGCTGCGCTGGCTCGAGGTCACGGGAGAGACGCTCCCGCCGCCCGACGCCGCGGCGCCGGCGGGCGAGGTGGAGGCGCAGTTCGTCCGCACGGTGCCGAACGGGATCTACCGCCGGCTGCCGCGCGGCGACTTCCGAATCCTCGAGGCCTACGTGCGCGCGCTGCGCTCGGCCGAGCGGCTCGTGTACATCGAGAACCAGTTCCTCTGGTCGCCGGAGATCGTGTCGATCCTGGCGGAGAAGCTCCGGCAGCCTCCCTCGCCGGACTTCCAGGTCGTCGTCCTCCTCCCCGCCCGGCCGAACAACGGCGCCGACGACACCCGCGGGCAGCTCGGGGTGCTGACGGACGTCGACCGGGACGGGCGGCTCCTCGCCTGCACGCTCTACCAGCCGGGGTCGCCGCGCCAGGTCTACGTGCACGCGAAGCTCGCCGTCGTCGACGACCGCTGGCTGTGCATCGGCTCGGCGAACCTGAACGAGCATTCGCTCTTCAACGACACCGAGGCGTGCGTGATCACGTGCGACGAGCGGCTGCCGCGCGACACCCGCCTGCAGTTGTGGCGCGAGCACCTCGAGGTCGACGAGCCGACGGTCGACAGCTGGCGCGAGCGCGCGCACGACGACGCGTATCCGCGGCTGCGGCACCTCCCGCGCGTGTCCCGGCGGGCGGGCAGGTTCCTCGGGCCGATCAACGGGCTGCTCGTCGACGGCTGAGTAGGCTCCCGGCCGTGAAGACGGTGCTCGTCGCGAACCGCGGGGAGATCGCCCTGCGCGTCTTCCGCGCCGCGCGTGAGCTCGGCCTCGCCACGGTCGCGGTCGTCGCGCCCGACGACGTCGGGTCGCTCCACGCGCGCGCCGCCGACGCGACGGTGGGAATCGCGTCCTACCTCGACGCCGAGGAGCACCTTCGCGCCGCGCGCGATTCGGGCGCCGACGCGATCCACCCGGGCTACGGCTTCCTCGCCGAGAGCGGCGACTTCGCCGAGGCCGTCGAGGCGGCGGGCGTCACGTGGATCGGCCCGCCGGCCGCAGCCCTTCGCGCCGGGGGCGACAAGGTCGCGGCGAAGCGGATCGCGGCGGAGGTCGGCGTCCCGACGGTGCCGGAGGCGACGACGCCGCCGCTGATCGTGAAGGCGGCAGCCGGTGGCGGCGGCCGTGGGATGCGCGTCGTGCGCGAGGCGACCGAGCTCGACGACGCGATCGCAGCGGCACGGCGCGAGGCGAAGGCGGCGTTCGGCGACGACCGCGTATACCTCGAGCGCTACCTCGAGCGGCCGCGCCACATCGAGATCCAGCTGCTCGCCGACACGCACGGGCTGGTGCTCTCGCTCGGCGAGCGCGACTGCTCCGTCCAGCGGCGCCACCAGAAGGTCCTCGAGGAGTCGCCGTCACCCGCGCTCGACGCGGACCTCCGCGCGCGTATGAGCGACGCCGCCGTGAGGTTCGCCGCGGCGATCGCCTACGTCGGCGCCGGCACGGCCGAGTTCGTCGTCGAGGGCCGCGAGTTCTTCTTCCTGGAGCTCAACGGCCGCATCCAGGTCGAGCACCCCGTGACGGAGGCGGTGACGGGGCTCGACCTCGTCCAGTGGCAGCTGCGCATCGCGCGCGGGGAGCGGCTCGAGGTCGCGCCGTCCTCGCACGGGCACGCCGTCGAGGTGCGCCTCTACGCCGAGGACCCGCGCACCTTCTTCCCCCAGGCGGGACGGGTCGAGCGCCTGCGGCTCCCGGGCGGCGTGCGCGTCGACGCCGGCGTCGAGGAGGGAGACGAGGTCGGGACCGCCTACGACCCGATGATCGCGAAGCTGATCGCCGCCGGCGCGACGCGGGCCGAGGCGCTCGACCGCCTTGCCGCAGCGCTCGCGGACACGGAGGTCGGGGGCGTCACGACGAACCTGCCGTTCCTCCGCTGGCTGGTCGCGCACCCCGTCGTCCGCGCCGGCGAGGCGACGACCGCGTTCCTGACGGAGCATCCGCCGCTCTCCGCGCCGCCCGCGCGGCTTCCCGACCCGGTGTGGCGCGGCGGGCTCCGGCTGAACCTGCCGTCGCCGACGCCGCGCCCTGCGCCGGACGTGGACACCGCCGGCGGGGAGCACGGCCCCGACGAGCTGCAGAGCGCGGTTGTCGCGCCGATGCCCGGAACGGTGATCCGGGTCAACGTCTCCCCCGGCGACACCGTGCGGGCGCGCGACCCGCTCGTGGTCCTCGAGGCCATGAAGATGGAGACACCGCTCGCCTCGCCGTTCGACGGGACCGTCCGCGCGGTGCACGTGCGGGAAGGCGACCGCGTCGCCGGCGGCGCGCTGCTCGTCGAGCTCGACTAGAAGAGCTTCTGGAGCTTGAGGGCGGCACCCATGTCGCCCTTGATCTTCAGCTTCCCGGTCATGTACGCCGTCGTCGGGCTCTGCTTCCCGGCGACGATCCGGTCGAACGTCTCGCCGGACGTCGAGATGGTGGCGTCGGCGTCCGCCGCTCCCTCGCTCACGTTCAGCTTCCCGCCGGCGACGGAGACGAGCCACTGGCCCTCGCCCTCGATGTCGAACAGGTACGAGTTGTCCATCCCCGCGAGCCTCGCCTCGTCGGCGCGCGACTCGAGGCTCTCGAAGAACTCCCTGGCTGCCACGGGCGGAACCGTACCGCACCCGTGGACGGGCGGTAGAGTCGCGCTGCGTGCGCTTGGAGACGAGGGAGACGAGGCCGGGCGACGTGCGCGTCCGGGTCGACCCGACGCTCGAGCCCGGCGAGCTCGTGCGTGCCGACGACGAGGTCCGCGTCGGCGCCCCGGCACTCCCCGGAGACGACGGGTTGCGCACGGCCGCGGCCGTCGCGGCCCGGTCGCTGCGCGGCCGCGAGGCGACCGTCGCGTGGTCCGCGCCCGACGCGGCCTCGGTTCGGGCCGTCGTCGAGGGCACCGCGTTCGGCGCCTACGACCCCGGGCTGTTCAAGCGCGGGTACGCCGGCCGGCCGACGCTGACGCTCGCGCTCGACGCTCCCGTCGAGCTGCACGACCTCGCACGGCGGCAGGAGCTCGTGATGCGCCACGTCGACGCGGCGCGCGACCTCGCCAACCGGCCGCCGAACGACCTCACGCCGGAGGAGCTCGCGCAGCACGCGCTCGCGCTCGCGCGCGACCACCTGCACGTCGAGGCGCACGGCCGCGCGTGGATCGAGGAGAACGGGATGGGAGCCTTCGCCGCGGTCGCCGCCGGCAGCGCCCGCGATCCGCAGCTGATCGTCATGCACCACCGGCCGCCCGGCGCGCGCGCCGACGTCACGCTCGGCCTCGTGGGGAAGGCCATCACCTTCGACTCCGGCGGCGTCTCGCTGAAGGCGGCGCTGCGGATGCAGGACATGAAGGGCGACATGTGCGGCGGCGCCGCCGTGATCGAGGCGACCGCCGCGATCGCCGAGCTCGGGCTGCCCGTGAACGTCCTCACGGTCGTGGCCGCGACGGAGAACCTGCAGGACGGCTCCGCGTACAAGCCGGGCGACGTCCTGCGGGCCTCGAACGGGAAGACGATCGAGATCGTCAACACCGACGCGGAGGGCAGGCTGATCCTCGCGGACGCGCTCCACTACGCGCGTTCGACCGGCGCCACCCACGTCTTCGACTTCGCGACGCTCACCGGCGCGATGGTGCTCGCGCTCGGCGACCTGTACGCCGGCTGGTTCTGCAACGACGAGCCGCTCGCCGAGGAGATCCAGGCCGCGTCCGCGTCGAGCGGCGACCTCGCGTGGCGGTTCCCGCTGCATCCGCGGTACCGGCGGTACATCGACTCGACGTTCGCCGACCTGAAGAACGCGTCGGAGCTCCGCGAGGGCAGCCCCGTCCTCGCCGCCGAGTTCCTCCGCGAGTTCGCGGGCGACGGCCCCTGGGCACACTTCGACATCAGCCCCGCGTACCTCAGCCGGCGTCGCCCCGACTTCGCGCTCGACGAGGGCGGGACTGGCTACGGCGTCCGGCTGATCGTCGATCTCGCGGACCGGTTCCGGTGAGCCTCGACTTCGACCTCGGCGACGAGCACCAGCTGCTGCGCGACACGGTGCGGCAGTTCGCGCTCGAGAAGGTCGCCCCGGTGGCGGAGGAGCTCGACCGCGAGAAGCGCTTCCCGTACGAGATCGTGGCGGAGCTGGGAGAGCTCGGGCTGATGGGGATGACGATCCCGGAGGAATACGGGGGAGCCGGCAGCGACACGCTCGCCTACGCGATCGCGGTCGAGGAGCTGACGCGGATCGATTCGTCGGTCGCGATCACCGTCGCGGCGCACCACTCGCTCGGGACGCTGCCGATCTACTACTTCGGCACCGAGGAGCAGCGGCGGCAATGGCTGCCCGACCTGGCGTCGGGACGCGCGCTCGCCGCCTTCGGCCTCACCGAGCCGCAGGCGGGCTCCGACGCCGGCGCGACGCGCACGAC
>DASWRL010000030.1:0-19215 GCA_036403195.1 Gaiellaceae bacterium
GTGCTCGAGCATCGCCTGCTCGTTCTTCGCGTCGTCGTACTCCGCGTTCTCCGCGATGTCGCCGAACTCGCGGGCGACGCGGATGCGCTCGGCGACCTCGCGGCGCTTCTCGCCGCGCAGGTAGTCGATCTCCTGCTGGAGCTTCTTGTACCCCTCCGGTGTGAGGATCACTTCCTTCAACCAAGGCCTCCTGAGCCCGCCAGAAACGGGCGGGAATGGTAGCCACGCCGTCAAGGGGTCCGCAACCCGTGCCGGGCTAGCATTCACAAACCGTGAACATCGACCTTCGCGACCACTGGACGCTCGGCGGCGTCCAGATCCCGGGCCGGCTCGTGCTGGCGCCCATGGCGGGCGTCAGCGTGCAGGCGTTCCGGCGCCAGGGCCGCCGCTACGGCGCGGGCCTCGTCTGCTCGGAGATGGTCTCGGTGGCCGGGATCCAGCACCGGAACGAGCGGACGCTCGGGTACCTGCGCGTCGCCGGCGACGAGCATCCGCTCGCGATCCAGATCTTCGGCTCGGATCCAGGCGCGATGGCGGAGGCGGCGCGGATGGTCGAGGCGGCCGGCGCCGACATCGTCGACATGAACTTCGGCTGTCCCGTCAAGAAGGTGACGAAGACCGGTGCGGGCGCGTCGCTGCTCGACGACCCGGATCACGCGTGCCGGCTCGTCGAAGCCGTCGCGGGTGCGACGTCGCTGCCCGTGTCGGTGAAGATGCGCCGCGGCGTCGAGAACGGGTCGCGCCGATGCCTCGAGGTCGGGCCGCGGCTGGTCGCCGCCGGCGCGTCGTCGCTGACGCTCCACCCGCGCTCCGCGAAGCAGATGTACACGGGCACCGCCGACCACTCGCTCACGGCGGAGCTCGTGTCGCTCGTCGAGGTGCCGGTGATCGCATCCGGCGACGTTACGAGCCGCGCGAGGGCGCAGTCGGTGCTCGCGACGACCGGAGCCGCGGCCGTCATGGTGGGCCGCGCGGCACAGGGGAACCCGTGGGTGCTGCGGGAGATCATGGGCGACCACACGGAGCCGTCCCGCGAGGAGGTCGTCGCCGAGCTCGTCCTCTTCATGCGCGAGACGGCGCGCGAGCTCGGCGCACACCGCGCGCAGGGGTTCCTGAAGAAGTTCTACGGGTGGTACCTCGGCCGCGGCCGGTTCCCGCGCCCGTTCAAGCAGGAGGTGGTGACGCTCCCGTCCCTGGCGGACGTCGAGCGGCGCCTGTTCGAGGTCGCGCCGGGCGCGCGCTTCATCCTCGAGCGTCTTCTCTCGGAGCTGCCCGACCCCGCCGACGAGGTGCTGCTCGACTCGCTCCCGATCTCGATCTACGGCGGCGGCTGATCCCGTCGCGATCGCTCTACGAGCAGGCGGAGTTCGAGCCGCTGGTCGACGAGCCGTGGGCCCCGGCGCGCGTCGACGACGCGATCGCCGCGATCGTCGCCGACGCGGACGCCGCGTTCGATCCCGAGGCGCTCTGGCCGGCGGAGGAGTGGGACGGCTGGGAGGAGGAGCCGCCGCTCCAGAACCTGTTCGTCGGCGCTGCGGGCGTCGTCTGGGCGCTCGACGCCCTGCGGCGGCGCGGCCACGCCGAGACGACCCTCGATCTCCCCGCCGCAGCCGTGCGAACGGTGGCGCTCAAGCGTGCGGCGCCCGACTACGCGTCGGACGAGCACTACCGCCCCGGGTCGCTCCTCTGCGGCGAGACCGGGCCGTTGCTCGTCGCGTTCCGCGTGTCCCCGGACACCACATTCGCCGACGACCTGCACACGCTCGTCCGCGCGAACGTCGACAACCCGACGGACGACATCAACTGGGGCGCGCCCGGGACGCTGCTCGCAGCGCTGGCGATGGCGGACTGGACGGGCGAGGCGCGGTGGCAGGAAGCCGCCCGCGAGACCGCCGCCGCGCTCCGCGCCCGCCGGGGCGACGACGGCCTGTGGCGGCAGGACGACGACTACCGCGGCCTCGGCACGCTGCACGGCGCAGCCGGGAACACGCTCGCCCTGCGCCGGCTCGCGCCGGACGATCCGCTCGCCGCCGAGACGGCGTCGGTGCTCGCTCGACACGCGTTCCGCGAGGACGGCCTCGCGAACTGGCCCGGGGCGCCGCGCGCGCAGCTCGCACGGCCGCGCGACGGCCGCATCTGCCTCCAGTGGTGCACGGGCGCTCCGGGCATCCTCGCCGGCTCGTGGGACTACCTCGACGAGGAGCTGTTCCTCGCCGGCGCCGAGCTCGTCTGGCGGGCCGGCGCCCACCGCGACGAGAAGGGCCACGGTCTCTGCCACGGCACCTCGGGCAACGGGTTCGCGCTCCTGAAGGCGTTCGCCCGCACCGGCGACGAGCGCTGGCTCGACCGCGCCCGCCGGTTTGCCGTCCACGCGCTCAACCAGGCGACGCGCATCGCGGACGCGCGCGGCCGGCGGCGCTACTCCCTCTTCACCGGTGACGTCGGCACCGCGCTCTTCGCCGCCGCCTGCCTCGACGCCGACACCCGCTTCCCGATCGTCGACGTCATATGACCCTGCTCGTCAGTCCTGGTTCCGCTCCCAGACGAGGCGCAGGCCGTGCAGCGTCAGCTCCGCGTCGACGACCGTGATCGTCTCCGAGTGCGGCGCGATCAGGTCGGCGAGCCCGCCCGTCGCCACCACCGGTGCGTCGTCGGCGCCGAGCTCGGCGAGGATGCGCGAGACGACCGCGTCGACCTGGCCCGCGAACCCGTAGACGAGGCCCGACTGGAGCGCCGCGGTGGTCGTCTGGCTGATCACGCGCTCGGGCGCCTCGAACGGCACGCGCGGCAGGCGCGCCGCCCGTGCGAAGAGCGCGTCCATCGAGATCTCGACCCCCGGCGCGAGGACGCCGCCGGCGAACTCGCCCGCGGCGTTCACGACGTCGAAGTTGGTCGAGGTGCCGAAGTCGACGACCACGGCCGGCGCGCCGTGGCGAACGCGCACCGCGACGGCGTTCGCGATGCGGTCCGGGCCGACCTCGCGCGGGTCGTCGTACCTGATCGGCACGCCCGTCGCGACGCCGGGGCCGAGGACGAGCAGGTCGGCGCCGGCCCAGCGGTCGGCGAACAGCTCGTACTCTCGGACGAGAGTCGGCACGGACGCGCAGAGGACGATCCCGTCGAGCTCCGCGAGCTCGACGAACGCCCGCAGCATCACGGCGAGCTCGTCGCCCGTGTGCGTCCGGTCGGTGCCGACGCGGAACTGCTCGCTCAGCTCCTCGCCGGCGAAGAGCCCGAAGACGGTCTGCGTGTTCCCGACGTCGATCGCGAGCAACATGCGGTGTCAGACACTAAAGGTGTCTGACACCGCTCAAGGGGTCTGACACCGCTTACAGATCTTCGATCTCGCTGCGGCCCTCGCCGATGCGCTTCGCGAGCGCCTCGGGCGTGAGCATCGGCTCGTCGCCCTCGCCGCGGAGCTCCTCGATGGTCACGTCGCTCGAGGTGTAGACCTCGGCGCGCGGGATCATCCGCGTCGGGCGGTTCTTGTCCCACACCCAGACGTCCTCCATCTTCAGGTGGAAGAACGGGTAGTTCGGCTGCGGGACGTACTGCATGTCGAGCCGGTTGCACAGGTACGTGGCGTCCTGCGTGAGGACGCAGTACCGGAAGAGGCTGAAGACGGCGCTGTACTCCTTCTTGAGCCGCAGCTCGGCCTCGGCCTCGAATTCGTCGAGCTCGTCGAGGTGGCTCACGCGCCTGATTGTAGCCCCGCCAGGGCTTCCGACACTGTGCCGTTTCCGGGGATTTTCACGCCCGGAGCGAGCGCGGCGAGCGGCTCGAGGACGAAGAGCCGCTCGTGGAGCAGCGGGTGCGGCACCTCGAGGCCCGGCTCGGAGACGCGCTCGTCGCCGAAGAGCAGCAGGTCGAGGTCGATCGTCCGCGGCCCCCAGCGCGGCCCGGTGCGCTCGCGGCCGAGTCGCCGCTCGACCTCGAGCAGGTGGTCGAGGAACGCGGGCGCGTCGAGCTGCGTCTCGACCTCGGCGGCCGCGTTCAGGAACGGCGGCTGCTGCTCGAAGCCCCACGGCGCCGTCTCCACGATCGGGGAGAGCCGCGCCGCCCCGATCAGGGCGGCCGCGCGCCGGATCGAACCCTCCCGGTCGCCGAGGTTTGCGCCGAGGCCGACGTAGGCGACGGTCACGGGCGCTCGACCGTCGCGGCGCTGTGCTCGACCGTCAGCCCGGCGGGCCTCACCTGCGGCTTCCGCACCCGCACGCGGACGCGCTCGGGCGCGAACCGCTCGTAGACCATGTCGGCCGTCGCGGTCGCGAGCGCCTCGATCAGGTCGAACCGCCGCGCGCCGGACAGCTCGCGCACCGCGGCCGCGACCTCCGTGTAGTCGACGGCGCCCTCGAGGCGGTCGTCGGCGCCGCGGTCTCCGACCTCCAGCTCGACGTCGAACAGGAAGAGCTGCCCGAGCCGCTGCTCCTCCTCCTCCACGCCGTGGTTGCCGAAGACCTCGAGGCCGCGCAGCTCGAGGATCATCCGCGGATCGCCTTCGCCGCCGCAAGCGCCTCGACGGTCTCGCGGACGTCGTGCGCACGGAGGATCGCGGCGCCGCGGTCGAACGCCGCGACGGCGGCGCCGACCGAGGCGGCGGCCGTGGCGACGCGGTCGCGCCCGAGGATCCGCGCGAGGCTGCTCTTCCGCGAGAAGCCGACGAGCACCGGCCGGCCGAGAGCACACAGCTCGTCGAGCCGGCGGACGAGCTCGAAGTTGTGGAGCGCGGTCTTGCCGAACCCGATGCCCGGGTCGAGGCAGACGTGCCGCTCATCGACCCCGGCGTCGACCGCGAATGCGAGCCGGTCCTCGAGGAACCCCTTCACGTCGGAGACGACGTCGTCGTACGCGGGCGCGTCCTGCATCGTCCTCGGCTCACCGCGCACGTGCATCAGGCAGAGGTAGCACCCGGCGTCGGCGACGATGCCCGCGAGGTCGGGATCGCCGCGGAGCGCCGTCACGTCGTTCACGAGCTCCGCCCCCAGCTCGAGCGCGCGGGCCGCGACGCGCGCCTTGGACGTGTCGATCGAGACCGGCGCCCCCTGCAGGTCGGCGAGCACCGGCTCCACGCGCCGCAGCTCCTCGTCGGCCGCGACGCCGTCCGAGCCCGGCCGTGTCGACTCGCCCCCGACGTCGACGATCGCAGCCCCGTCGTCGAGCATCCCCCACGCCGCGGTGACGGCAGCCTCGACGCGGAAGTGGACGCCGCCGTCCGAGAACGAGTCGGGGGTGACGTTCACGACCCCCATCACGGACGGTGCTGCGAAACGCTGCTCGATCGGCGGGCGCGGGACGGCCACGCCACATTCTGCTGCGGCTAGGACGCTTCGGGCTCGGGAGGCTGCATCGCGGCGCCGCCCGGGAGCGGGAAGGGGCGCGGCTTCGGCTGCGGACGCCGCTGCGGCTCCTGGGCCGGCGCCGACGGCGGCTCGGGGTCGGGCGGCGGGAACACCGCGTCCTCTCCCTCGCCGGCGAGGAGCCGCTCGAACTGATCCTTGTCGATCGTCTCGCGCTCGATCAGGATCTGCGAGATCCGGTGCAGGTCGTCGATGTGCTCGAGGAGCACGCGCCGGGCGAGGTCGTGGCCGTCCTCGATGATGCGGCGGACCTCGTCGTCGATCTCCCGCGCGACCTCTTCGGAGTAGTCGGGCTCGCTGCCCATCTCGCGGCCGAGGAACGGCATGTCGTGGTTGCGGCCGAGGACGCGCGGGCCGAGCTTCTCGCTCATCCCGAAGCGCATGACCATCGCCTTCGCGGTCGACGTCACCTTCTCGATGTCGTTCGACGCGCCGGTCGTGATCTCGTTGAACACGATCTCCTCGGCGGCGCGGCCGCCCATCGTCATCGCGATCTGCTCGAGCAGCGCCTTGCGGGTCGTGAGGTACCGGTCCTCGGTCGGCAGGGAGATCGTGAGGCCGAGCGCCTGACCGCGCGAGACGATCGTGATCTTGTGCACCGGGTCGGTGTTCTCGAGGAAGTGGCCGACGAGCGCGTGCCCCATCTCGTGGTAGGCGGTGATGCGCTGCTCCTTCTCGGAGAGCAGGCGCGCCTTCTTCTCGGGGCCTGCGATGACGCGCATGATCCCCTCCTCCAGCTCCTCCTGCTCGATCACCTTCTTGCCTCGGCGCGCGGCGAGCAGCGCGGCCTCGTTCACGAGGTTGCGCAGGTCGGCGCCGGTGAAGCCCGGCGTGCCGGCGGCGAGCGAGTCGAGGTCGATCACGGAGGCGAGCGGCTTGCCCTTCGAGTGCACCTCGAGGATCTTCCGCCGCCCGTTGCGGTCGGGCCGGTCGACGACGATCTGCCGGTCGAAGCGTCCGGGGCGCAGAAGGGCGGGGTCGAGGATGTCGGGGCGGTTCGTGGCGGCGATCAGGATGATGTTGTCCTTCATCTCGAACCCGTCCATCTCGACGAGCAGCTGGTTCAGCGTCTGCTCGCGCTCGTCGTGCCCGCCGCCGAGGCCGGCGCCGCGGTGGCGGCCGACGGCGTCGATCTCGTCCATGAAGACGATGCACGGCGCCGCCTGCTTCGCCTGCTCGAAGAGGTCGCGCACGCGGGAGGCGCCGACGCCGACGAACATCTCGACGAAGTCGGAGCCCGAGATCGAGAAGAACGGCACACCGGCCTCACCGGCGACCGCGCGTGCGAGCAGCGTCTTGCCGGTGCCGGGCGGGCCGTAGAGAAGGACGCCCTTCGGGATCGACGCGCCGAGCGCCTGGAACTTCTTCGGGTTCTCGAGGAACTCCTTGATCTCCTGGAGCTCCTCGACCGCCTCGTCGACGCCCGCGACGTCCTTGAAGCCGATCTTGGGCGAATCCGGCGCCATGCGCTTCGCGCGCGACTTGCCGAAGCTCATCACCTTCGAGCCGCCGCCCTGCACCTGGTTCATCAGGAAGATCCAGAACCCGATCAGGAGGAGGAACGGTAGGAACGAGCCGATCAGCGCCGTCCACGAGAAGCCGCCGGCGCCCTTCGAGTCCCACTGCACCTGGTGCTGCTGCAGCAGGTCCTGGAACTGGAGCTGGGCCTGGTCGGAGGCGTAGTGGACGGTCGCCTTCTTCCCGTTCACGAGCTTGAGCGAGATCGAGCGCTTCCCGGGGCTGAAGACGGCCGACTCGACGTCGCCCGCCTTGACCTCGGAGATCGCCTGCGACGTCGTCAGCTTGTCCGAGTTGGACGACTTCGGGATCAGGGTCTGGCTGGCCAGCCAGACCAGCAGGACGATCACCAGAAGCGGGAAGAACGCGCTGCGGAAGAAACGGTTCACGTCAGTCTCCCCTGAGGGTAGCCGAGCGGATGCCGCCGGTGTACATCAATAACCCCTTCCCGCCACGGGCGGTTACGCCCCCTCCGGCATCAGGTCAGGATGGAGTACGCCGACGTACGGGAGATTCCTGTAGCGCTCGGCGAAGTCGAGGCCGTATCCGATCACGAACCGGTTCGGGATCTCGAACCCCACGTAGCGCACCGGCACGTCGATCTCGCGCCGCTCGGGCTTCGTCAGGAGCGCGCAGATCTCGAGGCTCGCGGGCTCGCGCGACTCGAGGTTCCGGAGGAGGTACGACAGGGTGAGCCCGGAGTCGATGATGTCCTCGACGACGAGGACGTGGCGCCCCTCGATGTTGATGTCCAGGTCCTTGAGGATGCGGACGACGCCCGAGGAGTCGGTCGCCGCGCCGTAGCTCGAGATCGCCATGAAGTCGATCTCGCACGGCACGGTCAGCGACCGCATCAGGTCGGCCATGAAGAAGACCGCCCCCTTCAGCACGCCGACGAGCAGGAGCTCGCGACCGGCGTAGTCGGACGAGATCTCCCGTCCGAGGTCGGCGATCCGCTGCTGGAGGCGATCCTCCTCGATCAGGATCTCGCCGACGCCCCGCTCGAGCTCAGCCTGCGACACGCGCAGCCGTCACCCCCTCCGCCTCGACGATCCCGGGGACGGCGACGACGTCGCCGCCGCGCACGACGAGCGGCCACCCCTCACGGTCGGAGCGGGGGACCTTCGCGTCGACGAACACGTCCTGCACCTTCTTCCGCCGGCCCGCGAGCCTGTCGCCGGGGCGCCATCCGCGTACCTTAAGCCCCGGGACGCTCGCCTCGATCCGCCAGCCGCCCCACACGACCGGACGGTCGAGCGCACGCGGGCCGTCCTCGAGCCACAGGCGGTCGTGCTCGCGCACCGCCTGCACGCCGCCGCCGAGGTCGACGCGCTTCGACCCCGCGGGCGCCGCGAGCAGCTCCTCGAGCGCCGGCGGGAGCGTGCGGCGCGTGTCGAGCGCCCTGAGCACGTTCTCCCGCGCGGCGGGGTGGATCTGCGTGAGGAGCGGCAGGAGCTCGTTCCGGATCAGCCCGCGAACGGTGTCGCCGTTCGTCGAGTCGGTCCGCCAGGCGAGGCCGCGCTCGCGGCAGAACCGCTCCGTCTCCTCGCGCCAGACGCAGAGGAGCGGCCGGACGACGCCGTCTGCCCGGCGCGGCTCGATCCCGCTCGTCGTCCCGCGGGCGGCGAGGCGATAGAGGACCGTCTCCACCTGGTCCGAGAGCGTGTGCCCCGTCGCCCGCGGCTCGCCGGCACGGACGGCGTAGCGGACGGCGCGCAGCTCCGCCTCGGTCGAGCCGTTCCCCGCCCGGCGCACGACCTCGGCCCCGAAGCGGTCCGCGCACCACGCCGCGTCCGCGTCCGACTCGGCGCCGCGGAGCCCGTGGTCGACGTGGAGCGCCGAGACGCGGTAGCCGAGCTCGGAGAGCGCGTGGTAGAGGCACGTCGAGTCGGCGCCGCCGGAGACGAGGCAGACGATCTCGCCGCCCGGCTCGATCAGCCCGTGCCGGCGGACGTGCTCCTCGATGCGACCCAGGACGTCCAGGTCGTCATTGAACCACGGACCGTCGCCCGCCGAAGCGCGCCGCGAGCTCACGCGCGAGCCACCGCGCGACCCACACGACGGCCACGATCCTCAGCAGCCGCCTCAGAAGAGCACGCTCCGGTACTCGAGCACCTTGCGCATGCCCAGCCGCTCGTAGAGGCCGATCGCCGCCGCGTTGTCCGTCCGGACGAACAGCGTCACGGTCGGCGTCGTCACGAGGAGCCGCCGGCAGAGGTCGCGCATGCCGCGCAGGCCGTGGCCGCGGCCCCGCGCCTCGGGGTCCGTCCACACCTGCGACACCTGCACGGCCTCCGGCGTCCACGCCGACGCCTCCGCCTTGAAGAGGACGACGCCGTCCTCGAGCCACACCCACGAGCGCCCGTCCTCGATCTGCGCGGCGGTGCGCCACCGGAACGCGTCGGCGTCGCGCTCGAGCGGGTCGATCCCGAGCTCGAGCTCGTGCGCTGCGGCGCACGCCGGCACGAGGCGGTCGAGGTCGGCGAGCCTCGCGGGGCGCAGTCCAGTCTCGCCGGACGGCGGCGGCTCGGTGAGCGCGTACACCGGCTGGTCGGGGCGATCCTCGCGCGGCGGCGGGAGGCGCGACCGCGTCGCGTCCCACAGCGCCGAGACCGCGTGCTTCTCGCCGATGATCATGCGCGCGTGCGACCGCGCCGCGACGTCGAGGAACGCCTCGCAGCTCTCGCCCGACGGCACGACGTTCGCGCCGGTGTGGCAGAGCGCCGTCAGCACGCCGCGTGCGTCGGCGACGGCGGCGAACCGTCCGAAGCCGCGGCGCGCGGCGTCCTCCAGGAACACCCGCTCGACGGGCTCGCGCGCACAGAACTCGAGCACCTGCTGCCGCGTCGGCTCGAGGACCTGGATGACGGTCATCGCGTAATCCTCCTATAGGCTCACGCGCCATGCCGATCCACGTTCGCGCCGAGCCGGGACAGTACGCGGAGGCGGTCCTGCTCCCGGGCGACCCGCTCCGCGCCAAGTACATCGCCGAGACCTACCTCGACGACGTCGAGCAGCGGAACTCGGAGCGCGGGCTGCTCGGGTACACGGGCACCTTCGAGGGCCGGCCCGTCTCCGTGCAGGGGACCGGGATGGGCTGCCCGGGTGCGACGATCGTCTTCGAGGAGCTCGTCCAGCTCGGGTGCAAGAAGCTGATCCGCGTCGGCACGTGCGGGGGGCTGCAGCCGCATCACCGCCTGGGTGACGTGATCGTCGCGCTCAGCGCCGTCCCGGCCGACTCGACCGCGATGCACCTCGTCGCGAACGAGCCGCACTGCCCGACGGCCTCGTGGTCGATCGTCCACGGCGCGGTGCACACGGCGAAGGAGATCGGCCAGGACCTCCACATCGGCCCGATCGTCTCGAGCGACCTCTTCTACAACCCCGACGACGGCCAGTACGAGCGGTGGTCGAAGCGGGGCGTGCTCGCGGTCGAGATGGAGGCCGCGGCGCTCTTCACCGTGGCCGCCCTCCGCGGCGTCGAGTCGGGGTGCCTCCTCACGGTCAGCGACATCGTGGTCGAGGGCGAGTTCACGCGGATCTCCGACGACGACCTCCGGGCCGCGGTCGACCGCATGACTCGCATCGCGCTCGCGGTCGCCGTCTCGGACCATTAGCGGGCACACCGTCTTCCTCGTGAATCCCGCGTCCGCGAACGGCGGCACGGGAAGACGCTGGCCGGAGCTCGCGAACCGCGCCGCCCATCTGGGGCTCGAGGGCGAGACGCTCTTCTCCGAGCGGCCGGGGCACCTGACGGAGCTCGCGCGGTCGGCAGTCGACGGAGGAGCCGCGCTCGTCGTCGCCGTCGGCGGCGACGGGACGCTGAACGAGGTCGTGAACGGGATCGCCGGGCGCGACGTCGACCTCGCCACGATCCCGCTCGGAACCGGGATGGACTTCGTGCGCACCTACGGGATCCCGACACGGTTCGACGACGCCGTCCGCGTCGCCGCCGACGGCGCGACGCGGACGATCGACGCCGGCCGCGTCACCTACCGCACGTGGGCAGGCGCGTCCGCCGAGCGCTTCTTCGGGAACGTCGGCTCCGTCGGGATGAGCGGCGCGGTCGCGCAGCGCGCGAACGGGATGTCGAAGGCTCTGGGCGGCAAGGCGACCTTCTTCTACGCGCTCACCCGCGTGTTCCTCGAGTGGGAGAACACCGACGTCACCGTGAGGTTCGACGGCGGCGAACGCCGGGGCCGGATGCACGACGTGATCGTCGCGAACGGCGTCTGGCACGGCGGCGGCATGATGCTCGCACCCGACGCGGTACCCGACGACGGCGCGTTCGACGTGGTGCTCATCGGCGACGTGAGCAAGGTCGACTTCCTGACGACGGCGCCGAAGATCTACAAGGGCCGGCACGTGCACCACCCGAAGGTGGAGGTGCTGCGCACGCGCCGCGTGGACGTCGACGCTCCGGTCGCGCTGCCGATCGAGCTCGACGGCGAGCAGGTCGGGACGACGCCGGCGGCCTTCGAGGTCGCCCCGGCCGCGCTGCGCGTGCGCGTGCCTACGTCGGCGACCGCTTCGTAGCGCTCTTCGCCTTCGAGGCGGAGGTCGCGCGTTTCTTCGCCGTCTCGAGCTGCGCCACCCGCGCCTCGAGCGTGGCGATGCGCTGCTCCATCGCCTCGAGGCCGCGAACGCGCTTCGTGAGGTCGTCGACGCGCTCCTTCAGCTGCATCGCCCCCTGGACGACGCGGGCGAGGTTCGGGCTCTGCGAGGCCTTGCCGAGCACCTCCTCGCCGAGGCCGGCGAGGCGGTCGAGCGGGTTCTTCGTCATGACGCCCTCCTTGCCCGGTTCACGCGTGGATTATCACCGGCGTACCGGCGACCGCGACGGCGAACAGGCGCGAGAGCGTCGGGTTCGGCAGCCTGATGCAGCCGTTCGAGACGGCGTGACCGATCGACCACGG
Source organism: Gaiellaceae bacterium (assembly GCA_036403195.1). GTDB lineage: Bacteria > Actinomycetota > Thermoleophilia > Gaiellales > Gaiellaceae > PALSA-600. The sequence continues at coordinate 11,792 of DASWRL010000030.1, forward strand.
CTCGTTCGTGCCGTGGATCGCGACCGGCCCGCCCTGCGCCCATCCCGTGAGGACGGGCGAGAAGGCGGAGATGCCGATCGCCGCGGGCCCGAACGGCCCCTTCGGGTCGTCGGGGACGAGGCGCTGGTTCACGTAGTAGCGGCCGACGGGCGTGGGCGTCGCGGGCGACCCGACGGCGACCGTCGCGCTGAGCACCGGGCGGCCCGACCGGAGCAGCGTCAGCCGCCTGGACGACAGGTCGATCTCGATCCGCGCCGCGACCGGCTCCACGCGCAGCGCGGCTGCAGGCACCCAGCCGGTGGCGCCGTTCGGCCGGACCGGCAGCTCGACGCGGTACCAGCGCGCGCGGCAGTCGGCGGCGACACGGGCGGCGACGACGCCGAAGACGGTGGGATAGCCATTCACGTTCTTCGACCCGAAGCGCGCGAGCGGACGCCGTCCGGGCGACCGGTAGGCGACCGCGCCGTGGGGCGCGAACGCGAGGTACGCGGTCCGCGCCGAGCCGACACGGCGGACGGAGCCCGCCGCGCAGCGCGGCGGCGGAGGCTGCTCCCGGACGGTCGTCGTCGGCGCGGGCGGCGCGGCGACGTGCGTCCGCGCGCCGCAGCCGGCGGCGACGAGCACGACGGCGAGCGGGAGGAGGCGCCTCACGGCTCCCGGCGGGTCGCGTACCACGTCGCCGCCAGATCCTCCTCCCCGTGCCCGAGCTCGACGGCGCGCGCGAACCGCGCGGCCGTGGCCTCGAGGAGCGCGAGGTCGACGCCGGAGTCGCGGGCGAGCTCGCGGATCAGCCCGATGTCCTTGAGCGCCGTCTCGAGCTTGAACTGCGGCTCGAACGACCGCTCGGCGATCAGCTTCCCCTTCAGCTGGAAGTAGTCGCTGTCCATCGGCTGCCCCCGCAGCGTCTCGAGCACCACGCTCGGCTCGAGACCCGCCGCCTCCGCGAGCGCGAGCAGCTCCGCGGTCGACTCCACGAGGAGCACCACCCACGCGTTGAGCACGAGCTTGAGCCGCGTCGCGTCGCCGACGCGGTCGCCTACGTCGACGACCTGCGCCGCGACCGCCTCGGCCACCGGCCGAACGGCGTCGCGATCCTCGGGTGCGCCGGCGAGATAGACGGTGAGCGCTCCCTCGGCCGCGGCCTTCCGGCTGCCGAGGACGGGAGCGTCCACGAGCCGCCCGCCGGGCCGCGCGAGCTCCGTGACGCGCGGGCCGACGGTCGAGCACTGCAGCCACGGCAGCCCGTCGAGCGACACGCCGTCGAGCGCGTTGTCGATCGCGTCGAGGTCGCGGAGCATCGTCACGAGCACGTCGGCTCCGGCGACCGCCTCGGGCGGCGCGGCGGCGACGGGGAGCCCCGTCTCCTCCGCCTTCTCCGGCGTGCGGTTCCAGACGACGACGTCGTGGCCGGCAGCCGCGATGTTCCGCGCCATCGGCGCACCCATGATCCCCGTCCCGAGCACCGCCACCCGCATCTCTACCCTCCTCCCCCATGATTGTCGCTCACCTCGACCTGGATGCGTTCTTCGCCGCGGTCGAGGAGCTCGAGAGCCCGGCGCTGCGCTCGGTGCCGCTCGTGGTCGGCGGCGACCCGCACGGGCGAGGCGTCGTCGCGACGGCGAACTACGTCGCGCGCTCCTACGGCATCCGGTCCGCCATGGCGGCCGCCGAGGCGCTCCGCCGGTGCCCGCACGCCACGTTCCTCCGGCCGCGGCACGCGCTCTACCGCGCCTACTCCCGCGAGGTGTGGGAGACCGTGCGCGAGATCGTGCCGACGGTCGAGCAGGCCGGCATCGACGAGGGCTACCTCGATCTCGGCGAGGTGGCGCCGAGCTTCGACGACGCGCGCGCCCTCGCCGAGGCCGTCCGCGCCGTCGTCCGCGCGCGCACGCGCCTCTCGTGCTCGCTCGGCGTCGCGACCTCGAAGGTCGTGGCGAAGGTCGCGTCCGACCGGCGCAAGCCGGGCGGCCTCACCGCCGTCCGGCCCGGGCGCGAGGCCGCGTTCCTCGCCCCGTTCCCGATCAGGCTGCTTCCCGGCGTCGGCCCGCGCGCGGAGGAGCGCCTCGGCCGCGCCGGCGTGGAGGCGATCGGGCAGCTCGCGGCCCTCTCGGACGCGGAGCTCGCGGCGCTCCTTCCCGGGAAGGTCGGGCTCGAGTTGCGCGACCGCGCGCGCGGCGTCGACCCGCGGCCGCTCGAGGTGTCGACCGAGCGGATCTCGATCTCCCAGGAGGAGACGTTCGAGCGGGACGTCGCGGACCGCGAGCGCCTTCACGACGAGCTGCGGAGGATGGCCGACCAGCTCGCCGGGTACCTCCGCGACCGCGGCCAGGTCGCCCGCACCGTCACCACGAAGGTGCGGTACCCGGACTTCGCGATCCGCACGCGCTCGACGTCGCTTCCCGTGGGGATCGACGACGCGGCGCGCATCGGCGAGCTCGCGTGCGGGCTGCTCGACCGCGCGCTGCTCGATCGTCCGGCGCCGCTGCGGCTCGTGGGCGTCGGGGTGTCCGGCCTCGAGGAGCACGTCCAGCTCACGCTGCCGTCGCTCGCCTGAGCGTCTCCTGTCACCGCCTCTGTGCAGGATTTTCACCGTTTCGCCCTATGCAGGTACGGCGTCACGGAGTACCGTGGGCGGCGATGACCGAGCCCCGCGCCACGACGGCCGACCATCGTCACTCGGCGGAGGCGGTCCACCTCGTGCTCCAGCGCGGCGGCGTCCCGTACGAGGTCGAGCGCCTCGTGTGCACGAGCTGCGGCCGCGTCATCGACGAGAAGCCCGTCAAGCGCGCCGCCGCCTAAACAGCGCGCCGCCGCCGCGGCAGCGGCAGGCCGGTTCGCGGCGACGGGTTCTGCGAGCATGGCTGCTTCCTGATGGAGGGGTTCAGCTTCGCAACGGAGATCAAGGTGCGGTTTGCGGAGACCGACGCCCAGGGGATCGCCCACAACTCGAACTACTTCGTCTGGTTCGAGGTCGCGCGCGTCGACTACCTGGAGCGCTACGCCGGCGGCTACCAGCGCCTGCGCGACCTCGGCATCGAGGCGCTCGTGCTGGAGACGCACGTGCGCTACCTGCAGCCCGCGCGCTTCGACGAGCGGCTCTCGGTCCACGCCCGCTGCCTCGACGTCCGCGGCGCGCGGTTCCGCTACGAGTACGCGGTCGAGCGCGACGGGGCGCTGCTCGCGGACGGGTGGACGGCCCATGCGACGGTCGATGCGGCGACGATGCGGCCGACGCGCGTCCCGGGCTGGCTCATCGACGCGATCGCTAGTGCGGAGGGTCCGGCGCCGACGTGACCGTCTTCTCCTTCTCCTTCGCCTTCTTCGGCCCGACGCGCACGATCCTCGGCTCGGCGCGGTAGCTCGAGTACCAGGTCGCGTCGGACAGGAGGCGCCCGTCGGGGGCGTAGACCTTCCGCTCGACGGACGTCGCCTGCGCGGGGACGCCCGGGTCGTCCACGGCGACCTCGCCCGGGTCGAGGGTGGCGTCGACCGTCTTCGTCACGGGCGCCGGCGCGACCACGCGCAGCGGCTGGGCGAGTGACTCGACGCGGCGATGCACCGGCGTGCCGTAGAGCCCGACGGTGAGGGAGCTGGGGCCGACCCACGTCCGGAGGAGCAGCCAGTGCGGCGTGTCGTTCACGAACTTCAGGTCGATCCCCGGGAAGTCGACGGTCGCGTCGCGGCCGAGCGGGTAGTGCGAGATGTACAGCGCGTGGTTCGTCCTCGCGGTGATCGGGAGCCCCGCCTCGTACGCAGCGTTGAAGACGGTCGTCGAGACCTGGCACACGCCGCCGCCGAGCCCGGTCTGCAGCTCGCCGTTCACGATCACCGGCGCCTCGAGGAAGCCCTTCGCCGCGGTCCGCTCGCCCGTCGTCCCGTTGAAGGAGAACGTCGCGCCCGGCGCGATCAGCTTGCCGTCGACGAGGTGGGCGACGAGCTGGACGTTGTGGATCCGGTTCGGGTCGCCGCCGTAGATCGTCTCGTAGGAGCCGACCACGCCGGTGATCCCCATCGCCGTCGCCGCGCGCGTCGAGAGCTTCGGCGGCGCGGCGGAGACCGGGAGCGAGACGGAGCGGCTCCCCGGTCGCGCCGCAGCGGCCACGAGCGCCGCTGCGGCGCGCGGGACGTCGAGCTCCTGGCCCGCCGCCGCGGGCAGGACGCGAACGTGCTGCCCCGCGACCGCGAACGACGCGTCGCGCGGCGCCCGGTCGACCTGGCGGGCGAGGCGTGCGAAGAACCTGTCGGCGGCGGGGCCGGCGAACCGCAGCGTCCCCAGGTCGAGGATCGTCGCGAGCCGCCAGCGCGGGATCCGGAGCACGGTCGCGCCGACACGCGCCCGGACGGGGGCGGAGACGATCGTGGCAGCACGCTGCTGCGCGGGCAGCAGGTCCGCGATCGTGACGTGCGGCGGATCGCTCACGACCGGCAGCGACACACGGGCGCGCGAGAAGGACGACAGTGCGGCGACGACCTCCTGCCGCGCGACCGTGCGGTCGAGCGACCGGCCCGTCACGCCGCCGGAGATCGACACGTGCAGCCCGCGCCGGACGAGGCGGGCGTCGCGGTGCGGTGCGGCGACCGCCCGCGCGATCCGGGCCAGCTCGTATCGCACCGCGGCGTCGTACACCCGGACCGGCGGCGACACGTCCTGCGGGAAGAGCTCGAGCGAGAGCCGGCGGTAGCCGCGCACGATCCCGACGCCGCCGCCGTCACGCGCTGCGGCCTCGACCGCCGCGCGCCAGTCCGCGACGACTCCGAGCTGGTGCGCGGACAGCCGGAAGCGCTCGCCGCCGGCGACGAACGTCACGGGCACGCGCTCGAGCCGCGCGGCGCGCGACTCGAGCAGCGCCGTCGCGCGCGAGGGCGAGAGGCCGCCGACGTCGATGCCGGCGATCCGCGTCCCGCTCGCGAGCCTGTCGCCCGAGCCGGCGAAGAAGAGCGGCAGGACGAGCGCGGCCGCAGCGGCGACCCCGCCGACGGCGAGCAGGCGCAGCCGGACGCCGGACCGCGCGCGTGCGCGGCGGCGGACGGCCGTTGACGAGGCGGCCATCGTCCAAGGGTAGCGGCTCGCCTTCGCGGCGAGACCCGCGCCGTGGCCGCCGCTCCCGTACGCTGGCGCGAATCGTGGGCAAGCTCTTCGAGGCGATCGACGGCAGGCTCGCCGACTGGATCGGCCGGCAGCCCCTCTTCTTCGTGGCGACGGCGCCCGACGGCGGCGGGCACGTGAACGTCTCGCCCAAGGGGCCGATCGGCTCGCTCCGGATCGTCGACGAGCACACGCTCGAGTACGACGACCACGTCGGGAGCGGCGCCGAGACGGCGGCGCACCTCCGGGAGAACGGCCGCATCTGCTTGATGCTGTGCGCGTTCGACGGCCCGCCGCGGATCGTCCGCCTGCACGGGCGCGGGGAGGTGCTCGCGCTCGATCCGTCCGAAGGGGTGCGGGCGGTCGTGCGCGTCCACGTCGACCGCATCTCGGACTCGTGCGGGTTCGGCGTGCCGCTGATGGAGTACGTCGGCGAGCGGCCGCAGCGGGGAGCGTGGCTCGAGCGGAAGGGAGCCGCCGGCCTGCGGGACTACGTGGTCGAGCGGAACAGCGCGTCCATCGACGGCCTCCCCGCGTTCGACCAGCGGTCGACGTAGCCGGCGAGCCGCTTGGCCTGCAGCTCGGGGTTGAACAGGCGGCGCGTGTTCGCCACCACCCAGAGCCAGTTGCCGCGGTTCGACGCGACGTCGGCGTCGACGAGCAGCTCCTCGAAGTGGGCCGCGCCGAGGCGCCAGTCGAGGCCGCACGTGTGGACGAGGTACTGCGCGCACACCATGCGCACGCGGTTCGGCATCCACCCCTCCTCGTGCAGCTGACGCATCCCGGCGTCGACGAGCGCGACGCCGGTTCGGCCCTCGCGCCACGCGGCGAAGCGCGGGTCGCCCGACGCGGCACGGCCGAGACGAAAGCGGCCGGGCTCCGTTGCCAGCAGCTGCGCGTAGAAGTCGCGCCACGCGATCTCGCGCACCCACTCCGGCTTGTGCGCGCCGCGGACGACGCACTCGAGCGCCGACAGCGCGCCGAAGTGGAGATACGGGCTGAGGCGCGAGCCGAGCTTCGCCGGCGACTCGAGCCACGCCGCGAGCGCACGCCGCGCCTCCGTCTCGGGCGCGTCGACCGGCGGCTCCTCGAGCGCCCGCCGGGGCTGCTCGACCCAGCGGCGGAAGTACGGCGTGAAGACGCGGTACGGCCTGAGGTCCCCGAGCGGGACGACCGTCGTTCCCGGGTGGAGGCGCAGGTCGAACCGCTCCGCGAGCCGCCGTTCGCGGCGCCGGGCGTAGGGGCTCGCGTCCTCCGAGCAGTGCACGACGTCGGGCGACCGGCGCGCGACCGCCTCGACGGGGTCGCCGTGCTCGACGACGAGACCCGGGACGCCGGCGAGGAGGCGTTCGAGGAAGGCGACCCGCCGCGCCGGGGCCCGGATCGCGGGGTCGCGGACGAACAGGTGGACGACGCGTTCCGCGTCGCGGTGGGCGGCTGCCAGCGCGGGGTTGTCGTGGACGCGCAGGTCGCGCGTGAACAGCACGACCGCCGTCTTCACGCCGGGTAGTGTGCCCCACATGGATTTCGAGCTCACCGACGAGCAGCGCCTGATCCAGGAGACCGTCCGCGCCTTCGTGGACGAGCGCGTCCTCCCCGTCGCGATCCAGAACGACATCGACCACAAGCTCGACCTCGAGCTGATCGAGGGGATGGCGGAGCTGGGGATCCTCGGGATCGTGATACCGGAGGAGTACGGCGGCGCCGGGCTCGACTTCGTCGCCGAGGCGCTCTCCTGCGAGGAGATCGAGCGCGGGGAGGCGGCGTTCCGCACCCTCATCTCGGTGCACGTCGGGCTGAACTCACTGTCGCTCCTCCGCTACGGGTCGGAGGAGCAGAAGCAGCGGTGGCTGACGCCGCAGGCGAAGGGCGAGAAGCTCGCGTGCTTCGGGCTGACCGAGCCCGGCGCCGGGTCGGACGTCGCGGCGATGCGCTCGACGGCCCGCCGCGAGGGGGACGTCTACGTCCTCAACGGCCAGAAGAACTGGATCTCCTACGCGTCGGTCGCCGACCACGCGCTCGTGTTCGCGAAGACCGACCCCGCAGCGGGCCACAAGGGCATCAGCGCGTTCGTCCTCGAGAAGGGGATGAAGGGCTTCACCGCCGCGGACACAGAGCACAAGCTCGGCATCTGGGCCGGCTCGACCGGGGAGCTCTTCTTCGAGAACGTCGAGGTGCCGGCGGAGAACCTGATCGGCGAGGAGGGTCAGGGGTTCGAGGTCGCGATGCACTCGCTCGACCAGGGCCGGTTCACGGTCGCGGCCGGGGCGTGCGGCGTCGTCCGCGCGTGCCTCGAGCGCTCCGTCGAGTACGCGCGCGAGCGCGAGACGTTCGGGCA
>DASWRL010000031.1:0-45623 GCA_036403195.1 Gaiellaceae bacterium
CGCTGGCGCAGGCGGCAGGTTCGGGGCCACACCTCGAAGCTAGGCCGGATTAGCCGCGCGAAGCCGCCCGATGAAGCCGGCGTTCGGCGTATGGAAGTTGAGGACGCGGACGGCCACACCGCAGGCGCGAAAGCCGTGCACGACGTTCGGGGGCACGGAGAGGAATGTGCCGGGCCCGACGCGGTGCCAGTTCCCGTCCTGGAGGAACTCGAATTCGCCCTCGAGCACGTAGAACGAATCGGTGTGGTCGGCGTGCGTGTGCGGGTCGACGCCTTCGAAGTCCGGTCCGAACGAGAGGTCGAGCGCCTCGATGTGAGGCAGTTCCGCGAGGACGCGGTACCCGCGCGGCGCGATCCGCTCGCCCTCCCCCGATCGCGTAAAGAACGGCTCGTCCATCGAGCCATCATTTCGTACACGGAGCCGCGCCCGCGATGTACAGACGTTGTCCCTCGACGTAACGCTGATTCGACGCGGCGCAAGGGTCGGCATTCCCAAGACGTAGCCCTCGCGCCGCGAGGGACGCAAATCTCGAAAGGCACGTCGAGCCAGATCGAATAGTCCGAGGCGGAACGAGCTCGTCGATGCAGGAAGATCCCGTCGACGATCACGATGCTTCCGGCGCTGTCTGGACCCGCGAGGCGCTGACCGGCCGCTCCCCCGCCACGTCATAGATCGCCGGGAGTCGAGGAAGAAGCTCTCCGGCGAATCGCGGCCGCGTAGGTAACGAAGCGCCGAGCAGCACGTGCGTGTGGTTCGGCTCGAGCGCCTCCATCTCCTCCGTCACGCACGTCCCGGCAGCGCCGCGAGCGCCTCGACGACGACGCCGACGAGGGGGGACGCCCGGTGCGCCGCCGTGCGCGCCACGGCGCCGGCGGTCGCGAGCTCCTCGACGTGCCCGACCCGGACGAGGCGCTGCGCCTATGCCGAGGCGCCGACCTCGGCCGTGCAGAACGCGCACCGCCGCGCAGCCTGCGGGATCTGGCTCAGGCACTCGGGGCACTCGCGGGTCGTCGCCTCCACCTCGGGCTCCGTTCGCCGCATGTTCATGAGCGCGTTGACCGGCTTGATGACGAGGAAGAACAGCACCGCTGCGACGATCAGGAACGAGAGCAGGGCGTTGATGAACGCGCCGTAGAGGAAGTGGCTCTTGTGGATCGTGAACGACAGGCTCCCGAAGTCGGGCTTGCCGCCGATCGCCGCGATCAGCGGCGTGACGATGTCGGCGACGAGCGCGGCGATCACCGCGGCGAACGCCGTACCGATCACGACCGCGACCGCCAGGTCGACGAGGTTGCCACGGAGAATGAACTGCCGGAACTCCTTCACCACTGACCCTCCTGCCTCGAAGTGGGACACGATCTTGACACGTCCGCGCGTTAGCCGTCCGTTCTCACGGGTGAGAACACGGGTGTGGCCGACGTACCCGACGGGATCGTCCTCGCCGATGCGCGCGACATGCGGGGCCGCGGCTGGCAGCTCTGGGCCCGCCGCGCCCTCCTCGCACTCGTCACGCTGTTCGTCCTCGCCGGCCTCTTCAACGTCTTCGGCCAGCGGCCGTCGAGCGCGACCGCGTCAGGCGACGCCGCGTCGATCAAGGTGTACGCGCCGACACGGATCCGCAGCGGTCTCCTGTGGGAGGCGCGCTTCACGATCCGCGCGCGGCACGACCTGAAGGACGCGCGGCTCGCGCTCTCGCAGGGGTGGCTCGAGGGGAACACGATCAACACGATCGAGCCGTCGCCGCTCGGCGAGGGAAGCCGGAACGGAGCGCTCCTCCTCGACCTCGGTCACGTCCCCGCCGGGCAGCGCTACGAGCTGTACGTCCAGCTGCAGACGAACCCGACGAACGTCGGCCGCCGCTCGACCGACGTGCAGCTGCAGGACGGCGACCGCGTGCTCCTGTCGATCGACCGCACCCTCACGATCTTCCCGTAGCCCCGCATGGACATCGTCATCCGCGCAGTGATCATGTACGGGTTCGTCCTCCTGGTGACGCGGATCGTCGGCCGCCGGGAGCTCTCGTCGCTCGAGCCGCTCGACCTCGTCCTGCTCGTCGTGATCGGGGACCTCGTGCAGCAGGGCGTGACGCAGAACGACTTCTCCGTCACGGGGCTGATGCTCGCCGTGGGGACGATCGCGGTGCTTCAGGCGGGCGTGTCGTGGGTCGGCTTCAGGAGCCGGGCGGCGGGGCTCGTGCTGGAAGGGCTGCCGATCGTGATCATCGAGGACGGGAAGCCGCTCGAGCAGAACCTCCGGCGCGAGCGGCTCGCGCTGTCGGAGGTCCTCGAGAGCGCGCGCGAGCAGGGAATGGCGCGCCTGGACGACATCGCGTGGGGGATCCTCGAGACGAGCGGGAAGATCACCTTCATCAAGAAGGGCGGGTGAGCCCGGCTACAGAGCGGTCTTCGTCGTGCCGACGACGTCCTCGCCCACGGCGTGGATCACGTCGGGGCGATCGAGGAGGCGGCGGATCTGCTCCGGCGTGCACCGGTTCGTGACGTACCGGTCCTCGAGGATCTCCTGCAGCGGCCGCCCGCGATGGTGCTCGCGGATCACGTACTGCGCGATGCGCTCCTCGCTCTGCGACCGCGATCCGAGGAAGGAGAAGGCGCCCTTGATCGCGTCGACGAGGCCCACGGTGCGGCCGATTGTATAGTCGCGGCGTGAAGGCTCCCGCGAGGGACGGGCGCTTCGCCCAGCGCGTCGTCGACGGCCTCGACGACGACGGCGGCCCCGAGCGGGTCGTGATCTGGATCGAGCGCCGGCCCGGGGCCGTGTGGGCGATCGGCCGCCAGGTGAACCCGCAGCATCGCGAGTCGGAGGCGCCGCGGCTTGACGACTACGTCTGGCAGGGGTACGACATGGACGACTGCCTCGAGCTCGCGAACGCGACGCTCGAGGACGACGCCGTCGTCTCGGAGGCGGACGGGAGCGGCGCGAAGGTCAGGCCGTTCCACCGGGACGAGCTGATCGCGCCGCTCGAGCGGTTCTTCTTCGGCCGCTAGGCCACTCGAGGTTCGCGTTGGGAATTGGGTCGCCGTGCGGGTCGTGCGTCGGGAACCCGAGCGCGCGGTCGATGCGCGCCTCGAGCTCCTCCGAGATGACGTGCTCGAGGCGGTCGGCCTCGGCGTGGACGTCGTCCACGTGCACGCCGAGCGTCTCGGCGAGGTAGAGCTCGAGGAGGCGGTGGTGGCGGATGACCTCGAGCGCGACGCGCTCGCCGGCGTCCGTCAACGTGGCGCCGCGGTAGGGCTCGTGCGTCAGGAGCTCGAGCGCCGTCAGCTTCTTGACCATGGCCGACGCGGACGCCGGCGACACGCCCTGATCCCTCGCGATCGCGCCGATCGTGACGCGCCCGCTCGCGGACTGCAGCTTGTAGACCGACTTCAGGTAGTCCTGGATCGACTCGCTGAGCACCCGCGTCAGGGTAACGTCAGCCGCCGTGCCCATCCGGGTCGGCCACTCCGCGGATCCCGACGACGCGTTCATGGTCTGGGCGCTCGATGCGGGCGCCGTCGACACGCGCGGGCTCGAGCTCGAGCCCGTCGCGAGCGACATCCAGTCGCTGAACGAGTGGGCGGTCGAGGGCAGGCTGGAGGTGACCGCGCTGTCGGCGGGCGCGTACCCGGCGGTCGCGACCCGGTACGCGCTCCTCCCGCACGGCGCGTCGTTCGGCGAGGGCTACGGGCCGATCGTCGTCGCCCGCGGCGACGTCGACCTCGGGGAGGCGGTGATCGTGACGCCGGGGCCGCTCACGACGGCGAAGCGCGTGCTCCATCTCGCGCTCGGCGACGCGATCCGCACGCGCGACCTGCCGTTCGACCGCGTGCTCGACGAGGTCGTCTCCGGCCGCGCCGACGCGGGGCTGCTGATCCACGAGGGCCAGCTGACCTATGCCGACGCCGGGCTCGTGAAGCTGCTCGACCTGGGGACGTGGTGGGCGGAGACCGTCGGCCTGCCGCTTCCACTCGGCGTCGTCGCGATCCGCCGCGACGTGGAGCGTGCGGAGGACGTCTCGCGCGTCCTGCGCGACGCCATCGTCGCCGGCCTCGAGAACCGCGACGCGGCGCTCGCCTATGCGCGCCGCTTCGGACGGGGGATTGACGCCGACACCGCGGATCGCTTCGTTTCGATGTACGTGAACGACCTGACCCTCGACATGGGTGAGCGCGGCCGCGCCGCGATCGCGCGGCTGCTCGGGGGCGAGGCCGACTTCGTCGGCGCGTGAGATCGCGCGGACGCTCCGAGGCTATAGTTGGGGCGGTGACTGGGCCCGGGGTACGCCGGCTCGCCGCACTGGTCGCACCGGCCGCCGCCGCGCTCGCCCTCGCAGGCGCCTCGCACGAGGCGACCGGCCCGGCGCTCGTCCGGCTCACGGACCGGCAGGTGCTCCACGGCGGGAGCACGCTCGGCTCCGCCGGCACCGTCGAGGTGGTGAAGGTGATGCTCTACGGCAGCGGCTCGAGGGCGCACTCGATCGGCCACGGCGTCCTCACGTGCGTCCACGTGAGCGGCCCCGAGCGCAGCTGCAACGGCAGCTATGTCCTGCCGCGGGGGACGATCGAGACGGCCGGGCTCCTGCGGTCCCGCCTCCTGTACACCCAGGCCGTCGTCGGCGGCACGGGCCTCTACGACAACGCGCGCGGGAGCCTGACGGTGACGGCGAAGCAGCTGAAGCCGCGGCGCGAGCTCCTGCTGTTCCGGTTGAGCGGCTGATGGAGGCAGCGCGCGCGCTGCGGCCCGTCATCCTCGTATGCGACGACGAGCTTCCCTTGCGGGAGCTGATCAAGGCCGCGCTCGGCGAGAGGTTCGACTGCATCGAGGCGGAGGACGCCGTGCAGGCCGAGGAGGTGCTGGCGGAGACGTCCGTCGCCGCCGTCGTCCTCGACGTGATGCTGCCCGGGAAGAGCGGGCTCGAGCTGCTCGCCGACCTCCGCGGCCGGCCCGAGTCGGCCGACACGCCCGTCGTCGTCGTCTCCGCGTGGCAGAGCGACGCCGACCGCCGCGCCGCGGAGGCGGCGGGCGCCGACGCGTTCGTGGGCAAGCCGTTCGACCCCGACGAGCTGGTGCGTGTCGTTGCGTCGGTCACGCGGCCGTAGCGTCGTCGTCCGCGTCATCGTCGCCACGGCGCTCGGGGCCGCGGCGACCGGCGCGACACTCGCGCTCCTGTACGCGGCCAACACGCGGCTCCGCGACGCGAACACCGGCAACGCGCGCGCCGCCGAGATCAACACCGCGGCGTCGGAGCTGCGCGCGACGGTCAGCGATCTCGCCGACGCGCTGCGGGGCGTCATCACGACCGACGACAGGGGCGCGCTGGTCCGCTGGCAGCACGCGCGCGGGACCTGGCGGCCTTCGGCGTCGCGTCTCGCGCAGGCGACGACGGGCGATCCCGCCGCGGGGTACCGGGCGCGCAGGCTGCGCAACGAGATCGCGTCGTACATCGGCGACTACGCCGACCCCGTGGTCGCGATTGCGCAGATCTCGAAGACCGCAGCGAGCTCGTCCGATGCGAACGCCGAGGGCGCGACGCGCCTCAACGCCATCCTCAGCGACTCTGACTCGCTCGCGCGCGGCGCCGCCTCCGATGCGGCCGAGCGGACCGCCGCGGCGGACCACTTCGCCCACCAGGCGCGTGTCGGCGCGCTCGCGGCGCTCGCGCTGACCCCGATCCTGCTCGTCCTCCTCGGCGTGTGGCTCGGGCGCGTGATCGCGCAGCCGCTGCGGGACGCCGTCCGCGCTGCGTCCGCGGTCGCCGAGGGCGACTTCTCCATCCGGCTCCCGACGCGGCGGCGCGACGAGTTCGGGTCGCTCGCGCGCGCGTTCAACTCGATGACGGAGTCGCTCGCACGGACGCAGGACGCGCTGCGCGAGCGCGCGGCGACGCTCGAGCGCTCCGAGAAGAACAAGTCCGAGCTGATCAGCATGGTCTCGCACGAGATCAGGACGCCGCTCGCGAGCATCCTCGGGTTCAGCCGCCTGCTGCTCGAGCGCGAGGTGCCGGAGGCGGAGCGGCGGCACTACCTGCGCATCGTCGACTCCGAGGCGACGCGCCTCTCGTCCCTCGTCGGCGACTTCCTCGACGCGCAGCTGCTCGAGGAGGGGAGGTTCGCGCTCCGGCTCGAGCGGCTCAACCTCGCCGACCTGCTCGTCGAGCACGCCGAGCGGCTCGTCGAGCACGGTGGGACGCACCACCTCGAGGTGCATGTCGAGGATCCGCTCGAGGTCGAGGCGGACCGGCTGCGGCTCGCGCAGGTCGTCGACAACCTCCTCTCGAACGCGGTCAAGTACGCCGGTGCCGGCACGACCGTGACCGTCGGCGCGCGCACCGACGACGACCGCGCGCGCGTCTGGGTCGACGACGAGGGGCCCGGCGTGCGCGCGGAGCACCGGGCGCAGCTCTTCCGCCCGTTCTACCGCGGCGAGGCTCCGGCGGCGGGGATCCCCGGCACCGGCCTCGGCCTCGCCGTGTCGCAGCGCATCGTCGAGGCGCACGCGGGCGCGATCGGGTTCGAGCCGCTCCCGAACGGAGCGCGCTTCTGGTTCGAGCTGCCGCTCGAGCGGCGGGAGCTATCGTCCCGCTGATGGTGGCGACGGCCACGCGCCCGGCGAACCCGTTCGGGCTCTGAGCAACCGCTGGGTCGTCCTCGCGACGGGGACGTTCGCGCAGGCGACGTACTCGGCGATCTGGTTCGGCGTCGCCGTGATGGCGCCCTTCCTCCGCGACCGCTACGGGCTCTCCCTCGGCGAGACGGGCGTCTTGATCTCCGCGTCACTCGCGGGGTCGGTGATCTCCCTCGTGCCGTGGGGGTACGCGACGGATGCGTTCGGCGAGCGCATCGTGCTGGCGCTCGGGATCGCGGGCTGCGGCGTCGCGCTCCTCGCCGCCGGCGGCGTGCACGCCTTCTGGCCGCTGCTCGCGCTCCTCGTCGCCGCAGGCCTCCTCGGCGCGAGCGTGCAGTCGGCGAGCGGCCGGGCAGTGATGGCAGCGTTCCCGCCGGAGCAGCGCGGGCTCGCCCTCGGCATCCGCCAGACCGCCATACCGATCGCCGGGTTCGCCGTGTCGATCGCCGTCCCGCACGTCGCGCGCGCCGGAACCGGGTGGGGGTTCGCGACGCTCGGCGTCGCCTGCCTCGTCGCGGCCGTCGTCGGCGGCATCGTGATCGCGGACGCTCCGGTGCCGGAGGGCGGCGGCACCGTCGACGCGCCGCTCCGCGACTCCCGGCTGTGGCGGATCGCGCTCGGGAGCGCGTTCGTGGTCGCGCCGCAGATGTGCGTGGTCGGCTTCACCGTGCTGCTCCTGCACGACCACCGCGGGCTCTCCGCGGGCCGCGCCGGGCTCGTGCTCGCCGTCGTGCAGCTGTTCGGCATCGCGGGACGCATCGGCTCGGGGCGGTGGTCGGACGTCACGCGGTCGCGGCTCGGGCCGCTGCGGCTGATTGCGCTCGCCGACGCCGTCCTCGTCCTCGTCGCGGCCGCCCTCCTCGACGCGCCGCTCGCGGCGCTCGTGCCCATGCTCGTCGTCGCGGGTGCGCTGTCGATGAGCTGGAACGGGCTCGCGTTCGCGGCCGCCATCGAGGTGGCCGGGCACCGGAGGAGCGGCGTCGCGATCGGCCTGCAGCAGACCGTGCTGAACGGTTTCGGCGCCGTGTACCCCGGGGTGTTCGGCGCGCTCGTGGCGGCGACGAGCTGGCCGGTCGGCTTCGTCGCCGTCGCAACGCTGCCGCTCGCGGGCTGGGGGCTCCTCCGCGGCCTGCCCGGGTAACGACCGTTAGGCTCAGGCCGGTGACGGAGCCCGCGCGCGAGGTGATGAGCTGGGACGATCTCGGCGCGGGCGCGCGCTGGCTCGCCGAGGCCGCGGCCGGCGACGGCTACCGTCCCGAAATCATCCTCGGGATCGCACGCGGCGGCCTCCTCGTCGCGGGCGCGATCGGGTACGCGCTCGGCGTGAAGAACACCTTCACGATGAACGTCGAGTTCTACACCGGCGTCGACGAGCGGCTCGAGGTGCCGATGATCCTGCCGCCCGTCCCGGATCTCGTCGACTTCGCCGAGATGCGCGTCCTCGTTGCCGACGACGTGGCCGACACGGGCGCGACGCTGAAGCTCGTCCACGAGTTCTGCGAGGGCAAGGTCGCCGAGGTCCGGACGGCCGTGCTGTACGAGAAGCCTCGCTCGGCGATCGCCTGCGAATACGTGTGGCGGCGCACCGACCGCTGGATCACCTTCCCGTGGAGCGCGGAAGAGCCCGTTCTGCAGGGGCTTCCGGCCGAGGCCTAGAGGAACGCCCGAAGGTCGGTTACATTCGCCTTTCCCCCCGGCAAACGGCTCGCAAGGAGATCAACCAGTGAGGAACAGGAAGCTCGCGCTCGGCGCGGTCGTGCTCGTGGCCGCCGCGGGCGCCGCGGTGCTCGCGCTCGGCACCTCCGCGGGGTCGGCGAAGTCGAACGCCGCGTTCAAGGCGGCGTGGATCTACGTCGGTCCCCACAACGACGGCGGCTGGTCGCAGGCGCACGACCAGGGGCGGCTCTACGTGCAGAAGCACCTGGGATCGAAGGTGCAGACGACGTTCAAGGAGAACGTCCCCGAGGGCCCGCAGGTGGGCACGGTGCTCGACCAGCTCGTCCGCGACGGGAACAAGATCATCTTCGCGACCTCGTTCGGCTTCCAGCCGGCGGTCGCGGCGGCCGCGAAGAAGTACCCGGACGTGAAGTTCGAGATGGCCACCGGCACGACGATCCTGCCGAACATGGCCGAGTACTACGGCGCCGGCGAGGACGCGATCTACCTCTCCGGTATCGCCGCGGGCGCCGCGACGACGTCCGGCACCGTCGGCTACGTCGTGCCGTTCGCGATCCCCGAGGTCATCCGTCACACGAACGCGTTCGCCCTCGGCGTGCAGAAGGCGCATCCGGGCGCGAAGGTGAAGGTCGTCTGGACGAACTCGTGGTTCGCGCCGGACAAGGAGAAGAAGGCGGCGGAGGGCCTGCACGGTGCGGGCGCGGACGTCATCGGGCAGAACGTCGACAGCCCCTCCGCAGGGCAGTACGCCGAGTCCGCGGGCGTCCCGTGGGTCGGCTACGACTCGAATGCGAAGAAGTTCGCGCCGAAGTCGTGGCTCACCGCGGCCGTCTACAACTGGGGGCCGTACTACCTGAAGCGCGTCCAGGCGGCGATGAACGGCACCTGGAAGACCGGCAACTACTACGGCACGCTGAAGGACGGGTTCACGCTGCTCGCTCCGTTCGGCAAGGGCGTCTCTGCGAAGACGAGGGCGCTCATCCGGCAGCAGGAGGCGCTGATCAAGAGCGGCAAGTGGAACGAGTTCAGCGGGCCGATCTACGACCAGAGCGGCAAGCTCCGCATCCCGAAGGGCAAGCGTCCGACGTTCAACGACCTCTACTCGATGAGCTACTTCGTCAAGGGAGTCGTCGGGAGCCCGAAGGGCTGACGCGTGACGGGCGGGCGGGGCAGCGCCCCGCCCGCCCCCTCTCCATGCCGACCGCCGTCGAGCTGCGCGACATCACGAAGCGGTTCCCCGGGGTCGTCGCGAACGACGGTGTCCGTTTCGAGGCGGCCGAGGGCGAGGTGCACGCGCTGCTCGGCGAGAACGGCGCCGGGAAGTCGACGCTGTCGAACATCCTGACGGGGCTCTACCGCCCCGACGAGGGGCAGATCGTGCTGTGGGGCAAGGAGGTGGCGTTCTCGTCGCCGCGCGACGCACTCGACGCCGGGATCGGGATGGTGCACCAGCACTTCCGCCTCGTGCCGCCGTTCACCGTCGCGGAGAACGTGATCCTCGGCGACCATCGCGGCGAGGGCAGGAAGTTCATGGTGCACCCGCGGCGGATCGAGCGCCGCGTCGCCGAGCTCGGCGAGCGCTACCGCATCGTCGTCGACCCCCGGGCGCGGGTCTGGCAGCTCTCGCTCGGAGAGCAGCAGCGCGTCGAGATCCTGAAGGCGCTCTACCGCGAGGCGCGCGTCCTGATCCTCGACGAGCCCACGGCGGTGCTCACGCCGCAGGAGGCGGACTCGCTCTTCGAGACGCTGCGGGTGATGGCGGCGGAAGGGCGGACGATCATCTTCATCTCGCACAAGCTGCACGAGGTGAAGGCGGTGGCGGACCGCGTGACGGTGCTCCGCGACGGGCGGACGGTCGCCACGGTCGACAGCGCCGACGCGACGCCCCGCTCGCTCGCGGCGCTCATGGTCGGGCGCGAGGTCTCGCTCGCGACGCGCGTCGACCGCGCGACGGAGGTGGGCGAGCCCGTGCTGGAGGCGCGGTCGCTGTGGGCCTCCGGCGACCGCGGCGGCGACGCCGTCCGGGGCGTCGACCTCACGGTGCGCGCAGGCGAGATCGTCGCGATCGCCGGCGTCGCCGGGAACGGGCAGCGCGAGCTCGCGGAGACGATCACCGGGATGCGCCCGGCCGCGCGCGGAGAGATCGTCGTCGACGGCCGGAAGCTCCGCGGCGGCGACGCGCGCGAGGCGATCCACGCGGGGATCGCCCACGTGCCGGAGGACA
Source organism: Gaiellaceae bacterium (assembly GCA_036403195.1). Classification (GTDB taxonomy): domain Bacteria; phylum Actinomycetota; class Thermoleophilia; order Gaiellales; family Gaiellaceae; genus PALSA-600. The sequence continues at coordinate 10,526 of DASWRL010000031.1, forward strand.
GGCTCCACACCGGCGTCGCGCCGTCGCTCTCGATCGCCTCGAACGTGGTCCTCAAGGCCTATCGCGGCAGGGAGCTCGCGCTCGGGCCGCTGCTCCGGCTTCGCACGATCCGCGAGCACGCCGCGCACCTGATCCACCGCTACGACGTCCGCGGCGGCGGCCCCGAGCTTCCCGCGCGGCAGCTCTCCGGCGGCAACCTCCAGAAGGTGGTGCTGGCGCGCGAGTTCCACGGAGGCCCGCGCGTCCTCGTCGTCGCCTCGCCGACGCGGGGGCTCGACGTCGCCGCGATCGAGACCGTGCACCGCTACATCCGCGAGGCGGCCGATGCGGCCGTGGGCGTCCTGCTCATCTCGGAGGACCTCGACGAGATCCTCGCCCTCGCCGACCGCGTCGCCGTGATGTTCGAGGGCCGGATCGTCGGCGAGCGGGACGCGGGCGAGACGACGGTCGAGGAGATCGGCCTCCTGATGGCCGGAGGCGAGACGTGATCCGGATCGAGCGCCGCCTCGCGCAGCCTCGTTGGCTGACGGTCGCCGTCCCGGTCGGGACCGTCCTCATCGCCTTCGTCGTGATGACGTTCGTGCTGCTCGCGACGGGCCACCCGCCGGGGCACACCTTCGCGCGGCTCCTCGACACGGGGTTCGGCGGGGTCGACGCGCTGAACGCGACCTTCGTCGCGGCGACACCGCTCCTCTTCACCGGCCTGTGCGCCGCCGTCGCGTTCCGGATGCAGCTCTTCAACATCGGCGGCGAGGGCCAGCTGTACGCGGGCGCCGTCGTCGGCGCGGCGGCGGGAATCGCGCTCGGCAACCATTCCGGCTGGCTGTCCGTGCCCGGGATGATCCTCGCGGGCGCCGCCGGCGGAGCCGCGCTGGCGCTGATCCCGGCGGTGCTCCGCGCGTTCCTGTCGACGAACGAGATCATCACGTCGCTGATGCTCAACTACGTCGCCGCGCTCGTCCTGAACTACCTGATCTTCGACTCGGAGTCGTACTGGCGCGACACGTCGAGCCCGACCGCGAAGGTCTTCCCGCAGGGGAAGAACCTGCCGGCGGCGGCGACGTGGCCGGCGTCGCACGTCGGGAGCCTCGTCCTCCCGCTCGGCCTCCTCGTGGGCGTCCTCGCGGCGACCCTCATCTGGGTGCTGTACACGCGCACGCGGTTCGGGTTCGAGGTGCAGGTGATCGGGGACTCGCCGCGCGCCGCGACCTACGCCGGCATGCGGACACGCCGGAAGATCCTCGCCGTGATGGCGCTCTCGGGAGCGGTCGCCGGCATCGGGGGCGCCAGCCAGGACGGCGATTTCCGGCACACGCTCGACCCGCGCGGCCTGAGCGCCGCGGGCTACGGCTACGCGGGGATCGTGATCGCCGCGCTCGCGCGGTACAACCCGTTCGCCGTCTGCCTCGTCGCGTTCCTGCTCGGCGGCCTCCAGAACGCGGGGTACGCCCTGCAGGGCGTCGACTTCCCCTCCGGGCTCGTCGGCGTCATGCAGGGGCTGATCCTCTTCTGCGCGCTCGGGGGCGAGCTGCTCGTCCGCTACCGCGTGCGGATCGGGTCGCGCGGCGCGCGCACGGCGGAGGCGGCCGCATGAGCATCCTCGCCGCCGGCGGGATCAACAACTCGGTCCTCGTGGTGGTCCTCGCGTCGGCGGTCGTCTACGGCACCCCGCTCCTGTACGCCGCCCTCGGGGAGCTCCTCGCCGAGCGCGCCGGCATCCTCAACCTCGGCGTCGAGGGGATGATGCTCGTCGGCGCCGTGATGGGGTTCTGGGCGGTGCAGCGTTCGGGCTCGCTCGCGCTGGCCGTCGCCGTCGCCGCCGTCGCGGGCGCGGCCATGGCGCTCGTCCACGCGTTCCTCGTCGTGACGCTGCGCGCGAACCAGATCGTGTCGGGGCTCGCGCTCACGATCTTCGCGGGCGCCGCAGGGCTGTCCTCGTACCTCGGGAACGACCTCCAGCTCGCCGACCAGCCGGCGCGCCACGCGTTCTCGCCGTTCCTTCCGCACTCGTGGCGGACGGCGAAGGTGGTGGGGCCGATCCTGCTCGACCACTCGGCCGTCGTCTACGCCTCGTGGGTGTGCGTGGCGCTCGTCGCGGTGTACCTCTCGCGGACGCGTCCGGGGCTGAACGTCCGCTCGGTCGGCGAGTCGCCCGCGGCGGCCGACGCGATGGGGATCAACGTCGCGGCGTACCGGTACGCGCACACCGTCGCAGGCGGCGCCTTCGCCGGCGTCGGCGGCGCGTGCTTCTCGCTCGCGATCACGCCGCAGTGGACCGACGGCCTCACGGGCGGCGCCGGCTGGATCGCGATCGCGCTCGTGATCTTCGCGTTCTGGCGCCCGGTCCTGTGCCTCGTCGGCGCGTACCTCTTCGGTGCCTTCTCCGGCATCCCGTTCACGTTCCAGGCGCGCGGCATCCTCAGCGGCGTCCCGCCCGAGCTGTTCCAGGCGCTCCCCTACGTGATGACGATCGTCGTCCTCGTGCTCGTCTCGAGCGCCGGCGCCCGGCGGCGGCTCGGTGCGCCGGCGGCGCTCGGCACGCCGTACGTGCGCGAGGAGCGATGACGTTCGTCGCGTGGGCGCCCGGCCGCGTCAACCTGATCGGGGAGCACACCGACTACAGCGGCGGGCTCGTCCTGCCCGTCGCGATCCAGCTCGGCGTCGAGCTGGAGGTCACGGGCCCCGCGGAGGATCTCGACCTCGTCTCCGAGGAGTTCGGCCCGCCGGACGCGGGCTGGGGACGGTACGCGAGCGCTGTCGCCGCCGAGCTCGCCGAGCTCGGACGGCCTCCGGTCGGGATCCGCGGCGTCGTGCGCTCGACCCTGCCGCCCGGCGCCGGGCTCTCGTCGTCGGCGGCGCTCGAGGTCGCGGTCGCGCTCGCGCTCTGCGAGGCGGCGGGGTGGCCGCTCGAGCCGATGGTGCTGGCGCAGGCCTGCCGGCGCGCCGAGTTCCGGGCGGTCGGCGCGCCCGTCGGAGTCCTCGACCAGGCCGCGAGCCTCCTCGGGTCGGAGGGGCACGCGCTGCTTCTCGACTGCGGCACGCTCGAGCACCGCCTCGTCCGCGTCCCGCCGTCGGCGGGCCTCGTCGTCGTCGACTCCGGCGTCAAGCACAGCCACGAGACGTCCGGCTACGCCGCGAGGCGCGCGGAGCTCGAGGTGGGAATGCCGAGCCGCGTGCGCCACGTGCGGACCGAGAACGAGCGCGTGACGGCGTTCGCCGCGGCGCTCGAGCACGCCGACCTCCCGCGTCTCGGCGAGATCCTGCTCGCGAGTCACGCGAGCCTCCGCGACGACTACGAGGTGTCGGTGCCCGAGCTCGACGCGCTCGTCGAGCGGGCGGTCGAGGCGGGCGCGTACGGCGCGCGCCTCGTCGGCGGCGGGTTCGGGGGCTCCGTCCTGGCGCTCGTCGACGCCGCGCGTGCGGACGCGTTCGCCTCCGAGCTCGGAGGCATCGTCGCGCGGCCCTCTCAGGGCGCGGCGATCCGCCGCAGCACGTACGCGAACGCGTAGCGGCGCTCGCGCAGCCGGTGGCGCTCGTCCGTGTCGGGCCCGCAGCTCGCGGTCCCGAGGCCGCGCTGCGCCGCGTCGAGGCTGAGGATCGTCTCCGCGCGCGGCCGCAGGTCGCTCGTGTGACGGGCGCCGGTGAGGTCCGCCGCCGTGAAGTGGCTCGCCCCGAAGCCGATCGTGGGGACGCCTGCCACTTCGATCCCGGCGCCGTCGGCGGCCGTGAGGCGCACCCACCGCGCCTCGGGATGATGGCCGTGCTCCTGCGGGTGGATGTACGGGACGTACTCGTCCGACACCGTGCTGCGGAAGCGGCCGACGACCGTCGACGCGAGCCGGTCGCCGTAGGCCTCCCACGGTCCGCGGCCGTACCACTCGAGCTGCTCGAGGCCCTCCCGCAGCGCGAGCACGACGCCGACGCGCGGGAGGTCGTCGACCCCGGGCGCGAGCTCCACCACGTTCTCGACGAGGAGCCCGCCGTCGGCGAGCTCGCGGACGCGCTGCTCGTGCGTCGCGAGGTGCGACACGTCGTCGCCGTCGAGCCCGAGCTCGAGCCAGCGGTCGAGAGGGCCGACGTGCTTGTCGGGGACGAGCGCGAGGCCGTCGTTGTCGGTGGGCGCCCGCCACAGCTGGAGGCGCGGCTGCGCGACCACGAGATCGGGGAAGACGTCCCCGGCGAACGCCCGCGTACGGCCGAGCCGCCGGCGCGGGCTCCCGGAGACGCGCACCTGGTCGTGCGCCACCTCGTCGTCTCCCGCGTGGAAGCGGAACGTGACGAACCGCTCGCCGGGGCCGGCGGGGAGCGCGAGCCGGAGCTCCGTCGCCTCGCCGGGGCCGACGCGGAGGCGTGGGAGCCGCCCTCGCTTCACGACGTCGCCGTCGACCGTCAGCTCCCACGTGCCGTCGAGGTCGGCGAGCGACGTGAACGAGCGGCGGTTCTCGACCCGGAAGCGCCCGCCGCGGCCGGCCGTGACGCCGACCGGCTGCGCGAGATACGCGAGCTCGGCGAGGGCGGGGTGGGGGACGCGGTCGGGCCACACGATCCCGTCGGCGCAGAAGTTGCCGTCGTTCGGCTCGTCGCCGAGATCGCCCCCGTACGCCCAGTGCCCGCCGTGCGCGTCGTCGACCCGGATCCCGTGGTCGACCCACTCCCAGACGAAGCCGCCCTGCAGCGCGCGGTGGGCGCGGAAGGCACGCCAGTAGTCGGCGAGCCCTCCGTTCGAGTTCCCCATCGCGTGCGAGTACTCGCACAGGACGAGCGGCCGCGGGTCGTCGGTCGCCTCCTCGGCGAACCGGACGATCGAGCCCACGTCGGCGTACATCGGGCACACGACGTCGGTCGCGGTGCGCCCGCCGTGCCAGTCCCGCGCGATCGCGCCCTCGTAGTGCAGCGGACGCGACGGGTCACGCCGCCGCAGCCAGCCCGCCGCGGCGTCGTGGTTCGCGCCGTACCCGCTCTCGTTCCCGAGCGACCAGAGGATCACGCTCGGGTGGTTCTTGTCGCGCTCGACCATGTTCGCGACGCGCTCGAGCCACTGCGCGCGGTACGTCTCGTCGTCGCAGAGCTCGTCGTAGTACGCATGGGACTCGAGGTTCGCCTCGTCGACCACGTAGAGGCCGTGGCGGTCGCACAGCTCGAGCCAGTACGGGTCGTTCGGGTAGTGCGAGCAGCGCACGGCGTTCACGTTGTGGCGCTTCATCAACGCGACGTCCGCCTCCATCGACGCGCGCGAGACGACACGGCCGGTGCGGTCGTCGAACTCGTGCCGGTTGACCCCGGCGAGCAGCACCGCCTTCCCGTTGACGAGGAGCTGCCGGTCCCGCACCTCGACGGTCCTGAACCCGACGTCGCAGGCCACGGTCTCGCCGCCGGCCTCGACCTCGAGCCGGTAGACGCTCGGCTGCTCGGCCGACCAGAGCCGCGGCCGGGCGAGGCCGGTCTGCTCCCCCAGGCGGGCGCGGGCAACCGTGCTCCCTCGCGCGTCCACGAGCCACGCCTCGCCCTCGGCGACGTCCGCGACGACGCAAAACGCACCCGTTGCGTCGGCACGCCAGAAGACGTCGCGGATCGTCGGCGACAGCAGCTGGACGGAGCGCGGCAGCCCCGCCTGCCACCACTGGTCCTGGTCCTCGACGAACGACGCGTCCGACCAGCGAACGACCACCGCGACGACCTCGTTGTCGCCGCCGTGGTCGACGAGCTCCGTCACGTCGAACTCGGCAGGCGTGCGCGCATCCTTGGCGATCCCGACGGAATGCCCGTTCACGAGCACGTACAGCGCCCCCTCGGAGCCGCCGAAGTGCAGGACGACGGGGCGGGACCGCCAGCCGCGGGGGACGCGGAACGTGGTGCGGTAGATGCCGGTCTCGTTGTCGGCCGGCACGTCCGGCGGCCGCTCGGGGAACGGCATGCGGACGTTCGTGTAGTACGGCCGTCCGTAGCCCTGCATCGTCCAGAGGCCCGGGACGTCGACCTCGTCCCAGCCGCGGGCTCGCCCGAGCGCCGCCGGCGCCGCTTCCGGGCGGGGCGCCAGACGGAACTCCCAGCGGCCGTCCAGCGTGCGGACGCGCCGCGGGTCGCGGCGGAGCGTCGCTCCCGGTGGCAGGCGCCCCAGGCTCGCGAGCTCGGGCATCGCCCAGGTCGGCCGGCCGCCGAGGTGGAGGAGCGACGCGAGGCTCAGCGGGCGTCGCGCAGCGTCTGCGCCGCGGCCTCGGGGTCGACGGGGTTGAAGAACACGCCGGAGCCGAGCTCGCCCGCGGCGACGTAGCGCATCACGCCGGGCGCGCGCCAGGGCGTGACGATCTCGACGTGGAGCCGGGCGCCGGGCCACGCGCCGCCGTCGGTCGGCCGCTGGTGGATCCAGAGCATGTACGGCGTCTCGGCGTCGAAGACGCGGTCGAAGCGCTCGAGCACGTCGACGAGCACCGTGGCGAGGCCGGTGCGCCCGGCGTCGTCGAGCGACGGTAGGTCCGGCACCGGGTCGTCCGTCACCACGCGGACCGCGTACGGGAACGGCGGTGCCTCCGGCACGAACGCGACCCAGCCGCCGGACTCCGCGACGACGCGCGTGCCGGGGTCGCCGAGGCGGCCGCCGAGCTCCAGCTCGCGGCGGGGCAGCGCGGGGACGAACGGGAACGCGTAGATCTGCCCGTGCGGGTGCGGGATCGTCGCTCCGACGGAGGCGCCGCGGTTCTCGAAGACGAGCACGTAGCCGACGTCGGCGCGCGCGCCGAGGGCCTCGGTCCGGTCGGCCCACAGGTCGACGACGCGCCGCGCGCGCTCCGCGCCGAGCGACCAGAAGGTCGCCTCGTGCTCCGGCGTGTAGAGGAGGACCTCGCACCTGTCGTCCGGCATCGCGGGCCAGCGGTTGACGAACCAGCGCACGTCGTACGCGTCGGGCGCCTCGAGGCCGCCGGGGCAGAACGGGCACGCGGTCGACGGGAGGTTCGGACGCTCTTGGCGCGACCGGACGACGAACGTCGAGTCGCCGCCGTGGTCGTCGGTACGGAGGTCGACGTCGACCGAGGCCGTCACGCGCGCCCGCCGCGCGTCGAGGCGACGACGACCCGCTCGACGTGCTCGGAGAGCGCGGCGCGCGCGTCGTCGCCGATGCCCTCGTCGGTCACGAACACGTGCACGTCCTCGAGGCGCGCGATCGAGCTGAGCCCGCGGATGCCCCACTTCGTGTGGTCGGCGACGACGACGCGTCGAGCGGCGGCGTCGACGAGCGCCCGGTCCGTCTCCGCCTCGAGCATGTTCGGCGTCGTCAGGCCCGCGTCCTCGGTCGCGCCGTGCACGCCCATGAACAGCACGTCGAGGTGGAGCGAACGGATCGTCGCCACGGCGACCGGGCCGACGAGGGCGTCCGAAGGCGTCCGAACGCCGCCGACGAGGATGACCGTCACTCCCGGCTGCGGCTCGAGGTGGAAGACGTTCGCGACCTGGATCGAGTTCGTCACCACGGTCAGCTCGGGGACGCTCGTCAGGTGGTGCGCGAGCCGCCACGTCGTCGTGCCCGCCGTGAGGCCGATCGACTGCCCCGGCTCGACGAGCCTCGCCGCCTGGCGCGCGATCGCCTCCTTCTCGAGGAGCTGCTGCTCGGACTTCACGTCGAACCCCGGCTCGTCGGCGGCGAGCGTGCCGCGGAGCGTGGCGCCGCCGTGCACCTTCTCGAGGATCCCGGCGGCAGCGAGCGCGTCGAGGTCGCGCCGGACCGTCATCTCGGAGACGGCGAGGAGCCGGGTGAGCTCGCTGACGCGAACCGCCCCCAGCCGCCTCAGCTCCTCCACGATCAGCCGGTGGCGCTGCACAGCGAGCATGATCGACCAATTATTCACCTGAACGCACAGTCGGCGTCAAGCCTCGTGATGATTTCGTTCTACGGCCCTTGACACGGGTGCCGACCGCGTGAAAAGGTCGCGGACGTCCCTGTCGATGTTCGATCGTGTGCTGTTTTTCGCGATCGCGTGGTTTTCCCCAGGAGGGTCCCATGTCGGAGGATGCAGGTCACTCGCACGACGACCACCGCCGCCTGTCGCGTCGCGGGCTCATCACCGCGGGCGCCGGGAGCGTCGCCGGTCTGTACGGCCTGAATGCGACGCGCGCGCTCGGCGGCACCGTGCCCGCGTCGGCCCGTTCGGTCGCGGCGAGCAGCGTGTCGTTCGGCTCGAACGCATCGGACCCGGTGCCGAAGGCCGCCTACGCCGCCGTCTTCAAGGCGTTCTCGCGGAAGGCGGGCACCAAGGTCAGCGTGAACACCGTCGACCACAACACGTTCCAGCAGCAGATCAACTCGTACCTGCAGGGCCAGCCGCAGGACGTGTTCACGTGGTTCGCCGGCTACCGCATGCAGTTCTTCGCCCAGCGCGGGCTGCTGGCGCCGATCGACGACGTCTGGGCGTCGCTGAAGCCGAACTTCTCACCGGCGATGCAGGCGGCCTCGAAGGGCCTCGACGGCCACTACTACTTCGTCCCGATCTACAACTACCCCTGGGCCGTCTTCTACCGGAAGAGCGTCTTCAAGGCGAAGGGCTACACCGTCCCGAAGACCTGGGACGAGTTCCTCGCGCTCGCGAAGAAGATGAAGGACGACGGTCTGACGCCGATCGCGTTCACCGACAAGGACGGCTGGCCCGCGATGGGCACGTTCGACATCCTGAACATGCGCATCAACGGCTACCCGTTCCACGTCAGCCTGATGGCGGGGAAGCAGCCCTGGGACGGGCCGCAGGTGAAGGCGGTCTTCAACCACTGGCGCGAGCTCCTGCCGTACTACTCGGACGGCGCGCTCGGCCTCACGTGGCAGGAGGGCGCGCAGCAGCTGATCAACAAGGAAGCCGGGATGTTCCTGCTCGGCTCCTTCGTCGGGCAGCAGGCGACGAAGCCGGCCGACCACGCCGACCTCGACTTCTTCCCGTACCCGGAGATCAACCCGGCGCACGGGCAGGACTCGATCGACGCGCCGATCGACGGCTTCCTGATGTCGCGCAAGGCAAAGAACAAGGACGGCGCCAAGGCGCTGCTGAAGTTCCTCGGCAGCGCGGCGGCCGAGAACATCTACCTCAAGACCGACTCGAACGACGTCGCGGCCAACAAGAAGGCGACGACGGTCCACTACAACGCGCTGCAGAAGAAGTCGGCGCAGCTGATCGGCAGCGTGAAGCACATCGCGCAGTACATGGACCGCGACACGCGTCCGGACTTCGCCTCGACGGTGATGATCCCGGCGCTGCAGCAGTTCCTGAACAATCCGTCCGACGTGAACGGGCTGGTCTCCAGCATCCAGAAGCAGAAGAAGTCGATCTTCGGTTCCTGACCGGGGGATGGCCGCCGATCTGGCCACTGCAGCGACGGGGGGTGGCGCGCGCCGGAAGGCGCGCGCCGTCCGCCTGTCGACGGGCGACAGGGTCGCCATCGGCGTGATGGTGTCCGTGCCGACGCTCGTCGTCGGCACGTTCATCTGGTTCCCGACGGTCGCCTCGATCCTGCTGTCCTTCACGAACTGGGACGGGATCGGCGGCGTGTCGACGGCGCACTGGGTCGGCGCGCAGAACTACCGCGAGATCACGTCGATCTACCCGCCGTTCTGGCCCGCGGTCGAGCACAACGCGATCTGGCTCGCGTTCCTGACGATCGTCGCCACGCCCTTCGGGCTGTTCCTCGCCTACCAGCTCGACAAGAACATCCGCGGCACGCGGATCTACCAGAGCATCTTCTTCCTGCCCGTCGTGCTGTCGCTCGCGATCATCGGCTTCATCTGGCAGCTGATCTACTCGCCGACGCAGGGGCTCATCAACAACCTGACGGGGCACGCGTCGGGGACGCACGTGATCGACTGGCTGGGGAACCCGAAGCTCAACCTCTGGGCCGTCCTCGTCGCCGTGGGGTGGCGGCACGCCGGCTACATCATGGTGCTGTACCTCGCCGGGCTGAAGGCGATCGACCCGTCGCTGCGCGAGGCCGCCGCGATCGACGGCGCCGGCGAGTGGCACGCGTTCCGCACGGTCGTCTTCCCGGCGCTGCGTCCCATCAACATCGTCATCGTCGTCGTGACGGTGATCGAGGCGCTGCGCGCGTTCGACATCGTCTACATCATCAACAACGGACGGAACGGCCTCGAGCTCCTGTCCGTGCTCGTCACCGACAACATCATCGGCGAGGCGAGCCGCATCGGCTACGGCTCGGCGATCGCCGTCATCCTGATCGCGATCTCGATCATCCCGATCGTCGTGTTCGTGTGGAACTCGTTCCAGGAGCGCGACGCATGACGACGACGACCACGACGGCGGCCGCGCCCGTCGCCCGCCGGAAGCCGGGCGTCGCGCTGCCGCGGGTCGCGTTGCACTGCTTCCTCGTCGGGGCAGCGCTGCTCTGGCTGCTGCCTGTGGCGTGGGCGCTCTTCACGTCGTTCCGCCCCTACGCCGACACCGCGGCACACGGGTACGTGTCGTTCCCGCACACGCTCAGCCTGTCGAACTACCGGAACGCATGGTCGCAGGGGCAGATCCCGCAGCACTTCTTGAACTCGATGATCGTCGCGATCCCGGCGATCGCCGTGATCCTCCTGCTCGCGTCGTCGATCGCCTTCGTCGTCTCGCGATACTCGTTCTGGTTCAACGTCCCGCTCCTGATCTTCTTCATGGCGGCGAACCTGCTCCCGCAGCAGGTGATCATCACGCCGCTCTACGAGCTGTACCTCCGCATCCACCTCCCCGGGTGGGCCTCGAACGGCAGCGGGTTGATGTACGACTCGTACCTCGGCCTGATCGTCGTCAACGTCGCGTTCCAGACGGGCTTCTGCACTTTCGTGCTGTCGAACTACATGAAGACGATCCCCTCGTCGCTCGGGGAGGCGGCGCGGGTCGACGGCGCGGGCGTCGTCAGGCAGTACTTCGGGATCGTCCTGCCGCTCTGCAAGCCGGCGCTCGCCGCGCTCGCGACGCTCGAGTTCACGTGGATCTACAACGACTTCCTCTGGGCCGTCGTCCTGATGAGCTCCGGCGACAAGCGCCCGATCACGTCGTCGCTCCTCAACCTCCAGGGCCAGTACTTCACCGACAACAACCTCATCTCGGCGGCGGCGATCCTCGTCGCGCTGCCGACGGTCCTCGTCTACGCGCTGCTGCAGCGGCAGTTCATCAGCGGGCTGACGCTCGGGGCGAACAAGGGATGACGAAGGTCGCGTTCATCGGCGCGGGCAGCGTCGTGTTCACGAAGAGCCTGCTCGAGGACATGCTGCGGCTGCCGGCGCTGCGGGACGCGCACGTGGCGCTCCACGACATCGACCCGGAGCGGCTCGAGACGGCCGAGGCGATGGCGCGGTGGGTCGCGCGCGAGCTCGGCGCCGCTCCGGTGATCACGACCCACCGCGACCGCCGCCCCGCGATCGAGGGCGCCACCGCCGTCCTGAACATGGTGCAGATCGGCGGCCACGAGGCGACGCTCCGCGACTTCGGGATCCCGGCGGCGCACGGCCTCCGGCAGACGATCGGCGACACGCTCGGCATCGGCGGCATCTTCCGCGCGCTGCGAACGGCGCCGCACATGCTCGCGCTCGGCCACGAGCTCGCCGACCTCGCGCCCGGCGGCTGGCTCCTGAACTACACGAACCCGATGGCGATGCTGTGCGAGCTCGTGTACCAGGGAACCCCGACGTCGAACGTCGTCGGGCTGTGCCATTCCGTGCAGTACACGGTCCGCGACCTCGCGCGGCTCGTCGACGTGCCGGAGGACGAGGTGACGTACCTGTCAGCGGGCGTCAACCACCAGGCGTTCCTTCTCCGGTTCGAGCGCGGCGGCGAGTCGCTGTACCCGCTGCTCGACGAGCGGATCGAGAGCGACCCGGAGCTGCTCCGGCGCGTCCGCGTCGCCCTCTACCGCCGGCTCGGCTACTTCCCGACGGAGTCGAGCGAGCACGCGGCCGAGTACCTGCCGTGGTTCATGCACGACGAAGGTGAGCTCGAGCGCTACCGGACGCCCGTCGGTGAGTACGTCCGGCGGAGCGAGGAGAACCTCGAGGAGTTCCGGCGGGCCCGCGACACGCTGCGGAGCGGCGGCGAGATGCAGCTCGGCGACTCGGTCGAGTACGCGGCGGGGATCGTCAACGCGCTCGTGACCGGCGATCCGTACGTGCTGTACGGAAACGTCCCGAACCGGGGCCTCGTCCCGGGCCTGCCCGACGGCACGTGCGTGGAGGTCCCCTGCCTCGTCGACCGCACCGGCGTCCGGCCGACCGCCGTCGAGGACTATCCGCCGCACCTCGCCGCGCTGAACCGCACGTACGTCAACGTCGTCGAGCTGACGGTGCGAGCGGTGCTCGAGGGGCGCGCCGACTACGTCCGTCTGGCGGCGGCGCTCGATCCGAACGCCTCCGCCTCGCTGACGCTCACCGAGATCGACGCCGTCGTCGACGAGCTTCTCGCGGCACACGGCGACCTGATCCCCTCCTCTCTCCGAGATCGAATGGAGGTCCCATGACCGGCATCTCGTTGGAACGCGTGACGAAGGTCTACGCGAACGGCGTGACCGCGGTCGACGCCGTCGAGCTCGACATTGCGCCGGGCGAGTTCGTCGTGCTCGTCGGGCCGTCGGGGTGCGGGAAGTCGACGCTGCTCCGGATGATCGCGGGGCTCGAGGACGTGACGGACGGGACGATCCGGATCGGCGGCGACGACGTGACGGACCAGCCGCCGCAGAAGCGCGACATCGCGATGGTGTTCCAGAACTACGCGCTCTACCCGCACATGACCGTACGCGAGAACCTCGCCTACGGCCTGCGGCTGCGCAAGCTTCCGAAGGCGGAGTGGCAGCGGCGCGTCGCCGACACGGCGGCCACGCTCGGGCTTGACGAGCTCCTCGACCGGAAGCCGTCGGCGCTCTCGGGTGGTCAGCGGCAGCGCGTCGCGATGGGCCGCGCGATCGTCCGCGAGCCGCGCGCGTTCCTGATGGACGAGCCGCTCTCGAACCTGGACGCGAAGCTCCGGGTCACGATGCGCGCCGAGCTCGCCCGGCTGCATGAGCGGCTCGGCGTCACGACCGTCTACGTCACGCACGACCAGGTCGAGGCGATGACGCTGGGACAGCGCGTCGCGGTCCTCCGGGACGGCGTCCTGCAGCAGGTCGACAGGCCGCAGAACCTCTTCCACCACCCGCTGAACCTGTTCGTGGCCGCGTTCATCGGCTCGCCGTCGATGAACCTGATCGACGCCGAGGTCGCCGACGGCCACGTCGGCTTCGCCGGCATGTCGGTGGCCCTCCCCGAGGGCTCGCCCGCCGCCGGGCACCGCGGCCGGCTGATCCTCGGGATCAGGCCGACCGACTTCGCCCACGCGTCCCATGCCGACCCCGCCTGGCCGCGCCTCGGCGTCGTGCCGGACGTCGTCGAGGACCTCGGCTCGGAGCATCACGCGATCTTCACGCTCGACGCGCCGCGCGTCGCGGTCGACGCGGTCCGTGCGGCCGCCGACGACGACGACGAGGGGAAGCTCTTCGCCGACGACCGCGCGGTGTTCACGGCCAGCCTCGACGACGCGGAGGGGGTCGCCGGGGGCCGGCCGCTCGAGCTCGCGCTCAACCACCACCGTCTGCACTTCTTCGACCCGGCGAGCGGGGAGCGGCTCACGGCCGCTCGCTCCACGGCCGTCGTCTGACCGCGGTCAGATCTCGCGCAGCGTGATCGGCTGGGCGCCGTGCCAGAGCGTCAGGCGGCCGAGCTCCCTCAGCTGCTCGCCGCCCTCGACGACGGTCGCGAAGTGGTTCGCCCACAGCTGCCCCGCCTTCGACGCGAAGTTGCAGTAGCCGTAGGGGAACAGCAGCTCCGTCTCCGACTGCCCGCCCGGGTACAGCGCGAGCTCGCCCGGGTGGGGATAGGACGTGGCGTTCTCGGGGCCGATCCCGAAGTCGCGGTCGCCCCAGGGGATCCAGTTCGACTCGCCGCTCCAGCGGCAGTGGATGATCCGCTCCTCCATCGGGAGCGACGCGCGGAATGCGGCGACCGTTCCCGGCGCGGTGTCCTCCTCCCAGCGCGCGACGAAGCGCATCCCGGCGGCGACGATCTCGAGCACGCGGGTGACCCTACCTGCTGAGGGATGGATCACCGGATGACGAGCGCGATCGCCACGATCGCCGCGGCGGCGAGACCGAGGATCGGCCACACGTCGAGCCCGCGGTGACGGAGGTTGAAGTAGTGACGGACGAGGGCGCCGACCGCCATCAGCGCGACGAGCACGATCCACCCGTTCGCGTGGCCGTAGGTGAACGGGAAGTGGTTCGAGAGCATCGCGAAGACGACCGGGAGCGTGAGGTAGTTGTTGTGCACGGACCGCGTCTTCCCCGCCCGGTTCCACCGTGGGTCCGGCGCCTCGCCCGCCTCCTTCGCACGCACCAGCTTCCAGTGGTTCGGAATGATCACGAAGAAGACGTTGCCGACCATCATCGTCCCGATCATCGCGCCCACCTGGAGATACGCCGCGCGCGGTGCGAAGAGCTCCCACGCGCCCCACGCCGACACGCACACGAACGCGAACACGAGGACCGCGAGCACCCCTTCGTCGTCGGCGAACGCGCGGCACAGCCCGTCGTATACGAGCCAGGCGGCGGCGAGGCCGCCGACCGACAGCGCGATCGCCTCCCAGGCCGTGAGGTCGCGAACCGTCGGGTCGACGAGGTAGGACGACGCGTGCGAGTAGTAGACGACGACGAACAGCGCGAACCCCGAGAGCCAGGTCGTGTACGCCTCCCACTTGAACCAGTGCAGCGGCTCGGGCAGGCGGTCCGGTGCGACGACGAACTTCTCGACGCGGTAGAAGCCGCCGCCGTGGATCTCCCACGCCTCACCGCCGACGCCGCGCCTCGCGTCCTTCGGGTCCTTCGGCGGCTCGAGGTGGTTGTCGAGCGCGATGAAGTAGAACGACGCGCCGATCCACGCCATGGCGGCGATCACGTGCAGCCACCGGAAGAGGAGGTTGCCCCACCCCCACCAGTAGTCCGACAGCGCTAGGAGGTGCGCCATCTCTGGACCGCGATCCGGACGAGCTCGTCCACGCCCGCCGACAGCTCTTCCTCGCGCGTGCGCTCGATTCGCTCGCGGAGGATCGGGACGATCTCGCGTCGCGGCCTGCCGTCCACGAACACGACGAAGCGAAAGCCGAAGCGCGTCTCGTAGGCGGCGTTGAGGCGCCCGAGCTCGGCGAGCACCTCCGGATCGTCGTCCGTCCCCTGCTCGCGCCGCGAGCGCTCGGACGCGGCGGCCCCGCCGATCGGCGGATGGGCGTCGAGGATCTCCTTCTTCTCCTCGTCGGTCAGCGACGCCGCGACCTCGCGCGCCCGGCCGAGCGGGTCATCGAGGGCGGCGAGCCGCTCGACGAACCGCGTCCGGCCTTCGAACAGCTCGGCGAGCTCGTCGGCCGTCAGCTGCCGCGGTAGGTCGCGCACCCGTAGGACGAGACGAGGAGAGGGACGTGGTAATGGCCGTCGTCGAGCTCGACCTCGAGCTCGACGCGCTTGAAGAACGGCGAGGGCGGGTGGAAGACGATCCGGTACGTGCCGGGATCCGTCTGCGCCAGGTCGGCGATGCGGCCGTCGCCGTCGGTGACGCCGTCGCCGGCGAGCGTCCCGTCCGGCCGGAGGAGCTGCACGTGGACGCCCGCGGCGGGTGCGCCGCGCTCCGTGTCGAGGACGTGGGTGGAGACGGTGGTCATTCCGACTGCCAGAGCCTCGCCGCCTGTTTCCGGTGCTCGCGCGCGATCTCCTCCTCGCGCGCGTTCACGAGCGCGCCGCCGCGCACGACGTCGCGGCCGTCGACGACGAGGCGGTCGACCCGGTGCGGCCCGCTCGCGACGAGCCCGAAGACCAGATCATCCGCGCCGCCGAGCTCGAGGCCGTCGGTGCGCCACACCGCGAGGTCGGCGCGGGCGCCGGGGGCGAGCCGTCCGATGTCGCTGCGGCGAAGGACGTCTGCGCCGCCGCGCGTCGCCAGCCGGAGAGCGTCACGTGCCGTCATCGCGCGCGCGCCGTCGCGGCCGCGCGCGACGAGGAGCGCGTTCTTGAGGTCGACGAACATGTCGCTGCGCTCGTTCGAGGCGCTGCCGTCGACGCCGAGCCCGACGCGGACACCGGCGTCGAGCATCGGGCGCACGGGCGCGACGCCCGCGCCGAGCCTGAGGTTCGACGTGGGGCAGTGCGCGACGCCCACGCCGGCCGCAGCGAACCTGCCGACGTCCGCGTCGGAGAGGTGGACGCAGTGCGCGCACCAGACGTCGTCTGCCAGCCACCCCACGCGCTCGAGGTACTCGACGGGCGTGCAGCCGTAGAGCTCGCGGCAGTAGGCGCCCTCCTCGATGGTTTCCGCCAGATGCGTGTGGAGCTGCAGCCCGAGCCGGCGCGCGAGCGTCGCGGACTCCTCCATGAGGCGTGTCGTGACCGAGAACGGGGAGCAGGGCGCGACCGCGACCTGCACCATCGCCCCGTCGGCGAGCGCGTGCAGCCGCTCGGTGTCCGCGAGGATCGTGTCGACGTCCTCGACGAGCGAGTCCGGGGGGAGCCCGCCGTCGGACGCGCCGAGATCCATCGACCCGCGCGAGGCGACGATGCGGACGCCGAGCTCCTGCGCCGCGCGCACCTCCGCCTCGACGAGGCCGTCGACGCCGCGCGGGAACACGTAGTGGTGGTCGAAGACCGTCGTGCACCCGGAGAGGGCGAGCTCCGCGAGCCCGCAGCGGGCCGCCGCGTACTCCATCTCCTCGTCGATCCGTGCCCAGCGCGGGTACAGCGTCCGCAGCCACGTGAACAGGTCGGCCTCCTGCGCCCGCGCCCGTGTCAGCGTCTGGTACAGGTGGTGGTGGGTGTTCACGAGCCCCGGCGTGACGACGGCGCCGCCGAGGTCCTCCGCGCCGGCCGGAGCGTCGCCGTCGCCGACCTCCGCGACGAGGCCGTCCTCGACGCGCAGCCAGCCGCGACGGTGCTCCGTCCCGGCGTCGTCCATCGTGACGATCCAGGCGTTGCCGAGGATCATGCTTCCGCCTCGAGCGGGACGAGCTCGAACCGGTCGACGTCCACGAGCCCGCGGTCGGTGATCTTGAGCGACGGGATCACGGACAGCGCGAGGAACGCCATCAGCTGGAACGGCGCGTCGACGGTGCAGCCGAGCTCCTTCGCTGCGGCCACGACGGCGTGCGACCGCTCGACGACCTCGGCGAGCGGCGCGTCGCTCAGGATGCCGGCGACGGGCAGCGGCAGCTCCGCGCGCACCTCGGCCCCGTCGACCACCACGATCCCGCCGCCGATGTTCGCGAGCCGCCGTACCGCATACGCCATCGCCGCGTCGCTCGTCCCGACGACGACGAGGTTGTGCGCGTCGTGCGAGAGCGTCGTCGCGATTGCGCCCCGCCGCAGCCCGAAGCCGCGCACGAATCCGCGGCCGATCCGGCCGGTGCCGAGGTGGCGCTCCACGACCGCGACCTTGGCCACGTCGCGCTCCGGGTCGGCGAGCGCCTCGCCGCCGCGCACGAGCGGCTCCTCGACGAGCGACTCCGTCACGATCTGGCCCGGGATCAGCCCGATCACGCGTGCCCGCGCGGCGCCGTCCCACGGGATCCGGAACACCTCGGGGCCGAGCGCCCCGACCCGGACGGTGTGGCGGACCCAGTCGGGGACCTCGGCGCGGGGGATCTCGCCGACCGGTCGGCCGCGCTTGAGGACGAGCTCCGGGACGAACGTCTCGAGGTCCGGCAGGACGAGGACGTCGGCCTGCCGGCCCGGCGCGATCGCGCCGAGGTGCTCGAGCCCGTGGTAGGTCGCGCCGTGGTGCGACGCCATCACGAGCGCGTCGACGGCGTCGATCCCGTACGCGACGGCGTCGCGGACCATCGAGTTGATGTGGCCGTCCGATGCGATGTGCTCCGGCTCGCGGTCGTCCGTGCAGAACGCGATCCGGTGCGGGCCGAACTCGTCCACGAGCGGCAGCAGCGCCTGCAGGTTCCGGGCCGCGGACCCCTCCCGGACCAGCAGCCACATCCCCGCGCGGAGCCGCTCGCGGCCCTCGTCCGCCGTGAACGCCTCGTGGTCGGAGCGGATCCCGGCCGCGGCGTATGCCTGCAGCGCCTTGCCGAGGACGCCCGGCGCGTGCCCGTCGACGTGCGCCGCGAGCTCGAGCTTCGCGAGCTCGTCCGCGTCGCCCGCGACGACGCCGGGGAAGTTCATCATCTCGGCGAGGCCGATCACGCGGCGGCGGCGGAGCAGCGCGTCGAGGTCGCCGGCCGACAGGCGCCGGCGCGGCGACTCGAAGCGCGACGCCGGCACGCACGACGACGCCATGAAGTAGACGTCGAGCGGCAGCCCTGCGGTCGCGTCGAGCAGCCAGTGGACGCCGTCCGTCCCGAGCACGTTCGCGATCTCGTGCGGGTCGGCCACGACGGCCGTCGTGCCGAACGGCAGCACCAGGCGCGCGAACTCGTCGACGAGCGTCTTCGACGACTCGACGTGCACGTGCGCGTCGACGAACCCCGGGACGACCCACTTGCCTGCCGCGTCGACCGTCTCCCGCCCCTCGTAGTCGCCGAGGCCGGCGACGAACCCGTCGACGACGGCGACGTCCACGTCCAGCCACTCGCGGGTGAACACCGAGAGCACGCGGCCGCCCCGGATCACGACGTCTGCCGGCTCGTCCCCCCGGGCGACTGCGAGCCTCCTCGAAAGGGGTGCGTCCATTGCCCGAGAACCGTACCCTTCGACCTCGTGAACGTCCTCACGCCCACGAATCTCGACGAGGCGCTGCGCCTCAAGGCGGAGCATCCCGGGGCCTGGCCGATCCAGGGCGGGACGGACGTGATGGTGGCGCTCAACTTCGACCGCGGCCGCCCCGAGACGGTGCTCAACCTGAACGAGGTCGAGGAGCTGCGGGGCTTCGCGCGCGAGAACGGGTCGCTCCGGCTCGGCGCCGGCCTGACGTACGCGGAGATCGAGCACGGCGAGCTGCGCGAGGCCCTTCCGGCGCTGGCCGAGGCCTCGCGGACGGTCGGCTCGCCGCAGATCCGGAACCGCGGGACGATCGGCGGCAACCTGGGCACGGCCTCGCCGGCGGGCGACGCGATCCCGCCTCTCGTCGTCGAGGGCGCGGAGGTCGAGTGTGCGTCGACCTCGGGCACGCGGCGGGTCCCCGTGGTGGACTTCGTGACCGGCGTCAAGCGGAACGTGCTGGCGCCCGACGAGCTGATCACCGCTGTGTGGCTGACGCCGTCCGGGTCGCCGCAGACGTTCATGAAGGTCGGGCCGCGGAACGCGATGGTGATCGCCGTCGTCTCGCTCGCGGTCTCGGCGGGCGACGAGCTGCGCGCGTGCTTCGGCTCCGCGTCGCCGCGCCCCGTGCTCGTCACGGCGCCGCGCGACGAGGCGGACACGTTCGCCGAGCGCGTGGCCGCGGCGGGGTCGCCGATCGACGACGTGCGCGGGACGGGGCGGTACCGCCGGCACGCGCTGCGCGTGCTCGCCGAGCGCGCGCTCGAGCGGGTGCTCGCATGAGGATCAGCCTCCGCGTGAACGGCGTCGAGTGCGAGGCCGACGCGTGGGAGGGCGAGTCGCTGCTCTTCGCGCTCCGGGAGAAGCTCGGCTTCCCGGGGTCGAAGAACGCGTGTGAGCAGGGCGAGTGCGGCTCGTGCTCCGTGCTCCTCGACGGGACGCTCGTCTGCGCGTGCCTCGTCCTCGCCGCGCAGGCCGACGGCCACGATGTGACGACCGTCGAGGGACTCGCCGAGGGGGAGGAGCTCCACTCGGTGCAGCAGGCGTTCGTCGACGCGGGAGCCGTGCAATGCGGCTTCTGCACGCCGGGGCTCGTCGTCGCGACGGTCGACCTGCTGCGGCGGAACGGCGACCCGTCGGACGACGAGATCCGCGAGGCGCTCTCCGGCAACCTCTGCCGCTGCACCGGCTACGCGAAGATCTTCGACGCGGTGCGTGCGGCGGCGCGCGCATGACGCAGACGGTGCGTCAGCTGCAGGTCGGTCGCGTCGGCGAGATCGTCCGCCGGACCGACGCGCCGCCGAAGGTGAAGGGCGAGTTCGCGTACGCGAGCGACCTCGTCGTCCCGGGGATGCTGTGGGGCCACACGCTGCGGAGCCCGTGGTCGCACGCGCGCATCCTCTCGGTCGACATCTCGGACGCCGTCGCGATGCCGGGGGTGCACGCCGTGCTCACGCACGAGGACGTGCCGGGGCAGAAGACCTACGGCCTCGAGTTCCCGGACCAGCCGGTGCTCGCGATCGACCGCGTCCTCTACTACGGCGAGCCGGTGGCGCTCGTCGCCGCGGAGCACCCGGAGCAGGCGCGGCGCGCGGCGGAGCGGATCCGCGTCGAGTACGAGCCGCAGGCGCCGGTCGCTGACATGCAGCTCGCGCTCGAGTCGCCGGACCTCCACCCGCAGAAGCCGACACGCGGCCACGGCTACCGCGAGGACGACCGCCCGAACGTCGTCCGGCACATGGTGATCCGGCACGGCGACGTCGACGCGGCGGGCGACGTCTCGGTGAGCGGCACCTACGAGGTCGGCATCCAGGACCAGGCCTTCCTCGGGCCGGAGTCGGGGCTCGCCGTCCCCGACGGCGAGGGAGGCGTCGACATCTACGTCGCCACCCAGTGGCTGCACGTGGACCGCGCGCAGGTCGCCCCGTGCCTCGCGCTCCCGCTCGAGCAGGTGCGCATCCACCTCGCCGGCGTCGGGGGCGCCTTCGGCGGCCGCGAGGACCTGTCGATGCAGGTCCACGGCGCGCTGCTCGCCCTGCACACGAACCGGCCCGTCAAGATCGTCTACAACCGCGAGGAGTCGTTCACGGGCCACGTGCACCGGCACCCGGCGCGCATGTGGTGCGAGCACCGCGCGACGCGCGACGGGAAGCTCGTCAACGTCCACTTCCGGATCCTCCTCGACGGCGGCGCGTACGCCTCGTCGTCGACCGCAGTGACGTCGAACGCGGCGTCGTTCGCGGTCGGCCCGTACGAGACCCCGAACGCGCTGATCGAGTCGACGTCGGTCTACACGAACAACCCCCCGTGCGGGGCGATGCGCGGCTTCGGCGCCGTCCAGACCTGCTTCGCCGCCGAGGCGCAGATGGACAAGCTGGCGGCGGCGCTCGGGATCGACCCGGTCGAGCTGCGCCTGCGAAACGCGCTGGAGGCGGGAGACACCCTGCCGACCGGCCAGGTGATCACGGGCTCGATGCCCGTGGCCGAGTGCATCCGCGCGGCGGCCGCGCTCGAGCCGCCGGAGGCCGAGGCGCTGCCCCGCGACGTCATCCGCCTTCCCGGCGGCGCGGGCAACACGACGAACGGCGGCGGCGTCAGGCGGGGTGTCGGCTTCGCGGTCGGCTTCAAGAACGTCGCGTACTCCGAAGGGTTCGACGACTACTGCGCCGCGCGCGTCAGGATCGCGTCCGAGGGGTGGGCGGAGATCCACTGCGCGGCCGCGGAGGTCGGGCAGGGAGTGAGCGGCGTGATCCTGCAGGTCGCGCGCACGGAGCTCGGGATCGACGACGTCCGCCTCGCCCCGGGCCAGACGGCGACGGTCGACTCGGCCGGCTCCGCCTCTGCGTCTCGCATGACGTGGATGGCCGCGGGAGCGGTGCGCGACGCGTGCCGCGCCGCGCTCGAGGAGCAGGCGAGGCGCCCCGGGGAGGAGGTCGACGTCGAGCGGATCTACCGCCACCCGCGGACGACGCCGCTCGACCCGGAGACGGGGCAGATCACCGGCGAGCGTGCGCACGTCGCCTTCGCGACCTGCGCGATGAAGGTCGTCGCGGAGGTCGACGTCGAGCTCGGCCTCACGCGCGTGGTGTGGATCGGGGCGGCGCAGGACATCGGCGCCGCCGTCAACCCGCAGCAGGTCGAGGGTCAGATCGAAGGCGGCGCTGCGCAGGGGCTCGGGCTCGCGCTGATGGAGGAGATCCGCACCCGCGACGGGCTGATCACGAACGCGAGCTTCACCGACTACCTGATCCCGACCGCCCTCGACATGCCGCCGGTGGAGTCGGTGCTGATCGAGGTGCCCGAGCCCGACGCCCCGTACGGCGTCAAGGGCGTCGGCGAGCCGCCGACCGTCGTCTCGCCGGCCGCCGTCGTGGCCGCGCTGCGCGCCGCCAGTGGGCGGGACCTGACGCGGATCCCGGTCCGCCCCGACGACGTCTGCCTCTGAACGCTCGGCCCCTGGTCGGCCTGCACCGGCAGCGGGACGGCGCCGGGACCGCCGGCAGCCCCGCGTGCAGGTAGGCGATCAGCGCAGTCACCTGCCGAGCCGAGAGCACCTGCCCGAGCTCCGGGACCGCCGGCGAACGCCGCCGCGGCCGTTCAGGCCGTGGCACTGCGAGCACGCGAACTGGTCGAAGTCGTGTGCGCCCTCGGCCACGAGGTGGGCCGACACGAGCCCCGTTCGACGCGCAGCATGCACGGACGCGACGCCTGTCGAGCCTCGCTCGGGAAGCGGGGAAAGTACTGCTTCGCGTTACGCGACCAGTGTCCCGGGCTCGACGTCGCCGTCGGGCCGGACGAGGCGCGGTCCGGCGTGCGAGCGCGCCTGCAGGACGATTGCCTCGCCGTCCTCGATCGAGACGACGACGAGCGTCCCTTCGAGCTCGTCCTTCGCGTACTCGCCGGGGTCCATCTGCGCTCCGCGCACGCCGCGGCCGCCGAGGTCGACCTCCACGAGGTACGACGGACCGCGCGCGCCGGGATGGTCGGCGACCGAGACGACGCGTCCCGCGAGCAGCTCCACGGCGGCAACGTAACGAACTAGCGCACGAGGGAGAGCGCCGCTCCGACGCCGAGGAGCACGATCCCGACCACGCGCGTGGGCGAGATCGCGATCTGCTCGACGCCGAACAGCCCGAAGCGGTCGATGACCGCACCCATCACGAGCTGCCCGGCGATCAGGATCCCGATCACCGCGGTCGCGCCGATGCGCGGCTGCGCGAACGTGATCGACGTGACGACGGTGAAGCCCATCAGCCCGCCGATCCACATCCAGGCCGGCGTGCTCCCGACGTGGCGGAGGCCGCCGACGCCTCCGCCACGGATCGAGAGCAGCACGACCGCGGCGACGCAGAGCTGGATCGCCGTCGAGAAGGCGAGCGCCTCCATCACGCCGACGCGGTCGCCGAACCGTCCCATCACCGCCACCTGGACCGACCCTGCGAGGCCGCCGAGGACGGCGAGCGCGACGGCGGGGCTGCTCACGCGGCGCTCGGGTCGCCCTGCCAGAGGAAGAACTCGATGCCCTCGGTGTCCTTGCAGGCCGCGAACCAGCCGTGCGTCGGGACAGGCTGCTTCTCGTCGGCGCTGCCGCCGAGCTCGCGGACCTTCGCGATCGACGCCTCGATGTCCTCGGTGTCGAAGTAGACGTTCAGCTTCCCCGGCGTGTCGGAGGGAAAGATCGCGCCGCCCTGGCCGTCGCCGAGGTCGAACATGCGGTAGTCGAACCCCTCCATGACGCTGTCGCCGACGCTCCAGCCGAAGAGGCCGTTCCAGAATCCGCTCGCGCGGTCGGCGTCCTGCGCGAGCAACTCGAAGTGAACAATCCTGCCGGGCACGTTAGGCTCCTTTCGTGATCAGGGCGCTCGTACTCTACGAGGGCGAGGTCGATCCGCAGCGCTACGCCGAGCACGTCGAGGTCGCGCGACGGGTCCCGGCCGACGCGTTCCGCCACGGCCGCGTCTTCGCCGCCGCTGTCGGCGAGCCCAGGCACCGCTACTTCGCGGAGTTCGAATGGCCCGACAGGGCGTCCTTCGACGCCGCGACGGCGTCGCCGGAGTGGCGGGCGTCGGGCAAGGACGCGATGGCGCTGGGCGTGCGGTTCAGCGTCGAGTTCGCGGACGTGGAGTGACCGCCGCGGCCGCGGCTCGACCACCCCGCACGTTCACGTGAAGCTCGGCGGCCGCTTCTCGCGCACCGCGGCCACGCCCTCCTGCACCTCGGGCCCCGTCATGTCGAGGAACTCGAGCGCGAGCGAGGCGTCGAACGACGGCCCCGCCAGCCGCAGCCAGTTGTTCAGGGCGAGCTTCGTGTGGCGGATCGCGGGCTGCGCCCCCTCGGCGAGACGCGTTGCGACCGCGAGCGCGCGCTCCTCGAGCTCGTCCTCGGGAACGCAGAGCGACACGAGCCCGATCCGCTCCGCCTCGACGCCGTCGACCGGCTCGCACAGGAGCAGGTGGTACTTCGCCTTCGCGAGCCCGCAGAGGAGCGGCCAGACGAGGGCGGCGTGGTCGCCGGCGGCGACCCCGAGCCGCGTGTGGCCGTCGACGATGCGCGCGCTCGGCGTCGCGATCGAGATGTCCGCCAGCAGCCCGACGGCGAGGCCGGCGCCGACGGCGGGGCCGGTCATCGCCGAGACGATCGGCTTCGGGCAGTCGACGATGTTGTAGACGAGGTCGCGCGCCTCGTGGAACACCCGCACGCGCGTCGCGTGGTCGTCCGCGATCGCGAGGACGAGGTCGAGGTCGCCCCCGGAGCTGAACGCGCCGTCCGCGCCCCGGACGAGCACGACCCGCGTCTCGTCGTCCGCGGCCACCGCCTTCCACACTCCCGCGAGCTCGCCGTGCATCGTGCCGCTGACGGCGTTCAGCTTGCGCTCGGCGCGTAGCGTCAGCCGGAGGACGTGCTCCGCCGGGCGGTCCAGCTCGAGCGACGGGAACGAGGCGTAGCGGTCCACCCGCCTGATTATCGTTGGCGGTCGTGGCCGAGGTCGAAACCAGCGTCGAGGCCGGAGTCCTCACGATCACGCTGAACCGGCCGGACGTCCTCAACGCGCTGAATCGCGCCGTGCACCGCGGCGTCCACGACGCGCTCGAGCGGGCGCGGCGCGACGAGAGCGTGCGCGCCGTCGTGGTGACGGGAGCGGGACGCGGCTTCTGCGTCGGTCAGGACCTGCAGGAGTTCTCGGCGGGCGCGGGCGACGTGGCGCAGAACCTGCGCGAGAACTACCACCCGAACGTCCTCGCGATCCGCGCGCTGCAGAAGCCGGTGATCGCAGCGGTGAACGGCGCCGCTGCCGGCGCGGGGATGTCGCTCGCGCTCGCGTGCGACGTCCGGATCGCGGCACGGTCGGCGAGCTTCGTCCCGGCGTTCGTGAAGATCGGCCTCGTGCCCGACTCCGGCGGCACCTGGCTCGTCCGCCGGGTCGTCGGCACGGCGCGCGCGTTCGAATGGCTGACGACGGGGCGGAGGCTCGGCGCCGACGAGGCGCGGGCGTGGGGGCTCGTGTCCGAGGTCGTCGAGGACGACGAGTTCGCCGCACGCGCGCGCGAGGTCGCGCAGCTGTTCGCGGCGATGCCGACGCGCGCGGTGTGGGAGACGAAGCGCCTCCTCGACGCCGCGGAGACGTCGACGTTCGAGGAGCAGCTCGAGCTCGAGGCGAGGACGCAGGGCGAGCTCGTGCGGACGCCCGACTTCTCCGAGGGCGTCGCGGCCTTCCTCGGCAAGCGGGACGCCGCGTTCACGGGTGCCGGCGTCCAGCACGGCCATCCCGTCACGCTGCGGAACGGCGACGACGGCCGCCGCTGGCGCCTGACGACGCTGCTCCGCCTCCCGCTCGCGCTCCCGCACGTCTATCTCGCGAACTACTGGGGGGCCCTCGCGATCCTCGTCGCGATCGCCAACTGGTTCGTCCTGCTCGTGCGCGGCCGCACGCCGCAGCCGGTTCACGAGTGGCTCGCGCGGTACGTGCGCTACACGACGCACGTCGGCGCGTACGTCTACCTCGCCGCCGACCCGTACCCCCGCTTCCGCGGCTGGGAGGGGACGTACCCCGTCGATCTGCGCGTGGCCGAGCCGGCGCCGCAGGCGCGCTGGAAGACCGCGATCCGGATCGTGCTCGCGATCCCCGCGCTCGTTCTCTGGTACGTGCTGGGCGTCGTCGTCGCGGTCGTCGCGATCCTCTCGTGGTTCTCGGCGCTCGCCGTCGCACGTGTGCCGCGCGGCTTCCAGGGCCTGACGTCGTACTGGCTGCGATACCAGGCACAGACGCTCGCCTACGTGCTCCTGCTGACGGACCGCTACCCGTCGCTCGGCTCCGACGAGCCCGGCTACGCGGCGAGCAGCGCCCCGTCCGCCGGCGCGTAGGGCGGTCACTCAGCCCGGTCTCTCGAGGAGCGCCGTCCGGACGGCGTCGTCGAAGGGGAGCGGCGCCCGGCCGGCGAGCTCCCAGATCCGGCTCTCGCGCGCGATCGTCGGCACGCGCAGCCCCTCCACGAGCGGTCGCGAGACGGCCGCGTTCACCGGTGTGACGAGATGGAGCCAGAGCGACGAGAGGCGCGGCGTCAGGAACGGCACCTCGATCAGCAGAGGGCGCTTGCCGCGGATGCGGGCCGTGCGCTCGAGCATCTCGCGGTAGGTCATGCGCTCGGGACCACCGACCTCGTAGGTCGCGCCGAGCGACCGCGTCTCGCCCGCGACCGCGAGGAGCGCCGCGACGACGTCGGCCAGCGCGACGGGCTGCGTCTCGACCGACACCCAGCGCGGGCACACCATGACCGGCAGCCGGTCGACGAGCGCGAGGATCGTCTCGAAGGCGGCGCTGCCGGCGCCCACGATCATCGCGGCGGCGAGCGTCGTCACGGGGACACCGGCCTCCGCCAGGACCGCCGCCGTCTCGGCGCGGCTCCGCAGGTGGGGCGAGAGCTCGCCGCCGGGATCGGAGAGGCCGCCGAGGTAGACGATCTGCTGCGCGCCGTTTGCTCGGGCGGCTGCGGCGACGGCGCGCGCGGCGGCGCGGTCGCGGGCCTCGAAGTCGCTCGTCCCCAGCGAGTGCACGAGGTGGACCACGACCGTTGCGCCGCCGAGCGCCGTCTCGACCTGCGCGGCATCGGTCGCGTCGACGGCGAGCGACGTGACGCCGCTGCGAGCAGGTCCGCCGCGGCGAGACAGGGCCGTGACCTCGTGGCCGGCGTCGACGAGCGCCGGGACGAGCGCCGTGCCGATCGTGCCCGTGGCCCCGACGACGGCGACCCGCACGTCAGGGCTCCCGGCCGGCCGCATCGGCCAGGAACCGTCGCCCCACGCGCGCGTGGAACCAGGATTCGAGGAGCCACAGCGGGCCGCGGAGGAGCGGCGCGAACCGCTCGACGGCGACGACGATGCGCCCGTCGGCGGCGGCCCAGCGGATCGCGCCGTGCGGCCGCCGGGCGAACAGGCCGCCGACGATCGGCCGCGTCCCGTCCCGCCGAGGGCCGAAGGCGATCAGGGCGGGGCCCGAGCCGAGGATCCTGATCCCGTCGCTCCCGTAGCGGACGAGGCCGAACGTCGTGCGCCGGATGGCCGTCCAGTACAGGCGCTCGAGCTCGTCGGGCGACGCCGTGGTGCGCGCCGCCGCCTCCTGCACGACGTCGATCGTCCCGTCCTCGTGGTGCGTCGTCTCCGTCGTCATCCGGATGTCGCGTTTGTGTCCAGCCTCGACGGGCACGGGTCGATCATGCCCGTGTTCCTCACCGGCGCAACGGGGTACGTCGGCGGCCGGCTCCTCGACGCGCTCCTGGCGGAGGGACGGGAGGTGCGCGCCCTCACTCGCGACCCCTCGAGGCTCGACCGGCCCGCGGTGGAGGTCGTCGAGGGAGACGTGCGCGACGACCTGACCGACGCGCTCGCCGACGTCGACGTGGCGTACTACCTCGTCCATTCGCTCGGCGACGCCGACTTCGGGACGTCCGACCGCGACGCCGCGCGCTCGTTCGCGGCGGCGGCCGCGCGTGCCGGAGTGGGGCGGATCGTCTACCTCGGGGGGCTCGGCCGCGGCGAGCTCTCGCCGCATCTCGCCTCGCGCCAGGAGGTGGGGGAGCTGCTCCGCCGGTCGGGCGTCCCGACCGTCGAGCTCCGCGCGTCGGTCGTGATCGGCAAGGGAAGCGTGTCGTACGACACGTTCGAGACGCTCGCCCGCCTCCCGCTCGCGGTGCTTCCCGACTGGGTCGACACGGCGTCGCAGCCGATCGCGATCGACGACGTGATCGCGTACCTCCTCGAGGCGGCCGACGTCGACGTCGACGGGAGCCGCGTCTTCGAGATCGGCGGCGCCGACGTCGTCCCGTATCGCGCGATCCTCGACGAGTTGGGCGGCAGCGCGGTCACCCTCCCGGCGCCCGGCGTCGTCGCGGACCTCGCGTCGGTCCTGAAGCCGCTGCAGCCGGAGCGTGCGCGGGTCGTGTCCGACCTGCTCGACTCGTTGCGCATCGACACCTCGGTGCAGGACGACGAGGCGCTCCGTGTCTTCGCGGTGCGGCCCCGAGGGCTCGCGGAGGCGGTCACCGCCGCAGCGCGACCGTGATGCGGCAGCTGCCTTCGTCGAGGCACCCGTGGGTCTCGCAGACGACGTCGGCTGCGTCCCCGGGGGCGAGCGACCGCTCCACGAGGCCGCGCCACATGCCCTGATCGAGCTCCCTGAGCGACGGGTCGAGCGCGATCAGCGGCCGCAGCGGGCACGTCGCCGTCACGAGCGTCGCCCCGGCGCCGGACTCCGCCTCGACGACGACATGGAAGCCGTCGCGCCGAAGCGCGGCGGCGAGCTGCTCGAGCGGCGCCTTCGCGCGGCGCTCGAGGGCGAACTCGTCGGCGAGGTCGACGCCGAAGCTCCGTCCGATCTCGTCGAGCCTGCGGCCGCGACCACGCCGCGGGAGCGCGCCCGCGAGCAGGCGGACGAGCCGTTCGAGCCGCCGTCGCGGGAACTCCACCTGCTCGAGCTCCGGTGTGACCGCGTACGTCTTCGCCGGCCGCCCCGACCCCGGGCCACGCTTCGCCTGACGCCGCAGGAGGGGGACGAGGGATCCCGTCTCGACGAGCCGCTCGAGGCGCCACCGCGCGACGCTCGTGGCGACGCCGGTCTCCGCCGCTACCTCCGCCGCGGTCGGCGGGTCGGCGCGGCCGCGGACGTGCAACAGCGTCCGGCGCAGGTTCGCGTCCCCGATCCCGTCGAGGCGGCTCACGTCCGGTTGCGGGATCTCTCTATAAACAATAGACTTGTTTTATTCTACTCGATCGGCGACAGGAGGTTCGACCGTGAAGTGGGTGGCGCTCGTACTCTGGCTGATCACCGCCGGCGGCGGGTTCGCGATGCTCGGCATCTGGCTGGCGCGCGGAGGGTTGCGGCAGAGCGGGCCGCGCCGCATCCGCACGCCGCTGATCTTCGCGCACTTCCTCCTCGCCGCGACCGGGCTCGTGCTCTGGATCGTCTATGTCGCAGGCGACAGCAGCACGGTCGCGTGGATCGCGTTCGCGCTGCTCCTCGCGGTCGCGCTGCTCGGATTCACGATGCTGGCCGTCTGGCTCTCGCAGCGACGCGGCGAACCTGCGGCGACCTCGTCGGATCGCCCGGCCGAGCAGCACTTCCCCGTGCCGATCGTCGCGCTCCACGGCCTGCTCGCCGCCGCGACGCTGGTCGTCGTCCTGCTCGCGGCGGCGGGTGTCGGGGGAAGCTGATGCGGCTCTCCTACCTGGTCCGGGGCCTTCCCGGGCATCCGCTCCACCCGCCCCTCACCGACCTGACGATCGGGACGTACGCGTTCGCGACGATCGCCGCCGTCCTCGCGAAGATCGGCATCGCGGACTCGGCGACCGCCTCCGGGTGGTGGATCGCCCTCGTCGTCGGGCTCGTCTCGACGGCGGCGACCGCCACCACGGGCTTCGTCGACTGGCTCGAGATCGAGTGGGGCAGCGACACCTGGAGGACGGCGACCGCCCACCTCGCGGCGATGCTCGCGGCGACGGCGTTCTTCCTCGTCGCCGCGCTCGTGGGTCACGGCGGGTACACGCGGCACGCCGTCACGACGCTGCCGTTCGTGCTCACGCTGGCCGGGTTCGCGCTCCTGACGCTCGGCGGCTGGCTCGGCGGATCGGTGGTGTTCGTGCACGGGATGCGCGTCCTGCCGGCGCGGCGCTGAGCGGCCGGCGGCTCGCGCGACGAGCCGCGTGTGTGGATCTCGCTCTACAGTCCCGCGATGGTCACCACGCCCGCCCAGTTCCTGGTCGCCTTCGCCGTGGCGGGGGCGACGGGCACGGCCGTCTTCTTCCACGCCGACCGCAACGGCGTCAAGCACCCGTCGCTGTGGGCGAGCCTCGTCTTCCTCTTCCTGATCGTCGCGCTCCCCGCGTACGTGATCCGCGTGCGCCGGATGCGGCGATCGCGACGTCTCGACTAGATCGTCTTGAACTGCTCGAACGGCTGGCGGCAGCTCTCGCACCAGCGGATCGAGCGGCACGGCGTCGGGCCGAAGATGTTCTCGAGGCGCGTCTCGCGCGAGTTGCAGTAGGGGCAGCGGAACGCCTTCGACCGGAGCTGCACCAGCGTCGTCGGCCCCGCGGCGCGCGGCGCCGGCGGCGCGAACCCCGCCTCGCGCAGCTTCTCGCGACCGGCCGGCGAGATCCGGTCGGTCGACCAGGAGTCGTCCTGGATCACCGCGACGTCGGCCTGCGCGCCGAGGGCCGACACCTTCTCCTCCATCGCCCGCCGCATCGCGTCGAGCGCCGGGCAGCCGAGGAAGGTCGGCGTGAGCTCGATCCGCACCCGCTCCCCGTCGACCGCCACGTCGCGGACGACCCCGAGGTCGACGAGGGAGATCACGGGGATCTCCGGGTCGGGGATCTCCTCGAGCGCAGCCCACACGTCGGCGGCGGTCACCACTGCGCACCCGGGATCGACCGCCGCACCTCCGTCATCTCGCACCAGAGCTCCGCGAGCGCGTCGGTGTGGCCGCCGCGCTCGACCGCGGCCGCGACCGGGAGGCCGACCCGTCGGCCGAGCTCGGGCCGCTGGTCCGCCGGGAGGACCCCGAGGGCGTACGGCCACAGCTCCTCGAGCGCGCTGCGGAACCGCGGCTCGTCGCGCAGCCGTGCGGCCCACATCTCCGCGTGGAGCCGGTGGTAGGTCTCCTCGCGGTCGATCTTCCCCGCGAGCCCCGCGAGCTCCGTGTCGTCCGCGCTCTTGAGGGCCCCGATCCTCACGCGGTCCGCCTCCTCGTAGAGGTAGCGCCGCGCGATCGTGTGCGCCCACTCGAGCAGGTGCAGCTCGACGAGCGGCGCGCAGAGGTACTCGCCGGGCTCGCGGTCGAACGCCAGCGCGTCCTCGTCGGTGCCGAGCTCTCGCGCCGCGAGTTGGTAGAGCGCCCGCGCGTGCCCGATCTCGTTCTGTGCGATCGACGAGAAGGCGACGTCCTCCTCGAGCGTCGGCGCGATCCCCGTCCACTCCGAGTCGCGCCACCCGAGGATCAGCTCGTCGTCGGCGAGCTCAAGCAGAAGCCGTGCCCGCGCGCTCGCGTGCAATGCGCAGCCGCTCCTTGATCGAGTACCCGTCGACGCGGCGGTACTTGAGGTCGAACTCGTCCGCCCACTCCGTCACCTGGTGGATCGCGTCGCGCGGGACGAGCCATAAGGCCTCGCTCTCGCCGCGCCGGCCGTACTGCTCGCGCGCCCACGCGTCGGCGAACGCCGCGTCCGGCGCGACGACGGAGCCGGCGTGCGCGAACGGCTGGCCCTTCTTCTCCTGGCGGAAGACCTCGAAGATCATGCCGCCGCGATCGCCTCGCGCACCCACGTCTCCTGCTCGAGGAACCGCCGCCGGAACGCGAGCCGCTCCTGCGAGCGCGGGCCGTGCCCCGTCACCACCGACCGCAGCTCGTCCCAGTCGGGCTCCGTGTACTCCCAGACGCCGTCGTCGCCCCGGCGGAGACCCGGATCGGGAACCGTCAGGCCGAGCTCCCGGATCTGCGGCACGTAGCCCTCGAGGAACTGCTGCCGGGCCTCCTCGTTCCCCTGCGACTTGATCCGCCAGATCCACATCGGGTCCTCCTCGCGCGGGATCGGGTTCCCGTGGAACTGCATCAGGGGCGCCCACCACCGGTCGAGCGCCTCCTGCACGAGCTCGCGCTGCTCGTCGGTGCCGGTCACCATCGCGAGGATCACGTCGCGCCCGTGGAGGATGTGGAACGACTCCTCCCAGCAGATCTTCTTCATGATCCGCGCGTACGGGGCGTACGAGCACTTGAGGAGCGCCTTCTGGCTGATGATCGCGGCCGCGTCGACGAGCCACGCGATCACCCCGACGTCGCCCCACGTGCGAGTCGGGTAGTGGAACACGTTGTGGAACTTGCTCCTGCCCGAGAGGAGGTCGGCGAACATCTGCTCGCGCGGCTTCCCGATGTCCTCGGCGACCCGATAGATGAGCTGCGCGTGGCCGACCTCGTCCTGGATCTTCGCCGTCAGCGCGAGCTTTCGCTGCAGCGTCGGCGCCTTGAGGATCCACTCCCGCTCGGGCAGGACCCCCATCAGCTCCGAGTTCGCGTGCATCTCGACGAACTTGACGAGCTTCCGACGGTACTCCTCCGGCATCCAGTCGGTCGACTCGACCTGGCCGCCGCCCTGGACGTACGCGAGAAACTCCTCGGTGCGCGAATCCACTCCCGTCCTCCTGCCTACCGATCGTTAGGCTGCGAATCATAGATGCCCACACGGCGCCAGGAGCTCAACCGGATCGCGGCGCGGCTCTTCGCGGAGCGCGGGTACCCCGGCACCTCGCTGGCCGACCTCGCCGAGGCCCTCGGGGTGCAGAAGCCGTCGCTCTACCACCACATCGACGCCAAGGAGGATCTCCTCTGGGAGGTCGCGTGGGAGGGCGCCGGGGCGTTCCACGGCGCGCTCGACGCGGTCCCCGTCGACGTGCCGACGACGGAGCGGATCCGGCTCGCGCTGCGGGCCCACCTCGGCGTCGTCGTCGCGCAGCTCGACGTCGCGACGGTGTTCGTCCGTGAATGGCGGCACCTCACGGGCGAGCGGCGCGAGCGCTTCGTCGGCGAGCGCCGCCGCTACGAGGAGCGGATCCGCGCCCTCTACCGCGACGGCGTCGACCGGAGCGAGCTGCGCACCGACCTCGACGTCACGACCGCGGCGCTGCTCTTCCTCTCGGCCGCGAACTGGGCGTACACGTGGCTGCGTCCCGGGGCCGACACCGGCGAGCTCGCCGACCGGGTGTACGTGACGCTGCTCGACGGGATGCGCGGCTACGCGACGCCGTAGTGCATCCTCGTCGGATGCGGCGCGTCCTCCTGATCGTGAACCCGTACTCGACGCACGTCACGGGTCGCCGTATCGAAGAGGTGGAGCGCGCGCTCCGCGAGCGCGTCGACGTCGAGACGCAGTTCACGCGCCACCCCGGTCACGCGACGGAGCTCGCCGCCGCGGCGACCTCGCAGGACGTCGACGCGATCGCGGTCTTCTCCGGCGACGGCACGTACAACGAGGCGCTGAACGGCGCCGACGGCGCACTGCCGTTCGGGTTCCTGCCGGGCGGCGGCACGAGCGTCCTGCCGCGCGCGCTCGGGCTCCCGCGCGACCCCGTCGCCGCGGCGCGCGCGGTCGGCGCCGCGCTGGCCGAGGACCGGCTCCGGCGCATCGCGCTCGGCGCGGTGAACGGCCGGCGCTTCAGCTTCTCCGCCGGCCTCGGCTTCGACGGCGAGGCCGTCCGCCGGCTCGACGCGCTCGGCCGCGGGCCGAACGGAGCGCGACCGGGGGACCTCGCGTTCGCGCGGATGGTTGCGGCGATGCTGCTCGAGCGCCGCGGCCGCTGGGACGCCGCGCTCGAGATCGAGGGCGTCGGCCGCGCGGCGTTCGTCCTCGTCGCGAACGGCGACCCGTACACCTATGCGGGGTCGCTGCCGGTCCGCGTCACGCCGGGCGCGCGGTTCGAGGACGGGCTCGCCTACGCCGCGGTGGAGCGCGTGCGGGCGCGCGACGTGCCGCGCCTCGTCGCCGCGATCGCCCGCGGTCGCGGGTACGGCCGCCACGTCTTCTCGGCGCTCGACGTCGACCGGATCGAGGTCCGGTGCGACCGGCCGCTCCCGCTCCAGGCAGACGGCGAGGATCTCGGAGACGTCGAGCACGCCGTGTTCGAGGCCGACCGCGACGGGGTGGCCGTCCTCGTGTAGCCCCGGGCCGGGTAGCCTCCGCGGCGCACATGGCCACGGACGTGCGCACCGACCCTCGATTTCAGGGCCTCGCCGACTCCGACCTCCTCGAGCTGTACCGCCGCATGGTGCTGCTCCGCACCTACGACGAGCGCTCGGTCGTGTACCACCGGCAGGGACGGATCGGCACGTACGCGATCTTCTGGAACCACGAGGCGATCCAGGCCGGCGCGACCTTCGCGCTCGCCGACGACGACTGGATCTTCCCGTCCTACCGCGAGTCCGCGATCGGGCTCGTCCGCGGCATGCCGGTGGAGACGATCCTCCAGTGGTGGCGCGGCCATCCGTCGGGGTGGTGGAGCCCGTCCGACCGGAACGTCGCGTCGATCGCCGTCCCGATCGCGAGCCACCTTCCGCACGCCGCAGGCCTCGCGTGGGGCAAGAAGCTGCGCGGCGAGCCCGGCGTCGCGATGGCGTTCTTCGGGGACGGCGCGACGAGCGAGGGCGAGTTCCACGAGGGCGTCAACCTCGCCGCCGTCATGGACGCGCCCGCGGTGTTCGTCTGCAACAACAACGGGTGGGCGATCTCGACGCCGGTCGAGGCGCAGACCCGCGCGGCGTCGCTGGCGGACAAGGCAGTCGGGTACGGCATCCCCGGCGTGACGGTCGACGGCCTCGACGTGCTCGCGGTGTACGGCGCCGCGCGCGAGGCGGTCGAGCGCGCGCGGCGGGGCGAGGGGCCGACGTTGATCGAGTGCGTGCACTACCGCGCCGCACCGCACGCGACGGCGGACGACCCGCGCGCGTACATCGACCTCGAGCGGGTCGAGCGCGAGCGGCAGAACGAGTGCGTCGGCAGGTTCGGTCGGTTGCTCGAGGAGGCGGGCGTGCTCACAGCCGACCGCGCGGCCGCCGTGCGCGCCGAGGCCGAGGACCTGCTGCGCGCGGGGATCACTGCGGCCGAGGCCGAGCCGCCCGCCGATCCGGAGCTGCTGTTCGCGAACGTCTACGTCGACCCTCCGAGGAACATGCGCCGTGGCTGAGCTGACGCTCGTCGAGGCGGTCAACGACGCGCTGCACACGGAGCTCGCCCGCGACGAGAACGTGCTCGTGATCGGCGAGGACGTTGGCCGGGCGGGCGGCGTCTTCCGGGCCACCGCGGGCCTCCGCGACAGGTTCGGGCC
>DASWRL010000032.1:0-6615 GCA_036403195.1 Gaiellaceae bacterium
ATCTGGTCGATCGTCGCTGCGAGATCACCGGCCCCGTCGACCGCAAGATGATGATCAACGCGCTCAACTCGGGCGCGCGGGTCTTCATGGCCGACTTCGAGGACGCGTGCTCGCCAACGTGGCAGAACGTGCTGGACGGACATGCGAACGTCCGCGACGCGATGGCGGGCGACCTGGCGCTCGAGACGGCGGAGAAGAGCTACCGCCTGAACGACGAGGTCGCGACGATGCTCATCCGCCCGCGCGGCTGGCATCTCACGGAGCGGCACCACGAGATCGACGGCGAGCCGGTGTCCGCGTCGCTCTTCGACTTCGGCCTCGCGTACGCAAGCGGCGCGCGGTACTTCTACCTCCCGAAGCTCGAGTCGCACGAGGAAGCCCGGCTCTGGGCGCGCGCGTTCGCGCTCGCCGAGGACGAGCTCGGGCTGCCGCACGGCTCGATCAAGTGCACGGTGCTGATCGAGACGATCCTCGCGGCGTTCGAGATGGACGCGATCCTCTACGAGCTCCGCGATCACTCGTGCGCGCTGAACGCCGGACGCTGGGACTACATCTTCAGTTGCATCAAGAAGATGGGAGCCGTGCTGCCCGACCGCGCGCAGGTGACGATGACCGTCCCGTTCATGCGCGCGTACACGGAGCTCCTCGTGAAGACGTGCCACGACCGCGAGGCGCACGCGATCGGAGGCATGGCCGCCTTCATCCCGTCGCGGCGCGACCCCGAGGTGAACGCCGTCGCGCTCGCGAAGGTCGCCGAGGACAAGCGGCGCGAGGCGACGGACGGGTTCGACGGCACGTGGGTGGCGCATCCGGATCTCGTCGCCGCCGCGACGGCGGAGTTCGACGCCGTGCTCGGCGCGCGGCCGAACCAGGTCGAAAGGAAGCGCGACGACGTCGAGGTGACCGAGGAGCAGCTGCGGGACTTCGCGATCCCGGGCGGCGAGATCACCGACGACGGGCTCCGCGTGAACGTCAGCGTCGGCGTCCGGTACGTCGACGCGTGGCTTCACGGAGTGGGGGCGGCGGCGATCGACAACCTGATGGAGGACGCCGCGACCGCAGAGATCTCACGGGCGCAGGTCTGGTCGTGGGTGCAGTCCGGCCGGTTCGACGAGGCGCGGGTGCGGGGCGAGGTCGCGAAGGTGGAGGCATCCGACGACGCGAAGGAGCTGTTTCTCGACGTCGCGCTGTCGGTGCCGTTGAAGGACTTCCTCACGCTGTCTGCGTACGACCGCCTGCCGTGAGGCTCGAGTCCACCAAGGCCGACGACATCGCGGGGCTGATCGAGGAGGCGATCGTCTCCGGCGAGCTGGCTCCCGGCGTCGTGCTGCGGCAGGAGCAGCTGTCGGAGCGGTTCGGCGTCTCGCGCACGCCGGTGCGCGAGGCGCTCCGCCGGCTCGCGGCGCTCGGGCTCGTGTCGTTCGAGCCGAACCGGGGCGTGCGCGTCCGGACGCTGTCGCGCGAGGACCTGCGCGAGGCGTTCCTGGTGCGAGCCGAGCTCGAGGCGCTCGTGACGGCGGAGGCGGCGCGGAAGATGACGGCCGAGGCTCTCGCGGAGCTCGAGGAGTGCGAGATGCGGTTCGCGCGGCTGACGCGCGAGGTGCGATCGCACGAGCCGGGCGGGAACCGCCGGGCGCTGATGGGCGACTGGATGCACGCGAACCACGCGTTCCACGACGTGCTGTACCGCGTCGCGGCGATGCCGTACGTCGAGTCGGTCGCGAAGGCGGCGAGGCGGACGTTCTCGGGGCCGACCGTCTGGGCCCCGGTCGACGACGCGCTCGAGCTCCTCTACGAGCGCAACCAGGCCGAGCACCGTGCGATCCGGCACGCCCTCGCCGCGCGGTCCGCGCAGGGAGCGCGCGGGCTCGCGCGCGAGCACGTGATGCACAGCTTCGAGCTGCTGACGACGATCCTCGCGCACGTCGGCGCCGACTGGGCTACGCGCAGAGGCTGACGAGCCGCTCCCAGTCCTCGTCCACGAACGCGGGGACGTCGACGCCGGCGGGGCAGCCGTGCACGCACGGCGCGCCGGCGGCGCCGCCGCACTCGAGGCAGCGGTCCGCTTCGAGGACCGCCTCGTCCTCGGTGTACGGGGCGAAGAGCTCCGTGAACACCGCACCCATGACCGCAGCTTCGACCTGGGGGTGTCTCGCAGCATCGGGTGATTCCCGTAGCGCCCGTGCGGGATCACCGCCCGGCGGCTAGAATCCGCCCCATAGTTCCTGCGTAGACCCCACTTCGGCCTAGGATGGCGCTCGCGATGAGCGTGGGGCGGAGCATGGAACCGAGGTACGACCCGCACGGCGTCGAGGAGCGCTGGCAGCGGACGTGGGAGGAGGAGGGCCTCTACGCCGCCGACCCGGACCCCTCGCGGACGCCGTACGTCGACGCGCACCCGCCGCCCAACGTCACCGGTGAGCTCCACACGGGCCATGCGCTCCAGCTCGCGCTCGGCGACACCGTCGTGCGGATGAAGCGCATGCAGGGGTTCAACACGCTCTTCCAGCCGGGGTACGACCACGCAGGCATCTCGACGCAGAACGTCGTCGAGAAGGTGCTGCTCGCGGAGGGAACGTCGCGCCAGGAGCTCGGGCGCGAGGCGTTCGAGGCGCGTGTGTGGGAGTGGCTCCACGAATACGGCGGCAAGATCCTCAACCAGTTCCGCCGTATGGGCGCGTCGCTCGACTACCGCCGCACGCGCTTCACGATGGACGACGACTACGTCCGCGCCGTGATGCGGTTCTTCGTCCACCTCTACGAGCGCGGGTGGATCTACCGCGCGAACCGGATCATCAACTGGTGCCCGTACCACGAGACGTCGCTGTCGGATCTCGAGCTCGAGCACGAGGACACGGACGACACCCTGTCGACGATCCGGTACCCGCTCGCCGACGGCGACGGGTTCGTCGCGATCGCGACCGTGCGACCCGCGACGATTCCCGCCGACGTCGCGGTAGCGGTGCACCCCGACGACGACCGCTACCGCCACCTCGTCGGGCGCGAGGTGGTGGTGCCGTGGACGGAGGCCCGCGTGCCGGTGATCGCCGACGAGCGCGTCGAGCGCGACTTCGGCACGGGCGCGCTGAAGATCACGCCCGCGCACGACCCGACCGACTTCGAGATCGGCCGCGACCACGGGCTGCCCGAGCCGAGCTGCATCGGCCCGGACGGCCGCGTGACGGCCGCGGGGCTCGAGGGGCTGACCCAGAAGGAGGCGGAGGAGCGGATCCTCGCGTGGTGCAGGGACCGCGGCCTCCTCGAGAAGCGCGAGCACTACCGCCACAGCGTCGCCTACTGCGAGCGGTGCCACTCCCGGATCGAGCCGCTCGTCTCGCTGCAGTGGTGGTGCGCGATGGAAGAGCTGAAGCAGGCGGCGCTCACCGCGCTCGCGAGGCGCGAGGTGCGGTTCCACCCCGAGAGCCAGCACCGGTTCGCGATCGACTCGCTCGAGAACGCTCCCGACTGGAACGTCTCACGTCAGATCTGGTGGGGTCACCAGCTCCCGGTCTGGTACTGCCCCGGCGGCCACGAGACGGTGCGGGAGACCGAGCCGGACGCCTGTGCGGAGTGCGGGTCCGCCGAATTGACGCGCGAGACCGACGTGCTCGACACCTGGTTCAGCTCGGCACTGTGGCCGTTCGCGACGCTCGGGTGGCCCGACGAGACGGAGGATCTCGCCTACTTCTACCCGGGCGACCTCCAGACGACGGCGCGGGAGATCATCCGCCTCTGGGAGAACCGGATGATCTTCGCCGGCCTCGAGCTGCTCGGTGAGATCCCGTTCCGCGACGTGATCATCCACTCGACGGTGCTCGCCCCCGACGGGCGGCGCATGTCGAAGTCGCTCGGCACGGGGATCGACCCGCTCGAGCTGATCGAGCGGTACGGCACCGACGCCACGCGCTACGGCCTGATGAAGAACTCGCTCACGCAGGACGTGCGCTTCTCGTACTCGGCGATCGAGGAGGGCGGCAAGCTCTCCAACAAGCTGTGGAACGCGGCGCGCCTGATCGTGACGGCGAGCGAGGGGGTGGCGCCCGACGAGCGGCCGTCGACGCTCGAGGAGCGCTGGATCCTCGCGCGGCTGTCGCAGACGCAGCGGCGCATCGAGACGCTCCTCGGCGAGTTCGACTTCGCGCACACGATGGACGAGCTCTACCACCTCACGTTCGACGACTTCTGCGACTGGTACCTGGAGGCGGTGAAGGCTCGGCTGTACGACGGCGACGCCGATGCGCGCGCGACGGCGACGGCCGCCCTGGAGCGGCTGCTGAAGCTCCTCCATCCGGCGATGCCGCACGTGACGGAGGAGATCTGGTCGCACCTGTCGGGGCGCGCGACGCGGCTGATCGTCGCGCCGTGGCCGGAGGCGGGCGACGAGTCCGCGGCGGGCGCGCTGGCACGCGTCCAGGAGGCGGCGCAGGTGTTCCGCCGGTCGGGCGTCGTGCCGCAGCTCGACGGCGAGGAGGAGCGGATCTTCGCCGCCGTGGTGAAGCCGGAGCGCGCGCCGCAGAAGCAGAACGGGAACGTCGAAGCGGAGCGCGCACGGCTCCGGGCCGAGGTCGCGCGGGCGGAGAAGATGCTGGCGAACGACCGCTTCGTCGCGAACGCGCCCGCCGAGGTCGTCGCCGCGGAGCGCGAGAAGCTCGAGCGCTACCGCCGCGAGCTCGACTCGATCGGGGGCTAGCCCCGGTGGCTGCCGTCGCGTGGCTCGAGTCGCTCTCGCCGTGGCCGCGGGACGGCTTCGGCACCGGGCGCATGCAGGCGCTCCTCGACCTGCTCGGGAACCCGCAGCGGACGTTCGACGCCCTCCACGTGGTCGGCACGAAGGGGAAGTCGACGGCTGCACGGCGCATCGCGCGCACGATCGGCGGCCCCGCCTACACCTCGCCGCACGTCGCCGGCTGGCACGAGCGGCTCGACACCGATCCCGCCGGCTTCGAGCGGGCCGTCGCGAGGATCCGGGACGCCGCCGAATCCGTCGGCGCGACCCAGTTCGAGGCCGTGACCGCCGCCGCGTTCCTCGATTTCGCGGAGCGAGGGGCGCGCGTCGCCGCGATCGAGGCCGGCCTCGGGGGCCGCCACGACGCGACGAACACGATCGGCGCGCGCGTCGTCCTCCTCACGAACGTCGGGCTCGAGCACACCGACGTGCTCGGCGGGACACGGGAGCTGATCGCCGCCGAGAAGCTCGCCGTCGCCGGGCCGGACGCGATCGCCGTCCTCCCGGACGACGAGTTCGCGCACCTCGTCCCGGGGGAGGTGCGTGTGGGTGGCGCGGCCGAGGCCGTCGAGGCGTTCCTCGGCCGTCGCGTCCCGCTCGCCGCGGCGAGCCTCCCCGGCCGGCTCGAGCTCCGGCCCGGCGAGGTGCGCGACGGCGCGCACACCCCCGAGGCGGTCGACTGGCTCGTCGAGCGGCTCCCGGAGCCGCACGACTACGTCGTCGTCGCGTCGATCCTCCGCGACAAGGACGCGCCGGCGCTCCTTGAGCGCCTGGCGCGCGTGGGCCGCGCGTTCGTCGCGACCGCCTCGTCGAACGAGCGAGCGCTGCCCGCCGACGCCGTCGCCGCCCTCGCGCGGACGCGCTTCGAGAGCGTCGCCGTCGAGCCCGACCCGCACGACGCCCTCGCCCTGGCGAGGCGGGACGGACGCCCCGTCCTCGTCACCGGCTCGCTCTACCTCCTTGCGGACCTCGCCCGCGAGGCGGTGAAATCCGTACGATGACGCGCGCCCGTGAGCGCATCAGCGTGTTCCTGTTCGCCTTCGCCCTGCTCGCGCTGTTCGTCGGGCTGGCGTTTGCCGCCGGGTACGGTCTAGGAAGGATCCTCCTGTGATCGCGTCGACGTTCAGCGGGGTGCACGATTTCTTCCACTCGTCGGCGTGGTACGTCATCCGCAACCTGGCGATCTTCTTCGTGATCGTCTTCTGGGTCGCGACGGTCTACTGGGTCTACAAGGACGCCCGGCGCCGGATCGCCGACCCCCTGATCGTCTGGGTCGTGACCGCCGTCGGGATCGTGCCGTTCGTGGGGCCGGTCATCTACATGCTCTTCCGCCCGCCGGAGTACCTCGAGGACGTGCGGGAGCGCGAGCTCGAGATCAAGGCGATGGAGAAGCGGCTCGGCGCCCGCGACTTCCGCTGCCCGGTCTGCCGCGCCGAGGTGGACGAGGACTACCTGGTGTGCCCCGTCTGCACCACTCGGCTCCGGCAGGCGTGCACGACCTGCTCGCGGCCCCTCGAGCCCTCGTGGCAGATGTGCCCGTACTGCGAGACCCCGATCGAGCAGGCAGACGACGCCCCGCTCGCGCTCACGCAGGCGAAGAAGCGTCCGCCGCGCCCGCGCCGCTCCACCAGCAGGTAACCTCGCGGCCGCATGGCCGCCGAGCGGACGCTGATCCTCGCCAAGCCCGACGCCGTCGAGCGGAGCCTCGCCGGCGAGATCCTCGCGCGCTTCGAGCGGCGCGGCCTGAAGCTGCGCGCGGCCCGGCTCGTGACGGCGACGCGCGAGCTCGGCGAGACGCACTACGCCGAGCACCGGGAGAAGCCGTTCTTCGGCGAGCTCGTCGACTTCATCACGTCGGGCCCGACGCTCGCGTTCGTGCTCGAGGGCGA
>DASWRL010000033.1:0-47347 GCA_036403195.1 Gaiellaceae bacterium
GTGAGTTCGCCCTCGCCGTCGACGACGTCGACGGCGCCGCGGCGCGCTTCGAGCGCGCGCTCGAGATCGCGCGCTCGGCGGCGTTCGTCGCGGGCGAGGCGATCAGCATCCACTCGCTCGGCGTCGGCGCGTGGGTCGCCGGCGACCTCGGCTCCGCCGACGAGCTCGTGTCGCGCAGCATCGACCTGCTGCTCACCGTCGAGGGCTCCGACGACACGGTTCCGTCGCCGGTGAACATCGCCGAGATCCGGCTCGAGGTGCCGGGCCGCCCGGTCGGCCCGAGGCTCCTGTTCGAGGACACGCTGCAACCGTTCCTCGAGGTGCCGTGCGGCGCGGCGATCGGCTACGCCCTCGCGAACCGCGCCGGCATCGCGCGCGTCCGGGGCGATTTCGCGCGGGCGCACACCCTCCTCGCGGAGAGCGAACGGCGCTTCGCCGCAGCCGGCGACGACCAGGGAGTCGCGACGACCCTCGTCCGCCGCGCGTACACCTATCTCGCGCAGGGCCTCGTCGAGGCGGCGCAGGGCGAGCTCGAGCGTGCGCTCGAGCTTCGCGTGCGCCTCGGCGACCGGCGCGGCCGCGGGCTCGTCCTCGCGGGGCTCGCGCTCGTGGAGATCGCCGCCGGCGTCCTCGACCGCGCGGACGAGCATCTGGACGAGGCGTGCGACGTCTTCCGGCGCGCCGGTGACCGGTGGGCCCTGGCATCGACGCTCTGGCGGACGGCCGACCTCGCGATCGTCCGCGGCGACCTGGACGACGCCGAGGCGGCGCTCGAGGAGGCGTACGCCGTGCTGGGAACGACGCAGCGCGAGCGCTGGCTCGCGAACACGCTGCTCGGCCTGGCGGAAGTCGCGTCCCTGCGCGGCGACGCGAAGCGTGCCGCAGCGCTGCTCGAGGAGGCCCGCACCCGGTACACCGCGGGGCGCGACGCCGCCGGCGTCGCGAACGTCGAGGCGCGGCTGCGCGAGGTGCAAAGCGTCCGCAAAGAGAGCTGAAAGAGCGCCTCGATACCACTCCCTCGGCAATCGACCGAAGGAGAGCGACATGACAGGAACCATCTCGCCCGTGCTGGGCGAGGCAACGGTGCAGGAGCTGCGCGAGGCGGTCCGCGGGACGGTCTTCACGGACGGCGACGAGGGCTACGCCGAGGCAGCACAGATCTGGAACGGCGCGCACGACGGGCACAGGCCCGCACTGGTCGTCCAGTGCACGGGGGTCGCGGACGTCGTCGCCGCCGTCGGCTTCGCACGGAGCAACCACCTGCCGCTCGCCGTCCGCGGAGGTGGCCACAGCATCGCCGGCTTCTCGACGTGCGACGGCGGGCTCGTCGTCGACCTCTCGCCGATGCGCAGCGTGCGCGTCGACAAGGGCGCGATGACGGTCAGCGTCGGCGGCGGCGCGACGTGGGCGGACGTCGACCACGAGACGCAGGCCCAGGGGCTCGCGACCACCGGCGGGCTGGTCTCGTCGACGGGCGTCGGCGGGTTCACGCTCGGGGGCGGCATCGGCTGGCTGATGCGCAAGCACGGGCTCGCCTGCGACAACCTCGTCGGCGCCGACCTCGTCACGGCCGACGGCCGCGTTCTGCACGTGAGCGAGACGGAGAACGCGGACGTCCTCTGGGGCCTGCGCGGCGGAGGCGGCAACTTCGGCGTCGTCACCCGGTTCGAGCTCCGCGTGCACCCGGTGGGGCCGATGGTCACCGCCGGCGTGATCTTCTACCCGGCGGCCGCCGCCGGCGACCTGCTGCGCACGTTCGGCGAGTGGGCCGCCGACGCACCGGACGAGATCACGACGCTCGTCAACCTGACGACGGCGCCGCCGCTGCCGGTGATCCCGGAGGAATGGCACGGCCGGAAGGTCGCCGTCCTCGCCGGGCTCTCGACGGACGCGGCCGACGCGCTGATCGAGCCGG
Organism: Gaiellaceae bacterium; assembly: GCA_036403195.1. Classification (GTDB taxonomy): domain Bacteria; phylum Actinomycetota; class Thermoleophilia; order Gaiellales; family Gaiellaceae; genus PALSA-600. The sequence goes on from DASWRL010000033.1 coordinate 1,916, forward strand.
TTCGTTCCGTCGCCGAGCCGGTCGCGGACCTGTTCGGCCCGATGCCGTACCAGGCGATGCAGGGCCTGCTCGACCCGCTCTGGCCGAAGGGGATCCACGCCTACTTCAAGGCGACGAACCTCTCGCGGCTCGACGACGCGCTGATCGACCGGCTGGTCGCCCTGCACCTCGCGGCTCCCGGGCCGCAGTGCGAGATCCACGTCCACCAGATGGGCGGCGCGCTCGGACGTGTCGCGGAGGACGCGACTGCGTTCGGAGACCGGTCGGCGCCGTACGTCCTCAACGCCGTCACCGGCTGGCACGCCGAGGAGGACGCGGAGTCGCACACGGAGTGGGCGCGGGCCACGATCGCGGCCGCCGGGACGTCGTCGACCGGACACGCGTACGTCAACTTCCTCGGCGACGCCGGGGCGGGCGCGACCTCCTACGCGAGGCCGACGTACGAGCGGCTGCTCGAGCTGAAGCGCAAGCTCGACCCGGACAACGTGTTCCGGCTCAACCAGAACATCGACCCCCGGCCGACGTCATGACGTGCACGACCGCCGCCGACCCGGACGCCGCCCACGGCGATGCACAATCCGTGCCGTGGACCGCGCCGAGTTCCTCTCGCGTGCTGCGGGCGCGGCGGCGGTCGCTGCCTTCCCCTCGCTCGCCCGCCGAACGGCGGGAGCTGCGCCACTCGCGGCGCTCGCAAAGGCGGTCCGCGGGCCGGTGCTCCGCCGCGGGGAACCGGGCTACGCGGAGGCGAGCCGGGTCTTCGACAGCGTCTACGCCGCGGTGCAGCCGATCGCGGTCGTGCAGCCGCTCGACGGCCGCGATGTCGCCGCCGTCGTCGACTGGGCGACGGCGACGGGGGTGCACGTGGTCGCGAAGTCGGGCGGCCACTCCTACGGCGGCTACTCCACCACCCCCGGCGTCGTCGTCGACCTGTCGCGCCTCGCCGCCGTGCGCGTGACTCCCGGGCGGGCGGTCGTCGGCGCGGGCGCGAGGCTCGGGTCGATCTACGCGGCGCTCGGGAGTCACGGCGTCGCCGTCCCCGCCGGCACCTGCCCGAGCGTCGGCATCGGGGGCCACGCGCTCGGCGGCGGCTTCGGCCTCGCGTCACGCGCGTGGGGCCTCGCCTCCGACAACGTCGTGTCGGTCGAGCTCGTCACGGCGGACGGGAAGGTCGTCGTGGCCGACCGACACCGCCACGCGGACCTCTACTGGGCGTGCCGCGGCGGCGGCGGCGGGAACTTCGGGATCGCGACGAGGTTCGTGTTCCGGACGCACCCCGTCGGCGAGGGCTCGTACTTCGTGGCTTCGTGGCCGTGGCCCGAGGTCGAGGAGGTCCTCGCTCGCTTCCTCGCCTGGGCGCCGAGACAGCCGGACGCGCTGGGGTCGCTCTGCCGACTCGCCGCCGGCCCCGGCGGCCCCTCCGTGCAGGTCTTCGGCCAGTACCTCGGCCCGCAGGCGGCGCTCGAAGCGGCGCTGGCGGGACTGCGGCCGACACCCGCGAAGCTCACGGTCGGGACCGAGCCGTGGCTCGACCTGGTGCGCCGCTGGGCGGGGTGCCTCGGGCACACGCTGCCGCAGTGCGCCGCGCCAGGCAGCCAGGCGTTCATCGGCGCCTCGGACTACGTCGACCGCATCCCGACGCACGCGCAGCTCGCGCGGTTCAAGGCGGTCGTCGAGGACCGCGGCGCCTCGTCGGGGGCGCTCCTCGTCGACGCCTACGGGGGTGCGATCAACCGCGTCCCCGCCCACGCGACCGCGTTCGTCCACCGGAGGCAGCTGGCGTCGATCCAGTACTTCGCCGCGGGCGCCGCCGGACCCGCGCGGTCGTGGGTCGACCGGAGCCGCGCGGCGCTCGCCGGGGCCGTGTCGGGCGAGGCGTACGTCAACTACATCGACCCGCGGCTCCACGACTGGCAGCACGCGTACTACGGCGCGAACCTCGCTCGCCTCCGCGCGATCAAGAAGCGGCACGACCCGCACCACCTCTTTCGCTTCGCGCAGAGCATCCGCCCTGCGTGACGCGGCCGCTACTGCACCCGGAGCGACTCGACGAGCTCGTCGTCGAGCTCGATCCCGAGTCCCGGCCCCGTCGGGACCGGCAGGCGGCCGTCGGCGAGCGCGAACGGCCGCGTCAGGATCCGGCTCACGAACGGCGACGACGCGACCGAGTACTCCGAGTACGTCGGCTCGTCGAGCGCCGCGGCGAAGTGCAGCGACGCCGTCACGAGCACGCCCGTCGAGAAGCAGTGCGGGACGATCCGCGTCCCGGTGCCGCGCACGAGCTCGCGGATTTGTCGCGCGACGGTCAAGCCGCCGCACCGTGCGAGATCCGGCTGCAGCACGTCGACGGCCGCGTCGTGGACGAGCGCCGAGAACGGCGCGATCCCCGCGTCGGCCTCGCCGGCGGCGATCGGGACGGTCGTGCGGCTTGCCAGGCGCCGGTAACCGCCCACGTCCTCGGGCGCGAGCGGCTCCTCGAACCAGTAGAGCCGCGCGTCCGCGACCGCGTCGAGGAGGCGCAGCGCCGACTTGACGGAGTACGCCTGGCCACCGTCGATCATCAAGTCGCGCGCGGGGCCGATCGTCTCGCGCGCCGCCGCGATCAGCTCGCGGTCGAGCCCGGGATCGCGGCCGAGGGGCCCCCATCCGAGCTTGAAGGCGCCGTACCCCGCGTCGACGGCGCGCGCCGCGATCTCGCGCACCGCCTCGGGCGTCTCGGGCATCACCTCGCTCGCGTACACCGGGACGGCCTCGACGCGCCGGCCGCCGAGCAGCTCCGACACCGGCAGGCCCGCCGCCTTCCCCGCGATGTCCCAGAGCGCGATGTCGACCGCGCTGATCACGTGCAGCGCGAGCGCGCTCCTGCCGTAGTACGAGGTCGCGCGGTAGAGCGTCTGCCAGACGCGGTCGATCTGCAGTGGGTCGAGGCCGAGCAGCACCTCGCCGATCCCGCGCGCGATCGCGTGCGAGGAGGGCATCTCGATGGCGGTGCGCGCAAGGTACGGCGACGTGTCGGCCTCGCCGATGCCGACGAGGCCCTCGTCGGTGTGGACCCGCAGCAGGAACGCGTCCTGCGTCCCGTCGGCGCGCGTCGTGTCGACCTCCGCGAGCCGGAGGACGAGCGGCTCGACGCGGGTGATGCGCATCAGGCCACCGCCTGCCCCGTGTCGAGGTCGAAGAAGTAGAGGCGCCCCGGGTCGACGGCGATCTCGATCGGGTCGCCGGGACGCGCGTCGACGGTGCCGGTGAAGCGCGCGAGGAAGGGCGCGCGCCGGTTGGCCGCCGCCTCCTCCAGCTGGTCGGCCGCTGCCGCGTCGGCGTCCTGCGCGACCTCGAGCACCTCGTCGGACAGCACGGGCGGCACGTCGAGCTCCGCGTGCACGAGCGTCTCCGCACCGAGCGGCTCGGCGAGGAGCAGCCGGCCGCGAACCGTCGGCAGGCGACCGGCGCTCGCGAACGAGAACTCCGGGCGGATCCCGACGGCGAGCCGGCGGCCGGCGTACGCGGCGAGCCCCGGCCGGGCGGTGCCGACCTCTCGCGGCAGCGGGATGCGGTCTGCGCCGACGGCGGCGACGACGCCGTCGCCGTCGCGCTCGAGCGTGCCCTCGAGGAGGTTCATCTCCGGGCTGCCGATGAAGCTCGCGACGAACAGGTTCGCCGGCCGATCGAACAGCACCTGCGGCACGTCGACCTGCTGGAGCTCCCCTTTCCTGAGAACCGCGACGCGGTCGCCCATCGTCATCGCCTCCACCTGGTCGTGCGTGACGTACATCGTCGTCGCGCCGACCTCGTGCTGGATACGCGAGATCTCCGCGCGCATCTGCACCCGCAGGCGGGCGTCGAGGTTCGAGAGCGGCTCGTCCATCAGGAACGCAGCGGGGTCCCGGACGATCGCGCGGCCCATCGCGACGCGCTGTCGCTGGCCGCCCGAGAGCTGCCGCGGCTTCCGGTCGAGCAGCGCGTCGAGGCCGAGCACGCGGCTGATCTCGGTGACCTGCGCGTCACGGTCGCCGCGCGCGACCTTGCGCATCTTGAGGCCGAACGCGATGTTGTCGCGCACGCTCATGTGCGGGTAGAGCGCGTAGTTCTGGAACACCATCGCGATGTCGCGGTCCTGCGGCTCGAGATCGTTCACGACCCGGTCGCCGATCCGGATCTCGCCGCCCGTGATCGTCTCGAGCCCGGCGACCATCCGCAGCGCCGTCGTCTTCCCGCACCCGGAGGGACCGACCAGCACGAGGAACTCGCCGTCCTCGATCGCGAGGTCGAGGCCCACGAGCGCGGTCGTGCCGTTCGGGTACACCTTCGACGCGCCGCTGAAGGTCACCGACGCCATTCGGCCTCCGTCGTCACACGCGCGGTCACCGTCGTCGCGATGCTCCCGCCGGGCGCGAGCGCGTGCGCCTCGCCCGCCTCGACCGCGTCGCCGAGCGGCAGGCGCGACGTCCACGGCTCGATCCCGAGCGCGTACGCGCCCGCGAGCGGGTCGGCGCGCGCGCCGCCGTACGGCTGCCACGAGATCAGCCAGCGGAAGAGCTCGCAGTCGAACTCGAGCCGGAACCCGAGCCCGAGCCGCGGGTTCCGGACCTCCGCCCACCCCGCGTCGAGGTCGGTGAGGTAGACGTCGTCGTGACTCCCCGCCTCCGTCCCAGGGATCTCGCGCAGGTCGACGGTCCCCCCACCGCGCAGCCGCGCGTGCGGCCACGGCTCGCGCTGCCCCGGCTCGAGCCGCGCCGTCTCCTCCCACAGCTCCGGGATCGTCACGATCGTCCGCGCGGGGAGCTCCAGCCGGCACTCGGCCTCGAGGAACGGCGGCCCGAGGACGAGATGGTGGCCCCAGACGAAGTGCGCCTCCTCGTCACCCGTGTTCGTGACCGTCTCGTCGAGCACGAGCGCGTTCCCGTCGACGCGCATGACCCGCTCGAGGCGGAACGACGTCTCGCGGGTCGCGACGGCGCACCGCAGCGCGTCGCCGTCGAGCACGACGTCCCAGGGGAGGAGCGCCACCTCGCCGTGGAACGGGATCGTGCGGCCGTTGTACGTCGTCTCGTCGCCCGCGCTCGGGAACAGCTCCTGCCAGCCGCCGGCGTAGCGGCCGAGGAATCCCTCGCCGTCGCGCATCCCCCACGGCGCCCGGAAGAGGAGCTCGGTCCCGCTCGCGCGGTGCACGAGCGACGCGATCTCGGCCCCGCGATCGGGGCGGACGGTCACGGCGAGCTCGTCGCCGACGAGGCTAGGCGTCGTCACCCGGCAGCGTCTCCAGGATGTACCAGTTGGCGGTCAGGCCGCAGTCGACGGTCAGGTTGTGGCCCGTGATTCCCGATGCCTCGTCGGAGGCGAGGAAGACGAAAGCGTTCGCGACCTCCACGGGCTTCACGAGCCGCCGCATCGGCACGCGTGCGAAGGAGCCGTTCAGATAGGCCATCAGCTTCGGGCCGACCGCCTTCTCGGTCATCGCGGTGTGCGTGAATCCGGGCGACACGCCGTTCACGCGGATCCCGTGCTCGGCGAGCTCGAGCGCCATCGTCCGGTTCAGGCCGAGGAGCGCGGCCTTCGACGCGTTGTAGCTCGCGAACGGCCCGTCGCCGCCGCTCGCGTCGATCGAGATGTTGTGGAGGATCACGCCGCCGCCGGTGTCCCGCATCGCGCGCGCGGCCGCCTGCGAGATCAGGAACACGCCCGTCAGGTTCGTCGCGATCACCTCGTTCCAGCGCTCCTCTTGCATCTCGAGGAACGGGGTCTCGTCGTCGATGCCGGCGTTGTTGACCAGCACGTCGACGCGCCCGCTGCGCGCGAGGACCTCGTCGACGGCGCGCTTCACGTCGGCGGAGCGAGAGACGTCCGCCTGCAGGGCCCAGGCGCGGTCGCCGCAGAGCGACGCCGTCTCCTCGAGCGGGTCGAGCGTCCGGCCGAGGCAGACCACCTCCGCGCCCTCCTCGGCGAAGCGCTCGGCGATCGCTCGGCCGATGCCGCGGCCCGCGCCCGTCACGATCGCGACACGGCCTTCGAGGCGCGTCATCCCTTCACCGCCCCGGCCGTCAGACCGCGGATGAAGAACCGCTGCCCGAAGAGGTAGACGAGCAGCATCGGCAACGAGGCGAGCAGCATCCCCGCCATCGTCACCGGGACGTTCAGGTTGTACTTGTTCTGGAACACGGTCACCCCCACCATCAGGGTCTTCAGGTTGTCGCTCGGCAGGAAGATGAGCGCGATCAGCAGCTCGTTCCACACCCACAGCCCGTTGACGACGACGAGCGTCACGAGGGCAGGGGCCGAGAGCGGCAGGACGATTCGCAACAGCACCGCGAGATGCCTCGCCCCGTCGGTCATCGCCGACTCGATCAGCTCGTGCGGGATCGAGCGGAAGAAGTTGACGAGCATGTAGATCGAGAACGGCAGCGTCAGACCGGCGTAGATGAGGATCACGCCCTGGTAGGTGCTGACGAGGTTCAGGTTGGTGAAGAGGATGAAGAGCGGGATCACCATCACGACCGGCGGCACGACCATCAGCGCGGTGCTGAGCGCGAGGAACACGTCGCGGCCGACGAACTCCATGCGCGCGATCGCGAACGCGGCGAGTGCGGCGAACGCCGTGCAGAGCACGACGGAGCCGAGCGTCAGGATGACGCTGTTCTTGAACCAGAGCAGGAACGTCGACCCGTGGACGGCCTGCGAGAAGTTGTGCAGCGAGAGCGGCCACGGGAGCGAGTACGGGTTCCGCAGGTACTGGTGCTGCGTCTTGAACGCGGTCGTGACCATGAAGAACGCCGGGTAGAGCGTCCCGACCGCGGCCAGCAGGAGGATCGCCTGGCGGCCGGCGGCGGCCGTGCGGAACCGGCGCCGGCGCATCAGGCGAGCTCCGCGTCACGTGCCCGTGCACGGACGAAGAAGAGGATCGTGATGGAGACGATCGTGACCGCGAGCAGCACGACGGCGACGGCGCTCGCCATGCCGGGGAGCGAGTTCCGGAAACCCTGGTTGAAGATGTAGAGCTCGAGCACGGTCGACGACGTCCCCGGCCCGCCCGACGTCATCGTGTAGACGTAGGCGAAGACCCAGGCGACCATCGTGATCGACGCGACGACGACGTAGAACTCGATCGTCCCGCGCAGCTCGGGAAGGATCACGTAGCGCAGCCTCGACCACCACTGCGCGCCGTCGATGCGCGCCGCCTCGAGCTGCTCGTCGCCCATCGTCAGGAGCCGCGCGAGGAAGAGGACGATGCCGAACCCGACCTCGCGCCACACGATCACGCTGCCGACCGTCAGCAGCGACCAGCGCTCGCTCCCGAGCCAGTCGGCGGCGAGGAAGCTCAGGTGGATGTCGCGCAGGATGCTGTTGAGCGCGCCGTTGAACTCGAAGATGTAGCTCGCGACGATGCCGACGATCGGCACCGCGAGGATGTACGGCATGAAGTAGACGGTGCGGTACACCTTCCACCCGCGTGCACGCTCGTACAGCAGCACGGCGAACACGATCGACAGGGAGAGCAGCACCGGAACCGCGAGCAGGAGGAGCGCGCTGTGCCGGAGCGCGTCGTGGAAGGTCGGGTCCTCCCAGACGAGGCGGTAGTTGAGCGAGCCGACGTAGGGGCCGCTCGCGCCGCGGATGAGCCGCGTCGAGAAGTCGACGACGCGGACGACGGGGTACGCGAACACCAGCCCGAGCAGCGCCACGGCGGGCAGGACGTACGCGTAGGGGACCCAGGCCTTCGTGCGGATCATGAGAAACGCCCCGGCGCAGGCCCGTGCCCGCGCCGGGGGAGATGCTCACGCGAGGTCCCGACCCCAGGTCTTGTAGTTCGAGACCATGTCCGGGTTCTGCTTCTTCCACGTGTCGGTGACCTGGTGCGCCAGGTCACCTGCCTGGTTGCCCGTCATGCTGCCGGCGAGGATCTTCTGCGACGCGACGAACATCGCGTCCGTCCAGAACTTCGTCGGCATCAGGTCGGCGATGTAGACGTTGTGCTTCCCCTTCATCCACCGCTTCTGGACGTCGCGGATCAGCGGCACGTCGATGACGCTCCCGTCGAACCGCGAGTCGGCGGGGATCTGCTTGGAGAGCTTCCACATCGCCTGCAGGCGCTCGGGCGAGTGCATGTAGTCGAGGAGCTTGCCCGCGTCCTGCTGGTCCTTGCCCTTGCTCGGGATGCCGAAGCCCTGCGAGTCGAGGATCGGGTACTTCGCGAGCTTCCCCTTGCCGAAGCGCGGCAGCATCATGAAGCCGACGTTCGCGGCTCCGAGCTGCTTCTGCGAGTTGGGGATGGCGGGCGTCGTGTTGAAGCACATCGACGCCTTCCCGGTGTCGAACAGCTGGATGCCCTGGTAGAGCTGCAGCGACGAGATGTCGTCGTTGAAGTAGCCCTTCTTCTTCAGCTCCTCGAGCCGCACCCAGTGCTCGTGGTAGCGCGGGTTCCGCCAGTCGAGGTTCCCGATGAAGAGGTTGAGCGCCTCGGCGGGCGAGTCGAGGTTCTGCGTCAGGCTGTTGACGAGGTACCACTCGCCGAGGAAGCCGTCCTTCACGCCGCCGCCGATCGGGATGTAGCCCTTCGCCTTCAGCTTCGCGCACGCGTCCATGAACTGCGCCCACGTCTGCGGCGGGTGGTTCGGGTCGAGGCCGGCCTTCCTGAAGTGCGACTTGTTGTACATCAGGCCGAATCCGATGGCGTAGAAGCCGACGCGGTAGTGCTTGTTCTTGTAGGTGGAGAGGCTCGTGGCGCCGGAGTGCTGCAGGGTCGCCTGCGAGACGAGGCCCTCGAGCGGGGCGAGGTAGCCCAGCCACACGTTCTCCATGTGGTAGATGCCGTTGAAGAGGAACTGGACGTCGGGCGGATGACCGGCGGCAGCCGCGTTCGTGAACTGCGGGATCACGTTGTTCGTGTCCATCAGCGTCGGCTTGACCGCGACGCCGCTCTTCGCCTTGTACTTCGTGAGCGTGTCGGTCATCCACTTCTGGATGCCGACCGCCTCCTGCTGGCCCCACCACCACATCGTGAGGGTCGAGGCGTCGGAGCGGGCGAGCCCTCGCACGGCGGCCTGCGCGCCACGCGCCGTGAGGAGCGGCGTCGCAGCAGCGGCTCCGACTCCGCCTGCGATCAGCTGCAGCATCCGACGACGCGAAAGCGGTGTCGACAGCTCGTCCAAGAGAGACCTCCGTTCGTCCGTTGGCCCGGGGGGTGCGCCCGAATCTAGTTGTGGCGCCCGAGGGGAGTCAAGGAAGCCACGCGGCTTGCGCCGGGGACGCGCCGTCAGTAGCGTCGCGCGGCGGTGGGCCTGCTCACCGGCAGACACGCGCTCGTCACCGGCGCGGCGAACGGCATCGGCCGAGCCGTCGCCGAGCGGTTGCGCGCGGAAGGCGCACGCGTCTCGGGGGTCGACCTCGAGCCGGGCGCGGAGCACCGCTTCGACCTCGCGGAGACGGGCTCGCTCGACGGCCTGGTCGCGCGCGTCGAGGAGACCGCCGGCCCCGTCGACGTCCTCTGCTCGGTCGCGGGCGTCGTCGTACCGGTGTGGGCTGTCGACCTCGAGCTCGACGCCTACCGGCGGGTGCTCGCGGTGAACCTCGACGCGCCGCTCTTTCTCGCGTCGCGCTGCGCGCGCGGCATGGTACAGCGCGGGTACGGCCGGATCCTCTCGGTCACGTCGATCCACGGGCAGCGCGGCGAGGAGCGCGGCCTGCCGTACGACGCGTCGAAGGCGGGGCTCGAGGGCGCGACGCGCACGCTCGCGATCGAGCTGGGGCCGCACGGCGTCCTCGTGAACGCCCTCGCGCCCGGCTTCGTGAACACGCGCATGTCGGTCCACGACGGGGTCAACGAGCTCGAGACGGAGGCGTTCCGGCAGGTGTACGTCGACCACCGGAAGCTCCCGCTGCGCCGTGCTGCGGAGCCGGAGGAGATCGCAGCACACGCGGCCTGGCTCTGCTCGGAGGAGAACACGTACCTGACGGGGCAGGTGATCACCGTCGACGGCGGCGTGACGATCACGTTCTGATGACGCGGCTGCACCACACGGGGATGACCGTCTCCGACCTCGATGCGTCGGTCGCCTTCTACCGCGACGTCGTCGGCTTCGAGGTCGTGTTCACACAGGAGAAGCGAGGCGGCTACCTCGCGGACATCGTCGGGTACCCGGGCGCGTACGTGCGGATGGCGCACCTGGCGCTCCCCGGCTCGGACCACCGCCTCGAGCTTTTCCAGTACCTCGTGCCCGACCCGGTCGTCCGCCGTCCCGAGCCGCGCGAGACGGGCCTGACGCACGTGTGCCTCGTCGTCGACGACGTCGACGCGGCGACGGCGCGGCTCCTCGCGGGCGGCGCCACGGCGGCCACCGGACCGGTCGCGGTAGACACGGGCGCGAACGCGGGCGGCCGCGCGCTCTACCTGCGCGACCCGGACGGGATCGTCGTCGAGCTGTTCCAGCCGCCGTCGTGAAGCTCGCGGGCAAGGTCTGCGTCGTCACGGGCGCGGCGCGGGGGATCGGACGCGCGATCGCCGAGGAGTACGCGCGCGAGGGCGCGCGGCCCGTCCTCCTGGACGTCGACGCCGACGCGGCCGACGCGGCCGCGGCCGACCTTCGGGCGCACGGCGCCGACGCGTACGCGATCGGGTGCGACGTCTCCTCACGCAGCGCCGTCGCCGACGCGGCGGCAGCCGTGGCACGCGACGTCGGCCGATGCGACGTCCTCGTCAACAACGCGGGCGTCGCGGTCATCGCGCCGTCGCTCGACCTCGACGAGGAGAGCTGGCGCCGCTCGCTCGACGTGATGGCGACGGGGGTGTTCTTCTGCTGCCAGGCGTTCGGACGGCAGCTCGTCGACGGCGGCGGCGGCGCGATCGTCAACATCGCGTCGATCAACGCACGCGTCGCGTTCCCGATGCGGCTCGCGTACAACGCGGCGAAGGCCGCCGTCGTGCAGATGACCGAGGTGCTCGCGATCGAGTGGGCCGAGCACGGCGTGCGCGTCAACGCCGTCGCCCCCGGCGTGATCCGCACCGAGCTCGTCGCGCGCGCGATCGCGGAGGGCGCCGCCGACGAGGCCACGTACGTCGGGCGCACGCCGTTGAGGCGCCTCGGGACGCCCGCCGAGGTCGCGAAGGCTGCACTCTTCCTCGCGAGCGAGGAGGACGCCGGCTTCGTCACGGGGCACACGCTCGTCGTCGACGGCGGGTGGTCCGCGTACGGCTGGGTGTGACGCGCTACAGCGTGAGGTCGTGGCCCGACAGGAGCTCGTGCCCCGCGTGGGTCACGACGATGATCTGCTCGACGCGGACGCCCCAGCCGTCGCCGTAGGCGCCCGGCTCGAGCGCGACGACCATTCCCGGCTCGAGCCGCGTCCCCGACCCCGGGACGATGCGCGGCTCCTCGTGGTTCGTCAGGCCGAGCCCGTGGCCGGTGTGGTGCGGGTACGACAGCCCTGCAGCGGCGAGGACGCCGCGCGCAGCTGCGTCGACGTCTCCGGCGAGGGCACCCGGCCGCACCGCGGCACGGGCCGCAGCGAGCGCGTCGAGCGACGCGGCGTGCGCCCGCGACGCCTCGGGCCGCGTCTCGCCGAGCGCCAGCGTCGCGCACGAGTCGCCCCAGTACCCGCCGACGCGCGGCACCAGGTCGACCAGAACGAGGTCGCCGCTCGCGAGGCGGCGCGCGGAGGGCGGGCCACCGACGTCGGCGGTCCGCGGGCCGCTGACGAGGTCGGCGAGGACGGGCGTCCTCGCACCGGCCTGCTCCTCGATCGCGCCGCGGATCCCCGCCCACAGCTCGAGCTCGGTCGCCCCGGGCGCGGCGAGGCTGCGCGCGGCGGCCTGCCCGGCATCGGCGGCCAGGATCGCGCACCGCACCGCGTCCAGCTCGTCCTCGTCCTTGACCGCCCGCGCGGCCTGGAGCTCGGCGCGGACGTCGCGCAGCTCGCGCGAGGCGAGCGCGCGGACGACGTCGCCGGGAAGCGTGGCGAGCTCGACCGCGAGCGGCCCGTCCGGGATCACCTCGAGCGCGGCGGCGAGCGCTGCGGCGCGCCGGTCGAGGGTCTCGAGCGCGAACCCGGGAAAGGTGGCGACGTCCACACCGGGCGCGACGCCGGGCGCCTCGTCCTCCGACGCGACGACGGCCACGGCGCCGTTCGGCCGGAGGAGGACGAGCGGCGGCGCCGAGAACGGGCTCGGCCCCCACTCGATGTCGGGCACGAGGCCCGCGAGCCACGTCACGGTCGCGGCGTCGCCGCTCAGGAGCGGGACGCCGCCGGCGACCGCGAGCGCGCGCTCCCTGCGCGTCACAGCCGCTCCAGGACCTCGCCGTGGACGAGCGTGAAGTCGGCGCACCAGTGGAACGACTCGACGACCTCCCGGGCCGGCAGTAGGTGGACCGGCGCCTGTGCGTTCGGGCGGAGCTCGACGGTGCCGTCCCCGCGCCAGGCCCAGTGCACGTCCACGTCGGCGAGCGTGCGCGCGGTCAGCTCGCGTACCGCGACGCCCCCGTCGACGGACGGGATGAGCTTCAGGTTGAGGTTCGTCCGGAATGACGCATGCCGTTCGAGGTCGGCGGGATCGGCAGCGCGCTGCTTGTACGCCATCGTCGCGGTCAGGACGTCGATGCCGTTGCGCGTGACGCGACCGACGAGGAGGTCGCCGTTGGCCGCGAGCGACACCTCGGCCTGCTTCTTCGGCTGTCCGTACAGCTCGCGGCCGGCCGCGACCGCGCCGTCGGACTCGACGAACAGGAACGGCGAGTAGGCCCCGACGGTCCCCGTGCCCGGATGCCGCGCCGGGAGCTGCAACGCCGACTCGCCGTAGGCGCCGAACCAGTCGGCGTCGTGCATGCGGTAGAGGTGCACCACGACGAGGTCGCCGAGCAGCTCGAGCGACGACGGCAGAAACCTCGCGGCCGCGTCGGGTTCGGTGCGGTAGACGACGGTCATGATCTCGGTGCGCCGCATCCGGAGCGGCAGGCGCGGGACGAGCGGCGCGCCGAACGGCGTTCCGGCGACGGAGGCCGCGTCGAGGCTCACGCGAAGACCGTATAGAAATGCCGCGTGGCCCTCGAGGTGACGCGCACGCAGATCCTCGCGTACCGTCGACGCGTCGCAGCGCTCGACGAGCGGCTTCCTCGGGGCGCCCGCGCCCTCCGCCGCGCGGCGTGGGCGGGGCTCCAGGACAGCATGCCGCGCGCCGCGCTCCTCTCGATCCACGCGCGGGTGGAGAACACCGCGCCGTCGTCGTGGGACGACCCTTCGCTCGTGCAGGTGTGGGGGCCGCGGTACCACGTCTACGTCGTCGCGGAGCGCGACCTCGCGGTGTTCACCCTGGGGCGGCTCCCCGACCGCGGCAGGATCCGCGACCGTGCCGAGGACCTCGCCGCGCGGCTCGAGGCGCTGCTCGGCGAGCGCCGGATGCGCTACGACGACGCCGGAGTCGCCCTCGGGGTGCACGGCAACAACCTTCGCTACGCCGCCCTCACCGGGCGGCTCGCGATCCGGTGGGAGGGCGCCCGCCGGCCGCTCGTCTGGATCGTCCCGCCGCCGTCGCTCTCCGCCGCCGAGGCATCACGCGAGCTCGCGCGCCGCTTCCTCCACGTCTTCGGGCCGACGGGCCCGGCGGCGTTCGCGCGGTGGGCGTCGGTCGGGGCGCAGAAGGCGGCACGGACGTTCCGCGAGCTCGCGGGTGAGCTGCTGGCCGTGCGCACCCCGGCGGGTGACGCGTTCCTGCTCGCCGCAGACGAGGAGGCGGTGCGCGCGCCCGCGGCCCCGGCCGCCGCCGCGCGGCTCCTCCCGAGCGGCGACGCCTACACGCTCGGCGTCACGGACGGCGAGCGTGCGCTCCTCGTGCCCGACGCCCGCCGGCGCGCGGAGCTGTGGACGCCGAGGGTCTGGCCCGGGGCGCTCCTCGTCGACGGCGACGTCGCCGGCACGTGGCGCCGGGCGCGCCACGTCGTCAGGATCGACGCCTGGCGCCGCCTCTCACGCGCGGAGCGCGATGCCGTGCTTGCAGAGGCCGCCTCGCTCCCGCTTCCCGAGGCCGGCGGCCGGATCGTCGTCGACTGGACGTCGACCGGCGACGTCCGCCGCTGATCAGCGGCGGCGCAGGAACCCGACCCAGGCGGCGACGCGCTCGGCGAGAGGCCCGCGCCGCTCGAACTCCTCGAGCACGTCGTCGGGCGCCGGGTCCACCGGACGCTCGTCGACCGACGCTCCCGCCAGCCGCTCCTCGAGGATCTTCGCGCCTGCAACCAGATCCATCTCCTCAGTCAGCCCGTCCGACGGACGGCGCGCCCCGACCCTTCGACCCGGATGACCCGCCCGAACGGCCAGCTCGCAAGTAACAGTCTGTTACTTGGGTCGGGGAATCGCGCGGCGTGCGAACCGCGTTGCAGCGATGGTGGCCGAGCACTCGATCCTGATCTGGAGCGACTACATCTGACCGTTCTGCCGGCTCGGCCAGGTGACGGCCGACGAGGCACGGCGCGAGTTCGACGCCGACGTCGTGTGGCTCCCGTTCGACCTGCACCCGGAGTACCCGCCGGAGGGGATCCCGCTCGCCGACCTCCACCGTCGCCACGGGCTCGCGCCGGGCGACGAGGATCCGCTGCGAGGGCGGTTCGCGGCGGCGGGGCTCCCGTACGACCGCCCCGGCGTCGTCCCGAACACGCGGCTCGCACTCCGGCTCGCCGAGCTCGCGCGCGCGGCGGGGCTCCACGAGCCGTTCCACCGCCGGCTCATGGACGCGTACTGGTCCGAGTCGACGAACATCGGCGATGCCGGCGAGCTGCGGAGGCTCACCGCGGAGGTCGGTCTGGACGCCGGCGCGGTCGAGGAGGTGATCGACGACCCGAGCGCGTTCCTGGACGTCGTCGAGGATTCGACCCGCCGCGCATTCTCGATCGGGATCAATGCGGTGCCGGCGTTCCTGCTCGACCGGAAGCTGATCGTGCTCGGCGCGCAGCCGATCGAGGTGCTTCGCGCGGCGTTCGCACAACTCGCCCCGTAGCGGGTCAGGCCGCCAGTCGACGCGCGCGCTCGACCAGCGCGGCTTCCGCCGCGTCCGCTCGTTCGCGCGCGCCCTCGGCCCAGCGCGCATGCGCCGCCAGCGCGGCGTCGATCGAGCCGAGCATCGAGTCCATCGCGGCCGGCGACGACGACCCCGCCTGCCGCCGGGCGGCCGCGTCGGCGGCCGGGTCGAGCGCCTCCGCGAGCACGTCGGGATCGAGCGTGACGGCGCGGCCGACGGTCGCCTTCGCGGCCGCCTCGAGGCGCTCGGCCGTCAGCGATGACGGCGGCTCCGCCGCGTCGACGAGCTCCCGCACCGCGCGGCCGACGACCTTGTGCGCGCTGCGGTAGTCGAGCTGCCCCGAGAGCGCGAGCACGTCCGCGACATCGGCGGCAGTAACGAAGCTGTCGCGCGCGATCTGCTCGAACCGCTCCGGCCGCAGCTCGACGCCGGCGACGACCGACGCGGTCAGGCGCGCGACGGCGACGGCCTCGTCGAGCGCGCGCGGGACGAGCCCGTTCAGCAGGTGGAAGTGGTCCGTCCGCGCCGACCCCGTGTGGAGCGCGACGAGCGCTCCGGAGAGGTCGGCGGCCGCCTGCGCCGCCTGCGTCCGGATCGCCGCGAGCGCGTAGGGGTTCTTCTTCTGCGGCATCAGCGCGCTCGCGCGGCTGTGCGCGTCGTCGAGCTCGAGCAGCGCGAACTCCTGGCTCGCGTAGATCTCGAAGTCCTGCCCGAGCTGACTCTGGTGCGTCGCGGCAATCGCGAGCGCCGAGAGCAGCTCGACGTAGACGTCCGCCTGCCAGGCGGCGTCCTTCGCGTGCTCGACGAGGTCGTCGAAGCCGAGCAGCTCCGCCAGGAGACCGCGGTCGATCGACCAGCGCGACCCCGCGCTGCCGCCCGCGCCCGCGACGCTCGCGCCGAGCACCTCGTGCGAGCGCTGCGCGCGGCCGGCGTCGCGCAGCGCCGGGTACGCATAGGCGAGGAGCAGGTGGCCGAGCGTGGTCGGCTGGGCCGGCTGGAGGTACGTGTAGTCCGTGGCCAGCGCGGTCTTCGTCGCGCGCGCGTGACGCGTGAGTGCGGCCGCCTGATCCGTCAGCGCCTCGTGCAGCTCGCGCACGCCCGCGCGCGCCGTCAGCCTGAGCGCCACGCGAAACGCCTCGCGGCGCGGACGGCCCGCACTGAGCCACCCGGCGGCGGACCGCCCGACCCGCCGCTCGAGCTCGGCCTCGCGCGCGTTGAACGCGTCGCCGAGAGCGGGGTCCCACGGGAACTCCTCGCCGGGGATCTCGTGCAGCTCGAGCAGACCTCGAAGGAGCGCCCCGGCGTCGTCGCCCGAGAGGTCGCCGCCGTCGACGAGCGCCACGGCGTGCGCGAGGTCCGCGAGCGAGAGCCCGTGCGCGAGGCGCGGGCCGTGCGCGCTCTCGGCCGCGAACGCCGCCGCCACGAGCTCGCCCGCCGCCGCGCCCCGCAGCCGGCCGCCCCGCCCGAGCTCTTCCGTCTCCGCCACGCGAAGAGCCTAGAACGACGAACGGCCGCGCGAGGCGGCCGTTCGCACGAGCCCGGGAGCGGGGCTAGGCGGCAAGGCGCCGGCGCGCCTTCTGAACGGACGGCACGGCCGACTTCGCCTTCGCGAGCACCCGCGCGCGGACGTCGACGGAAGCGGGCTTCGCCGCGATCGTGATCTCGGCGCCGGTCGCGGGGTTCCGCCCCTTGCGCGCCTTGGTGGCGGGCTTGAGACGGACGGTGAGCTGGACGAGGTTGCCGACCTTCACCTTCTCGGCATTCCCGATCTCCGTGAGAACGACCTCCTCGAGCGCCTGGATCGCGGACTTCGCCTGCGTGCGCGAGAGCCCGGTGCGTTCGGCGACCGCGTCCGCGAGCTGAGTCTGGGTGAGAGCCATGTGTGTTCCTCCTGAACCGGTTCGGTTGACGCGCCGCATTCAAGAGCGGCGGGCGGACGGCATCATGCCCACGATCCGGCGCCGGCTCACGCGAGGCCGGCGCCGCCGTCGGACTAGATTCCGCCCATGCTCGTGAAGGCGGACGCGCTCGGCGACCTCGCATACGGCTGCGCCGTGCTCGGCGCCGGCGGTGGCGGCGACCCGCTGATCGGGAGCATGATGGCACTCCAGGCGATCGAGGACTTCGGGCCCGTCGAGGTGCTCCGGCTCGAGGAGCTCCCCGACGGTGACCTCGTCATGCCGTGCGGGATGATCGGCGCGCCGACCGTGTCGATCGAGAAGATCGGCAACGGAGCCGAGGGCCGCCGCCTGCGCGATCGCGTCGAGGCGATCACCGGGCGGCGGGTCGCCGCGCTGATGGCCGCGGAGATCGGCGGGTCGAACGGGATGGTGCCGCTCGCGTGGGCGGCCGAGCTCGGTATCCCGGTCGTGGACGCGGACGGGATGGGCCGGGCGTTCCCGGAGGTTCAGCAGGTGACGATGTATCTGGCCGGGATCTCGCCGAACCCGTGCGTCATGACCGACGAACGCGGGAACACGCTCGTGATCGAGTCGATCGGCGGGCGCTGGGTCGAGCGGATCGCGCGGGCGATCGCCACCGAGTTCGGCGCGCGCGCGTCGTCCGCCGAATACCTGATGACGGTGGCCGAGGCGAAGGCGGGCGGAGCCGTGCGGGGTACCGTATCCCTGGCGATCGAGATCGGACGGACGATCCGCGAGGCGCAGGACGATCCGATCGCCGACCTGCTCGCATTGGTGCGGGGCGTCCGGCTGATCGAGGGGAAGGTCGTCGACATCGAGCGCCGCACGACCGGCGGCTTCGCGCGCGCGACGGCGGAGGTCGCCGGCGTCGGCGCCGACACCGGCCGGTCGCTCTCCCTGCAGATCCAGAACGAGAACCTCGTCGCACGCGAGGACGGCCACGTCGTCGCCTCGACACCCGACCTGATCAGCGTCCTGGACACGCAGTCCGCGGAAGCGATCACGACGGAGCGCGTCCGCTACGGCCAACGCGTGACGGTGATCGCGTTCCCCTGCGATCCCGTCTGGCGGAGCGAGATCGGCCTCGCCACCGCCGGCCCGCGGGCATTCGGCTACGACTTCGACTACGTCCCGGTCGAGGAGCTCCATGCCGCCGCTTGACCTACGGCTCGGCATCGACGTCGGCGGAACGAACACCGACGCGGTCGTGCTCGCGCGTGACGATCGCCTGCTCGCAAAGGCGAAGATCCCGACCTCCGCCGACGTCACGACGGGGATCGCCGGTGCGATCGACGCAGCGATCTCGCAGCTCGGCGAGCCGGCGGCCCGGATCACGCACGTCATGCTGGGGACGACGCACGCGACGAATGCCGTCCTCGAGCGACGGAGCCTCCGCCGCGTCGCCGTGCTCCGGATCGGCGCGCCCGCGACCCTCGCGGTACGGCCGCTGCTCGCGTGGCCGGCCGACCTCCGTGCCGTCGTATCGGCCGGTGAAGCGATCGTCGGCGGCGGGATCGAGTACGACGGTCGCGAG
Organism: Gaiellaceae bacterium; assembly: GCA_036403195.1. Taxonomy (GTDB): domain Bacteria; phylum Actinomycetota; class Thermoleophilia; order Gaiellales; family Gaiellaceae; genus PALSA-600. Next base: position 20,364 of record DASWRL010000033.1, read on the forward strand.
ATCGCGCCGTTCGACGCCGAGGCGACGCGCCGCTTCGTCGACTCGCTCCCCGGTGACGTCGACGGGCTCGCGATCGCGAGCGTCTTCGCCCCTGTCTCGGCGGAGCACGAGCTCGCTGCAGCAGAGATCGTCCGCGGGCTCCGCGGCGACACGCTCCACGTCTCGCTCTCGCACGAGATCGGCTCGGTCGGGTTGCTGGAGCGAGAGAACGCGACGGTGCTCAACTCCGCGCTCGTGACCGTCGCCCACGACGTGGCCGAGGCCCTACGGGGCGCACTGGCCGCGCACGCGATCGACCCGCTTCGCTTCTTCGCGCAGAACGACGGCACGTTGATGGCGCTCGAGGACGCGCTGCGCTACCCCGTCCTGACGATCGGCAGCGGCCCTGCGAACTCGATGCGTGGCGCTGCTTACCTGACCGGCGCGTCGGACGCGATCGTCGCCGACGTCGGCGGGACATCCACCGACGTCGGCGTCCTCGCGAACGGCTTCCCGCGGGAGTCGTCGAGCCCGGTCGAGATCGGCGGCATCCGGACGAACTTCCGGATGCCCGACCTCGTGGCGATCGCGCTCGGCGGCGGCTCCATCGTCGCGAACGGAGGGAAGACGGTGGCCGTAGGCCCGCAGAGCGTCGGGTTCCGGCTCCAGGAGGAGGCGCTCGTCTTCGGCGGTGGAACGCCCACCCTCACCGACGCCGCCGTCCTTGCAGGCCGCGCGGAGCTCGGCGACCGGGCGCGGGCAGCCGCGAGCCGCGACCTCCTCGGCCGAGCGCTCGGGGTGGCCGACGCGATGCTCGCCGACGCCGTCGACCGTGTGAAGACGTCGCGCGCCGACCAGCCGCTCGTCGTCGTGGGCGGCGGGAGCGTGCTCGTCCCCGAGCGCCTCCCCGGGGTGAGCGAGATCAGCCGCCCCGAGCACTTCGAGGTCGCGAACGCGATCGGTGCCGCGATCGCGTCGGTCTCCGGCTCGGTGGACCGCATCTACCATCCCGGCCCCGGCCCCGGGGGCCGGCAGGCCGTCCTCGACGAGGCGCGGGCAGCCGCCACCGACCTCGCCGTGCGGGCCGGCGCAAACCCGGAGCGGGTCGAGATCGTCGAACTCGAAGAGATCCCGCTCGCGTACCTCACCACCCCTGCTACCCGGATCCGCGCCAAGGCGGCCGGACCTCTTGCCGTCGATTGACCCCCACAAGGAGGACGACTTGAAGACCCCGATCCGCACCGTCGCGGTGCTGCTCGCACTCGCGTCGCTCGCAGCGGCTGCAGCCGGCTCAGGCGGCGCCGCCGGCGACACCACGTTCACCTACGCGACCGTCTCGCAGGTCATGGTCGGGTGGGACCCGTCGACCGCCTACTCCAACGAGATCGTGGCGATGTCGAACATGTACGAGACGCTGACGCGGTACAACGCGCAGACGCACAAGGCCGAGCCGCTGCTCGCCCGCAGCTTCTCGGCGTCCAACCACGGCAAGACGTGGACGTTCCAGCTCCGCAAGGGCATCACCTTCCACACGGGCCGCCCCCTGAACGCCGCAGCGGCGAAGGCCGCGATCATGCGGACGCTCACGCTGAACCAGGGCGCGGCGTACGTCTGGGGCGCCGTGAAGTCGATCTCGACGCCCGGGCCGTACACGCTCGTCTTCCACCTGAAGTACCCGGCGCCGTTCGACCTCAACGCGTCGGCCGACTACGCGGCGTACATCTTCGACGCCAAGGCCGCGCCCGCGAAGAAGCTCGCCTCCTGGTTCGCCGCGGGTCACGACGCCGGCACGGGCCCGTACACCGTCGACCAGTGGAGCAAGGGCCAAGAGGTCGAGCTGCGCCTGAAGGCGTACACGGGGTACTGGCGCGGCTGGAAGGGGAGTCACTACACGAATCTCGTCTTCCGCGTCGTTCCTTCCGCGACGACGACGGCGCAGCTCGTCCGCTCGAAGCAGGTGACGTTCGCGGAGCGGATGACCCCGCAGCTGTGGGCGTCGTTCAAGAACACGAGCGGGATCTCGACGAAAGCGACGCCGTCGTGGCAGAACCTGCTTGCGATGCTGAACACGAAGTCCGGCGCGCTCGCCAACGTCGCCGTCCGCCGGGCCGTCGAGTACGCGATCGACAGGAAGGGGATCCTCGCGGCGCTGAAAGGCGCCGCTGAGCCGCAGGTCGGCATCGTCCCGACCGGGTTGTGGGGCAGTCTCAGCTCGCTCCCCGGGGGGTATACGTACGACCCCGCCAAGGCGAAGCAGCTCCTCGCGCAGGCGGGGGCCGGGAAGGTCAAGCTCGTCCTCACCTACACGCAGGGCGACGCCGACGAGCAGCTCGTCTCGACCCTGATGAAGTCGAATCTCGCACAGGTCGGTATCCAGCTGGACGTCCAGCCGCTCGCATGGCCGGTCCAGTGGTCGAAGGCGAAGTCGTCCAAGCTCTCCACGAGGCAGGACATCCTCCTCTTCTACTGGTGGCCCGACTACGCCGACCCCTACTCGTGGTTCGTAAATCTGTTCAAGACGGAGAAGGAGCCCTACTTCAACCTGGCCTACTACTCGAACGCGGCGCTCGACAAGCAGATCGACGCCGCCGAGCCGCTCGCGGCGACGAACCGCCCGAAGGCGGTCGACCTGTACAAGAAGATGCAGACGACGCTGATGCACGACGCGGCAGTCGTCCCGCTCTACGTGCAGGTCTACCAGCGGGCGTACATGTCGTCGCTCAAGGGCTTCGCCGACAACCCGGCGTACCCGAACGTCGTGTTCGTCTACGACACGAAGGCGTCCGCCTAGCGGAATGCTCCGGTTCGTCGCGCACCGGGTTGCCCTCGGGATCGTCGTCGTCGCGGGTGTCGTCGTCCTGACGTTCGCACTCGCCCGCGTCGTCCCGGGCGACCCGGCCGCGAGCTGGGTGGGGCCGCACGCCTCGCCCGCCCAGCTCGCCTCGGCGCGACACCTGCTCGGCCTCGACCGGCCGCTCCCCGTGCAGATCGCCGACTACTTCCAGGGGATCTGGACGGGCGACTGGGGCATCTCGATCCACACGAAGCGGCCGGTGCTGTCGGACATCGGCACCGCCGCGCCGGCGTCGCTCGAGCTCGTCGGTGCGGCGATCGTCCTCGCGCTCGCGGCCGGGATACCGCTCGGGCTCGTCTCGGCCCGCTTTGCCGGCAAGGCACCCGACGGGCTCATCCGCCTCGTCTCCGTCTTCTCGGTGTCGATGCCGATCTTCTGGCTCGCACTGATCCTCCAGCTCGTCTTCTTCCAACGGCTGCACTGGTTCCCGGTCGCGAGCGAGTACGACCCGAACCTGCACTACTCGCATCCGCTCGCGGTGCACACGCACATGCCGACGGTCGACGCCCTCGTCACCGCCAACTGGGCGGTCCTGTGGAACTCGCTGTGGCATCTCGTGCTTCCGGCGGTCGCCGTCGCGGCGTACCCCGCAGGGCTGATCACGCGCATGGTCCGCGCGTCGGTCCTCGACGAGCTCGGGCACGACCACGTGCGGATGGCCCGAGCGCTCGGTTTCTCCGAGCGCTCGGTGCTCGCGCGGTTCGCGCTGCGTCCGGCCCTGAACCCGGTGATCGCGATCGTCGCGCTCGTCTTCGCCTACTCGCTGGTGAACACGTTCCTCGTCGAGGCGATCTTCGACTGGCCCGGGCTCGGCAGCTATGCCGCCGACTCGATCCAGTCCCTCGACACGCCTTCGATCATCGGCGTGACCCTCTTCATCGCGCTCGTGTACGTCGCATCCAACCTCGTCGTAGACGTCCTGCAGGCGGCCGTCGACCCGCGGATCCGGCTCCGGTGACGGTCGTCGTCGCCGAGCCGACGCTCGCGGCGCGGGCCTTCGGCGGCGTCCGCTCGAACCGCCTCCTCCTCGGTGGGCTCGTGCTCGCCGCACTCCTCGTGCTCGTCGCGCTGTTCGCGCCTCTCATGGCACCGCATCCCGAGGACGCGGGGTTCGCCACCCACCCGCTCGAGACGCTGGCGGCGCCGTCGTGGAGCCACCCCTTCGGCACGGACGCCGTGGGCCGCGATCTCTTCTCACGCGTCCTCTACGGCACGCGCATCTCGCTCGGGATCTCGGCCGTCGTGATCCTCCTGTCGCTCCTCGTCGGCGTGCCGCTCGGGCTGGCAGCCGGATACTTCGGGGGCATCGTCGACACCGTGCTGATGCGCGTGACCGACATCGTGCTGGCCTTCCCGGCGCTGCTCTTCTCGCTCGCGCTCGCGGCGATGCTCGGCCCGAGCATCAGGAACGCCACGATCGCGATCGCCGCGACGTGGTGGCCGTGGTACGCCCGGCTCGCCCGCGGGCAGGCGGCCTCCGTCGCACGGCGGCAGTACGTCGAGAGCTGCCGGGCGCTCGGTCTACCGTGGCCGCGGATCCTCTTCCGGCACGTGCTCCCGAACTCGCTGACTCCGGTGATCGTGCAGGCCTCGTTGGACGTCGGCGGCGTCATCCTGACCGCGGCAGCCCTCTCGTTCCTCGGCCTCGGCGCGCAGGACCCGACCCCGGAATGGGGATTGATGGTGAGCCAGGGGCAGGAGTACTTCACCACCCAGTGGTGGCTCGTCGCCTTCCCCGGAGCGGCGATTCTCATCGCTGCCGTCGCGTTCAACCTGATCGGCGACGGTCTGCGCGACGCGTTCGACCCGCGTCGCGTCACGGGGAGGCGGCTGTGAACGCGCGGCTTCGGATCCGCGGCCTCGAGGTGGCGTTCGGGGAGCGGGTGGTCGTCGCCCTCGACGAGCTCGACGTCGGCGCGGGCGAGATCGTCGGCCTCGTCGGCGAATCGGGGTCGGGAAAGTCCATGACGGCGCTCGCGACGCTGGGGCTCGCGTCGGCCGCCGGCGCACGCGTCGCCGGCAGCATCACGATCGACGGGCTCGAGGTCGTCGGCCTGTCCGAGGCGCGCCTGCGCGACATCCGAGGCACGCGCATCGCGATGATCTTCCAGAACCCGATCGGGTCGTTCAACCCGGTGCTGCGGATCGGCGACGTGTTCGTCCGGGCTCTGCGGCTGCACGGCGCCGGCAGGAGCGAGGCACGGCGGCGGTGTGCGGAGGCTTTCGGCGAGGTGATGCTGACGCCCGAACTCCTGGACCGCTACCCACATCAGTTGTCGGGCGGGCAGGCGCAGCGGGCGGCGATCGCTCTCGCGGTCGCGCTGCGCGCGGAGGTGCTGCTCGCAGACGAGCCGACGAGCGCGCTCGACGTGACGGTGCAGGCCGAGGTCCTCGACCTGCTGCGCCGGCTGCGCGACCTGGAGCGTCTCGCGACGCTCTTCATCTCGCACGACCTCGCGGTCGTCGCACAGCTCTGCGACCGCGTCACGGTGCTCCGCGGCGGCCGCGTGCAGGAGGCGGGGACGATCGGCGCAGTCCTCCACCACCCGCAGCACCCGTACACGCGCGAACTGATCGCCGCCGTCCCGACGCTCGGCGCGCCGCCGCTCTACGCCTGATGCTCGAGGTCCGGGACCTGCGCGTGTCGTACGGGCACGTCCGAGCCGTCGACGGCGTGAGCTTCACCGTTCCCGACGGCCCGCACGGCGTCGGCCTCGTCGGCGAGTCGGGTTCCGGGAAGACGACGATCGGACGTGCGGTCGTGCGGCTCCTACCCCTGAGCGGGGGCCAGGTCGTCTGGAACGGCCGGAGCGTGGACCGCCTGCGGAGCGGCGGGCTCAAGGCATACCGGCGCGCCGTGCAGATCGTCTTCCAGGACCCCGACCAGACGCTCGACCCACGCATGCGCGCCGGAGCGGCGCTGGCGGAGGTCCTCCGCGTGCACCACGTCGTGCCGCGCGAGGACGTCCGGGCCCGCGTCGCCTCGCTCCTCACCGAGGTCGGCCTCGACGCGGAGCACGCACAACGCCTGCCGCACCAGCTCTCGGGCGGGCAGCGACAACGCGTCGCGATCGCACGTGCGCTCGCGGTCGAGCCGGAGCTGGTCGTGCTCGACGAGCCGACCAGCGCGCTCGACGTGACGGTTCAGGCACACGTCCTCGAGACGATCGCGTCGCTTCGCCGTGAGCGCGGCCTCGCATACCTGCTCATCTCGCACAACCTCGCGGTGGTCGAGCAGCTCTGCGAGGAGAGTGTGGTGCTCTATCTCGGCAAGGTCGTCGAGGCGGGCGCGACGACGCTCCTCCTGTCCCGCCCCGCCCACCCGTACACACAGGCGCTCCGGGCGGCGGTGCCCGAGCTCCGGCCGGCCCCGGAGCACGAGCGCCTCGTCGTCCCGGGGGTCCCGGCCAGCGCCGCGGCCCCGCCGTCCGGCTGCCCCTTCCATCCGCGGTGCCCGCTCGTGATCGACCGGTGCCGCGTCGAGGAGCCGGAGCTCCGCAGTGTCGCGGGGCGTCTCACCGCCTGCCACCGAGCCGAGGAGGCGGTGGAGCAGGGCGTGCAGGGCGTGACGGGCGCCGGGAAGCCGGAGGGAGCCTCGTGAGCGCCGCCGGGCGGTCCCGCGTGCGTGCGGCGACGGACGTCGGCGGCACCTTCACCGACCTCGTCTACGTCGTCGAGGAGCCGGGCTCGGCGGAACGGCGGGTCGTCTCTGCGAAGGTCGACACGACTCCCCAAGGGTTCGAGCGGGGGGTGCTCGACGTGCTCGCGTCGAGCGGCATCGACGTCGGCGAGATCGACTTCCTCGCGCACGGCACCACCGTCGTCATCAACGCCCTGACCGAGCGCAAGGGCGTCGTCACCGGCCTGGTCACCACGGAAGGGTTCCGGGACTCGCTCGAGATCGCTCGCGGCAACCGTCCCGACTTCTTCAATCTGCACTACGTGAAGCCGCCGCCGTTCGTCCCGCGGCGGCTGCGTCGCGAGGTGCCGGGGCGGCTCGCGGTCGACGGGAGCGAGCGTCGGCCGCTCGACCTCTCCGGGCTCGCCGGGATCCTCGAGGACTTTCGCCGTGAAGGTGTCGAGGCCGTTGCGATCTGCCTCCTCCACTCGTACGCGAACCCCACGCACGAGCGGCAGGTGCTCGAGCGGATACGCGAGCTGTGGCCGGAGGTCGCCGCCGTCGCGTCCCACCAGATCACGCGGACGTGGCGCGAGTACGAGCGCACGAGCACCGCCGTGCTGTCCGCGTACGTGCAGCCCGTCGCCGAGCGCTACCTGAGTCGGCTCGCGGACGTCGCCGGCAACGGCCTCCACATCATGAAGTCGAACGGCGGGATCGACTCTGCGGAGCGCGCCCGGCAGATCCCCATCACGATGGTCGAGTCGGGACCGGCGAGCGGCGTCCTGGCGGCAGCAGAGCTCGGGCGCGTGATCGGCGAGCCGAACGTCCTCGCCCTCGACATCGGCGGGACGACAGCCAAGTGCTCGCTGATCGAGGACGGGAACGTCCGCATCGTCTCGGACTACTGGATCGAGCGTACGCGCGAGTCAGCCGGCTATCCGATCCTCGTGCCGGTCGTCGACCTCGTCGAGATCGGCAACGGCGGCGGCTCGATCGCGTGGGCCGACGAGTTCGGCCGCCTCCACGTCGGCCCGCAGTCGGCAGGTGCCGTCCCCGGCCCGGCTGCATACGGTCTCGGCGGCGCCGACCCGACGACGACCGACGCGCATCTGGCGCTCGGCCGCATCAACGGCGAGTACTTTCGCGGCGGCGGCGCGCCGGCCGACATGGCCGCGGTGGCGGAGGCGTTCCGCCGCCTCGCGGCGCACCTCGGCTGCGACGCGGCCGCGGCGGCACGCAGCGTCGTGCGCATCGCGAACGAGAACATGGTGAACGCCCTGAAGCTCGTCTCGGTGAACCGGGGACACGACCCGCGCGACTTCATACTCGTCGCCTTCGGCGGCGGCGGCGGGCTCCACGCCGTAGAGCTTGCGGAGGAGCTCGCGATCGGGCGTGTGGTCGTCCCATACGCCGCGGACGTCTTCTCGGCCTGGGGAATGCTGTTGAGCGACCTCCGGCGCGATCACTTCGTCACCCGGGTCCTGCCCTTCGACACGCGGAACGTCGCGCGCGTCAACGACCTGCTCGACGACGTGGAGCGCGAGGCGCTCGAGGGGCTCGCGGCCACTGCGTCGGTGTCCCGCCACGCGAGGCTCCGCTACGAGAACCAGGAGCACGGCGTCGAGGTGCCGCTCCGCGCCGGGCCGCTCGAGGCCCGAACGGTGCAGGAGGTGTCGGATGCGTTCCACGAGCTGTACGAGCGCGAGTACACCTACCGCCTAAGGGCTCCGGTCGAGCTCGTCGGCGTGCATGTCGTCGCGACGGAGCCCGTAGGCCGGCTCGCGCCGGTGCCGCTCCGCGTCACCGGGCGCCCCGTAGGCGATTCGCTGAAAGGTCGCCGGCTCGTCGATTTCGCAGCTGCCGGCACCCACGAGGCGACCGTCGTCGACGGCGACCTGCTCGAGCCGGGAATGTCGATCTCAGGTCCCGCCGTCGTCGAGCAGCGTGGCACGACCATCCTCTTGAGGCCGTCCGACGAGCTCGTCGTCGACCTGTACGGGAACTCCGTGATCACCCTCTGATGGCGCACGACGAACGCATCACGCTCGAGATCATCCAGGGCGCGCTGCAGGCCGCGAGCGACGAGATGTTCGCCGCGTTCCGCAAGACCGCGATGAGCGCGATCATCTACGAGGTCCTCGACATGGGGACGGGAATCACCGACGGCGACGGCGACATCGCCGCCTCCGGCGCGGGCATCCCGTCGTTCGTGGGCGTGCTCGACAAGGCAGTGCAGCGAATCATCGAGCTGCACGACGTTTCCGACATCCGGCCCGGCGACGTGTTCGTGACGAACGACCCCTTTCACGGCGGGGTCACGCACCTGAACGACGTCGTGCTCGCCCTGCCGGTGTTCGCGGATGACGAGCGCGTCGCATGGACGGCCAACATCGCTCACTGGAACGACGTCGGCGGCATGGTTCCCGGCTCGATCTCGAATGAAGCGAGGGAGATCTACCAGGAGGGGCTGCGACTGCCGGCGGTGAAGCTGATCGCGGCCGGCGAGCCGGACCGCGCCGTCATCGAGATCATGAAGGCGAACAGCCGCCTCCCGGACTTCCTGCAGGGAGACATGTGGGCAGGCATCGCGGCGGCGCGGGTCGGCGAGCGGCGGATCCGCCAGCTCGTCGGGAAGTACGGCGCCGCGACATTTCGCGAGGCCCTTCGGGCGTTCATGGATCACGGGGAGCGGGTCGCGCGCCACGCCCTGTCGTCGCTGCCGAAGGGACGCTTCGAGCTCGAGGAGGAGCAGGACTCCGGCGCCGTCTATCGGGTCGCGATCGAGATCCGCGACGACGAGCTCCTCGTCGATCTCCGCGACAACCCGGACCAGGATGCCGGGCCGAACAACGCCTCGCGCGACGGCGCGCTGATCGCGGCCCAGATGGTTCTGATGAACCTGAGCGGCGCGGAGGGCGCAGCGAACGCTGGGTACTTCCGGCCGCTCCGCGTGCTGACGCGGCCGGGCTCGGTCTTCGACCCGCTTCCGCCCGCCGCGTTCGCGACGTACTACGAGGTGGAGATCCGCTTGTACGACCTGCTTCTGCGCTGCCTGGCGCCCCACCTCGGCGAGCTCCTCCCGGCGGGCGGCTTCGCGTCGATCTGCGGCACGTTCATCGGAGGGCCTCATCCCGATACGGGCCGGCACTTCACGATCGTCGAGCCGCAGGTCGGCGGCTGGGGCGCGTCGGCATCGCGTGACGGCGCGAGCGCGATGTTCAGCGCCGTCCACGGCGACACCTACAACTGCCCGGCCGAGGTCGCCGAGGCACGCTACGGCCTGTACGTCGACCGGATCGTGCTCAACACCTCCGACGGCGGGGAAGGCCGGTTCCGCGGCGGCAAGGGCATCGTCGTCGACTACCGCGTGCGCTCCGACGGCTGCTTCTTCACGTGTGCCTACACGCGGAACCGGCACAGGCCGTGGCCGCTCGCCGGCGGCTGCGAGGGATCGCCGAACTACGCGGAGATCATTCGAGCCGACGGTACGGTCGAGGAGTACGCGGTCGTCACGGCGCTGCCCGTGGACGAGGGCGACGTCATTCGCCTGCACACCGGGAACGGCGCCGGCTACGGGGACCCGCGGGCCCGTCCGCGCGAGCTCGTGCTCGAGGACATCCGCAACGGGCTCCTCGACGAGGAGCGGGCGCGAATCGTCCACGGCGAGGGCTGACGAGGCGCCACGAGCCTAGACCGCCTCGACGCAGCTCCAGAAGCGGTACGTGCTTCCCCGGACGAGCTGCGCAGCGGTGCCTTCGGCGACGGCCTCGTCGAGGCGATACGGCCGAGTCGTGCACGGTTCGACGACGAGCGCAAGGTCGACCGAGACGAACCCCGACAGCGTCACGAGCCAGAGCCACGGAAAGAACTCCCGGTCCCAGGTCACGCGTGTGGCGGCAGTCCCTTCCGGGGAGCTGACGGTCGCGACGCCGGCCGCGGGCGCGTACAGGATCTCCTGCCAGCCGAGCGACGGCTCGGGCAGCGTCAGCACGCGGTCGAGAGTCGCGGCGTCGAGCCGGCCGGGCGCGGCGCGGCCGGGGTCGTTCGCATCCGCGTCGACGGCTGCGGTGCCAGGGTCGATGCGCCACCCCGGCTCGACCGCGAGCATCGGGTGCGTCGCCCAGAGGATGCCGCTCAGCGTCTCACGGGCGTTCGCCTCGGTCTCGAGGCGGACGCCCCGGCGCGGCGGCTCGAGCAGCGTGTACCGGTGCGTCACGGTCAGGTCCGGCCGCGGGAGGTCGACGCGCAGCGCAGCCGACCCCGGAGAAGCCTCGACGACCTCGAGCTCGGCCGACCAGAGCGTGCCGTGCGTCGGAAGGCCGTGCCACGGATCGTCGTTCGGGAACATCTGGTCCCACCCGCCAGCGAGCGTGGCGAGGTAGTCGTCCGCGTCCCAGGCAGCACCGGGCCGCGCGTACAGGAGCTCACGGCCGCCGACGCGGTCGTAGAGCGAGCGCAGGCGCCCTCCCTGCTCCGGCACGAGCTCGGCGCGGACGAGCTCGTTCTCCAGGACCACCGACCGTCCGACCCCCGCCAGCATCGCTGCGACCCTAGTCGGTTGCGCACGGCGGCGCCGTGTGCGATGCATGTCGCGTGACGAACGTCATCGTGATCCTCGCCGACACCGTTCGGCGCGACGAGCTGGGGATCAACGGCGGCGCGACGCACACGCCGAACCTCGACGCGCTCGGCCGCGAGTCGACGCGGTTCGACCGCGCCCACGCCGCCTCGTTCCCGACCGTCCCCGCACGCGCGGACTACTTCACCGGGCGGTACTCGTTCCCGGCCACGGGGTGGGGCCCGCTGCCGCGCGAGGCCTCGACGATCGCCGAGCTCCTGACGGCTGCGGGCGTGACGACGGCCGCGGTGGTCGACACGCCGTTCTACATGAGCACCGGGTTCAACCTCGACCGCGGGTTCGTGCACTTCTACGACGTCCCCGGGCAGCAGCCGCTCGCCTACCGCCGCTCGCCGCTGATCCCGACCCCGCGCGTGACGGAGCTCGACCACTGCGCTCCGCGAACGATCACGACCGCGGAGCAATGCCTCGAGCAGCTGCGATCGCGCGCGCCGTTTCTCCTCTGGGTCGACACGTGGGACCCGCACGAGCCGTGGGACCCGCCGCCGTGGTACGTCGAGCGGTACAAGCCGGACTACGACGGGCGCGTCGTCTGGCCGCCGTACCGCCGCGCGGCGGACGCCGGTCTCACGGACGACGACCTCGCGACCGCCGTCGCCTGCTACCGCGGCAAGCTCACGATGGTCGACCGCTGGATCGGCCGCCTGCTCGACCGCGTCGACACGCTCAACCTCGCCGACGACACCGTCGTCGTCTTCCTCTCCGACCACGGGTTCTACCTCGGAGAGCGCGGCGGCCTGCTCGGGAAGCTGATCAGGCACGTCGACGCTTCCGGGACGGCGCGGTGGCGCCGCTCGCCGCTCTACCACGAGATCGTCGAGGTGCCGCTGTGGCTCCGGCTCCCGGAGCGGGAGGAGCGGATCGACCCGCGGCTCGTGTCGGCCGTCGACGTCGCGCCGACGATCCTCGAGCTCTTCGGAGTCGAGGTCCCCGCGTCGTTCCACGGGCGGTCGCTGCTCGGCCGCGCCGCGGTCCGCGACGTCGCCCTGACCGCGCTTCCGCTCGCCGAGCCGGGGACGCCGTCGCGCGTCGTGGACGACGTCTTCCGCGTAATCGACGAATGGCAGCCCGTCACCGTGACCACGGACCGCTGGCGGCTCCTCTTCAGCCGCCGTGAGGACCCCGTCGAGCTCTACGACCTCGCCTCCGACCGGGGCGAGACGGAGAACGTCGCCGAGGAGAGCCCGGACGTCGTCCGGCAGCTGCACGAGCTGATGGTCGGCGAGCTCCGCCACGCGGGCACGAGCGACGCCGACCTCACGCCCCGGCAATAGGCGACGGTTCAGATTTTCGTATGCTCCAGGCGATGAGCCTCCCGGTCGTCGCCGTGACGATGGGCGATGCGGCCGGGGTCGGGCCCGAGATCGTCGCGAAGGCGCTCGCGCACGACGACGTGTGGCGCCGCTGCCGGCCGCTGCTCGTAGGGGACCGCGGCGTGTTCGAGCGCGCGGCGGCCGCAGCCGGCGTCGACCTCGAGCGCTCCGGCGTCGAGGTCGTCACGCCGCCCGCCGCGATCCTCGACGGCACCCCGGTGGGCCAGGGAGACGCGCGCGCCGCGACGGCGGCCGCCGAGTCGCTCCGCGCCGCGTACGAGCTCGTCGCCGCGGGCGCGGTCGGCGCGGTCGTCTCCGCGCCGCTCAACAAGCAGGCGCTCCACGAGGCGGGGTACCACTACGCGGACGAGGTGGCGTTCCTCGCCGACGTCACCGGCAGCGCCGAGCCCGTGCTCGTCGGCGTCATCGGCGCCGTCGCAACCGTCAGCGTCACGTTGCATGTCCCGCTCCGCGACGTCCCCGGCCTGCTCACCCGCGACCGGGTGGCGCGCCACGCGGTGATCCTCGCGGAGACGATCCGCGCGCTCGGCCGCGACGCGCGTCTCGCGCTCGCCGCGCTGAACCCGCACGCAGGCGAGGGCGGCCTACTCGGACGGGAGGAGATCGACGTGCTCGAGCCCGCCGTGGCCGACGCGCGCGCGGCCGGTATCGACCTCACCGGCCCCGTCCCGGCGGACACCGTGTTCCCGCGGGCGTTCGCCGGCGAGTTCGACGGCGTCGTCTGCCTGTACCACGACCAGGCGAACATCGCGCGCAAGCTCGCCGGCATCGGCGGCGCGTCGCTCTTCCTCGGCCTCCCGGCGGTCCTCGGGACGACGGCGCACGGGACGGCGTACGACATAGCCGGCACGGGCCGTGCCGACCCCGCCAGCCTCCTCAGCGCGATCGACGCGTGCGCGTCGCTCGCCGCCCACGCCCGCGCGGCGACGCCCGCGGCGTCTTGAGCGAACGTACAGCCGAGTGTAAACTCGCGCGGGTGCCGCCTCGGTGCACCCGCTCATGACACGCCCGACGCAGTTGCTCGGCGGTAAGAACGCCCAGGCGGTGCAGGAGGTGGCGCGCGACCTGCTCCGCCGGGCACCGGGCGACCGCCTGCTCACGACGACCGAGTACGCACGGCTCGCCGGCGTCGGCCAGGGAACGGTGCAGAAGGCGCTGCGGACGCTCGAGTCGCTCGACGCGATCCGCGTGGCGCCGCGGGGGCACCTGGGGACGTACCTCCGCGACCGCGACTTCACCGCCCTGTGGCACGCGTCCGGCCACGGGACCGTCACGGGCGTGCTGCCGCTGCCCGATTGGAGCGAGATCGAGGGGATCGCAACGGCGCTGCACCGCGCGCTCACCGAGGCCGGGATCCCGGTCAACCTGATCCACGCGGCGGCGTCGCGGCGCCGGCTGGCGGAGCTGCTCCAGGGACGCGCGTCGTTCGCCGTCATGTCGCGCTTCGTCGCGAAGCGGGCGATCCGCCGGCACCGGACGCTCACCGCGCTGCTCGAGGGGCGTGGAGGCTCGTACTACCGCGACGACTCGCTCGTCGTGATCTCCGCGCCCGCGATCCGCGACCTCGACGACATCCGCCGCGTCGCCGTCGACCGCTCGTCCCCGAACCACGTCGAGATCACGCGCCGCGGGTTCGCCTCGCGCACGGTCGAGCTCGTCGACGCGCCGTACCGCCGACTCCCCTACGCGCTCCTCTCGGGCGCGGCCGACGCGGCCGTCTGGCACCGCACGACGGCACGGCTCACGATCGAGGCGGCGACCCTCCGGGTCCTCCCGTTCGAGCCCGCGTACGCGGGCGCCGCCTGGTGGCGGGACGTCTCGACCGCCGTCGTCGTCGGTCGGAAGGACGAGCCGCACGTCGGCGCCGTCTTCGACCACGTGGTCGACGCCACCGCCGTCGAGCGGACGCAGACGGCGGTCGTCGCCGGAGAGATCGCTCCGATCTACTGATGGCGACGGGGACCTCACAGGCGGCGCCGGCCGGCGGGCTCCTGCGCTGGACGCTGCGCGCGCGCGCCGGCAGCGAGAGGGTGCCGGGCGAGCCGCGCAGGATGGCGTACCTCTACATCCTGCCGGCGTACGTGTTCTACGGCACGTTCGTGCTGGTGCCGCTGCTGCACAGCGTGCTGCTCTCGTTCTACAACTGGGACGGCGTCACGCCGAAGACGTGGGCCGGCCTGACGAACTACCGCCAGATCCTGTCCGACCCGGAGATCCGGCACTCGTTCGTGCACTCCGCGGTGCTCGTCATCTTCTTCTCGGCGGTCCCCGTCCTGATCGGGCTCCTGCTCGCCTCGGCGCTCTCGCGGATGCCGGTCTTCGGGCTCACCGGTTTTCGCGCGGTCCTGTTCCTGCCGCAGATCATCCCCGCCGTCGTCATCGGCGTCATCTGGCGCTGGATCTACGAGCCGGAAGGCCCGCTCAACAAGTCGCTCGAGGCCGTCGGCCTCGGCTCCTTCAGCCGCGCGTGGCTCGGGGACTTCTCGTGGGCGCTCCCGTCGATCGGCGTCATCGGCTCGTGGGTGACGTACGGGTTCTGCATGGTGCTCTTCATCGCGGGCGTCCAGAAGATCCCGACGTCGCTCTACGACGCCGCGCGGGTCGACGGCGCCGGGCCGCTCCGCGAGTTCTTCCACGTCACGCTCCCGGGGCTCCGCAACGAGATCGCGGTCGTGCTGACGATCACGATGATCTGGGCGCTCCGCACGTTCGACCTGATCTACGTGACGACGAAAGGCGGGCCAGGAAACGCGACGGAGGTGCCGGCGTTCGCGCTGTACACGCGCGCGTTCCAGACCGGCCAGGTCGGCTCCGCCGCCGCCATCGGCGTCGTGCTGGCGCTCCTCATCTTCGTGATCGTGTTCCTCGTCACGCGCGTGTCGGAGCGAGAGTCGTGACGAGCCGCACCGAGCGCATAGCGAACTACACGCTCCTGACGCTGTTCTCGTTGATCGCGCTCTACCCGATCGTCGCGGTCCTGATGGTGGCGCTGCACAACCCGAACGACGCGCTGACGGGGCTCAGCGTCCCGACGCACCCCGACTTCCACAACTTCACGCGCGCCTGGAGCACGGCGCACTTCTCGCAGTACTTCAAGTCGAGCGTGATCGTCTCCGGCTCCGTCGTCGTGCTCGCGACGGTCTGCTCGATCCTCGCCGGATACGCGTTCGGCACGTTCCGCTTTCGCGGGTCGAGCGCGCTCTTCTACATCCTGCTGCTCGGCCTCGTGCTGCCGATGGAG
The DNA here is from genome assembly GCA_036403195.1 of Gaiellaceae bacterium. GTDB lineage: Bacteria > Actinomycetota > Thermoleophilia > Gaiellales > Gaiellaceae > PALSA-600. The sequence goes on from DASWRL010000033.1 coordinate 36,033, forward strand.
GTCGCGATCATCCCGCTCTACTACGACTTCCGCCGGTTCGACCTGGTGAACTCGTACATCGGGCTGATCCTCCCGCAGGTCGGTCTCTCGGTCGCGTTCGGGACGTTCTGGATGCGTGCGTTCTTCCGCTCGACGCCGCGGTCGCTCGTCGAGGCCGCCCGCATCGACGGCGCGTCGACGTTCTCGATCCTCTGGCGCGTGCTTCTTCCCACGGGGCGGCCCGCAGTCCTGACGATGGTCGTGCTCGTGTTCATGTGGACGTGGAACGAGTTCCTGCTGCCTCTCGTCCTCGTCTCGGACGAGTCGCACCAGACGGCGCCGCTCGGCCTCGCGTTCTTCCAGTACCGCCACATCACCGACCTGACGGGGATCTCGGCGGCGGCGCTGATCATCGCGGCGCCGACCATGCTCGTGTACGTCTTCCTGCAGCGGCGGTTCATCGCCGGGATGATCTCTGGAGCGATCAAGGGCTGATGGCACCGATCACGTTCGAGCATGTGCGCAAGCAGTTCGGCGAGACGGTTGCGCTCGAGGACTTCTCGCTCGAGATCGAGGACGGCGAGTTCGTCGTGCTCGTCGGCCCCTCCGGGTCGGGGAAGACGACGGCCCTCCGCATCCTCGCCGGGCTCGAGGCGCTCACGGGGGGGCACGTGAGCATCGGCGAGCAGCGCGTCGACATGCTCCCGCCCCGGGACCGCGACATCGGGATGGTGTTCCAGGACTACGGGCTCTACCCGCAGATGTCCGTCTACGCGAACCTCGCGTTCGGGCTGAAGATGAGGAAGGTCGGGCGCGACGAGATCGACCGGCGCGTGCGCGAGGCGGCAGCGGTCCTGGAGCTCGACGCCCTGCTCGGCCGGAAGCCGCGGCAGCTCTCCGGGGGACAGCGCCAGCGCGTCGCGCTCGGGCGTGCGCTCGTGCGCGAGCCGCAGGCGTACCTCATGGACGAGCCGCTCTCCAACCTCGACGCGAAGCTGCGTGTGCAGATGCGGGGCGAGATCAGGCGTCTCCAGACCCTCACCGACGTCACGACGATCTACGTGACGCACGACCAGGTCGAGGCGATGACGATGGGCGACCGCGTGGCCGTCATGAGCAACGCGCGGATCGAGCAGGTCGGGACGCCGCAGGACCTCTACCAGAACCCGCGGAACGTGTTCGTCGCGGGGTTCATCGGCGCGCCCGGCATGACGTTCGGCCGCTTCTCGGCGGCGCGGACGAACGGCAGCGTGCAGCTCCGCAGCGGCGACCAGAGCCTGTCGATCGAGACGGCGCCCGGCCTTCCCGACGAGGTGCTCGTCGGCGTCCGGCCCGAGCATGCACGCCTCTGGGGCGACCGCCCCGACCTCGTCGGTCCGCTCCGCGGCCGCGTCACGTCGTTCGAGGCGCTCGGCCGCGAGAGCCTGCTGACGGTCGCGACCGGCGACGGGACGAGGTTCATCGTGCAGACCGAGGGCCACCACCCCGTCCAGATCGACGACGAGGTCACGTTCGGGCTCCGCCGCGGGCATCTCTACTTCTTCGACCCCGAGACCGAACTCGCGATCGAGCGAGCGTGAGGAGGACGCGATGACCACCGACACCGCAACCTGGGCCGAGCAGGGGTACCTCCTCGTCCCGGGGGTGCTCGACGCGGACGAGCTCGCAGAGCTCCGTGCCGAGACCGATCGGCTCGCGACGCTCGTGGCGACCGACGAGGAAGCATCCGCGCACGGCCGCTACGTCGCCTTCGAGTCGGAGGCGGACGGATACGAGCTCACCTCGGGCCACGCGCGCGCCGACCAGGTGCGGATGATCGAGCCCCTCGTCGACCTCAGTCCTCCGTTCGCGGCGCTCAGCAGGCGAGACGCGCTGACCGCGCCCGCGCGCGACGTTCTCTCGGACGACGTGCTCCTCTTCGAGGACAAGCTGAACTACAAGCTGCCGGGCGGGGCCGGCTTCGTCTGGCACCAGGACTGGTCGTGCTGCTGGCGCGCGCATACCGACGACCTCGTCACGTGCTTCATCTACCTCGACGACTCGACGATCGAGAACGGCTGCCTGCAGATCCTCCCGGGAAGCCACTCGGAGAAGGTCGTGCGGCCGTTCGCCGGCGAGAGCACCTTCCGGGTGGAGCTCGCAGACGGCGAGCAGGAGCTCGTCACGCCGCTTCCGCTCGAGGCGGGCGACATGGTCGTGTTCGACCCGTACCTGCTGCACTACTCCGAGCCGAACCGGACCGACATGCCGCGGCGCGCGATCGTCTACACCTACAGCGCCGCGCGGCACGGCGACCTCTGGCGCGTGCGGTACCCGGAGCTCGCGCGCTAGCGGTTGCTCTTCTGGAACTTGTCGTAGGTCGACTGGACGTCCTGCACGAACTGCTGCGGCGTCTTGCGCCCGACCATCAGCTCCTGGATGCCGCCGTCCATCGTGTTCGCCATGTCCGGCGTCGACCACTCGAGCAGCTTGATCTGCGTGCCGCCGTCGTTCAGGCGCTCCCAGATCTTCATCGACTGGTCGAACAGCGGCCGTCCCGTCTTCGCCGTCATCTTCGCGGACGGGATGAACTTCGCGACCTTGACGAAGGTGCGCTCGGACTGCGGGTTCGTCATCCAGTCGAGCAGCATCGCCGCCTCGTCCGGATGCTTCGACTTCGCCGTGAGGTGCCAGCCCTCGCCCTGCGTCGCCATAGCCTGGTTCGACGGGAGGGTGAAGAACTGGATGCCCTTCCCCTCGAAGGACGGCACCATCCAGCTGCCCGTGAACATGAAGAGGCCCTCGCCCTTGCCGAAGCGCGTCGTCGCGTCCTGGTACGTCACGCCGTTGAAGTCCTTGGTGAAGTAGCCCGCGTTCGCCCACTTCTGAAGGATCGTGGCGGCCTTGACGGCGTTGAGGCTCTGGAACGTCACGTTGTTCCGCCCGAAGATCCAGTCGTTCAGCTTCTTCCCGGGCGCGAGCATGTTCATGACCATCCCGAGCTCCTGCGATGCGGGCCACTTGTCGACGGCGCCGTAGACCATCGGCGTGATGCCGGCCTTCTTCGCGGCCGCCATCGCGCTCTGGAGCTGCGCGAGATTCGTGGGGGTCTTGAGCCCGAGCTTCTTCAGCGCCTTCGTGTGGACGTAGATCCCGTACGGGCCTGCCCAGTGGGTGATCGCATACAGGTGACCGGTGCCCCAGTGCTTCCCGTCGGACGTCCACTTGAACTCGTCGAGGTTGCCGAACCGCGTGTTCCAGCCGTACTTCTTCGCGTACTTGTCGAGCGGCACGACGAGGTGCGCCTTGACGAGCGTCCCGTCCGCGCTCCACCCCTGGTTGCCGACCGCGAGGTCCGGCGCATCCGGCCCCGACAGGCCGAGCTTGAGGGTCGTGTTGTAGTCGTCGAACCCCTTGGACAGGTTCAGGTCGACCTTGATGTTGGGATGGGCCTTCTCGAAGGCGTTGATCACCGTGACGAGCGCCTTGTCGTCCTGCGAGTAGTCCCAGACGCTCAGCGTGATCGCGTCGGACTTCGCCGCGCGCGCCGACGCCGCGAGGGAGGCCAGCAGGCCCAACACCCCGACAAGGAGGGCGGCGGTGAGCCGCGACCGGGGCCGGATCCGCATCGTGGGGCGATCGTACGGCAATTCTCAGTTTCCTGTCAATAGCCCCGACGGTCAGCGGGGCCGGCCAGGTCGGGGTGGCACTCCGCCGACCAGAGGTCGCCGAGCCGGGCGGGGTTGTACGTGTAGATGATCGAGCGGCGCGGCGATCCCGAGCGGTTCGGCGCCGAGTAGTGGAGGAGGTACGGGTCGAACGCGATCATGTCCCCCGCACGGAGCGGGAGCGGCACCGCGCGGTCGCGGTCCTCCGGCGGGACGTCCGCCTCGTACGTGCTGCCCGCACGGAAGGGCCGTGGCCGGCGGTCGCCGTGGGTCCCGGGGATGACCTGCAGGCAGCCGTTCTCCTCCGTCGAGTCGTCGAGGTAGATGAAGCACGTGACGAGCTCGTCGGTGTGGGCGCGCCAGCAGCACGACCAGTCCTGGTGCCACACGAACCCCGCGCCGCCGGGGGGCTTGAGGTTGAGCTTGTCCTCGAAGAGGCTCACGTCCCCGCCGAGCACGAGCCGCGCAGGCGCGGTCACCTCGTCGCGCCGCGCGAGCGCTGCGAAGACGGGACTGATGTCGACGACGGGCAGGATCATCCGCAGCGCGTCCGGGCCTGTAGGCACCGGGACGCCGGAGCTCACGTCCTCGTAGCCGTCGCGCTCGTCCTCGAGCGGCAGGTACCGGCCGAACGAGTAGCGCCCGAAGTCGTCGAAGATCGCCGCGACCAGGCGCTCGACCTCCCCGCGCAGCTCCGCCACCTCCGGCTGCGGGACGACGCCCGGAACGACGAAGTACCCGTCGCGCTCCCAGTCGTCGCGGTGCAGGCTCGGACGCTCGGTGGCGGTGGCGCCGGACATCGTCGTGGCGCCGAGCGTACGGCAATACTCAGTTTCTTGTCAAAGCACGCGGCGGGGTGGTTCAATCGTCGTCGTGCGAGTCCTCGGCGTAGGCGCTCACCCCGACGACCTCGAGATCCTCGCGGGTGGGACGCTCGCGCGGTACGTGCGCGAGGGGCACGAGGTGGTGATGTGCCACATGACGACGGGGAACGCCGGCAGCATCGAGATCCCGGCTGCGGAGCTCGTCGGCATCCGGTCGGGTGAGGCGCGGCGGGCGGCCGAGATCGCGGGAGCGGAGTACCGCGCGCTCGGGCTCGGCGACGGGACGATCGACGCGAGCAGCCCGGACCAGAAGCTGCTCGTGGTCGACCTGATCCGCGAGGTGCGGCCGAACGTGATCATCACGCACTACCCCGACGACTACATGCGCGACCACAACGAGACGGCGAGCCTCGTCTGGGACTGCGCCTTCCTCTCGGCGCTCAAGAACTTCGAGAGCTCGCGCGAGTACTACCCCGAGTTCGTACCGATCTACCACATGGACACCATCGGGGGGCTCCACTTCGATCCCGCCGAGTTCGTCGACGTGACGGACGTGATCGACGTGAAGGTGGCGATGCTCTCGGCGCACGAGAGCCAGGTCGGGTACTACGAGGACAACGATCCCGACAAGCCGCTCTTCGACCTGGTCGACAACATGAAGGCGCTGACACGGCTCCGCGGCGTGCAATGCGGCGTCGACTGGGCGGAGGGCTTCATCCAGTGCACGACGTGGGCGCGGCCGGTCCCGCACCGGCTGCTGCCGCCGTAGGCGCGGTCAGCCCTCGACGCGCACGAGTGCCTCGGCCGCCTCGCCGAGGCAACGCCCGTCGAGGACGACGTCTGCCGCGAGCACGTGCCGCCGCGCGGCGGCGTCCGCAGGAACGTGCACGACGACCGGGACGCGCGCCGCGCCGTGCGGGTCGACGGCGACGCTCCCGCCGCCGGTGATCGTCCAGCCGGCCGGGCCGACGACGGTCACCGTGGCGTCGGCCGCGGGCGCCGCGTGGTTTCGCACCTCGATCTCGAGCCGCACCTCCGCGCCGGGCTCGGTGACGGCCTCGTAGGGGTCGAACGAGACGACGTCCGGGTCGAGCGCGAACCCGACTGCCGCCGGGTCGGGCGCGACCCGCCGCCACGCAGCCTCGAGCTCCGCCGCCCAGCGCTCGCAGTCGTCGAAGTCGACGGCCGTCGGCCGGTCGACGCCGATGTGGCCGGTGAGCATCACGTCGGGCGCGAACGCGCGCACGCGCGCGATCACCCCTGCGTAGTCGCCCGGAAGGATGTGGTTGCGGTAGACCGGCGCCGACCCGCGCAGCCGCAGCTCCCGGTCGCGCTCGAACTCGTCGCCCGCGACCGCCACGCGGACACCGTCGACCTCGCCGAGGTACAGCGCCGCGTAGCGCGTGTGCCCCGGGTTGTGATGGGCGACGAACCGGAACCCGTGCCACTCGATCTCGTCGCCCTCGCGGATCCGCCTCGTCACGTCGATCGGCTCCGGGTAGAGGCACGGGACGCGGTACGCCGTCGGGCGCTCGAGGAAGTGCGCGAACCGCTCGAACGCCCACACCTCGGAGCCGAAGCGCGACTGCAGGTATGGAACGCCCGCGATGTGGTCGTCGTGGTAGTGGGTCGGCACCACGACCTCGACACGCTCGATCCCGTGTTGCTCGCGCAGCTCGTCGAGCGTGTGCTCGACGAAGCGCATGCCCGCGCCCATGTGCTCCCAGCGGGCGAAGCCGTAGTCGAAGAAGAGCGCGGCTCCGTCGTCGTGCAGCACGTGGAAATGCGCGACGGGCGCGCGGACGGAGAGCAGGTGCGGCGTGACCACCTCGATCGTCGGCTCGAGCGGCGGCGACGGGCGGTCCCAGATGTCGGAGAAACCCGCCGCCTGCGGCCGCCACAACGCCTCGAGGCTCTGCTCCAGAGCTGCGAGGGTGCGCTCGGGATCGTCGGCGACCGGCCCGTGCGACGGGCCAAGCCGGTCGAGGCGCAACCGGCGCAGCGCGCGCGCCGAGTGCGCAGCGGTGACGACGCCCTCGTAGCCGAGGTACGTCCACTGCAGGTCGTGCAGCGTCCAGACGCGGCCCTCGGAGTGCACGAGGTCGCCGCAGAAGCTCCATTTCACACCGTCGACCTCGACGACGTAGCTCACCGACCCCTTCGTGTGGCCGGGCGTCGGCACGACGAGCACCTCGAGGTCCTCCCACCGAAACCGGTCGTAGTCGCGCAGCCGCGCGGTCACCTCCACGGGCTCGCGGAGGGTCTGCCAATGGTTCGTGAGGTCGTAGATGTCGGACGTGCCGACCGACTGCCAGAAGGCGTCGGCCTCGGCGAAGAAGCCCGCCTCGCGCTCCGGCACCGCGATCGCGGTCCCGGCGGACAGCAGCCGGTCGCCCTGGCACTGGTCGCGGTGGTGGTGCGTATGCAGCACCCAGTCGACGTGCTCGACCCCGATCTCCGCGAGCCGGGACAGCACGCCTCCCGCGCCGAGGTCGACGAGGAGCGCGCGCGAGCCGCTCGTCAGGACGTACACGGCGCACGTGTCGGCGAACCGGTGAACGCGCGGGGCGAGCGTCTCCAGCATCGGCTCCATTCTCAACGGAACCTGGACCGGAGCGCCGCGACGACGAGCTCGTCGAACGCGGCGCGCGCCTCCAGCGGGAGCGAGTACACCGGAGCGAGCACGAGGCTGTCGCCCGGACGCGCGAGCTCGGCGCCACGCCGCGCTGCCGCCGCGAGGTCCGCCTCCTCCTCCACGAGCCCCTCGAACGCCGCGGCCGCGAGCACGTCCCGCAGCTCCGCCGCCGCCTCGCCGAACAGCACGGCGGCGCGAACACGATCGCGCGCCGCGAGCGCCAGCTCGGCGAGTTGCCCCCGCGCCGTGTCCGAGTCGTGCAGCACCTCGCCCGGGAACCTGACCCTGCCGCCCGCGATCCACACGACGGGGCCCGGGTACGTCCCGAGCCCGACCCGCGCCTTCACCGGCGTCGCCGCCATCGCGTCGTTGTAGGCGTGGACGCCGCCGACCTCCGCGACGAGCCGGCGGCGGAACGGGACGCCGGCGAACGCCGGCAGCGCCGCGGCGACGGCCTCCGGCGGCGCGCCCGCGACGACCGCGGCGGCGCACGCGCCGAGGACGTTCCCGGCGAACGGGTCGTGCTGGTCGATCGTCCCGAGCGGCACCCGCTCGCCGCCGAGCCGCGCCACGATCCGCCCCTCCTCGAGCAGCACGAACGAGCTCTCGCCGTGGTCGACCCTGCCGAAAAGGGCGACGCGGCCGCGGCACTCCGCGGCGAAGTGCCGCAGCACCGCCTCGTCGTCGCCGTTCAGGAGCGCGACTGCGTCGGCGGTCTGGTGACGCAGGATCGTCAACTTCGCCTCGACGTACGCCTCGAACGAGCCGTGGTCCGGCTCGTGGTCGGGCCACAGGTTCGTGACGACCGCGACGTCGGGGCTGACGGTCATGAACTCGAGGTAGTTGCTCGTCAGCTCCGCGAGGAGGACGTCGTCCGCGCCGATCTCGTCGAGTCGCTCGAGCAGCTCGTAGTTCGGCCACAGGTTCGTCTCCGGGAGAGGATCGGCGGCGACGTGGACCGTGCGCCCCGCCGCGCGCAGCAGATGCGCCGCGAGCGCCGTCGTCGTCGTCTTGCCGGCGGTACCGGTGACGCCGAGCGTCGTCGCACGCGCGCGCCCGACCACGACGTCCGCGTGGCTCGAGACGGGGACGCCGGCGGCACGCACGCGGTCGAGCCACGGGTCGCGGGCGTTCAGGCCCACGTACGGGTCGACGAACACCACGTCGATCGTCTCCGGCTCGGGAAGCACCGCGGCGCGGGTGTCGCGTGTCTCGACCACCGTCACATCGGCGCCCTCGGCTCGCAGGAGCTCGACGAGCGCGAGCGAGTTCCGCGTGACGCCGACCACGGCGGCGCGGCGGCCGGCGAACGACGCCGGGACGGCTACAGGATCGCCCCGAGGACGTCGGCGAGCAGCGTCGCCTCGGCGCCTACCTCGGGGCCGTTCCCGACGCGCACGACGACGAGGTCCTCCGACGGGACGACGTAGCAGCGGTTGCCGCCGTACCCCGCGAGCAGGTACGTGTCGTGCGGGATCCCGTCGAGCCACTCGCCCGTCGCGTTCGTCCAGAACCCGTAGCCGTACGTCGGCCAGTACGGCTGCGACGCGGCGGTGGCGGTCTCGATCCACTCGCGCGGGACGAGCTGCTCGCCGTCCCACTCGCCGCCGCGAAGCAGCAGGTATCCGACGCGGGCGAGGTCGCGCCCGGAGATGTGCAGCCCGGTGTGGGCGTTGGTGCGCGGGCCGAGGAACCCGCTTCCGCCCTGGAGCTCCCACGCCACGTGGACGCCGATCCGCGAGAAGAGCCGCTCCTCCATGAAATCGCGGAGCTCGCGGCCGGCCGCCGCCCGGAACGCCCACGCGAGATGCGTGTACCCGGGATCGCTGTAGTCCCAGCCGCCGCCGGGATCGTGCGCGAGCCGGTCGACCCACTGGCCGTAGCGGTTCGGCGCATGGCCGAAGCCGTACTCGAAGATCCCGCTGCGCGTGCTCGTCGGCATCCCGCCCGCGGCGATCGACTCGCCCTTGATCCCCGACTGCATCGAGAGCAGGTGACCGATCGTGATGTGCTCCTTGCGCGGGTCGGAGAGCGGGTACGCCTCCGGGATCAGGAGGTACGCGGGCGTGTCGAGGGTGACCCGGTCACCGAGGGGCGTCCGCACGTCGGGGTCGGCGAGCAGCATTCCCCAGGCGAGCGACGTGAAGGACTTCGTGCACGACCAGATGTCGAAGCACGTCCGGCTCGCGACGTTTCGCGAGTACGCCTCTGCGACGAGGACGCCGTGACGGACGACGACGACCCCGTACGAGTGCGGCCCGGCCCATTCGCCGGCGAGGCCGAGGGCGAGGTCGAGCCGCCAGGCGGAGATGCCGCCGACCGTCTCGACGTCCGCCGTCGAGGCGACGTACGGCCAGCCGCCGGCGTCCTCGGGCGCAGGGAACGTCGTCATGCGCGCATCACACCACGCCCACCGCGCCGTCGGCGCGGGGGTCGGTTCCTCCGACGAGCACGCCGTCACGGCGCAGGATGATCTGGCCGGCGCCGAACGAGAGCAGGTCCGTCGACCGCTCGGCGGCGAGACCGCGCGCACGAAGCTCGTCGACGCGCCCCCAGAGCCCCTCCTCGAGCCGGACGACGCCGGGGTCGACGCGGAAGCGCGCTCGGTCGAGCGCCGCCTGCGGATCGAGGCCGTCGTCCACGAGCGCCGAGACCACCTGCACGTGACCCTGGGCCTGCATGAACCCGCCCATGACGCCGAACGGCCCCAACAGCTCGCCCCCCTGGACGAGCATCCCCGGGATGATCGTGTGGTACGGGCGGCGCCCGGGAGCGACGCCCGCGCCGCCGACGGCGAAGCCTGCGCCGCGGTTCTGGAGGACGACGCCGGTCCCGGGCGCCGCGACGCCGGACCCGAACGCCTCGTACAGGCTCTGGATGAACGACACGGCGCCGCCGTCGCCGTCCGCCGTGCAGAGGTAGACGGTGTCGCCGCGCGCGCCGCCGTCGAGGGTGGGGCCGTCGGCGCGGCGGCGACGCAGACGGTCGTCGTCGAGCAGGTCGGCGACGTCGGCGCCGTCCCGGACCCGCGCGAACGCATCCTCGAGCGCGAGCGCGACGCACTCGACCTGCTCGACGAGCGACGGCTCGCCCAACTCGAGCAGGGCGAGCGCCTCGAGCGCGGCGACGCCCTGCGTCGGCGGCGGCAGCTCCAGCACCTCGACGCCGCGATAGAGACGGCGGAGCGGCTCCACCCACCGTGCCTCGTATCCGGCGAGGTCGTCCTCCGCGAGCCACGACACGTCGGCGATCGCTCGCGCGATCTCGCCGCGGTAGAAGGCGTCCGGGCCGTGCTCGGCGATGCGTCGAAGCGACGCGGCGAGCGCCGGGAACGCGATCCGGTCGCCGACACGGGGCTCGAGCGGGCCCACCTCGGCGGGGCAGGGCGAGCCCGCGACCCAGGCGAGCGCCGTCCGCTGCGCGAGTGCGAAGCCGCGGTCGGCGAGGTCGATGGCGGGCGCGAGGCAGCGGTCGAGCCCGAGCCGCCCGTGGCACCGTGCGAGCGCCGCCCATCCCGACACCGCACCCGGCACCGTGACCGACCGCGGCCCGTCGCCGGCGACCGGCCCGCCGGCGTCGGCCGATGCGGGCGCAGGGCCTGCCGCGTCCAACGCCGACACGGCGCCGTCCTGCCAGACGAGGGCGAAGGCGTCGCCGCCGATGCCGGTGGACATCGGCTCGACGACGCACAGTGCCGCGGCGGCCGCGAGCGCCGCGTCGACGGCATTCCCGCCGAGCTCGAGCATGCGCACGCCCGCCTGCGTCGCGACGACGTGGCTCGTCGCCACCATGCCGCCCCGCGCGATCGCCGGCGGGCGCCCGGGTGCGAAGCGGAAGCCGCTCACGTCGCCACGAGCCGGAGGATGCGCGTCGGCGTGCTGCCGAAGCTCCCGAAGCGGTGGACGGTCGCGGCGGTGAGGTGCAGCCCGTCCCCCGGCTCGAGCTCGAGCCACGGCCGGTCGCCGTCGGGCAGCCGGACGCCGAGGCGCCCGTCGAGCACGTAGGCGCAGGTCGCCGCGGGCGCGGGGGCGAGCTCCGTCCGCTGTCCCGGCCGGAGGATCACGGTCTCGACCGTCGCGCGGCCCGTCGAGATCCAGGTGCCGGCGAGGACCCGCTCCGGGCCGTCGAGCCGCCAGAGCAGGTCGGCCTCGGAGAGGACGCGGATCGTCGCGGTGCGGCGCTCGTCCCACCGCGCGAGCGGCCAGCGTCCGTGCAGCTCGCCGCGCGCGT
>DASWRL010000034.1:0-28663 GCA_036403195.1 Gaiellaceae bacterium
GATCGCCCTCTCCGGCTGCATGTCCGGCCGCGTCTCGAAGGCACTCGAGGAGAACCGCCCCGCCGACGCGGCGGCCGAGCTCGATCGGCTCGCGCAGATCTTCGGGCGCGACTCGACCTACGTCGAGCTGCAGAACGCCCACATGCCGGTCCAGCAGGTGCTGAATCCGGGGCTCGTCACGCTCGCGGAGGCGTCCGGGCTGCCGCTCGTCTGCACCGGCGACGTCCACTATCTCCGCGACACCGACGCGCGCGCACACGAGGCGCTGCTCTGCATCCAGTCGGGCGACTCGCTCAAGAACCCGAACCACTGGAAGTTCGAGACCGACCACTTCTACTTCAAGTCGCCGGAGGAGATGGCGCTCGACTTCCCCGGCCACGAGGATGCGATGAGGCGGACGCTGGAGGTCGCCGACCGCTGCAACGTCGAGATCGAGCTCGGCCAGATCCACCTCCCGCGCTACGACGTGCCGGAGGGCCGCGACTCGTTCGACTACCTCGTCGAGCTGTGCGAGAAGGGCCTGCAGAAGCGCTACGGCACGTCGACGCCCGAGCTCGAGGAGCGCCTGCGGTACGAGCTCAAGACGATCAAGGAGATGGGGTTCACGGACTACTTCCTCATCGTCTGGGACTTCATCCACTTCGCGAAGACGCACGGCGTCTCCGTCGGGCCCGGGCGCGGCTCGTCGGCCGGGTCGCTCGTCGCCTACACGCTCCAGATCACCGACATCGACCCGATCCGGTACGACCTGATGTTCGAGCGGTTCCTGAACCCGGGGCGGAAGTCGATGCCCGACATCGACATCGACTTCGCCGTCGAGGGCCGAGAGCGCGTCATCAACTACGTGCGCGAGAAGTACGGCTCCGACCGCGTCGCGCAGATCATCACCTTCTCGACGATGGCCGCCCGCGCCGCCGTCCGCGACGCCGGCCGCGTGCTCGAGGTCCCGTACGGGGTCGTCGACAAGGTCGCGAAGCTGATCCCGGAGGGGCCGGGGCAGACCCTCGCCGAGGCGACGGAGCTCCGGAAGGTGATCGCGACCGACCCCGTCGCGAAGGAGATCCTCGACCTCGCGGAGCCGCTCGAGGGGCTCACGCGCGCGGACTCGATCCACGCCGCCGGCGTCGTGATCGGCGCGCAGCCGCTGATCAACGTCGTCCCGCTCCAGCAGAAGGGCGCCGACCAGGAGGTCGTCACCCAGTTCGCGATGAAGGACATCGAGGCGCTCGGGCTCCTGAAGATGGACTTCCTCGGCCTGCGCAACCTCGACGTGATCGACAAGGCGTGCGCGCTCCTCGGCGGCCTCGACATCTCCCAGATCCCGATGGACGACAGGAAGACCTACGCGATGCTGTCGAAGGGCGACGCGGTCGGCGTGTTCCAGTTCGAGTCCTCGGGGATGCGCGAGGCGCTCCGCCAGGTGAAGCCGACGCAGTTCGAGGACCTGATCGCGCTCGTCGCGCTCTACCGGCCGGGCCCGATGGGCTACATCCCGAACTACGGCAAGCGGAAGGCGGGGCAGGAGTCGATCTCGTACGTGGACAAGCGCCTCGAGCCGATCCTGAAGGACACCTACGGGATCTGCGTCTACCAGGAGCAGTACATGCGGATCGCGCGCGATCTCGCCGGCTTCTCGATCACGGAGGCCGACGACCTGCGGAAGGCGATCGGGAAGAAGATCCGCGAGCTCATGAACTCGCTCAAGGGCAAGTTCATGGACGGGGCGGCCGAGCAGGGGGTGACGCCGCAGGCGGCGACGCAGCTGTGGGAGGACGTCGAGAAGGCCGCCGACTACTCCTTCCCGAAGGCGCACGCCGCGTGTTACGCCCTGATCGCCTACCAGACGGCGTGGCTCCGGCAGAACCACCCCTGCGAGTACATGGCGGCGCTCATCAGCTCCGTCATGTCGACGAAGGACCGCGTCCCGTTCTACGTGAACGCCTGCAACGAGCTCGGCCTCGAGGTGCTGCCGCCGGACGTGAACGAGTCGATGACGGACTTCGCGGTCGTGGGCGGGAAGATCCGTTTCGGCCTGAATGCCGTCAAGGGCGTGGGGGAGCAGGCGTGCCGGCTGATCGTCTCCGCGCGCGAGGAAGGAGGCCCGTTCGAGTCGATCTGGGACTTCGCCGAGCGCGTCGACCCGTCCGTGTCGAACAAGCGCGTGCTCGAGGCGCTCGTGAAGTGCGGCGCCGTCCCGGGCTCGCGCAAGGGCAACCTCGAGGTGCTCGAGCAGGCGGTCGCCTGGGGCCAGAAGCAGCAGGCCGACCGGCTCGCCGGCCAGGGCTCGATCTTCGACCTCGCCCCGGTCGAGGACTCGAAGCCGAAGCACCACCCGCCGACGCCGACGGACGAGTACGACAAGAACGACCTGCTCCGGTTCGAGAAGGAGGTGCTCGGGCTCTACGTCTCGGAGCATCCGCTCTCCGGGATCCGGGAGCAGCTCCGCCGCAAGACGGACGCCACGATCGGCGAGCTCGACCGGCGCCGGGACGGAGAGGTCGTGACCGTCGGCGGGATCGTCGCGGGCCTGCGGCACATGACGACGAAGCGCGGCGACGCGATGGTCTTCCTCCGGATGGAGGACGTCACCGGCGGCGTCGAGACGGTCGTGTTCAACTCCACCTACGAGGCCTCGCGCGAGCTGTGTACGGCCGACCGTGTGCTCATCGTCAAGGGCCGCATCGACCGCAAGGAGGGCGAGACGAAGCTCGTCGCCCTCGAGCTGTCCGCGTTCGAGGCGGTGCCCGAGATGCGAGAGGTGCGGCTGAAGATCGACGCCACGCGGACGCGCGCGGGTGTGATCCGGGAGCTCGCCGCCCTGATCAGGGACTTCCCGGGCGAGTCGCCCGTGTACGCCGACCTGATCACGTCGCAGGGCAAGAAGGTCTACGCGTTCGGGCCGCAGTACCGGGTGAAGCCGGCGCCCGACTTCTACGCCGAGGTCAAGACCCTCCTCGGCGAATCCGCCGTCGCCTGACGTCACCCCGAATGGGGGTTGTGGACGTCCCGGCGCGCCCGTAGGTAGAGGGTCGGCGGCACGACCGACGAAGGGGGTCAGAACATGCGGTGGCGGTTCCCGGCCGGCGTCTGCGCGGCGGCGGCGCTCTTCCTGTTCGGTGCGAGCCAGGCGCTCGCGGGCTACGCGATCCAGCCCGCGGCAGGCACCCAGACAACGCTGGCCCCGACGTTCCTCGTCCACCTCGACAGCGGTGACGCGAGCCCGCAGGTGCACGTCGGCGCGACCGCGACCGTCGACGCGAACGGCGTCTCCCCCGACGAGGTCGGCGCGTGCTCTCCGTCGACGCCGTCCCCCGACCCCGGCGCGTACACCTGCGCGCCCACGGTCTACAGCACCACCGGCACGAGCTCGCTCGCCGCGGGGTCCTATTACTGGTGGCTCACCTTCACGAGCACCGACCCCGGCGCGTCGGCGCCGACGCTGCACGTCTCCGGGCCGATCGCCTTCACAGCGGTCGCCCCGCCGCCGCCGCCGGCAGTGACGTTGACGAGCCCGGCCGACGGCGCGACCGTGACGACGACGCCGCGCCTCGCCGTGACGCTGCCGACGGCGTCGAACGCGACGACGTACGTCTCGACCTCGAGTGCGCGGAGCCCGGACGGCGCGCCGGCCGCGGGCGAGGTGTGGAGCTGCAGCGGCGCGATCGCCGACGCGGGCACGTACGACTGCGACGTCAAGGCGTCGGCCGGGCTCACCCCCGGCACCACGTACTACTGGTGGGTCGTCGTCACCGTCGCGACCGGGACGTTCACCTACGGCCCGCGGTCGTTCGTCGTCGCCGCGCAGGGCGGAGGCGGCGGGACGCCGCCGTTGCACGAGCTCCGCGACTCCCCGTTCCTGCCGTCGTCGGCGCACTACACCGGCCAGAGCATCAAGCAGACGAAGCTGTCGACGGCGGCGTACAGGCTCTCGAAGGTCATCGGCGCTCCGAAGAGCATCGCCGTCGCGTGCTGGAGCTCCGCCGACTGGGCCAACATCACGGGCGAGAACCCCGAGAGCCAGTACACGCTGCTCGGCTTCTGGGCTCCGCAGCTGCCCCACTGGCTCGAGCTCAGCCCCGGGATCTGCCGGACGATGGAGACGCTCGTCTACCACCGGCCGCGGTACGCGAACCGATTCACGGCGAACGCCGTGGACACGCTGACCCACGAGATGATCCACGCCCTCGGCGTGCACGGCGAGGCGCAGACGGAGTGCCTTGCGATGCAGCTCTCGTGGATCACCGCGCGGAGCCTCGGCGTGCCGCTGCAGTACAGCTTCACGCTGTCGCACCTCACGCTCGAGAACTACCCGCTCCACCCGCCCCGGTACGTGAACCGGAGCGCCTGCCGCGAGGACGGCAGGTGGGATCTCTTCAAGGGACGGCCGTCCCTGCCGTGGCACCAGATCCAGCTCTGAGGCCTCCCGATCCCTCGTCCGCGTGATCGTCCTCAAGCGCGCCCGAGGCGGTGCCGACATCTCCACCCGTGATCGCTGCGGCACAGGCGACCTCGCTCGCCAACTCCTTCGCAACGTACTGGCCGATCTGGCTCCTCGTCGTGGCGATGGTCACCCTGCGGGTGGTCATCGAGCTCGTCGATCGTCGCCGTGTGAACGCCGCTCCTGCTGTGCGAACATATGTTCGTGCCAGCACGAGCCGCGATTCTGCACGCTGACCTCGACAGCTTCTTCGCGTCGGTCGAGCAACGGGACGACCCCCGCCTGCGCGGGCGGCCGGTGATCGTCGGCGCCGGCGTCGTCCTCGCTGCCAGCTACGAGGCGAAGGCAGACGGTGTTCGGACCGCGATGGGCCACGCGCGCGCGGCGCGCCTGTGCCCGCGCGCGATCGTCGTGCCGCCGAGGTTCGACGCCTACACCGCCGCGAGCAAGGCCGTCTTCCGCGTCTTCGAGGAGGTCGCGCCGGTCGTCGAGGGCCTCTCGATCGACGAGGCGTTCCTCGACGTCCGCGGAATGGAACGGTGCGTGGGCACGCCGCTCAGGATCGCGACGCGGCTGCGGCGGCGCGTGCGGGAGGAGGTGGGCCTCCCGATCACGGTCGGCATCGCCCGGACGAAGTTCCTCGCGAAGGTGGCGAGCGCCGTCGCGAAGCCGGACGGGCTCCTGCTCGTCGAGCCCGAGCGCGAGCTCGCGTTCCTCCACCCGCTTCCCGTCGAGCGGGTGTGGGGGGTCGGGCCGGTGACCGCGGCGCGGCTGCACGCCGCCGGCGTGACGACGGTGGGCGAGCTGGCGCGGCTCTCCGAGCCGGTGCTCGTCGCCCTCCTCGGCCGCGCCCAGGCGCGGCACCTGCACGCGCTCGCCCACAACCTCGACCCGCGGCCCGTCGAGCCCGGACGCCGTCGCCGCTCGATCGGGAGCCAGCGCGCCCGGGGGAGCCGGCCGTGGACGCCGGAGGACCTCGACGCCGACCTCTGCGCCCTCGTCGACCGTGTGACGAGGAGGATGCGCGCCGCCGACCGCGTCGGCCGGACGGTCGTCCTCCGGCTTCGCTTCGGCAACTTCACCCGCGCCACCCGCTCGACGACGCTCGTGCAGGCGACGGCGAGCACCGAGACGATCCTGCGCGCCGCGCGCGGCCTTCTGGCGGAGGCCCTGCCGACACTCGAGGAGCGCGGCGTGACGCTCGTCGGCATCTCCGTCGGGAGCCTCTCCGGCTCGCTGCCGATGCAGCTCGCGCTGGAGCTCGAGCGCCGCCGCTCCGACGAGCTGGACGCCGCCCTCGACGCCGTCCGCGACCGCTTCGGCTCCGCGGCGGTGACGCGCGGTATCCTGGTCGGCCGCGGGCGCGGAATCGAGATGCCGCTGCTTCCCGACTGAAGTCCAGTGGGGGTGCAGACCGATGGGGGATGGACAGCGCCGGTTAGAAGTCCGTTAATTCGACAATTCCCCCGGCATGGGGAGAACCGGCTCGTTCGTTGTACCGAAGTATGAGGGGGAAGGGGACGAGATCGAGATGTCGATGACTGCGGAAACCACTGAACGGCCGACCGAGCGCGAGCTCGTCGAGCGCTGGCGGGCGCAAGAGCTCGAGCGGGCCGGATACGCCGGGGACGACGCTGCGGAGCTTGCGACGCGCCACGACGTCGACCTGCACCGCGCGATCGAGCTGATCGAGAAGGGCTGCTCGCCCGAGCTCGCGGCTTCGATCCTGCGCTAGCCGACGACCGCGGGCAAAATCCCGCGAGTGATCGGCAGCATCCCATCGCCGTCGAGCGGCGTCGTCAGCCTCGGCCCGCTGACGCTCCACATGTACGGGTTGACGCTGCTCGTCGCGATCCTCGCGTGCATCTGGCTGACCGGCAGGCGGTGGGTCGCGATGGGCGGCGACTGGGACCTCGTGACGCGCGTCGCCGTCTGGGGCGTCGCGTTCGGTGTCGTCGGCGCCCGCGCCTACCACGACGTCACCTCGTGGAGCGAGGTGCCGACACCCAAGTGGCAGGGCATCTTCGAGGTCTGGAAGGGCGGCCTCGGGATCTGGGGCGGCATCCTGCTCGGGACGCTCGTCGGCGCCGCCGTCGTGCGGCGGTCGGGCGCGAGCGTCGCGCTCTTCATGGATGCGGCCGCGCCCGGGCTCCTGCTCGCGCAGGGGATCGGGCGTATCGGCAACTGGTGGAACCAGGAGCTCTACGGCAAGCCGACGACGCTGCCGTGGGCGCTGAAGATCGACCCTGCGCACCTGCCGACCGACCCGAAGTACCTCGGCTACACGACGTTCCATCCGACCTTCCTGTACGAGCTCGTCTGGGACCTCGTCGGCGTCGGCGTCCTCCTCTACGTCTCGCGGCGGTTCAGGCTGAACCCGCCGAACCTGTTCGCGCTGTACGTCGCCTGGTACTGCTTCGGCCGCTTCTTCGAGGAGCTCCTGCGGATCGACCCGGCGCACCACATCGCCGGTCTCCGCCTGAACGCGTGGGTCAGCGCGATCGTTTTCGTCTGCGCCGTCGTCTACTTCGTCCTGCACCAGCGGCGCGATCCGCGCGCGCAGGAGCCACACCGCCGCGACCCGCCGAGGCCGCAGCACGCGATGGCGATCCCTCGCGGCCGCGTCCGGTAGCGGCAGTACGCTCCCGCCCATGCCGGTGGCCGTGCGCGAGCTCGAGCTGGACCTCGACGCGTTCGAAGGGCCGTTCGACCTGCTCCTCTCGCTCGTCCTCCGCGAGGAGTTGCCGCTCCGCGAGATCGACCTCGCCGACATCGTCGTCGCGTTCGTCGAGCACCTCGCCGACAAGGGCGAGCTCGACCTCGACGCCTGCGGCGAGTTCCTCGTCCTGATCAGCGCCCTCCTCGAGCTCAAGGCGCGCGCGATGTTCCCGGACGAGGAGGCGGAGCTCGCCGAGCTGGAGCCGGAGGAGGCGGCCGAGGAGCTGGCCCGCAGGCTCGCCGAGTACCGGCGCGCGAAGGAGGCCGCCGGGTTCCTCCGCGACCGGCTCGAGGAGCGGCGCGGCGTGCACTTCCGGCTCGGCCCGGCGCCGCTCGCGCCCGACCCCGAGCGGAAGCTCGCTCCGCAGGCGCCGGAGAAGCTCGCCGCGGCGCTGCGCGCGCTCGCCGTCGAGCCGCCGCAGCCCTCGGTCGCGCACATGGCGCTCCGGTTCCCGCCCGTGTCGCAGTTCCTCGAGCGCTGGCGGTCGCTGCTGCGTCGCCGTACGCGCTTCGACTTCGACCAGGAGGTGGCGGGCCTGCCGCGGGTCGAGGTCGCCGTCGCGTTCCTCGCGCTCCTCGAGCTCCGCAAGCAGAACGAGATCGCGATCGCGCAGGCAGCGCCGTTCGCGCCGATAAGGATTTCCCGCGCCGACGCCGAAAGGAGCCTCTCTTGGACAGCCCACTCCGCCTGATCACGACCGACGCGACGCCCGCACTCGAGCTGGCGCGCACGCTCGAGGCGCTCCTCGTCGTCGCCTCGCAGCCGCTCGCGGTCGAGGAGCTGGCGGGCGCGGCCGGCGCGGCGGCCTTCCAGGTGGAGGAGGCGCTCGAGATCCTGACCCAGCGCTTCAGCGAGGGGAAGAGCGGGATCGTGCTCGAGCACGTCGCCGGCGGCTGGGCGTTCCGCGCCTCGGCCGCGGCGTCCGAGGCATGCTCGCGGCTGTTCGAGAAGCCGGCCGAGAAGGGCCTGTCGCAGCCTGCTCTCGAGACGCTCGCGATCGTCGCCTACCTCGGGCCGGTCACGCGCCCCGAGATCGCGCGCATCCGTGGCGTCAACGTCGACGGCGTCGTCGCCGGGCTCGTCGAGCGCGGACTGATCG
This sequence comes from Gaiellaceae bacterium, assembly GCA_036403195.1. GTDB lineage: Bacteria > Actinomycetota > Thermoleophilia > Gaiellales > Gaiellaceae > PALSA-600. The sequence goes on from DASWRL010000034.1 coordinate 8,257, forward strand.
CCGAAGGCGGCCGCGACAACGAGTTCGGCGCGATCAGGTACCGGACGACCCCGCTCTTCGAGCGCATCTTCGGCCTGGAGTCCCTCGCCTCGCTGCCGCGCGTCGACGACGTCGGCGCCGACGTCACCGAGATCCGCGCGCGGCTCGAGGCCGTCGCGGAGAAGCGCCCCGCCTAGCTACCGTTGCTCCGTGGACGTCACGGAGGCGACGTGGCAGGACGAGGTCATCGAGCGCAGCCACCGCGAGCCGGTGGTCGTCGACTTCTGGGCCGAGTGGTGCGGCCCGTGCCGGGCGCTCGGGCCCGTGATCGAGGAGGCAGCCGGCGCGCGGGGCGTCGCGCTCGCGAAGCTCGACGTCGACGCGAACCAGCGGATCGCGGCGGAGCACGGGATCCGCGGCATCCCCGCGGTGAAGGCGTTCAGGAACGGCCACGTGGTCTCCGAGTTCGTGGGCGCCGTGCCGAAGCCGCACGTCGAGGCATGGCTGGACGAGCTCACGAGGCCGGGCGTCGCGGAGACGACCGCGGACCCGGGGCTCAAGGCCGCGCTCGAGGCGTACGACTACGAGGCCGCGTTCGAGCTCCTGCTCGCCCGCAAGGATCGCGAGACGATGGTCGCGCTCTTCGCCGAGCTCGGCCACGAGCACCCGCTCGTGATGCGGTACCGGCGCCGCCTCGCGGCCGCCCTCTACTGACGTTTCCCGGTTGCCGGGCGCCGGTAGACGTCCGGCATGCGCATCTACTACGGAGCAGGGCATGAGATGTTCCCGCCTCGCGAGCTGCTGCGGCACGCGCAGCTCGCAGCCGAGGCCGGCTTCGACGGGATCGCCTGCAGCGACCACTTCCAGCCGTGGTGGGAGCCCGGGCAGTCGGGGCACGCCTGGCCGTGGCTCGGCGCCGTCGGCGCGACGATCCCCGACGTGCAGCTCGGGACGGCGGTCACGCCGGCCGTGCGGCGGTACCACCCTGCGCTCGTCGCACAGGCGTTCGCAACGCTCGAGCAGATGTTCCCGGGCCGGGTGTTCCTCGGCTACGGGTCGGGCGAGTCGCTGAACGAGAGCCCGTTCGGGCTCGACTGGCCGTCCGGCGAGGAGCAGCTCGAGATGATGGACGAGGCGCTCGACATGATCCGCCGCCTCTGGAGCGGCGAGACGATCGGGAGCGGCTCGAAGCACTTCCCGACGAAGGCCGCGAAGCTGCACACGCGGCCGGATGCCCCGCCGAAGCTCTACGTGTCCGCGTTCCACGAGGGCGCCGCAAGAGTGGCCGCCCGCCACGCCGACGGGCTCTGGACGCTCGGCGACCCGGAGATCGCGCCGAAGGTGATCGAGACCTACAAGGGCGAAGGCGGAAAGCCCGAGATCGTCCTGCAGGCGCTCGTGTCGTGGGCCGACACCGACGAGCGCGCACTCGAGGGGGCGCGCGTCTGGAAGGGCGCGCAGCCGCCGGAGTACTACGTGGACGACTGGCACGACCCGCAGCGGATGTACGAGCACGCCGAGGAGACGATCCCGGACGACGCGTACGCGGAGAAGGCCGTGATCTCCGCCGACCCCGCCGTCCACGTCGAGCGGCTCTCGCAGCTCGAGGAGCTCGGCGCGACGGCGATCGCCGTGATGAACTGCTCCGGCGCCGACCCCGAGGGCGCGATCCGCACCTACGGGGAACACGTGCTGCCCAGGCTGCGTTGACGACGGCGTGAAGGCCATCTGGTTCGAGCGCCTGGGCGGCCCCGACGTGCTCGAGCTGCGCGACGTCCCCGACCCGGAGCCCGCCGAGGGCGAGGTGCTCGTGAACGTCGAGGCGATCGGAGTCAACTTCCGCGACGTCTACGAGCGGGAGCGCGCGGGCTACGGCACCGATCCGCCCGGGATCCTGGGATCCGAGGCGGGCGGCACGAGCGCCGACGGCGAGCGGCTCGTCTGGTCGGGCGTGCTGGGGAGCTACGCGGAGCGCGCCGCGGTGCCGCGTGCGAGGGCCGTGCCGGTCCCCGAAGGGGTCCCGACCGAGATCGCCGTCGCGGCCCTCCTCCAGGGGATGACCGCGCACTACCTCGCCCACGACTCGTACCCGATCCGCCAGGGCGACCGCGTCCTCGTCCATGCGGCCGCGGGCGGCGTCGGCCGGCTGCTGACGCAGATCGCGAAGCTCCGCGGCGCCTACGTCGTCGCGACGGCGTCGACGGAGGAGAAGCGGTCGTCGGCACGGGAGGCAGGGGCGGACGAGGCGCTCTCGTACGAGGAGTTCGCGGACCGCGCAGCCGGGCTCGACGTGGCGGCGGTCTACGACGGCATCGGCAAGCCGACGCTCGCCGCCGGCTTCGCGGCGCTCGCGCCGACCGGCCGCCTGATCCTGTACGGCGCAGCCGGCGGGCGACCCGACCCGGTCGACCCGCACACGCTCGAGGCGAACGGGTCGCTCTACCTCCAGCGACCGACGCTCGGGACCTATACGCGCACGCCGGAGCTGCTGCGCGAGCGCGCCGCCGCCGTGTTCGCGCTGGTCGCAGACGGGAAGCTCGACGTCCGCATCGGCGCGCGGTACCCGCTCGCCGAGGCTCGCCGCGCGCTCGAGGACCTCGAAGCGCGGCGCACCACGGGCAAGCTGCTGCTCGTCCCGTGACGGTCGTGTGAAGCGACTTGTGCCTCCGGAGGGGGTGCACTAGGTTCGGCAGACCGCTAACCCAGGAGGTGGGGATGAGCACGACCATGGCGTTCGACGCCGAGCGGCTTGCGGAGCTGCGCGCCGGCTTCGCGGGGACGATCCTCGAGCCCGGGGACGACGGGTACGACGCGGCGCGGGCGGTTCACAACGGCTTGATCGACCGGCAGCCGGCAGTGATCGCGCGCTGCCGCACGACGACCGACATCGTGGACGCGGTGCGGTTCGCGCGCGCCTCGGGGCTCGACATCTGCGTACGCGGCGGCGGCCACAACGTCGCCGGCCGTGCCGTGATCGACGGTGCGCTCATGGTCGACCTCGCCGAGATGAAGGGAATCCACGTCGACCGGGACGCGCAGCGCGTCCGTGCTCAGGGCGGCGTCCTGTGGGGCGAGCTCAACCGTGAGTGCGCGACGCACGGACTGGCGGTGACGGGAGGGGCGATCTCCACGACCGGCATCGCCGGGCTGACGCTCGGGGGCGGGCTCGGCTGGATCATGGCGAGATACGGCCTCGCGGCGGACAACGTCACCGGCGTCGAGCTCGTCACGGCCGACGGCTCGGTCGTCGACGTGACGGAGGAGTCCGACGCCGAGCTGTTCTGGGGGCTCCGCGGCGGCGGCGGAAACTTCGGCGTGGCGGCGTCGATCGAGTATCGCCTGCACCCGCTGCAGCTCGTGACAGGTGGCTTCATCGTTCATCCGGTCGACGCGGCGGGCGACCTGCTCCGGTTCTACCGCGACGCGGTCGCGGGAGCCTCCGACGATCTGACGGTGTTCGCGGTGCTCGGCCACGCGCCGGACGGCTCGGGGTTGAAGATCGCCGCGCTCGCCGTATGTCACACCGGCACCGAGGACGAGGCCGACCGCGAGCTCGCCCCGTTCAAGGAGTGGGGCGAGCCGATCCTCGTCGAGGTGCACCGGATGCCGTATCCGGTCATGAACACGCTGCTCGACGGCGGCTATCCCCGCGGAGGGCTGAGCTACTGGCTCTCCAACTTCACCACGGGCCTCGACGACGATCTGATCGACGCTGCGGTCGCCCGCTTCGCGAGCGTGCCGTCGCCGATGAGCGCGATCCTCTTCGAGCGCTTCCACGGCGCCGTGACGAGGATCCCGGTCGACGCGGCGGCGGTACCGCACCGGCAGGAGGGTTGGAACCTCGTGCTGCCGAGCGTGTGGCAGGACCCGGCCGACACCGAGCTGAACGTCAGGTGGACGAAGGAGACCCAGGCGGCGCTCGCCGAGCATCTGACGGAGCGGCGCTGGCTGAACTACCTCGGCGACGACGAGGGGGCGGACGCCGTCCGCGGCGCGTACGGGCCGAACTACGAGCGGCTCGTGGCGCTCAAACGGCGGGTCGACCCGGACAACGTCTTCCACCACAACCACAACATCGAGCCATAGCCCTACGCTGCGAGCCATGCGTCTCAACGCATGGCTCGCACGCGCAGGCGTAGCGTCGCGCCGGAAGGCCGACGAGCTGATCAAGGCGGGCCGCGTCACGGTGAACGGCGAGCCGGGGCAGCTGAACACGTTCGTGCACGCAGACGACGACGTTCGCCTCGACGGGGAGGAGCTCGCGAAACAGCGTCTCGCCTACGTCCTCCTGCACAAGCCGGCCGGCGTCGTCACGACCGCATGGGACCCGCAGGGGCGGCCGACCGTCGTCGACCTCGTCGTCCACGCCTCGCGCGTCGTGCCCGTCGGGAGGCTCGACGCCGACACGACAGGCGCGCTGCTGCTCACGAACGACGGCTCGCTGGCGCACCGGCTCGCCCACCCGCGCTACGAGGTCGACAAGGTGTACGAGGTCGAGACGTGGCAGGTGCTCGCCGACGCCGACCTGCGGCGTCTCCGGGACGGTGTGCAGCTCGACGACGGGCCGACGCGGCCCGCCGGCGTGCGGCGGCTCGGGCCCGGGCAGATCGAGCTCACGATCCACGAGGGCCGCAACCGCCAGGTGAAGCGCATGCTGGAGGCTGTGGGGCATCGCGTCCGGCGGCTTCACCGCTCCCGGTACGCCAACCTGACGGTCGACGGTCTGGCGCCGGGCGAGTGGCGCGAGCTACGGGACGACGAAGCCCATGCGCTCGTACATCTGGCGCAGCGTCGGCGCTGACGTCTCGCGCGCCTTCGCCGCCCCGATCGCGAGCAGACGCCTGAGCTCCGGCTCGTCGGCGCGCAGCTCGTCGTACCGCGCCTTGACCGGTCGGAAGAGCTCGACGACCGCCTCGCCGACGTCCGCCTTCAGGTCGCCGTAGCCCTTCCCGTCGTAGGCCGCCTCGACCGCGGGGATCGACCGATCGGTGGCGACGCTGAGGATCTCGATCAGGTTCGAGACGCCGGCCTTCTCGTCCGGCGCGTAGCGGACGTCGCGGCCGGAGTCGGTCACCGCGGACTTGAACTTCTTGCGGATCGCGTCGGGAGGGTCGAGCACGAGCACCGTTCCCTGCTGCGTTCCGTTCGTCGTCGACATCTTCCGTGTCGGCTCCTGCAGGTCCATGATCCGCGCTCCGACCTCCGGGTAGACGCCCCGCGGCACCTTGAACGTCTCGCCGAAGCGGGAGTTGAACCGCTCCGCGACGTCGCGCGCGAGCTCGAGGTGCTGCCGCTGGTCGTCGCCGATCGGAACGATGTCGGTCTGGTAGAGCAGGATGTCGCCCGCCATCAGGATCGGATAGGTGAAGAGCCCGGCGGAGACGAACTCCTTGCCCTCGCCTTTCTCCTTGAACTGCGTCATCCGGCCGAGCTGCCCGAACCCGGTGACCGCCGCGAGGAGCCATGCCGCCTCGGGATGCGCCGTCACGTGGCTCTGGCAGAAGAGCGTCGAGCGCTCGGGGCTCAGCCCGACGGCGAAGAGCAGCGCCGCCAGGTCGAGCGTGCGCTCGTGCAGGTCCTGCGGGTCGTAGTCGACCGTGATCGAGTGCAGGTCGACGATGCAGAAGAACGCGTCACCCTCGTCCTGCGTCGTGACGTACTGGCGCATCGCGCCGATGTAGTTGCCGATGTGCTTGGCGCCCGTCGGCTGGATGCCGGAGAACACGCGCATGGTGGGTCAGCCAGCCTAGACGAAAGCCGCCTCTACACTGGCTGAAATGGCAGTCACCTCCGCGACCTGGAAACCCGACTCGTGGCGCGAGCGGCGCGCCCTGCAGCAGCCGGAGTGGCCGAAGCCGGCCGCCGCCGCCGCGGTCGTCACGCGGCTGAAGGGGTCGCCGCCGCTCGTGTTCGCGGGCGAGGCCCGGGCGCTCCGCGAGCAGCTCGCGAAGGCGATCGACCGGCGGGCGTTCCTGCTCCAGGCCGGCGACTGCGTCGAGTCGTTCAACGAGATCTCGACGATGCGCATCCGGGAGAAGCTGAAGATCATGCTCCAGATGTCGGCGGTGCTGACCTACGGCGCGACGCTGCCGGTCGTGAAGGTGGGGCGGATCGCGGGGCAGTTCACGAAGCCGCGGTCGGACGCGTTCGAGGTCGTCGGCGGCGAGGAGATCCCGAGCTTCCGCGGGCACATGGTGAACGGCGACGAGCGCGACGCCGCTGCGCGCGTGCCCGACCCGCAGCGCATGCTCGAGGGCTACAACCAGTCGGCGTCGACGCTGAACCTGCTCCGTGCGTTCACGAAGGGCGGTTACGCGGACCTGACGCAGGTGCACCTCTGGAACAAGGATTTCGTCGCGTCGTCGCCCGAGGGGCAGCGGTACGAGGCGCTCGCGCTCGACATCGAGCGCGCCCTCGCGTTCATGGCCGCGTGCGGCATCGACCTCACGGCCGAGCGGCGGCTGCACGAGGTCGACGTCTTCACGTCGCACGAGGGCCTCCTGCTCGACTACGAGGAGGGGCTGACGCGCGAGGACTCGCTGACGGGCGACTGGTACGACTGCTCGGCGCACCTGCTGTGGATCGGCGAGCGGACGCGCGGCCTCGACGACGCCCACGTCGAGTTCTTCGCCGGCGTGCACAACCCGCTCGGGGTGAAGCTCGGGCCGGCGGCGACGCCCGACGACGTCGTCGCGCTCTGCGAGCGGCTGAACCCGCTGCGGGTGCCGGGCAGGATCACCTTCTACGCTCGGATGGGCGCCGAGCACGTGCGCGAGCTGCTGCCGCCGCTCCTCCGCGCAGTCCGCGACGAGGGGCATCCGGTGCTGTGGGCGTCGGATCCGATGCACGCGAACACGATCCGGACCGCGGGCGGCGTGAAGACGCGGCGGTTCGACGCGATGATGCGCGAGCTCGAGGGGTTCTTCGCGGCGTGCTGGCAGGAGAACGTCTGGCCCGGCGGCGTGCACCTCGAGTTCACCGGCGAGAACGTCACCGAGTGCCTCGGCGGAGCCGACGACGTCGTCGAGGAGCAGCTCTCCCACCGCTACGAGACGCTCCTCGACCCGAGGCTGAACGCTCGGCAGTCGCTCGACCTGGCGTTCCGCCTCGCCGAGCTGATGCGCGGCCGCTGACGCTCCTCCGGGGGACGGCGGCAGCGCGCGACGAACGCCCCGGTGGATGATTCGTGACGGTCCCGTCACGTCGTTTGGCGACGGGACGTATCCCTCGGGGCGGCCGCTGAGGCCCCCGTGGCCGGGGTCTGGGCGCGACGAACAGCCCTGTGGATGATTCGTCACGGTCCCGTCACGTCGTTTGGCGACGAGACGTGTCCCTAGGGGCGGATGCGGCGGGAGCCGGCGGGGGTTCTGACGTAGACGTCCCACGCGTAGTACTCGGCGAAGGCGGCCGGGACGCGGGCGATCCGCCGCGCGTAGCGGAGCACCGCGTCGACGTAGAGCGTCGAGTGGTTGTACGCGTAGAGCGCCCGGCGCGCGTCGTGGGCGCCGCCGTTCGCGGCGAGGTAGTGCGCTGCGCCGAGGATCGCGTCGTGCGGGTCGTGGACGTCGCCGCCGAGCCCGTACGCGCGCCAGGTCGCGGGCAGGAACTGCATCGGGCCCTGGGCGCCCGCCGTCGACGGGTTCCGCACCTTTCCGAACGCGCTCTCGACGAAGTTCACCGCCGCGAGCAGCGGCCAGCGGACGCCGAACCGCCGCTCACCCTCGCGGTACCACGAGACGAGCCTCGCCGCCGGCGCCGGCCGCCCGACGCGGATCCGCGCGCGGAGCGGCGGGCTCCCGGCGGCGAGCTGCGACAGGTCCCGCCTGGCCAGGATGTCGTCCCGCTCGGGAGGCGCGAGACGCACGACCGCCGCGGCGAGCGCCGGTCGCGAGCCGAGCATTCGCAGGATCCGCTGGCGGTCCCGCGCGAGGCGTGAGTCGTGGGTCGACGCGAAGCCGCGCTCGTCGGCGCGCAGGTCACGGACGATCTGCGGTGCCGTCGTCAGGTTCAATGGCTCACCGTGCGCATCACCGTAGTGGGAACCGGACTGATGGGAACCTCCGTCGCGCTCGCCGCGCGCGCCCGCGGCGACGACGTCGCGGGGTGGGATCCCGACCCCGACGTCCTCGCACGCGCGGCGGCGCGCGACGCTCTCGCGCCGCGGGACGACCTCGACGCAGCGCTCGCCGGCGCCGAGCTCGTCGTCGTTGCCGCGCCGATCGCGCAGCTGCCCGCCACCGTCGCGAGCGTGCTGGCGGCGAGCGACGACGCGACCGTGACCGACGTCGGGTCGACGAAGACGTCCGTCGTCCGGGCCGCAGGCGGCTCACCGCGGTTCGTCGGCGGCCATCCGATCTGCGGGTCCGAGACCCGCGGCCCCGAGCACGCGACCGCAGCCCTCTTCGAGGGCGCGACCTGGTTCCTGACCCCGGTCGCGCAGACGGACGCGACGCGGCACCGCCAGGTGCACACGTTCGTCACGGCGCTCGGCGCCACACCCGTCGCGATCGACCCCGACGCCCACGATCGCCTCGTGGCGATGACGAGCCACGTCCCGCACGTCCTCGCGAACGTCGTCGCGAACCAGACGGGCGCCGCGCGCGTCGAGGGCCACGAGCCGCTCGCGCACGCGGGCGGCTCGCTGCGCGACATGACGCGCATCGCCGGCGCGAACCCGCGCATCTGGGTCGACATCCTGCTCGACAACGCCGACGCCGTGCGCGCGGCCCTGCAGGAGCACCGCCGGCGTGTGGAGCAGGTCGAGGCTGCGCTCGAGCAGGGGGATGCAGGCTTCGTCGCACGGTGGATCGGGGAGGCGTCACAGAACAGGCGGCGCATGCTGGAGCGCGAGTACCCCGATCCGGGCGAGCTGCACCGCCTGCGCGTCCACGTCCCCGACCGGCCCGGTGTGCTCGCCGCGATCACGCAGGCGCTCGGCGCCGAGCGCATCAACATCGAGGACTTCGAGCTGCACCACGTCTCGCCCGAGCGCGGCGGCACGCTCACGCTCCTCGTCGCCGGCGCCTCCGAGGTGGATCGCGCGGTCACGCTGCTCGAGAGCCAGGGGTACAGCGTCGTCGCGTCGGCGGTGATCGATGCGGATTGAGCCCGCCGCCGCGCTCGAGGGCCACTTCGCCGTCCCCGGCGACAAGTCGGTGTCGCATCGCGCCCTCCTCGTCGGCGCCGTCGCCGACGGCCAGACGACGATCGCCGGGTTCGGCCGGTCGGCGGACACCGAGTCGACGCTGGCGGCCGTCCGGGCGCTCGGCGCCCGGGTCGACGACGGCGAGACGATGACCGTCCACGGCGTCGGCCTGCGCGGGCTCCGCAGCGCGGAGCTCGACTGCGGCAACGCCGGCACGCTCGTGCGCCTCGTCGCCGGCCTGCTGGCGTTCCAGGAGGGCGAGTTCACGCTGACCGGGGACGCGTCGCTGTCGGCGCGCCCGATGGAGCGGGTCGCGGAGCCACTGCGGCGCATGGGGGCCCGCGTCGAGACGAGGGACGGGACGCTCCCGATGACGATCACGGGCGCCGCGCTCGCGGCGATCGACTACGAGCTCCCGGTCGCGAGCGCGCAGGTGAAGTCGGCGATCCTGCTCGCCGGTCTCGGCGCGACGGGGCGGACGACGGTGGTCGAGCCGGCGCCCACCCGCGACCACACCGAGCTGATCCTGCGCGAGGCGGGCGTCCGCGTGACGGCGCGCCCGTCGTCGGTCAGCGTCGACCCGCCGGACCGGCTGCGGCTCGCCCACGTGGACGTGCCGGGCGACTTCTCCTCCGCCGCGCCGTTCGTCGTCGCGGCCGCGATCGTCCCGGAGTCGCGGATCACGATCCACGGCGTCGGCCTCAACCCGCGCAGGACGGGGCTCCTCGACGTGCTCGAGCGGATGGGCGGGCGCGTCGGCATCGTCTCCCGGCGCCGCTTCGGCCAAGAGCCGGCGGGCGACCTCGAGGTGCGAGCGTCGGAGCTCACGGCGACGACGATCGACGCCGCCGAGGTGCCGCTCCTGATCGACGAGCTGCCCCTGTTCGGCCTGCTCGCGGCGCACGCGCGCGGCACCTCGCGCGTCCGCGGCGCCGGCGAGCTCCGGCACAAGGAGTCCGACCGGATCGACGCGCTCGTCGACGCGCTGCGCGCGATCGGCGCGCGCGCGAAGGCGCTCCCCGACGGCTTCGAGGTCACGGGCGTCCCCTCGCGCCCGCGGGGTGGGCGCGTCGAGGCGCGCGGCGACCACCGGATCGCGATGCTCGGCGCGGTAGCGGGCGTCGCGAGCCGCGAAGGCGTCGAGGTCGAGGGCTTCGAGAGCGTGGGAGTATCCTTCCCCGGCTTCAACGACCTCCTCGAGCAGGTGACCCGTAGATGATCGTCGCAATCGATGGCCCGGCAGGCGCCGGCAAGAGCACGGTCGCCCGCAAGCTCGCGGAGCGGCTCGGCTTCCGGTATCTCGACACCGGCGCGATGTACCGCGCGCTCACGTGGCTGGCGCTGCGCGAGGGGCTGCCGCTCGGCGACCCCGAGCCGCTCGGCTCGCTCGCGCGGCGGAACCCGGTGCTCTTCGACGAGGTCGGGCGCGTCTTCATCGCGGGGAACGACGTCACGTCGGCGATCCGTCAGGCGCGGATCGACCAGGTCGTGCCGGTGGTCGCGCGGCACCCGCCGGTGCGCGAGGTGATGCGCGAGCGGCAGCGCGAGCTGGGCACGCACGGGAACGCCGTCATCGAGGGGCGCGACATCGGCACCGTCGTCGCCCCCGAGGCCGAGGTGAAGGTGTATCTCCAGGCGCAGACCGACGTCCGCGCGAGGCGCCGCCAGCGTGAGCGGCCTGACATCGGGCCCGATGCGCTCGCCACCGACCTCCGTGCGCGCGACAAGTCCGATCGCGAGCGGATGCAGCCGGCCGCCGACGCGATCCTGATCGACACCACCGATCTCGAGGTCGACGACGTGGTCGAGCGGATCGAGGAGCTGATCCGCGAGCGCTCCCTCGCGACCCCGTGAACGCCACCGACGCCGCCTGGGCCGCCGGCCGCGTCTACATGGGGTGGCCGACGCGCCTGATCACACGCGCACGCGCCTACGGCGCCGACACGGTGCCGCGCGTCGGCGGCGTCGTCTACGCGATCAACCACCTGCATTGGATCGACGTCCCGCTCGTCGGCGTGCTCTCGCCGCGGACCGTCTGGTTCGTGGCGAAGGCCGAGGCCGCAGAGAACCCGGTCGCCGGGTGGTTCCTGCGCCTCCACGGCGCGATCGCGATCCACCGCGGCGAGTCGGACCGCGACGCGGTCCGGGCCATGCGCGACGAGGCGCAGCGCGGCCACGTCGTCGGCCTCTTCGTCGAGGGCACGCGCCAGAGCACGGGGCGGCCGGGGGCGGCGCAGCCCGGCGCCGCGATGGTGGCGATCCAGGAGACCGTGCCGGTCGTCCCCGTCGCGGTGTACGGGACGCAGCACTGGCGCATCGGGAACTTCGCGCCGTGCTCGGTTGCGTTCGGCCGGCCGATGGAGCTCGAGGGGTACCCGAAGGGCGGCCGCGGCTACAAGGAGGCGACGGCGGAGATCGAGCGGCGGATCAACGTCCTCTTCGACTGGCTCGCCGACGTCCACGCACGCGGACGGCCGCCGAGCGAGGTGCCTCCGCTATGACGCTCGCGGGAACCGTCGCGATCGTCGGCTTCCCCAACGTCGGCAAGTCCACGCTCGTCAACCGCCTGACGGCGACGCGGCAGGCCGTCGTGCACGAGACGCAGGGCACGACGCGCGACCGGAAGGAGTACGTCTGCGAGTGGAACGGCGAGCAGTTCCTGCTCGTCGACACGGGCGGCGTCGACATCGCCGACCGCGACCCGGTCACGAAGCAGATCGCCGAGCAGGCGCGCGTCGCGATCGGCGAGGCGGACCTGGTGCTGTTCGTGGTCGACGCCCGGGCCGGCGTCACGCCCGGCGACGAGGAGCTCGCCCAGATCCTGCGAGAGGCGCGCACGCCGGTGCTCGTGCTCGCGAACAAGATCGACGACCCGTCGCAGGAGTCGCTCGCGCTCGAGCTCCACCGGCTCGGGTTCGGCGACCCGTTCCCCGTCTCGGCGCTGCACGGGACGAACACCGGCGACCTGCTCGACCGGATCCTCGAGCTGCTCCCGGGGGAATCGCAGCGGACCCTCCACGAGGACGCGATCCGCGTCGCGATCCTCGGGCGGCCGAACGTGGGAAAGTCGTCCCTGTACAACCGGCTGGTCGGCGAGGAGCGCACCATCGTCTCCGAGGTCCCCGGGACGACGCGCGACACGATCGACACCATCATCGAGCGCGGCGACCGCACGTTCCAGCTCGTCGACACCGCGGGCCTGCGCCGGAAGCGAAAGCAGAGGCAGGGGATCGAGTACTACTCCGAGCTCCGTGCTCTCGACGCGGCGGAGCGCTCCGACGTCGCGCTCGTGCTGATCGACTCGAGCCAGGGCATCGTGGAGGGCGACATCACCGCCGTCGACGTGGCGCGGAAGGCGCACTCGGCGACGCTGATCGTGCTCGCGAAGTGGGACGTCGCGACGGTCACGATCGAGGAGATCCGGCCCGAGCTGCAGCGGCGCCTCCGCCAGCGTCCCGACTTCATCACGGTGTCGTCCGTGACGGGACGCGGCGTCTCGCGCCTCCTCGACAAGGTGGCGGAGCTCTACGACCGGTACGTCGCGCGCGTGTCGACGGCAGAGCTGAACCGGATCATCGCCGAGCTCAAGGAGCAGCGGCAGCCGCCCGCGAAAGGGAGCCGGCGGCTCAACCTGCTCTATGGCGCGCAGGTCGCGACGCGGCCGCCGCGCTTCCGCTTCACCGTCAACGACCCGGGGCTCGTGACGCGCGACTACGGCTACTGGGTGGAGAACCAGCTCCGCGACCGCCTCGGGCTCGAGGGAGTCCCCGTCGTCGTCGACTTCCGCGCGCGGTCGTGATGCGCGCCGTCGTCGTGGGCGCGGGCGCGTGGGGCACGGCGTTCGCGCACGCGCTGCGGGAGCAGGGCCACGAGGTCGTCGTGGCGACCCGGACGACGCTGGGCGAGGCGCCGGTCGCGGCGGCCGATGTCGTCGCCGTCGCGGTGCCGAGCCACGCGTTCGGCGACGTCGTCGCGCGGATCGGCGGCGACGCGCCCGTCCTCTCGCTCGCGAAGGGGCTCGACCCGAGCACCGGGCAGCGGCTCTCGACGCTCGTCCGCGACCGCCCGGTCGCCGTCCTCTCCGGCCCGAACATGGCGGACGAGGTGCTGGCGGGCCTTCCCTCCGCGACCGTGATCGCGTCGGAGGACGACGAGCTCGCAGTCCGGCTCCAGCACGCGATCAACTCGCTCGCGTTCCGCGTCTACGTCAACACCGACGTGACGGGCGTCGAGCTCTGCGGTGCCGCGAAGAACGTGATCGCTCTCGCGGCGGGCGGCGTTGACGGGCTGAAGCTCGGCGACAACGCGAAGGCGGCGCTGATCACGCGCGGACTCGTCGAGATGGCGCGGCTCGGCGAGGCCTCCGGTGCTCAGCCGGAGACCTTCGCCGGCCTCGCCGGGATGGGCGACCTGATGGTCACCTGCTTCCACCCGAGCGGCCGGAACCGGCGCGCCGGCGAGCTGATCGCGCGCGGCGCCACGCCCGAGGCGGCGCGGGCGGAGATCGGCCAGGTCGTCGAGGGGCTGACGACCGCTCCCGTCCTCCGCGACCTCTCGCGCCGGATCGGCATCGAGCTCCCGATCACCGAGGCGGTCTGCGCGGTGCTGGAGGGAACGTCGCTCGTGTCGCTCGCCGAGGGGCTGATGGGGCGCCGTCCGACCGAGGAGTAGGATCAGGGTCGATGATGCTGCGCCTGGCCACGATCGTCGCGGTCGCGGCCGTCGCTGTGGGTTGCGCGACGAGCGGGGCCGGAACCGGGGGAAGCGGCGGCGGCGCGTCGTCGATCGTCCCGGCGGGAGCCCTCGCCTACGTGTCGATCGACACGGACGCGAGCTCGGCGCAGCTCAAGGAGGCGTCCGCGATCCTCGCGAAGTTCCCGATCCGGGCGAAGCTCGTGCGGCAGATCCGCACGTCGATGTCGGGGGGCGGCACGAACGCGGGCGCCCTCCTCTCGGCGGCGGGGCCGCGCGTCGACCTCGCGGCGCTCCGGGTGAACGGCAAGGAGGGCGCGGTCGGGTTCACGAAGCCGTCCGACGAGAAGGCGTTCGCCGCCGAGCTCGCCAAGGCCTCGCGCCCGCCCGTCCACGAGACGATCGACGGCTGGACGGTCTTCGCCGAGAAACAGGCGTTCATCGACGCCGTCAAGAGCCGGACGGGGAGCATCGAGGACGACCCGGAGTTCAAGGCGGCCATGAAGTCGCTGCCCGACGACGCGCTCGCACGGGCCTATGCCTCGACCGCAGGCGCGCAGGCGGCGCTCGGCCGCGCCTCGGGGACGATCGGCGTCGCCGGCCAGGCGCTCGGCCCCGCGGCGTCGTCGAAGTGGCTCGCTGCCGCCGTCACCGCGAAGGACGGCGCGTTCAAGCTCGAGCTGCACGCGAAGTCGCGCACGGCGAGCAGCGGCGGCAGCGGCGCGGCGGGCATCGCCGACGAGATCCCGACGGGCGCGATCGTCGCCCTGAGCCTCACCCGGGGCGTCGGGGCGCTGCCGGCGAGCGCGAGACAGCAGGCGGCGACGATGTCGAAGCAGCTCGGGTTCGACGTGGGTGCGCTCGTCGGCGCGCTCGACGGGCCGGTGATCGCGTACCTGCGGCCGGGGGTCCCGCTGCCCGAGGTGACGATCGCGGCGAAGCCCGCGCAACCGCAGGCGGCCGAACGGGCGATCGGGCAGCTGATCGAGCGCTACACGAAGCAGCTCGGGAGCCCGAAGAAGGTGCAGGTCGAGGGCGTCACGATGGAGAAGATCGACCTCGGGTCCGTCGGGATCTTCTACGGCGTCGCCGGCGACACGCTCGTCGTGACCGACTCGCAGAACGCCCTCGCGGAGCTGAAGGGGAGCTCGGGCCATCTCTCCGACGACGACGTCTTCAAGGAGGCGAAGGCGGGGTCGGGGCTGCCGGACGGACAGCAGGGGTTCCTCTACGTGAACGTCAAGGACGCGCTGCCCGCGCTCCAAGGGGTCGCCGGCCTCGCGAGCCAGAGCCTCCCGCCGAGCGTGGAGGCGAACCTGCGGCCCCTCCGCTCGCTGCTCGTCTTCGGGACGAGGGACGGCGACCTCCAGTCGTTCGTCGCGTACGTGAAGACCGGCTAGCGGCTACGCTGGCGCGCCAGGTGGGAGAGCGCACCTTCCTCTTCACGTCGGAGTCCGTGACCGAGGGTCACCCCGACAAGATCGCGGACCAGATCTCCGACGCCGTCCTCGACGCGGCGCTCGCGAAGGATCCCGGCAGTCGCGTCGCCTGCGAGACGCTGATCACCACGGGCCTGATCGTCGTCGCCGGCGAGATGACGACGGAGACGTACATCGACATCCCGCGCATCGCGCGCGAGACCGTGAAGAACATCGGCTACACGCGCGCGAAGTACGGCTTCGACGCCGAGACGTGCGGCGTCATCGTGACGCTCGACGAGCAGTCCCCGGACATCGCCCAGGGCGTCGACACCGCGTACGAGCTCCAGCACGACCCCGGCGACGACGACCCGCTCGACCGCGTCGGCGCAGGCGACCAGGGGATGATGTTCGGCTACGCGACGAACGAGACGCGCGAGCTCATGCCCCTCCCGATCATGCTCGCGCACCGGATCGCGAAGCGGCTCTCCGAGGTGCGGAAGGCGGACGTCCTGCCGTACCTGCGGCCCGACGGCAAGGCGCAGGTGTCGGTGCGCTACGAGGTGGACGCCGACGGCCGGCAGCAGCCCGTCGAGATCGAGCGCGTGCTCATCTCCACGCAGCACCGGGAGGGTCTCGACGCGGACTCGATGATCAAACCCGACCTCGTCGAGCACGTGCTCCGGCCGATCCTGCCGCGCGGCCTCTACGACGAGAAGCGCCTCGAGGAGCCGGACTTCTTCTACGTCAACCCGACGGGCAAGTTCGTGATCGGCGGGCCGATGGGCGACACGGGGCTGACGGGGCGGAAGATCATCGTCGACACCTACGGCGGCGCGGCTCCGCACGGGGGCGGCGCGTTCTCGGGCAAGGACCCGACGAAGGTCGACCGCTCGGCGGCGTACGCGGCGCGCTACGTCGCGAAGAACGTGGTGGCGGCCGGGCTCGCCGACCGCTGTCAGATCCAGGTCGCCTACGCGATCGGCGTCGCACGGCCGTTCTCGGTGCTCGTCGAGACCTTCGGGACCGAGCACCTGGCGGTCACGCGGATCGACGAGCTCGTGCGCGAGCACTTCGACCTGCGCCCGGCGGCGATCCTGCGCGACCTCGACCTCCGCCGCCCGATCTACGCGAAGACGGCGGCGTACGGCCACTTCGGGCGCGAGGACCACGACTTCACGTGGGAGCGCACCGACAAGGCCGACGCCCTCCGCGCAGCCGCGGGCCTCGCCGCGGCGCAGCCCGCCGTCAGCGCCTGACGAGGAGCCCGGCGGCGGCCTTCTCGCCGATCGCCTTCTCGTCGCCGTCGACGGCCACGCGGAACTGCCCCGCGGCCGACTGCGCCGCACGCAGCTCGACGACGACTCCCGGCACGAGCCCCTCGTCGTAGAACCAGTGGAGGAGCTCGCCGTCGTGCTCGGCGAGGCGCACGATGGTCGCGGTGTCGCCCTGCGCGAGGTCCGAGAGCGGCTCGAGCTCGCGGTTCTCCGCCTGCTCGACGTCGGGATCGACCGGCCAGCCGTGCGGGCACCGCTCCGGGTACCCGAGCTTCGCCTGGACGCGGTCGACCATCTCGTCGCTGAACGTCCCGGCGAGCTCGTCGGCGTGCACGTGCGCCTCGGCCGCCGTGTAGCCCATGAAGTCCGTGAGGAGCCGCTCGATCACCCGGTGCTTGCGCACGACTTTCCGGGCGCGGGCGGCGCCCGTCGGCGTGAGGATCGCCTCCTTGTGCTCGCCTCGCTCGACGAGGCCGTCGACCTCGAGCCGCTTCAGCATCTCGCCGGCGGAGGCGCGCGAGACGCCGAGCATCTCGGCGACGCGCGCGGCGATCGTCTGGGTGGTGCCGCCGCCCGTGGGCCGGTACTCGCCGATCGGGAACGCGAGGAAGTAGATCGTCTCGAGGTACTCGTCGATCCCGTGACTGACGGCCATCAAGGGATGGTAACTGCGCCAATCGTGTGTAAGGTGAGCCTTACAGATGGGGACGGGGGAGACACTCGCGCTCGGCGCCGTTGCCGGGCTGACCATTTTCGTCGGGCTGCCCATGGGGCGCGTCAGCGCCGCGCCCCCGAAGGCGCGCGCCGCGCTGTCCTCGATCGCCACCGGGATCCTCCTGTTCCTCTTCTGGGACGTCGTCTCGCACGGCGTCGATCCGGTCGAGACGCGCCTGGAGGCGCACGCCTGGGGCTCGTTCGCCGGCTACGCCGTCCTGCTCGGCGCGGGGTTCACCGCGGGGCTGATGAGCCTCGTCTACTACGACCGCTGGCTGACGCGGAGGCGCTCGACGCCGCTCGTCGGCCCCGGGGCGGCGGCGGTCGACGAGTTCGAGCGCCGGTCGTGGTTCGAGTCGCTCACGCCGGGGCGCCGGCTCGCCCTCCTGATCGCGACGGGCATCGGCCTCCACAACTTCGGCGAGGGGCTCGCGATCGGCCAGTCGGCGGCCGCCGGCGAGCTCAGCCTCGCGCTCGTCCTGATCATCGGCTTCGGCCTCCACAACGCGACGGAGGGCTTCGGGATCGTGGGCCCGCTCTCCGGCGAGCCGGAGCGGCCGACCTGGGGCTTCCTCGGCCTGATGGGCCTGATCGGCGGCGGCCCGACGTTCCTCGGGACGGCGATCGGCCAGGCCTGGGTGAGCACCGGCCTGGAGGTGGTCTTCTTCGCCGTCGCTGCCGGGTCGATCCTCTACGTCGTCGTGCAGCTGTTCGAGGTGTGCCGCCGGTTCGCGATGCCTGAGCTCGTCGCCTGGGCGCTCCTCGTCGGCCTCTTGCTCGGGTTCGGCACCGACTGGGTGCTCGTGGCCGCGGGCGCCTGACCCGGCGCTACCGTTAGGCGCCCTTGAGCGCCTTCTTCCACGCGGTCGGCGTCTTCTTCCACCACCTGCAGCAGGTGAGCTGGGCGCCGCTCGGGCTCGCGATCGCCTGCCACGTCACGAAGCTCCTCTTCCGCGCGCGCGCGTGGCAGAACATCGTGCGCGCGTCGTACCCCGAGGGGCGGCTCCGGTACCGGACGGCGCTCGGCGCCTACGTCGCGGGGGTCGGCGTGAACTCGGTGGCTCCGGCCCGCGGCGGCGACGTGATCAAGCTGTACCTCGTCAAGCACCGGATGGAGGGCGCGACGTACCCGACGCTCGCCGCGACGCTGGTCGTCGAGACGCTCTTCGACTTCTTCGTGGCCGGCGCGCTGATGGTGTGGGCGCTGTCGATCGGCGTCCTGCCGACGCACGAGGTCTACTCGCGGATCCCGACCGTCGACTGGAAGTACTTCCTGCGGCACGAGGAGGCGACCGCGATCGGCCTCGGCGCGCTCCTGCTCGCGCTGCTCGTCCTCGTCGTCTGGGCGCGCCGCCGGGTCACCGAGTTCTGGGCGCGCGTGAGGCTCGGGTTCGCGATCCTCGGCGATCGCCGCCGCTTCGTCGTCGGCGTCGTGATCCCTCAGGCGATCTCGTGGGTGTTCCGGCTCGCGACGCTGTACTTCTTCCTGCAGGCGTTCCACGTCCACGCGTCGATCCACAACGCGCTCCTCTCCCAGGTGGTCGAGTCGCTCGCGACGCTGTTCCCGGCGACGCCCGGCGGCGCCGGGACGAAGCAGGGGCTGATCGTCTTCCTCTTCCGCGGGTCGGCGATCTCGACGTCGCTGCTGCTCGCGTTCAGCGTCGGCATGAACATCGCCGTCACCGTCGCGAACCTGGCGCTCGGGCTGCTCGCGATCGCGCTGATGGCCCGGACGCTCTCGTTCAAGAAGCTCCGGCGCGCAGCGGCGTCCGAAGAGCAGCCCGCCTGATGCCCTTCGCGTCGGTCGTCCCGCTCGTGACGGCACGGGCGGTCGCACGCGCCTTCACCTACACGGTGCCCGACGAGGTGCGCGTGGGGGCGATCGTCCGCGTGCCGTTCGGGCGGTCGCGCGCCCGCGGCGTCGTGACGGAGCTCGTCGAGGCGCCGCCCGACGGCGTCGAGGCGCGGCCGGTCGACTCCGTCGTCGGGCAGCTGCCGGCGCCGCTCGTCGAGCTCGCGCTCTGGCTCGCCGAGTACTACGGCTCGACGCCCGCCCGCGCGCTCGCGCTCGTCGCGCCGGAGATGCCGAAGCGCCGGAAGGAGCAGGCGCCGCCGGCGGAGCGGCACGCGCTTCCGGGCGAGGCGGAGCCCGCCGAGCTGTCGGAGGCGCAGCGCGCGGCCGTCGCGCGGATCGTCGACGGCGCCCCCGCGAACCTTCTCCTGTACGGCGCGACCGGCTCCGGCAAGACCGAGGTGTATCTCCAGGCATGCGCGGCGATGCTCGAGCGGGGCCTCGGCGCGATCATCCTCGTCCCCGAGATCGCGCTCGCACCGCAGACCGTGGGTCGCGTGCGCGCCCGGTTCGGCGACCGCGTCGCGATCCTCCATTCCGCGCTGACGGACGCGGAGCGCCGGGACGAGCGCGAGCGGATCGTCTCGGGGGAAGCGCGTGTCGTCGTCGGCGCGCGCTCGGCCGTGTTCGCGCCGATCCGCGGCCTCGGGCTGATCGTCGTCGACGAGGAGCACGACCAGTCGTACAAGCAGGACTCCGACCCCCGCTACGACGCGCGCACCGTGGCGGCGAAGCGCGCCGCGCTCGAGGGTGCGGTCGCGGTGTACGGGTCCGCGACGCCGCGCCCCGAGTCGTGGGCGACGCTCGAGCGGCTCGACCTCGGGGGGCGGCTCGGGGCGGCGCTGCCGCCCGTGCGCATCGTCGACCTGAGGCGCGAGGCGGGGTACCCGCTCTCGGCGCCGCTCCTCGACGCGTTGCGGCGCGTGGCCGAGAACCGCGGCAAGGCGATCCTCCTGCTGAACCGGCGCGGGATCGCCCCCGCGCAGCACTGCCGCGCGTGCGGCACGACGATCCGGTGCCCTAACTGCGACGTCGCGCTCGTCCTGCACGACGACGCGTCGCTCCAGTGCCACCACTGCGGATTCACGCGGGGCGCGCCCTCGACGTGCCCCGTGTGCGGGTCTCCGGACCTCGCGCGGATCGGCGCGGGCACCCAGAAGCTCGAGCGTGATCTCGCGCGCGAGCTGCCGGAGCTCGAGCTGATCCGGCTCGACGCGGACGCCGTCGCCCGGCCGGAGCAGCTCGCCGCGCTGCTCGCGCGCTTCGCCGCGACCGAGCGCGCCGTGCTGCTCGGGACGCAGATGGTCGCGAAGGGCCACCACTTCGCAGG
>DASWRL010000035.1:0-41322 GCA_036403195.1 Gaiellaceae bacterium
GAGACCGCGATGACGGCTGCAAGCAGCACGAGGGTGGACTTGCGAAAGACCTTCTGCACGTAATTCTCCTCCTGGATCGCTGACGGGGGGTCAGTTGAAAGGTCAACTTCGCCGATTGCAGCCCCACCGTCAAGTGGGAAGAGGCCGCAATTTCACCCTTTCCCCCCGTTCCGGTTAGGGTCGGCCGATGAAAACAAGCCTTGGAATCTGGGCATTCGGCGCGATGGCGACGCGGTTCAACCCCGGCGGGTACAAGCCGGACCTGAGCGGCGCATCGACGGCCGACAAGGTGCGCACCGCCGTGGCAGGCCTCGGCGACCTGATCGACGACTACGAGTTCCACTACCCGCAGGAGCTGAACCGGGACAACCTCGACGACGTCGTGGCGGCGCTCTCCGGCCACGGGATCTACGCCGTCGCGACCGGGA
Source organism: Gaiellaceae bacterium (assembly GCA_036403195.1). Taxonomy (GTDB): domain Bacteria; phylum Actinomycetota; class Thermoleophilia; order Gaiellales; family Gaiellaceae; genus PALSA-600. Next base: position 429 of record DASWRL010000035.1, read on the forward strand.
CGCACCTGAACCCGCTCTACGGCAAGGGAGGCCTTTCGTCACCCGACGACGGCGTCCGCTCGTCGGCGCTCGGCGAGGCGCTCGCGGCGGCCGAGCTCGCGGGGGACATCGGCGCGCAGATGATCCTCTGGCCCGGCGTCGAGGGCTACAACTACCCGTTCCAGACGCCGTACGCGGAGTCGTGGGCGCGCTTCATCGACGGCGTCGGCCAGGTCGCGACGCGGTGCGCGGAGCGCGGGGTCACCCTCCACCTCGAGCACAAGAACTCCGAGCCGGCGATGAAGATCTTCATGCGCAACATCGGCATGACGCTGCACGTGATCCACACGCTCCGCACGCAGGGGATCGACAACGTGCAGGTCAACATGGACTGGCAGCACCTGATCATGAACGGCGAGAACCTGGCCGAGTACGCGGCGATGCTCGCGGCTCAGGGGCTGCTCGGCCACCAGCACGCGAACTCCGGCTGGGGCACGTTCGACGACGACAACATGGTCGGCGCGACAGCGTTCATGGAGACGCTCGAGCTCGCGCTCGAGCTCCGGCGGGCGGGGTACGGCCGCGACGGCGACGAGCGGCGCCTCGGCTTCGACCTCTATCCCTACACGGAGGACGCCGTCGGTGCGGTCGAGCGGTCGGTGCTCCAGTGGCGGTTCATCGACGGCGTCGCCGCGAAGATCGACGACGCGGAGCTCCGGAAGGCCCAGCAGGCGAAGGACGCCGTTCGCGCGTACGAGCTGGTGTACGCCGCGCTGGGCGCTTGACGACGCTCGTCGGCCTCGACGTCGGCACCTCCGGCGTCAAGGGGATCGCCCTCGCGCCCGACGGCGAGGTGGTCGCGGTCGCCGAGGCGGGGTACCCGCTCTCGACGCCGCGACCGGGCTGGGCCGAGCAGGATCCCGAGTCCTGGTGGCGCGCCGCCGAGACGGTCCTCGAGCAACTGCCCGACGGACCGGTCGGGCTCTCGGGGCAGATGCACGGCCTCGTCGTGCTCGACGAGCACGACGCGGTGATCCGCCCGGCGATGCTCTGGAACGACCAGCGGACCGCCGCCGAGTGCGCCGAGATCGAGGAGCGCATCGGGGTCGACCGCCTGATCGCCCTCACGGGCAACCGCGCGTTCACCGGCTTCACCGCGCCGAAGCTCCTGTGGATCCGCCGCCACGAGCCCGACGCCTACGCGCGGATCCACCGGATCATGCTCCCGAAGGACTACGTCCGCTACCGGCTGAGCGGCGAGTGGTCGATCGACGCGGCGGACGCGTCGGGGACGCTGTGGTTCGACGTCGGGGGCCGGCGCTGGTCCACGGAGGTCTGCGACGCGCTCGAGGTGCCGCTCGAGTGGCTCCCGCCGAGCGGGGAGTCGACGGAGGTCGCGGGCGCCGGCGACCAGGCCGCCGCCGCGCTCGGCGTCGGCGTCGCCGCCCCGGGAGCGGTCTCCGTCGTCCTCGGCACGTCCGGCGTCGTGCTCGCGGCGCTCGGCCGGTACGCACCGGAGCCCGAGGGCCGCGTGCACACGTTCTGCCATGCGGTGCCGCAGACGTGGCAGGCGATGGGCGTGATGCTCAGCGCAGCGGGCTCCGCGCGCTGGCTCCGCGACACGCTCGACGCCCCGTTCCCCACGCTCGACGCGGAGGCCGAGCGGTGGGAGCCGGGCGCGGAGGGACTGCTCTTCGCGCCGTACCTCGCAGGTGAGCGCACGCCGTACCCGGACCCCGACGCCCGTGGCGCGTTCACGGGGCTGTCGCTGCGCCACGACCGCGGCGCCCTCTGGCGCGCGATGCTCGAGGGCGTCGCGTTCGGGCTCCGCGACTCGCTCGAGCTTCTTCGCGCGCTCGGGGTCGAGCCGCGCGTCGGGCGTGTGTCGGGCGGCGGCGCACGCAGCGGGCTCTGGCTGCGCATCGTCGCGTCCGCGCTCCGGCTGCCGCTCGAGCGGATGGAGTCCGAAGAAGGCTCGGCGTTCGGCGCGGCCCTGCTCGCGGGCGTGCGCGCGGGCGTCTTCGCCGACGCCGCCGACGCCGTCGCGCGCTGCGTCCGCTCGACGTCCGTCGTCGAGCCCGAGTGGGACTACGAGGACCAGTACGCGCGCTTCCGATCTCTGTACCCGACGCTGAAGGAGATTCCATGAGCCTGGAAGGCAAGACGGCCGTCATCACGGGCGCGAGCCGCGGCATCGGCGCCGCGCTCGCGCGCATGCTCCACGAGCGCGGCGTGCACCTCGGCCTCGCGTCGCGCTCCGGCGACGACCTCGGCCTCGACGGCGTCGTCGCGATGCCGTGCGACGTGCGCGACCTCGACGCGCTCGTGCGCCTCTGCGACGCGACCGCCGAGCGCTTCGGCGGGATCGACGTCGTCGTGCCGAACGCCGGCGTGGGCGCCTACGGCTCGTTCCTCGAGCTCTCGCGGGACCACCTCGACGAGATGCTCGACGTGAACCTCAAGGGAACGGTCTACGCGATCCGTGCGGCGCTGCCGCACATGCTCGGGCGCGAGGGCGACGTGGTGACGCTCGCGTCGGAGGCGGGCCGGCGGGGGCTCCCGAACGAGGCCGTCTACTGCGCGTCGAAGTTCGGCCAGGTCGGGCTGACGCGCGCGCTCGACCACGAGCTGCGAGAGCAGGGCATCCGCTGCACGAACGTCTGTCCCGGCGGAGTCGCGACCGACTTCGCCCTCGAGGAGGGCCGCGGCCGAACGCAGGACGACCTGCCGGGGATGATGACGGCCGAGGACGTCGCCGAGATCGTGGTCTTCATCCTCGAGCGGCCGCGCCGGTTCCGCATCCTCGAGACGGCGATCCGGCCGATGATCGAGGAGAGCTGGGGCTGAGCCGCTAGGTGGCTGCGCGCTCGTGGACGGCGCGCATCGCGTAGCCGCCCTCGAGCATCGCCGGTGCGCGCTGCATCAGCCGGTCCCAGTCCGGGACGGCCCAGCCGAACGCGTCCGCGAGGCGCACGATCATCGTGAAGAGGCCGGCGACCGTCGCCGCGGTCCTGAGCGCCTCCCTCGAGACGCCTGCCGCATAGGCGGCCTCGGCGTCGGCGGGAGCCAGGTCGTCCGGGCTCAGCGTCTGCTTCTCGATGAAGCCCAGAGCCGCACGCACGGCCTCGCTCACGGGCGCGGAGCGCCAGTCGGCCTTCACTCCTTCCCACACCTCCTCGCCGAGCGCGTACGACGCGACCGCGCCGTGCGAGCTCGTTCAGAAGACGCACTGGTTGAGCGACGAGGCGAACGCGGCGAACAGCTCCCGTTCGCCGGGGCTCCACTCCGACGGGCCGCGCATCGCGACGTCGAGCTCGTCGGAGAACCAGCCGCCGAACACGTCGGGGCGGTACAGGAGCGTCTTCACGACACCGAGCGCCTCCGGCGGCGCGTGATCGCCGTTCAGGATCTCGAGCCTCACCCGGTGGCTCCGATCACGCGTTCGGCCGCGGCGATCCGCCGACGCCCCTCGGCGACCGCGACGTCGACCGTCCGCTCGAAGATCTCGTCCTCGGTGTAGCCGGCGGCGCGGAGCGCCGCGACGTCGTCGTCGGTGATCGCGTACGCGCGGTCGCGGACCTTCGCGAGGTACGTCTCCATCGCGTCCACCGTTCCACCCTACCGTCACGCGGCGGCGTCGTCGTCCTGCCGGTGCTGCTCCGCTCGCTGCCACGGCTGGAACGTGACGGTCAGGCGGTCGATCCGCTGCCCCTCGACGGACTCGACGTGGAACAGGAGACCGTCGTGCTTCACCTCGTCGCCGGGCTCGGCGGTGCGGCCGAGCTCGCCGAAGACGAACCCGGCGACCGTGTGGTAGTCCTCCTGCGGCAGGCCGCAGTCGAATTGCTCGTTGAAGTCGTCGATCGGGAACGTGCCGTCGATGCGGATCGTGTCGTCGTCGACCCGCTCGACCGTCTCGTCGGGCAGGTCGAACTCGTCCTCGATCTCGCCGACGATCTCCTCGAGCAGGTCCTCGAGCGTGACGATCCCCTCCATCGAGCCGTACTCGTCGATGACGATCGCCATGTGCTGGTTCGTGCGCCGGAACTCCGTGAGGAGCGCGCCGAGGTCCTTGGTCTCCGGGACCATGTACGCCGGGCGGACGAGCGAGGCCACGTCGACCGACGCGATCCCCCGGTCGTGGAGCGCCTCGATCAGGTCGCGGATGTGCAGAACGCCCACGATGTCGTCGAGCGACTCGCGGTACACCGGGTACCGCGTGTACGGCGACTCGAGGACCGCCTTCAGCGCGTCCTCGGCCGGGAGGGCGATCGAGATCGCCACCACCTCCGGTCGCGGAACCATCACGTCGACGGCCTCCTTGTCGGCGAAGTCGAAGACCTTGTAGAGCATCTCCTGCTCCTCCTGCTCGATCTCGCCCTGCTCGGCCGACGACGACAGCAGCATGCGGAGCTCGGCCTCGGAGTAGGCCTCGGTCTCGGCGCCGGGCTGCCGCTGCCCGAGCGCCCGGAGGATGAGCGTCGTCGACTCCTGCAGCAGCCAGATCAGCGGGCGGAACACGACGAAGAACCCGCGCACCGGAGCCGACACCGCGAGCGCGGTCGCCTCCGGGTGCCCGAGCGCGATGCCCTTCGGCACGAGCTCGCCGATGACGACGTGCAGGTACGTGACGATGAGCAGCGCGAGGATCACGGCGAGGACGGACGCCATGACCGAGTCGAGCCTGCGCGCGAGCACCTGCTCGCCGAGGGCGCCGATCGCGAGGCTCGTCATGGTGACGCCGAGCTGCATCGCCGCGATGAACCGCGGCGGGTCGGCCGTGATCGCGAGGACGGCGCGCGCGCCGCGGTTCCCCTCGTGCTCGAGCTCCATGATGCGCGTCCGCCGCGAGGTGACGAGGCCGTACTCCGCCGCGACGAAGAACGCGTTCAGGAGGATCAGCCCCGCGAGCGCCAGCAGCTGCAGAAAAAAGCTCATGTGCGCCCCCGGGGCGCGCGCGTACTGGGCGGCAGATCGTCGTCCACGCGAATCAGTGTCCAGGAGTATAGCCTCGTGCTGGACAGAGCGAACATATGTTCTATCATCGCGGGGTGCGGGTCGAGTATCGCGAGGAGCCCTGCCAGGTCGCGCTGAACCGCGTGAAGGGGATGCCCTTCGACTGGTCGCTGAATCCCTACATGGGCTGCGTGCACCGGTGCACGTTCTGCTACGTCCGGGCCTTCGAGCGGCGGGCCGACCGGCCGGCCGACGACCGGTACGGGCGGTCGATCCGGGTGAAGATCAACGTCGCCGAGCTGCTCCGGGCGGAGCTCGCGCGGCGGAGCTGGCGCGGTGAGGCGGTCGCGATCGGCGCGGCGACGGACCCGTACCAGCCGGCGGAGGGCCGCTACCGCCTGACGCAGCGGTGCCTCGCCGCGCTCCGCGACGCGGCGAACCCGTTCCACGTCATCACCCGCGGGCCGCTGATCGTCCGGGATGCCGAGCTGCTCGCCGACGCGGCCGCTCGGGCCGACGTCTCGGTGACCTTCTCCGTGCCGACGGTCGACGACGACGTCTGGCGGACGACCGAGCCCGGCACCGCGCCGCCGCGCCAGCGGCTGCGCGCGCTTCGCGTCCTCGTCGACGCGGGCGTGCGGGCGTCGGTCGGGATGGCGCCCCTCCTCCCCGGTCTCTCCGACCACCCGAGCTCGCTCGAGCGCGTCGTGGCCGCCGCGCGCGAAGCGGGCGCCTGCGGCATCTGGGCGAATCTCCTCTACCTGCGGCCGGGGACGCGCGAGCACTTCCTCTCGTGCCTCCAGCGCGACTGGCCGGAGCTGCTCCCGGACTACGAGCGGCTGTACGCGGGGCGCGCGTACCTGCCGCAGTCGGAGGCGCGGCCCGCTCGGGACGAGGTTCGCCGGCTCGCGCGGCTCCACGGCGTTCGCGACCGGCGACCGGCGCGCGTGCGGCCCGCCACCGGGAACGAGCAGTTGTCCCTCCTGCCCGGGGCATAGGATGGGCGGCAGATGGACGAGATCACGACGCTGATCGTCGACGACCACGAGGTCGTGCGCGAGGGTCTTCGGCTCTCCCTCTCACGCGCGCCGCACATCCGCGTCGTCGGCGAGGCGGCCGACGGCGCCGCCGCGGTGGAGCTCGCCGAGCGCCGTAAGCCGGACGTCGTGATCATGGACGTCCGTATGCCGGGCATGGACGGCCTCGAGGCTACGAAGCTCCTCACCGAGAAGGTGCCCGAGTCGAAGGTCCTCATCTTCACTGCGTACTCCGAGCGGTCGCTCCTCGGGCGCGGGCTCGAGAGCGGCGCGAAGGGCTACATCCTGAAGGAGGCTCCGCACCAGACGCTCGTGCGCGCGATCGAGAAGGTCGCGAAGGGCGAGGGGTACGTCGACCCCGCGCTGATGCCGGCGTTCCTCGCGGGCAAGGACCAGACCGACATGCTCACGTCGCGGGAGCGGGAGATCCTCCAGCTCCTCGCCGATGGGATGTCGAACGCAGACGTCGCGCAGCGGCTGTTCATCTCGCAGGAGACCGTCAAGAGCCACGTCCGCCACATCCTCACGAAGCTCGAGGCGGACACGCGCACGCACGCGGTCGCGATCGCGCTGCGCGAGGCGATCATCGATTGAGCTCGCCCGACGACGGCCTCGACCGTCTGATCGCGGCCGAGCAGGACGAGCGGCGCCGCATCGCGCTCTTCCTCCACGACGGGCCGGTGCAGAACCTCGCGGGGATCGCGTTGATGCTCGACGCGGCGGTGCACTCGCTCGAGACGGGGAAGGTCGAGGACGCGGCGAACGTCCTGCGCCCGGCGCTCGACCGGCAGCGGGCGACGATCCGCGAGCTGCGCGACCTCTCGTTCGCGCTCGAGCCGGTGGTGCTGCGGGACCAGGGCTTCGGCCCGGCCCTGCATGCGCTCGCCGAGCAGGTCGGGACCCGGGACCAGATCAGGGTCGACCTCTCGATCGACGCCGCGGACTCGGTCGGGCAGACGGCGCAGGTGGCGCTGTACACGATCATCCGCGAGCTGCTCGAGCAGGCCGTCCGGCGCGGGCCGCCGACGCGCATCGCGGTGTCCATGCGGTCGACCGGCAGCGGCCTGGAGACGGAGGTGGTCGACGACGCCGAGCCCGAGCGGCGGCGCCGCTCGTTCGAGGCGATCGAGGAGCGCGTGAAGCAGCTGCACGGGTCGATCCGCGTCGAGACGCAGCCGCCGGGGACGCGGATCGTCGTGACGCTCCCGGCCTACGCGACGCGGAGGTAATCTCCCGCCGCTATGCCGGACCGGGAGGGCTGGGTGCTCATGGTGTGGTCGCCGTCGGGCTACACGCTGCGCGAGATGGAAGGCGACGCGCCCGCGGCCGGTGACGAGCTCGAGGAGGACGGGCGCACGCTCGTCGTGAACAAGATCGGCGCCTCGCCGCTGCCCGGCGACACGCGCACGTGCGCGTTCTCCGTCGGCAGGGAGTGACGCCGCTCAGCGCGCAGCGTCCTCGGCCGCGGCGAGCCCGAGGACGAGCGCCTGCGCGAGCCCGCTCGCGTACCCGCCGGTCGCGACCCCGCCGGCGTCGACCCCGGCCGCCCAGAGCCCGTCGACGGCCGATCCGTCGTCGCGGAGGACGCGCGCGCGCTCGTCCACCGCGATCCCCCCCACCGTGTGCGTGATCGACGCGATCAGCCGGATCGAGGCGACGGCGCCGTCGGGCGGGTCGAACGGGAGGTCGCCGGGCGCGACGCGTGCCTCCGACGGCGCCGCTTCGAGTATCTCGGCCACCGTGCGGTCGCGGACGCGAGCGCCGAGCGACTCCTCGTCGAGGACGTAGTACGCGCGCGCATTCGGCCGTCGCGCCGTCGCCTGCACGACGTTCGTCTCGGACCACCAGACGTCGCCGCGGTCGAAGAACTCGACGCCGTCCTCGTCGAAGATCCGCGCGACGCTGCCGTACAGCTGCGAGAGCGAGACGAGCTGCGTCTCGTCCCACGGCGCGTCCGGCATGTTGCGCCCGTAGAACTCGTCCATGCCGGCGGTGAGCTGCGCGCCGCGGTCGAGGGCGAAGCACAGGCCGTCACCGCTCGACCAGGGGTTCGCGCGGAGGCGCAGCGACGCAGACGGCCGGATGAACCGCGTGACGAGGTCGGACGACGCCGCGAAGCCGCCCGTGCAGAGCACGAGCGGGCCGTCGACGCAGCCGTCGACGCCCAGGTGCACGTCGGCGGCGAGCGCCTCGACGAGGCCGCGGGGATCGAAGCGCTTGCCCGTGGTGCGCGGGGTCCCGGTCTCCTCCCCTACGACGGGCGCGCCGCGCGCGACGAGCCACGCGATCGCGTCGTCGAGCCGCTCCCAGACGAGGCGCTGGAGCCGCTCGTCCCCGCCCGGGCACTCCTCGCGGAAGGCCCCGAGCTCGCGATGACGCCACACGACGCACGACGAGAGCAGCATCGACCCGCCCGCGCGCGTGCCCTTCTCGCGCACGACGACGTCGCGACCGAGCTCGCGGAGTCGAGCCGCGGCGACGAGGCCGGCCATGCCGGCGCCCGCCACCGAGACGGTCACGTCAACGAGAACGTGGGCTTGTGCTCGACGTACTCGATGCGCACGCGGTCGGGGCCCCAGAGGAACGCCGCGTACGTGTTGGCGGCGTCGACGACGGACTCGACCTCGATGTCGAGCTCGCCGGCGCCGGCGATCACCTCGTCGGCGGAGTCGACGAGAACCGCGAGATGGTTGAGGAGCGGCCGCTCGTTCGGCGTCGCGCGCCCCTCGTGCAGCTCGACAAAGGCACCGCCGACCTCGACGCGGCTCGCGCCGGACTCGTCGAACCCGTAGCGCAGGTACTCGCGCGCCGTCGCCTCCGGCGCAGGCGTCCACAGCGCGACGTGGTCGAGGTCGTACTCGACGTCCGTCGGCGCTTCGACGAGCGTCACCTGGATCCCCTCGCCGAGCTCGAAGACGTCCGGCGTCCCCGCGGGCAGCTCCGAACGCGCGCCGGCGAGATCCGAGACGCGCAGGCCCACGTGCTTCAGCGGGCCGCGGTCGCGCGGCGCGTCGGCGTCGAAGAACGTCAGCTTCCCGCGGCGCGCGTCGGAGCCGACGAGCGTGAAGTTCGACTCGTGCGAGATGACGTGCATCCCGAGGTGCCGCTCGCAGAAGCCGACGAGCGGCGTGCGGTCGGAGACCCAGAAGGCGACGTGGTCGAGGGTGCGGGGATCCACGGCGGAGACGTTACCGACGATGCCCCACGTGGCGGACCGTCAAACGGTGCGACACCCGGGCTCCGCCACGCGGCGGAGCCCGAGCGTCTGCGTGCTCCTTACCGCGAGGAGCGGCGGCCGGTCCGAGACCGCGACGCCGCCTTGCGCGTTCCGGTCGAGCGGCTCGTCGACGTCTTGCGCGCGCCACCGGTCTTGCGTGCCGACGACTTCTTCGCCGTCGACTTCCGGGCCGGCGAGCGCTTGGCGGTCGACTTCTTCGCAGTCGACCTCTTGGCCGTCGACTTCTTCGTCGTCGACTTGCGGGCGGTCGAGCGCTTCGCCGTCGACTTCTTCGCCGCCGAGCGCTTTGCGGTCGACTTCTTCGCCGCCGAGCGCTTCGCGCTCGACTTCTTCGCGGACGACTTGCGGGTCGACGTGGTCCGCTTCGCGGCGCCCGTCTTGCTGGCGGTCGTCTTGCGGGCCGACGTCGTCTTGCGTGCGGTCGTCTTCTTCTTCGCAGTCGACTTCTTGGCGCCGCCGGACTTCTTCTTCGCCGTCGACTTCTTCGCCGACGACTTCCGGCCGCTCGAACTTCGAGTCGACCCCGAGCGGGAGCTGCTGCCCGAGGAGCGCGACGACGAACGTGTCGTCGCCGGGACGGCGATGGCGCGCTCGACCTCGGCGCCTTCGCTCGCCTCACCGATCGCGGTGGTGCCCCACGCCTCGTCGGCGTCCGCTGTCGGTTCGCTCCACGAGCCGGCGCTGGACGTCTCAGACGTCTCGCCGGTCCCGCTCCAATCCTCTTCGGTCATCGAGACCTCCTGGTCGGATTGCGCGTGCACGATTCCCTACCACGTTGCTTTGTAACGTGCAATGCGGACGACATGCCTTTCTGCCGCTCGTTGCTGGAAAGGAAAACGCGTGCGAGTCACGATGCTTCGCGCGACTCGCACGCGCATACGGTCGTGCGTCAGCGCTTGCCGCGCGACGACGACTTCTTCGTGGACGACTTGCGCGCCGTCGCACGGCCACCGCGCGCACCGGCCGTGCGCACGCTCATCGTGCCGCGGCGGCTCGTGCGCGACGAGGAGCTCCGCGACGAGGTCGTCGTCGACGTGCGCGCCGCCGCGCGGCCGCCCTTCGCGCCCGCCGCGCGCTTCTGCGCGGTCGTGCCGGCCCGGCCGCCCTTCGCACCCGCCGCCCGGACGCTCATCGACCCGGCGCTCGACGACGTCTTCTTCTTGCGCGACGAGGCGGCGGTCGTCTTCTTGCGCGACGAGGCGGCCGTCGTCTTCTTCCGCGCCGCGGCGGAGGTGCTCGCCTTCTTCCGCGCCGAGGAGGACGAGGACTTCGAGGAGGCCTTGGACGACGACTTCGTCTCGCCCGCCTGGGCGCGCTGCTTGTTCACGGTCCTCGCGGCGATCTCCTTCGCGCGCTTCGTCGAGCGGCCCTGCTCGACCTCCGACTCCTTGACGTGCTCGTACTGCCGTTCGCGTTTCGCGCTCCATGCTCTCGGCATGTGTGCGACCTCCTGGTGGTTTCCTGGGCGGCCAACACATGCCCGGAACGTGCACGGATTATTCGTGCGCGCGGGCGCGACGGTCGTCGCGGCGAGCTACTGGATCGGCTCGTTCTGGACGTTGTGCTCGGTCGCGTATGCGTCGGCGAGCTGGTCGACGACCGCCATCGACTCGTTGAACGCGGCGTTGATGCGCACGAACGGCTCCCACTTGTCGGGCAGCGCGTCCTCCGGGAAGATCGCCTCGACCGGGCACTCCGGCTCGCACGCGCCGCAGTCGATGCACTCCTCGGGGTCGATCACGAGCATCCGGCCGGCCTCGTGGATGCAGTCGACGGGGCAGACGTCGACGCAGGAGCGGTCCTTGATGTCGATGCAGGGCTCGGCAATCACGTACGTCACGGCGGCCTACTGTAGATGATCGACCCGCGGGAACGACTCACCCATCTGCGGACGCGATGAGGCCGTCGACGACCTCCCGGGTGCGCTCGAAGAGCGCCGACTTCGCGATCACGCGGTCGAACCCGGCGGCGTGCGCCCGGCGGAGCCCGGCGGTGTCCGTGTGATTGGTGAAGCCGAGGATCGGGACGTCCGGGAAGGTCTCGGCGACGTCCGCGGCATCGATCCGGGCGATGTCGGCGATCACCAGGTCGGGCGGGTCGACGCCGTCGGACGTCGTGAGACGATGCTCGGGCAGGAGCGCTTCGAGCTTGCCCCTGATGAACAAGTCGACCCCACACAACAGGATCGTCGCCATGCCTCCGTCCGACCCTAGCACCGTTCCGGCTGCATACAAGCGGGGGCTCGCCCTGGCGCGCGGCGGTGCGTTCTTCGAGGCGCACGAGGCGTTCGAGGAGGCGTGGCGGGCGTGCGACCCGGCGGAGCGCGACTTCTTCCAGGGCCTCGTGCACGTCGTCGTCTCGGCGTACCAGAGCGAGCGCGGGCGGCCCGTCGCCGCAGAGCGCCAGCGCGTGAAGGCGCTGCGCCGGCTCCGGGGCCACGCGCCCGCTCACCGCGGTCTCGACGTCGCAGCCCTGCTCGCGGTGCTAGAGCGTGCCGAGGCCGATCCGCGTGAACACCTGGTCGAGCGCCACGCGCAGCCACCAGTCGCGGTTGAAGAACAGCAGGAGCCCGAGCGCGACGAGGGTCCCGCCCGAGGCCACGCGCACGACGACGTAGTGGTCGCGGATCCACCGGAAGGCGCGCATCGCGTGCGCGAACGCGACGCCGGCGGCCACGAACGCCGCCGCGAGCCCGAGTGAGTACGCGACGAGAAGGGCGACGCCGCGGGCGAGCGTCCCGCTCGACGACGCGAGCACGAGGATCGACGCGAGCACGGTCCCGATGCACGGCGCGGCGCAGATCGCGAACGCCCCGCCGAGAAGGGCGCGCGAGCCGCTTCCGCGCGCACGCTGCAGCAGCCCCGGCGCGACCGCCCGCTCGGGCCAGGGAAGCGCGCCGACGAAGGCGAGGCCGAGCACCACGAGCACGAAGCCTGCGATCTCGACCTGCGTCCGCTTGTCGACGGCGCTGCCGACCGCGGCCGCGCCCGCTCCCAGGAGTACGAAGACGAGCGTGAACCCCGCGACGAACGGGAGGCTCGACGTGACCACCCGCCGCGCGACGCCCCGCTCCCCGAGCCTGTCGACGTCGACCGCGGAGACGGCCGAGAGATAGCCGGGGACGAGTGGGAGCACGCAGGGCGTGACGACGGAGAACAGGCCGGCGAGGAAGGCGACAGGGAGCTTCTCAGCCATCGAAGCGCTCGAGCTCCTCGTCGATCCGCCGCTCCATCTCCGGGTCGAGGTGCGGAGGCGGCGCGGGCGCGCGTGCAGTCGCAGGGGCGCGCGCCCAGTGACGCGCTCCCGCACCGACCGCTGCGACCGCGGCCGCGGCGCCGCCGAGCGGGAGCACCCACGCGAGCAGGTCGAACCCGTGCTTCGCCGGCGTCGAGAGGACGCCCTGGCCGAACTGCGTCACCATCTCGTCGAGGATCTGCTTCTCCGTCCACCCCTGCGCGATCCGGCGGCGGATCTCGGCCTTCATCTCCTGCGCGATCGGCGCCGTCGACTGGTCGAGCGTCTCGTGGCACACCGGGCAGACGAGCTTCGTCTCGATCGCGTCGGCGCTCGGTCGGCCGTGAGCGAGCGCCGGAGCCGCGGCGGCGAGTGCGAGGAGGACGGCGAGCGCGAGCGCCCTCACGACCGGAGCGCGCGGCCGATCTCGGCGTCGAGCTCGTCCGGCGTCACCGGGCCGAGGATGCGCTTGACGATCCGGCCCCGCCGGTCGATGAAGAACGTCGTCGGCGTCCCGACGACGCCGTAGCGCGTGGCGATGTCACCGAGCCGGTCGAACCCGTTCGCGTACGTGACCGCGCGCCGGCTGAGGAACGCGCGCGCCGCCGACCTGCTGTCGAGGACGTCGACGCCGATGACGGCGACGCCCTTCTGCGACCAGCGTTCCGACGCGGCCTGGAGCCGCGGCATCTCGTTCTTGCACGGGATGCAGTCGGACGCCCAGAAGTTGACGACGCGGGCGCGGCCCGCGAGCGAGGCGAGGGAGACCTCGCCGTCGCCTGCGACGGACGAGAGCGTGAACGACGGCGCCGGCACCACCTTCCCCGCCTCGACGTGCTGCGGCTGGTGCGTCAGCCGCCATCCGAGAACCGCGGCGAGGGCGACCACCGCAGCGGCAGCGAGGGCGCGCACCCCCCTCACGAGGAGAGCGCCCTCCGGATCGCCGAGTCGAGGTCCTTCGCCGGGATCGGCCCCGAGACGTGCGGAGGGACGACGCGCCCGGTGCGATCGACGAAGAACGTCTCGGGAAAGCCGGTCACGCCCCAGGCGCTCTGCGCGTGCGCCCCGACGTCGCGGACGACGCGGTAGTTGACGCCGTACCTGCTCATGTACCGCCTCGCCGCGCCGCTCAGGTCGCTGCCGTCCACGCCGACGAAGACGACGTCCCCTTTGCGCGCCCACGTCGCCGCCGCGTCGTGCAGCGTCTTCGCCTCGAGCTTGCAGTCGACGCACCACGACGCCCAGAAGTTGAGCACGACGACCTTCCCGCGGTAGGCCGCCAGGTCGAACGTCCCGCTCTTCCCGAAGAACGGGAGGTTCGTGGTGGGTGCGTCGACGCTGCGGCCGCCGTCGACCTTGGCGGCAACGCCTCCGTGCGAGGAGTGGGTGACGTCCCACACGAGGAGCGCGAGCAGCGCGACCACGGCAGCGGCGGCGGCGGCGCGAACGGCGCGCATCAAACGATGTAGACGGTCGTGCCGACGTCGACGTGGTCGAAGAGCCACTCCGCGTCGGGCACCTGCATGCGGATGCAGCCGTGCGACGCGCTGTAGCCGATCGACGTCGGCTCGTCGGTCCCGTGGATGCCGACGCCCGGCGCGTCCAGGCCCATCCAGCGCGTGCCGAGGGGGTTGCTCGGGCCGGGAGGCACCGGCTTCAGCCCGCGCGCCCAGTCGTCCTGCACGGGCGGGTACCACCACGGGTTCTTCCACTTCACGACGATGCGCCACCGGCCGGTAGGCGTCGGGTAGATCGCCTGGCCCGTCGCGACGGAGAAGGTCCGCATCAGCTTGGCGTCGCCGAAGAGGTACAGCCGGTTGAGCGACCGGTTGATCACGATCACCTTCGAGAACGCGGCCGCGACGACGGCCGGGGCGAGGCGCCGCGTGTGGGCCCGCACGGGGAGGCGCGAGTTGGCGCGGAGCGCGGCGACGATGCGCGCGGTGAGCGCCTTCGCGTCGACGGCGCGACCGGCGCGCTCGGGCCGGATCACGGGCTTCGCGCCCCTGAACGTCAGCGAGGCATCGGCCGGCGCACGCGCGAACCTCTGCGCGACCGCGCGCACCCACGCCTTGACCGCGGGGCCGCGGACGGCGACGACGAGCTGCACCTTTGCTCCCGCGTCGGCGATCCGGGCGCGCGCGACGGCCGTCGCGGTGTACGCCGACGCGACGCGGGCGGGATCGACCGTGAGCGTCGTGTGGTCGACGACGACGGGGAGCGGCTTCGCGAACGCCTCCCTGACGGCGGCCACCGCGTCGAGCGGCGGGAGGCCGCCGACGAGGACGCCGGCGACACGCACGCCGCGCGGCAGCACCGCCGCGGACGGCGTCGTCCCGGTCGTGACGGGCGTCGTCGGGACGGTCGCCGTGGCGGTCGTCGTCGTCGCGGTCGAGGACGTGCTCGTGGTGACGTCGGCGATCACGGCCCCGGAGAAGGCACCGGAGGCCGCGAGGCCGAGCACGAAGAGCAGTGCTGCGTGCAGGCGCTTCACGGCGCAATGAGTGTAGCCAGCGCCCCTCGCGGGTCGTCCGAGACGATCCCGTCGACGCCGAGCTCGGCGAGCGCGCGCACGCGCTCCGGGTCGTTAGCCGTCCACGCGAGCAGCGGCGCGCCGAGCCGGTGGGCGGCGCCGACCGCCGCCCGCGAGCAGAGCGTGTGGTGGAGCGCGAGGACGTTCGCGCGCGCCGAGCCGAGGAGGAGCGGGATCCGCAGGGGGACGGCCGCGCGCAGCAGCGCCGCCCCGGGGCTCGTCACCGCCGCGGGCCACCGCAGGCGCGCCGCACCGAACCGGTCGTGCGGGTAGCCGATCGCGCGGGGGACGTCGGGTGCGAGCGAGGCGAAGGCCCGGAGGACCGGTGGCAGCGCGCTCGAGAAGAGCACGCGCCCGGCAAGCCCGTGCATTCCGATCGCGGCGACGATTGCCGCCTCGTAGCCCGGCTCCTTCACGTCGACGTGCAGGCCGATCGCGTGGGGCGCGAGGAGCGCGAGCGCCTCGTCGAGATGCATCCCGGCCGCGCCGGCGTCGTGTGCGACGACGAGCCCGGGCGAGACGTCGAACTCGACGAGATCCGCGCCGGCCGAGACGGCCGCCTCGAGCGCCTCCCGCGAGTTCTCGGGCGCGTCGGCGCTCGCGCCGCGGTGCGCGATCACGAGCGGCCGACCGGGCGGCCGGCGGAGGTTCACTCCGTGCGCCTGATCACGACGACCGCGCAGTCGTCGGGGAGGTCACCGCCCGCGTACTCCCGGCACGCCCGCAGCACCGCCTCGGCGATCTCCTGCGCCGGCCGCGTCGCGTGCGCCGCGAGGACGGCATCGAGCCGCTCGACCCCGAAGAGGTCGCGGCCGCGGCGCGACTCGACGACACCGTCCGTATAGAGGACGACGGAGCCGCCGGGCGGCAGCCGCGCCTCGACCTGGTCGTAGTCCTGTGCCTCCACGATCCCGAGGGCGAGGCCGCCGCACGCGAGCGGCGCGACGCCGCCGCCCGGCTCGACGACGCGCGGCTCGGGGTGCCCGGCGCACGCGCAGAGGACGCGGCCGCCGGCGTCGACGGTGACGTACACCATCGTGATGAACTTGCCGGCGCCGATCTCCCCGACGACGACGTCGTTGACGTGCGCCAGGAAGTCGCCCGGCTCCGGATGCTCTCGCGCGAGCGACCGGAAAGTGAACTTCGCCATCGCCATGTCCGCCGTGGCGTCGATGCCGTGCCCCGTGACGTCGCCGAGCACGACGGCGAGGCGGCCGTCGGTGAGCTCGAGGAAGTCGTAGACGTCCCCGCCGACGTCGACGCGCGCCGCGGACTCGTACACCCGGCCGACCGCGAGCCCCGGGACGTCCGGGTCCTCGCGCGGCAGGAGCGACTGCTGCATCGTCTCCGCGAACTGCTTCTGCTGCTGGTAGAGCCGGGCGTTGTCGATCGCGAGGGCGGCCTGCTGCGCGATCGTCCGCGCCGCGGCGACCGTCTCCTCGGTGATCGGCTCGGCCGGGTCGAGCGAGACGATCGTCAGCTCGGCGAGCAGCTCCGTCGGCGTCGCGATCGGGACGAGCGCCGCCGTCGAGCCCGCCTCGAGGAACGGGCGGAGCAGCGAGTGCGCGCCGCCGAGGCGCCGGACCGCCGCGACGTCGAGCAGCATCGGCTCGTACGTCCGGGCCGGCCGCGGCTGGGGGCGCCGGAGAATCGTCGTCACGGCCTCGGCGAGTCGTTCCTCGGCGACGTGCACCGCCTCGGCCACGAACTGGTCGCCGCGCTCGTCCGGCACACGGATGACGGCGGCGTCGACACGGAACTCGTGGACGAGCGTCTCCGTCACCGCCTTCAGCGTCGACTCGAGCGAGAGCGTCTGCGCGAACGACCGCGAGATCTCGTACAGCACGTTCACCTGGCGCGACGCCTGCCGCTCCGACTCGAGGACGTCGTAGAGCGCCGTTCCGAGCTCCGTCGCGCGCTCGTGGAGGCGCGCGTTCTGCACGGCGACCGCGAGCTGCGCGCCGAGCGCCACGAGCAGCGCGAGATCGCTCTCCGACAGCCGGCGGTCGCCGGGGTAGGCGACGAGGAGCCCGATCGACTCCTCGCGCACGTGCAGCGGCACCGCGACGAGCGACGATTGCCCGGCTCCCCGCAGCGCGGCGCGCACCGGCGCCAGTGCGGGCTCCGTCCCGCCGCGTCGCGCCTGCACCGACGCGCGCGCGCGAAGCGGCCCCGCGAGCGCGTCGGCGATGCGGTGCGCGACCGCGTCGTGCGCTCCCGCGACGCCGCGGCCCGCCGCCGCGAACAGCGCGCCGTCGTCGTCGCGCAGGTACACCGCGAGCCGCTCGACCTGCAGCAGCTCGGCGATCCGCTCGACCGCCGTCTCCAGCGTGTGGGCGAGCGACAGGCGCGAGATCGCCTCGCTGACGACGCCGAGGAGCGCCCGCGTCCGTTCGAGCTCCTGCTCGACCGCGCGTGCGTCCTCGCCTGAGCGAACCGCGTGCGCGGCGCGCGCGGCGAACGCCGCGAGCAGCGGCAGCTCGTCGTCGGCGGGCGCGGCCTCGGACGGGTACACGAGCTGGAGGAGCGCGACCGGCGGCTGCCCGAGCGGCAGCGACAGCACCGCGTCGCCGGTCCCCGGATTCGCGAGCACGGGCCGGCGGAGCTCGAGCGCGTTCGGCCCGGCCGCCGGTGCCGGCAGGAGCGCGTCGGCCTCGCCGAGCGTCGTCGCGCGCGCGAGCGCGCCGTCGGCGCCCACGCGCCAGGCGACGCCTCCGCGCGCAGCGGTCGCCTGGGCAGCCACACGGAGCGCCTGGTGGAGCGTGCGCCGCGGGTCGCCGCCGGCGGCGAGGGCCTCGCCCGCGAGGTCGAGCCACGCCGCGCGGCGAAAGCCGGCGGCCGACCGAGTCCCCGGAGCGAGGGCTCGCACCGCGAGTGCGAGTTGCCCCGCCGCGAGGGAGACGAGCGCCACGGAGGCCTCGTCGAACGCGTCGTGTCGTACCGCCTCGACCGACGCCACCACGCGCCGCCCCGCGTACGCAGCGACGGCCAGGACGCCGTCCGCCGCGGCGTGCGCCGCCGCGCGCTCGACAGCGGGCGAGGCCTCCCCGCGCTCGATTCGCTCGCAGGCGACGCGTGTACCCGTGACCTCCGCCGCGAGCGGTGACGCCGTCGGGGCGGCAACGCGCGCGACGAGCTCGCCGTCGTCCCCCACGAGCCGGATGACGACCAGCTCCGCGGCGAGCGCCTCGACCGACGCGTCGGCGAGCGCCGCCAGCGCGGTGCGCAGGTCGTCGGCCGCGGCGATCTGCTCCGCGGCACGGGCGAGCGCCTCGACAGTCGCACGTCGCTGGGCTTCGACGGCCATCGACAGTCGAGATACTGCCTACACTTCCGGCGATGTCCGAGCCCGCACCGCGCGCACCGGTCGTCCCCGACGACGCTCCGTCCCTCGATCCGCTCGCGATCGACCGGAACTACCGGCGCGAGCGCGCACGGCGGAGGGCGCGCGTCGAGCGGCGGAGCGAGGCCCGGCGCTCCGACGTCAGGTTCTGGGTGACGCTCCTCGTGCTCGCGTTCCTCGCCGCCTTCCTGCTCCTCGCCGCGTGGCACGAGGTGCAGACGCTGTTCGGCGTCTGACCGCGCTCAGTCGAGCCGGTCGAGCCCGCGCGGCGCGATCCCGCCGAACACCGCGGGCTCCCACGTCGTCCCGCCGCACATCGGGCACCGCGGCAGCGACGCCTGCACGGTGACGCCGTAGCCGCAGCCGGAGCAGTGGTACGCCCCCGCGGCGGGCACGCCCGTCGTCACGAAATCGACGTAGTCGCCGTCGGCGGAGCCGAGCTTCCTTGCCTCATCGAGCACGTTGACCCCCTGCCTCGAACCGATCGGAAGCCTTCCGACCGGATTCTTCCCCATACTTACTGCCGTGGAAACCCCCGACTTCTTCGACCTCGAGCCGCCCGCCCCGGGCGCGCCGGCCCCGGCCGGCTACGTCCGACCCGCCGGCGGCGGCCTCTGGGCGGCAGGTGAGCGCGTCGCCTGGGTGTCGTCGCTCGTCCTCGCGCTGTCCGCGTTCATGGGCTGGTACACGGGCTCCGGCTCGGGGATCAAGCTCGCGGTCCTGGGCTGGGACAGCGGCGTCCTCGGGAAGCTCGTCTTCGTCGTCGGCCTCGCCGCGCTCGTGATCGTAACGCTCGGCGAGCTCGGCTACGAGCTGCCGCCGTCGATCCCGGAGAGCCTCGTCGTGCTGGCGCTCGGCGCGCTCGGCGCCGTCTTCGTCATCATCCGCGTGATCTCGATCCCCGACGCCGTGCTCCCCGCCGACGGGCGCGGGATCGGCCTCTGGATCAGCCTCCTCGCGAGCCTCGGCGTGATCGCCGGCGGGCTCCTGCGAGCAACAGACGACCTGTGAGCACGCCCACGAGCGCTCCCGCGACGACGTCCGTCGGGTAGTGGACGCCGTTGGAGAGCCGCGAGTACGCGATCAGGGTCGCGAGCGCGTAGAAGGCGACGCGGAACCGGGGCGCGAACGACGACAGCACCGTCGCCGCCGCGAACGACGTCGCCGCGTGCCCCGACGGGAACGAGTGCGTCCGCTCGGACGGCCCGAGCTGGTGCTCGTACGGCCGGTGGCGGTGCACCAGGAACTTCCCGACGTCCGCGGCGAGGTCCGCGCCCGCGACCGCGACGACGACGGTGACGGCGATGGACGGTCGCCGCCAGAGCACGGCGAGCCCGAGGGCGACCGCGACCCAGACGAGCCCCAGCGTGCCGATGCGCGACAGGCCGACGAAGAGCCAGTCGAGCCAGGCGACGCGGTGCGCGACGATCCAGTGCTCGAGGTGCCGGTCGAGCCTGATCAGCGCGTCACGCGGGAACGAGCTGCTTGGCGCGCTCGATCAGCTGCTGCGGGTCGAACGGCTTTCCGACGAAGCCGCGCGCGCCGTGCTCCTCGGCCCGGTTCGCGGACGTCTCGTCGATCTGGCCGCTGAACATGATCACGGGGATCGAGCCGTGGCGCTCCTGCATCCGCTGGAGCATCTGCCAGCCGTCGACGCCCGGCATGACGACGTCGAGCAGCACGAGATCCGGGGCGCCGTCCTCGATCGCGGCGAGCGCCGCGTCGGCGCCGGCGGCCTCGCGCACCGTGTACCCCTCCATCTCGAGGTTGACCCGCATGTACTCGCGGATCCGCTCGTCGTCGTCCACGACGAGGACGACGGGGCCGGCGCCGCGCCCGGACGGGCCCGACCGGTCGAGGAACGTCTCGAGGTCGTGGCGGCGGTAGCGCCGATGCCCGCCCGGCGTGTAGAACGCGGGGACCCGCCCCTGGTCCGACCACTTCCTGATGGTCGACTGGGCGACCCCGAGGAACTTCGCCGCCTGCCCCAGCGTGAGCCAGTCCGGCTCCGCCGTCGGAACGCGCCTCCCGCGGTACGTCACGAGCGAAAAGTACCCAAAGCTGCAGCTACCTAAACCGCGATCCCTGCCGTAGAGCGGTCTCGTACCCGTTACGAGCCGGGTCGAACCCACTCGCGGTCGAGCACCGCGTACACGAGCTCGCTCTGCCACTCGCCCTTCACCCACTCGTTCTCGACGAAGTGCGCCTCGAGGCGCATGCCGAGCTTCGCGAGCACGCGCGCGGAGGCCACGTTCCGCGCCTCCGCCCGCCCGATCACGCGGTGGAACCCGGCTGCGAACGCCCAGTCAACGACCGCGCGGGCCGCCTCGGTCGCGTACCCGCGCCCCTGGTGCGCCGGTGCGAACAGGAACCCGACCTCTGCCGTCCGGTGCTCGACGCTGACCCAGTGCAGCGAGAGGTCGCCCACGAGCGCGCCGCCCTCGCGCACCACGACGGCGCAGCTCATCCAGGCGTCCTCGGCGGCGAGCCGGTCGAGCGGCAGCTTGAGCTCGAAGTGCGCGCGTGCGGCGGCTCCGACGCGCGGCTCGTTGTACAGCCACCGTGCGACCGCGGGGTCGGCGTGGATCGCGGCGAACTCGGCGAAGTCGTCCTCGACGTACGGGCGCAGCGTCAGCCGCTCCGTCTCGAGCGGCCACGCCGGACCGAGCGACGTCACGGCCGCTGCACCGTCACGGTCACGGTCTGCAGCGCGGCAGGGGCGAGCGGAAGGGGTCGCAGCGTGCGCACGAGCGTCTGTGCGCCGCCGGCGGGCGGCCCGTCGTGGAGCGACTCGCCGACGGCGACGCCGACCGCGAAGACGGCGGCGACGGCCAGGGTCGCAACGGCGAGCCTGATCACGGGCGGTAGTCGAGCGCGCTCCGCGCGTAGGCGTGGAACGCGGCGTCCGCGACGGTTCCGGGCTCGCTCGGCGTCTCCCCTTCCGGGTCTGCCTCCTCGAGGAGGTCGCGGACCCAGTCGTCGGCGCCGTCGTACACGGTCGCGAGCTCGGCGAGCGTGAAGGTCTGCCCGACCCGCTGGCGGAGGCGCGCCACCACGAGCTCGACCGCGGCGAGGAGGCGGCGGTACCGCGCGCCGTCGCGACGCGTCGCCTCGAGGCGCCGGTTTCCGTCCAGCCACTGCTGCCGCGCGAGCTCCACGTCCATCACTCCGGCGGAGTACAGCAGGCGGCCGGCCACAGCGGCGACACCTCCGCGACGATCCGCTGCCCGAGCTCGTAGCCGGGCCGCGCGAGCGCGTACGCGGCGTGCGCGTGCAGGCACTTGAGGCTCCCGGGCCGCGTCGACCCGCCGATCCCGCCGGGCAGCTCCGGGCGGAGCGCGCGCTGCTCGGCCTGTGCGGCATCGAGGCTCGCCGCGAGCGCCGGATCGGCTCGCGCCGCGCGCGACCACCGCTCGACCCCGCCCGCTGCCTCGAGCCGGGACACCGCGGCGACGAGCTGCGGGCACGTGAGCCAGAACTGGGTCGGGAACGGCCGGCCGTCCTCGTCGAACGGCGCCTGCTCGGTCACCGCGGGCCGCCCGAACGGGCAGCGGACGGCCACGCGCCGGAACGCGCGCGGGCGGCGGCCGAGCTGGCGCTCGACGATCTGCTCCTCGGTCACGGAGAGGACGCTAGTGCGTCCGGTTGCGGTGCCGCCACGCGGCGACCCCACGGACGATGAAGAGCCGCTCCCCCGGCCGGACGAGGCCGAGCAGCCGCCCCTCGCGCACGAGCTCCGGATCGGTGCTCGCGAGGGCGATCCGCTGCTCGAGCCGCGCCTTCTCGGCGCGCAGGGCCGCGACCTGCCCCCGCGTCGACTCGAGGTCGTGCTTCGTGCGCAGGTACGTGTGCGTGGGCTTCCAGTAGAGGAATGCGACGAGCGCGAGGGCGCCGATCGCGAGGAGCCTCGTCGGGCGGATCCGGATCATGCCGAGGGTTTCGGCGGGCGGGCGCTACGTCCTGCGGACCGCGACGACGCACGCCATCTCGGTCGTGACGAGGATCTCGGTGGCGGCGACGCGCGGGTCGAGGAGCAGCGCCTCTCGCACGGGGTCGCCCTCGATCGCGCCCCCCGGCGTCAGGTCGTCCTTGACGAGGATCCCGCCCGGGGCGAGCAGGTCGACGGCCCGCTCGTAGCCGACGCCGCCGTCGGCGAACAGCACGTCGAACGGCGCCAGCGGCGGCAGCACGTCGCGCCAGTCGCCGTGCAGCACCTCCGCGTCCGTCCCGGCGAGGCGCGCACGCGCTGCGGCGGCGCGCTCGGCGTCCAGCTCGACCGTCACGAACGAGGCGCCGCCGGCGAGCGCCGAGGCGATCGCCTCGGCGCCGTCACCGTACGACGTCCCGATCTCCGCGATCCGGCCGCCGGGCTTGGAGGCGACGAGGGTCGCGACGAGCCGTTGGACGGCCGGGACGGAGTACGCGCCGCCCGTCAGGCGATGTCGACCTTGATCACGTTCGTCGACCCGGGCAGGTTCACCGCGGTCCCCGCGGTCGTGACGACGCGGTCGCCGGTCTCGACGACCCCGCACCGGATCGCGGCCTCCAGCGAGCGCGACCACAGGTCCTCGACGTTCTCCGTCTGCGGCATGAGGACGGGCGTGACCCCCCACTCGAGCGCCATCTGCTGCACCGCGGTCTGGTGGTGCGACAGCGCGACGATCGGCCGGCGGGGCCGGAGACGCGCGACGGCCGAGGCCGTGCCCCCCGTGAACGTCGGGACGAGGATGGCGCTCGCGCCGAGGGCCTCGGCGAGGTCGCACGCCGCGTTCGACATCGCGCGCCCGACCGTCGTCTCGTCGCCCGGCTCCGGCATCTGGTGGCGGTAGCCCATCGACGGCTCGACCGCCCGCGCGATCGAGTCCATCGTCCGCACCGCCTCGACCGGGTAGTTGCCGGTCGCCGTCTCCGCCGAGAGCATGATCGCCGACGTCCCGTCGAGGATCGCATTCGCGACGTCGCTCGCCTCGGCGCGCGTCGGCTCGGCGTGCTCGATCATCGACTCGAGCATCTGCGTCGCCGTGATCACCGGCTTCCCGACCTCGAGGCAGCGCAGGATGATCCGCTTCTGGAGCAGCGGGACGGTCGCCGCGCCGATCTCGACGCCGAGGTCGCCGCGGGCGACCATGACGGCGTCCGCCTCCTGCAGGACGTCCTCGAGCGCCTCGACGGCCTCGGCCTTCTCGATCTTCGCGATCACGCGCGCGGGCGACCCGTGCTGCCGGATGATCGCCTGAAGGTCGCGCACGTCCGCGGCCGCCCGCACGAACGACAGCGCGACGAAGTCGACGCCGAGGGAGAGCGCGAACGCGAGGTCGTCGAGGTCCTTCTTCGTGAGCGAAGGGATCGGGATCGGCACGCCCGGGAGGTTCACGCCCTTGTGCGACTTCACCTCGCCGCCGACGACGACGCGGCAGCGGGCGCGGCCGTGCTCGACCTCCTGCACCGTCAGCCGGACGAGCCCGTCGTCGATCAGGACGTCGTGGCCGGGCCGGAGCACCTCGCCGATCACGGCCGGCGCGACCGGGAGCTCGCCGTTCGAGGCGACCTGCTCGCCGACGACGAGCACCTCCTCGTCCTTGAGGAGCACGCGCGGCGCCGGCAGGTCGCCGACGCGAAGCTTCGGCCCCTGCAGGTCGGCGATCAGCGCGAGCGATTTGCCGAGCTCGTCCTGCACCTCGCGAACGACCGCGGCACGCGCGGCGTGGTCGTGCTGCGTCCCGTGCGAGAGGTTGAGACGGATCGCGTCGACTCCGGCCTCCACCAGCTCGCGGACCGCGTCGTGGGTCGACGAGACGGGGCCGATCGTCGCGACGATCTTCGTCCTGCGGCGAGCGGCTGCCATCCGAGCTCCAGACTACCGGTCGTCCTGGCGGATGACGCCGGATCGTCCTCGCCGCCGACGACGCGGCCCGCGCACCGGCGTAGCCTCACGACCATGATCACGCCAATCGGAACAGCAGCTCGGAGCATCGCGGCAGACGCGTTCGTCCGCGGCGAGCAGCGCAGGCGCATCTCGCTGTCGGAGTTCCGCGGCACGTGGGTCGTGCTCGCGCTCGGCGCGCGGACGCTCGACGTGCTGGAGCTCGCGGCGTTCGAGGAGGCCTTCGCCGCCGACGGCGCGGTCGTCCTCGCCGCGACGCCGGACGACTGGCACGAGGTCGCTGCGCGGTACGCGGACGAGCCGGTGCGCTTCCCGATCCTCTCGGAGGTCGACGAGACGCGCCGGATCACGATGATCGTCGACCCGGGCGGCGTCGTCCGCCACGTCGGGCTCCGCCGCTCCGCACGCGAGACGCTCGCGGCGCTCGAGGCGCTCCTCGTCCTGCCGCTCGCGGCCGCGGCCTGACGCCGCTCGGCTAGCGCCGGGCGCGCGGGAAGGCGTCCCACCCGGGGTACGACGCGCGCCCGCCGAGCTCCTCGGCGATCCGGAGGAGCTGGTTGTACTTCGCCACGCGGTCCGACCGCGCCGGGGCGCCGGTCTTGATCTGCCCGGTGCCGAGCGCGACCGCGAGGTCGGCGATCGTCGCGTCCTCGGTCTCGCCGGAACGGTGCGACATGACGGCCGAGTAGCCGTTCCGCTGCGCGAGGCGGACCGCCTCGACCGTCTCGGTGAGCGTCCCGATCTGGTTCACCTTGACGAGGATCGAGTTGGCGACGCCGCGGTCGATCCCCTCCTGGAGGCGCGCCGGATTCGTGACGAAGAGGTCGTCGCCGACGAGCTGCACCGTCCCCCCGAGCTGCTCGGTCAGGGAGCGCCACGAGCCCCAGTCGTCCTCGGCTGCACCGTCCTCGATCGAGACGACGGGGTAGCGCTCGACGAGCTCCGCCCAGAACCCGGGCATCTCGGCGCTCGTCTTCTCGCGGCCCTCGAACCGGTAGACGCCGTCGGCGAACACCTCGCTCGTCGCGGGGTCGAGCGCGATCGCGACCCGCTCGAGGTGGCCCGCGCGCTCCGCCGCCTCGAGGATCGCCTCCACAGCCGCCTCGCTCGACTCGAGGTCGGGCGCGAACCCGCCCTCGTCCCCGACGCCGGTCGCGAGCCCGCGCTCCGCGAGCACCTTCTCGAGGGCGTGGTACACCTCGGTTCCGATCCGCAGCGCCTCCGGGAACGACTCGGCCCCCGCGGGGACGATCATGAACTCCTGCAGGTCGATCGAGTTCGCAGCGTGCACGCCGCCGTTGACGACGTTCATCATCGGCACCGGCAGCGTCGCGGCGTCCTCGCCGCCGAGGTGGCGGTAGAGCGGCACTCCCGCCGCGGCCGCAGCGGCCTTCGCCGAGGCGAGGCTCACGCCGAGGACGGCGTTCGCGCCGAGGCGGCCCTTGTTCGGGGTCCCGTCGAGCTCGATCATCGCGCGGTCGAGCGCCTCCTGGTCGGCTGCGTCGCGTCCGCGGACGAGCTCGGCGAGCTCGCCGTTCACTTTCGCGACCGCCCGGGAGACGCCCTTCCCGCCCCACTCGGCGCCCGCGTCGCGAAGCTCGACCGCCTCGTGGACGCCCGTCGAGGCGCCCGAGGGCACGATCGCCCGGCCGACCTCGCCCGTCTCGAGCCGCACGTCCACCTCGACGGTCGGGTTCCCGCGGGAGTCGAGCACCTGGCGGCCCCTGACCTCGGCGATCCTCATCGTTGCTCCTTTGCCATGTCGTAGTAGCGGTCCTGCTCGTCGAGCTCGAGCGTCGTCCAATCCTTGCCGTCCGCCGCTGCGAGCGCCTCCGCAGCTTCCACGCGGCCGCGAAAGCGTTTCGCCGCAGCCCGGAGCTCGAGCTCCGGGTCGACGTTCAGGCGGCGTGCGACGTTCACGGCGGCGAAGAGGACGTCGCCGAGCTCCGACGCGAGCGCCCGGTCCGGCTCCCGCTCGTGCGGCGGCTCCAGCTCGGGAAGCTCCGCCCGCAGCTCGTCGAGCTCGGAGTCGAGGTCCGCGAGCGCCCCGGCGAGATCGGCGTACTCGAAGCCGACGGCGCGGGCGCGGGACTGCACCTTGCGCGCGTAGAGCAGAGCCGGGAGCCCCTCGGGCACGTCGTGGAAGATCCCCTCGCGCCCCTCGTTCTCGCGCTTCAGCTCCTCCCACCGCTCGCGCACCCGTTCCGCCGTCCTCGCCTCGGCGTCGCCGAACACGTGCGGGTGCCGGGAGACGAGCTTGGCGTGGATCGCCCGCGCCGCGCTCTCGAGGTCGCCGGTGCCGCGCTCCTGCAGGAGCAGCGCGAGGAAGTACGACTGGAACAGGAGGTCGCCGATCTCGTCGAGGAGCTTGGCGTCGTCGCCGGCGAACGCGGCGTCCGCGACCTCGTACGCCTCCTCGAGCGTGTGCGGGACGATCGTCCGCGCCGTCTGCTCACGATCCCAGGGGCACTCGCGGCGCAGCCGCTCCGTCAGCTCCTGGAGCTCGACGAGCGCGTCCGCGAGGCTCAACGACCTATCCCGTGGTCGTGGCGTTCGTCGTCGTCGTCTGCGCGCAGGGATCCGGGTTCGGCGCGTAGCCGACCTGGTACCGAACCTTCGTGTCGCCGCAGTAGCTCTTCGTCAGCTTGTTCGACCACGCGGTCACCGCCTGCTTCTGGCGGTCGGCGAGCAGGGTCTGCTTGATGACGGGCGCGACCTGCTTCTCGGGCGTGGTCGCCGCCTTCTTCACCGGGCCCAGCGGCTCCATCACGAACCACGCCTTGTACTGCGTCGGGTCGAAGAACGGCTTCGCGATCTGCCGGGTGGGCGTCGTGAACGCGGCCGTGTCGAACACCTTGACTGTCTGCCCCTTCGTGAAGGTGGCCTTGCCGCAGTTCTGGCCGCTCGCGTCCTTCGCGTACTTCTTCGCGAGCGTGCACCATGTCTGGTCGTTCCCGGCCTTCAGCTGCTGGTAGACCGACTCGGCGAGCGGCTTGCTCTTCCCGACGAGGATGTAGCGCACGTCCCGCGTCGCGGGCTGCGCGTACGACGAGATGTGACTCGTGTAGTACCCGTGGACGTCGGAGTCCGAGACCTTGATGTCCTTCAGGATCTGCGCGCGCACCTTCTCCGACAGGAGCTGGGTCTTGATCACCTCGCTGCGCACCTGAGCGTCGGTGTATCCCTGCTTCTTGATGTCGGCGAGGTACCGCTTCTCGCTGCCGCCGTAGTCCTGCTTCTTGATGAAGGTGAGCCGCTGCTCGATCTCGGCCGGGGTCACCTTGACGCCCATCGACGCCGCCTTCTGGTCGAACTCGGCCTGCTGGACGAGCAGCGTGACGACCTGGTTGCGGAGCGTCTGGAACTGCGTCGTCCCCTGGGCCGGGAACGAGACGCCCTGGCGCTTGTAGCTCTTCTTCGCACGCGCGAGGACCTCGTCCATGTCCGCGCGGCTGATGTGCTGCTTCCCGACGACGGCGACGTCGTCGGAGGCGAGCTTCGAGGCGCTCCCGCCACCGCCGCACCCGGCGAGGACGGCCACGGCCATGGTGATGAAGACGAGCGACTTCTTCATGAGAGAGCGCCGGCTACGCAGCCTGGCGGGCGGCCAGCATAGCATCGACGAGCCCCAGCGCCCCGCGGAATTCCTCGTTCCTGAGGGTGACTTCCCGGTTCCCCGTCGAGTAGACGGCGGTGTCGACCTGTGCGCGCAGCTCGCGCAGCTCGCCGGACCCGAGGACGACCGGCCCGACGGATGCCTTGCCGCCGCGGAACACGAGGTAGTCGGCGCCGAGCACGGCGAGCTTCAGCTTCGCCTCCTGGATCGCGAACAGGTTCTCGACCGGCTCGGGCAACGGGCCGTACCGGTCCTCGGTCGCGACGCGCAGCTCGTGGAGCTCGTCCTCCGACTCCGCCAGCGCGATCCTCCGGTGGAGGTCGATCTTCAGCGCCTCGGCGCCGATGTAGCCGGCCGGCACGTACGCGTCGACGCGCGCGTCGACCCGCACCGGGCGCGCCGCGAGCCGGCGCTGGCCGGAGAGCTCCGCCACGGCCTCGTGGAGCATCTCGACGTAGAGCTCGAAGCCGAGCGCGGCGACGTGCCCGGACTGCTCGGCCCCGAGCAGGTCGCCGGCTCCGCGGATCTCGAGGTCGCGCATGGCGATCGCGAACCCGGCGCCGAGCTCGGTGTGGTCGGCGAGGGTCGCGAGCCGCGCGCGCGCCTCCGGGGTCAGCTCGTGCGCGTCCGGGTAGAAGAGGTAGGCGTGCGCGAGCACGTCGCTGCGCCCGACGCGCCCGCGGATCTGGTAGAGCTGGCTGAGCCCGAGCTGGTCGGCGCGCTCGACGATCAGCGTGTTCGCCTGGGGGATGTCGAGCCCCGACTCGATGATCGTCGTCGAGACGAGCACGTCGGCGTCGCCGGCGAGGAAGGCCATCATCTTGTCCTCGAGCTCGCGCTCGGCCATCTGGCCGTGCGCGACGAGGAGACGCAGGTCCGGGCACATGACCCGGAGCTTCTCCGCCGCCTCCTCGATCGTCTCGACGCGGTTGTGCAGGTAGAACGCCTGACCTTGCCGCGCGACCTCGCGCTCGAGCGCCTGCTTCACGAGCTCCTCGTCGTACTCGCCGACGAAGGTGCGAATCGGGCGGCGGCCCTCGGGCGGCGTCTCGATGACCGAGATGTCGCGGAGGCCGGCGAGCGACATGTGGAGCGTGCGGGGGATCGGCGTCGCGGAGAGCGCGAGCACGTCGACCTCGAGCCGGAGCTGCCGGAGGAGCTCCTTCTGGGCGACGCCGAACCGCTGCTCCTCGTCGACGACCACGAGGCCGAGCTCCTTCGGGATGACGTCACGCGAGAGCACACGGTGCGTCCCGATCAGGATGTCCACCTTCCCCTCGGCGAAGTCGGCGAGGACCTGCTTCGTCTCCTTCGTGGAGCGGAAGCGCGACACCATCTCCACTCGGACGGGGAAGTCGCGATAGCGCGCGCGGAACGTGTTCCAGTGCTGCTGTGCGAGGACGGTCGTCGGGACGAGCATCAGCACCTGCTTGCCGCTCACGGCGACGGCGAACGCCGCCCGCAGCGCCACCTCGGTCTTGCCGAAGCCGACGTCACCGCACACGAGCCGGTCCATCGGGTGCGGCGCCTCGAGGTCCTCCTTGACGGCCTCGATCGCCGTCCGCTGGTCCTCCGTCTCGCGGTACGGGAACTCCGCCTCGAGCCGCTCGACCCACTCGTGCTCCACGTCGAACGCGACGCCGGGCTGCGTCTGCCGCTGCGCGTAGAGCTGGAGCAGCTCCCCCGCCATCTCGCGCAGGTGCTCGCGGGCGCGCGACTTCAGGTTGTCCCACGCCTTGCCGCCGAGCTTCGAGAGCGTCGGCTGCTTCGAGTCGGAGCCGATGTAGCGGCTGACCTTCCCGATCTGCTCGTGCGGGACGTAGACGCGGTCGTCGCCGCGATAGGCGAGCAGCAGGTAGTCCCGGGTGACGCCGGCGACCTCCTTCGTCTCGAACCCGAGGAGCTGCGCGATGCCGTGGTCCTCGTGCACGACGTAGTCGCCGGTGCGCAGGTCGGAGAAGCTCTGCAGCGCGCGTCCCGGGGCAGCTGCCGCGCGCGGCGGGCGCTTCCGGAACACCTGGGTGTCGGGAAGGAGCGCGACGCCCAGCTCGCGCCAGACGAACCCGCGCCGCGCCGGCGCGATCGCGAACGCGAGGCCCTCGGGCGCCTCGCCGCCCTCGAGGAGGTGCGCCGAGACGCGGCGCAGCAGCTGCTGCTGGCGGAGCGCCTCGCCCCGGTGCGGGAAGGCGACCACGACGTCGAGCTCCTGGCGCAGGAGGCCGTTGAGCTCGTTCTCGGCCTCCGAGAGCCCGCGCGCGGAGAGCGCCGGGCGCTGCGCGTCGAAGCTGAACGGCTGGCCCTGCGGCAGCTGGGTCAGGAGCGTCGCACCGTCGAGGGCGACGGCGGCGAGCCCCTGCTCCTCCCACGCCGCCTCAACCTCGTCCGGGGACCACACGACGTCCGGCGGCCGGTCGAACGCAGCCACCAGGTCGTCCGGCGCCGTGCGGGAGGCCGCCTCCTCGCCCTCGTCGAGGCCGAGGTCGATCTCGACGAGCTCGCGCCGGCGCTCCGCCGCCGGATGGATCCTGACCTCGGTGACCTGGCGCAGCGCGCGCTGCGTGAACGGCGAGAACGCGCGGATCTGCTCGACCTCGTCGCCGAAGAGCTCGATCCGGACCGGCTCGCGCCCGGTCGTCGGGAAGACGTCGACGAGGCCGCCGCGGACCGCGAAGTGCCCGCGCTCCTCGACCCGTTCGACCCGCTCGTACCCGGCGGAGGCCAGGTGCTCGGCGAGCGCGTCGATCCCGGGCTCGTCGCCGACGGCGACGGCGAGCGACGCCGGGCGCTCGCGAAGCGGCGGGAGACCCTCCGCCACCGCGGCGGCCGACGTGCAGACGAGCCCGCCGCGGGCGAGCACCTCGAGCGCGCGGGCACGCTCGCCGACGAGATGCGGCGGCGGCTCGAGGCCGCTCCCCCACTGGACGCCGCGCGACGGGAAGAACGCAACGCGCTCGTCGCCGAGGAACCAGCCGGCCGCCTCGGCGACGTCACGGGCGTCGGCGTCCTCCGGGAGCAACACGACGAGACCGCGCGCGACCTCCTCGTGGAGCGCGGCGACGACGAGCGGGAGCACCGGCTCGGACACGCGCGCACGCGTCGGCAGCGCCGCCGCGAACTGCTGGAGGCGCTCCGCGGCACGGAGCCGCTCGACGAGCGTGTGGAGCACTGGCTGGTCCATGACGATCGGCCGGACGACGCGTCCGGCGGGCTGTCATGGTAGTCGGCGCCTACAGCAGGCGCCGCGCGCCCACGAAGCGCGAGCCGTACCACCCGGAGAGCGAGTCGATCGCGACGTCGCGGCCGGTGTGCGGGGCGTGGATGAACTCGTCGTCGCCCACGTAGATGCCGACGTGCCCGAATGAGTCGAAGAAGACGAGATCGCCCGGAGCGAGGCCGCCTCGATCCACGGCGTGACCGGCGGCGAACTGGCCCCCCGAGTAGTGCGGCAGGTCGTAGCCGAAATGGGCGTAGACGTACCGCGTGAACCCGGAGCAGTCGAAGCCGGACGGGGAGCCGCCGCCGTAGACGTACGGCGTCCCGAGGAAGCGGCGCGCGAAGCGGACGACGCTCGTGCGCTCGCGCGCGACGTCGCTCTTCTGCGCGTGCGCGATCGGGACGTCCGGCCCGGCGAAGGCGCTGCCGGCGTGGAGCGGGACGAGCGAGGCGAACGCGACGACGAGCAGCACTGCGCGTCTGCGGTGAGTCATGCGGAGGTCTCCCTTCGGCAATGGCGGCGCGCAAGAGGGGGAGCGCGCCTCCGTGTCGTTGGCCCGCCCACTCTGCCGGGTCGGCGACCGCTCGCGTATCACCCGTTCGTGCCAACTTCGCCCACCCGATCGGGGTGGGCCGCGCACGCGCTTCGGCTGGGACCTGCGCGCCCGGAGCCGCTACGCGCGGCGGCCGTTCACGGCCCGCTGCGCGGCCTCCAGCCCCTCCGCGTCGAGCAGCTCGACGGCGTCGGCGGCGGCCGCGACGAGCGCGTCGGCGTCGTCGTGCGGCTCGAAGTCGGCGAGCAGGTAGTCCGCGAGCGACCGCCGGTCACCGCGCTCGGGCCTTCCCACGCCGACCCGCAGCCGGAGGAAGTCGCTCGTCCCGAGGTGCGCCGCGACGGAGCGCAGCCCGTTGTGCCCGGCGAGGCCGCCGCCCGCCCGCGCCTGCAACCGGCCGACCGGCAGGTCGCCCTCGTCGTGCACGACGAGCACCGCGTCGGGCTGGAGCTTGAAGAACTGCATCGCCGCCTTCACCGGGCGCCCCGAGTCGTTCATGTAGGTCTCGGGCTTGAGGAGCGCGACGCGGTGGCCGTCGATCCTGACCTCGGCGAGCTTGCCGCTGAACTTCGACTTCCAGGCGCCGTCGTGACGGCGCGCGAGCTCGTCCGCGACCATCCAGCCCACGTTGTGCCGGTTGCCGGCGTGCTCGCGCCCGGGATTCCCGAGGCCGGCGACGAGCAGGTCGTAGGAGGTGCCGGTGCGCCGCGGCCAGAGCCGCATCCTGCTCAGCCCTCGACGGTGCCGGGCTCGCCGTCGTCGCCGGAGGCGGCGTCGGACGCACCCTCGGAGGCGGCCTCGGCAGCAGCGACGTCGCCGGGTGCGGCCTCCTCTGCGCCGGCGGCGAGCTCCTCCGGCTCCTCGCGCGACGGCTGTGTCACGCTCACGAAAACGGTCTCACCGTCGTCGAGCAGTGCGACGCCGTCCGGCAGGGCGATCTGCGAGAGGTGCGCCGACTCGCCGATGTGGATGCCGGAGACGTCGAACTCGACCGCCGCAGGAACCTCCATCGGGAGCGCCTCGACGTTGATCTCGGTGAGCCCCTGCGTGAGCACGCCGCCCTCCTTCGTTCCCGCCGCCTCGCCCACGATGTGCAACGGCACCGTCGCGTGGATCGGCTGGTCGAGACGGACCTCCTGCAGGTCGACGTGCGTGACGATCCCGCGGACGGGGTCGAGCTGGTACTCCTTGAGCACCGACGCATGTGCCTTCCCGCCGTCGACGAGGACGTCGAGCACGGCGTTCAGCCCGCCGGCGCCGGTCAGCGCCGCGCGCAGGTCGCGCTCGGGGATCGCGATCGCGACCGGCGTCTCGCGCCCGTACAGCACGCCGGGAACGAGCCCCTGGCGGCGCAGGCGCCGAGACTCCGCCGATCCGAGGATCGCGCGGTTCTGGACCACGAGCTTGTGACGGTCTCCTGCCACGGCGGGCAGGATTGTAGCGACACGGGCGACATGCCTCGTAGCAACGGCGCCCACGGCGCTACGCGTCGATGATCGTTGCACGACGCCTGCGCGCGAACATTCGCCACTGCTCACGTCACAGGTCTAGGAGCACCTTCAGGCGATGCATGACCGTCGCAAGCGTTCGGCTCGAAACCATCCCCCACGCGGTCGGCCAGGCGAGCCGTCGAGTCGAGCCCGTCGGCCAGCGATCCTTCGAGAACCTGCAGTTCGTCGGCTGCCTCGCCACGTGCCTGGAGCTCGGCATAGCCACAGTTCGTCTCGGCGATCAGCAGGCTCCGGTAGAACTGGTCGACCGCACTCTGCGGTAGCCGCCCGCAGGGTTGAGCCGGAGCCCTAGAAGAGCTGGTTCTCGCCGCCGAAGATCGCGCTGACGGAGTCGTCGGCGAACACGTTCATGATCGTCTCGGCGAGGAGCGGCGCGACGGTCAGCACCGTCATGTTCTCGGGCTTCGCGATCGGGTCGACGGGGACCGTGTCGGTGGTGACGATGCCGGTGAACCCGGCTTCGCCGAGCTTGCGCAGCCCGTCCGGCGAGACGAGCGCGTGCGTCACGAAGACCCACACCTCCTTGACGCCGTGCTCCATCAGCGCATGCGCCCCCGCGATGAGCGTGCTGCCGGTGGTCGTGACGTCGTCGCCGATGATCGCGACCTTGTCGCGCACGCGCCCCGTCACCTCGGTGACGGAGACGGCGTCGTGGGCGAGCCGCTGCTTGTGCATGATCGCGAACTCGGCCTCGATCATCTCCGCGAACCGGACCGCGTGCTTCGCGCGGCCGGCGTCGGGCGCGACGGAGACGACGCCGTCGCCGGTGAGGCCGAGGTCGCGGAAGTGGCGCGCGAAGAGCGGCAGCGACGTCATGTGGTCGACCGGGATCGTGAAGAAGCCCTGGATCTGCCCCGCGTGGAGATCCATCGTCAGCACGCGGTCGGCGCCCGCGAGCTGGAGCATGTCGGCGACGAGGCGCGCCGAGATCGGCTCGCGCGGCTTCGCCTTGCGGTCCTGCCGCGCGTACGGGAACCACGGGATCACGGCGGTGATCCGCTTCGCCGACGCGAGCTTCGCCGCCTGGATCATCAGCACGAGCTCCATCAGGTTCCTGTCGACGGGGTCGCACCCCGTCTGCACGAGGAACAGGTCGGCGCCGCGGATCGACTCGTCGTAGCGGCAGTAGGTCTCGCCGTTCGGGAACGTGTCGAGCTGGATCTCGCCCAGCTCGACGCCGAGCTGCTCCGCGATCCGCTGCGCGAGCGCGACGTGCGACCGCCCGGAGAAGACCATCAGCCGCTTCTGCGGCCCGCGCTCGATCCAGTGCCCCATCGAGGGCTCGGTCAACACCTGCCCTTCGAGCCCCGGGAGGACGAGCTCAGGACTCGCGCCGACGGGCTGCATACCCCTCCTTGTTCTCCTGCCGGGCCCTCGCAAACGCGAGCGCGTCCGCGGGGACGTCCTTCGTGATGAGCGAACCGGCGGCGATCCACGCTCCGTCCCCGATCTCGATGGGCGCGACGAAGCCATTGTGGATCCCGGTCCTGACGTTGGCGCCGATCCTCGTGCGCCCCTTCGGCCGCCCGGGCTCGTGCGGGAAGTTCGCGGTGATCGCACCCGCGCCCACGTTCGTGTCCGCGCCGATCTCCGCGTCGCCGATGTACGAGAGGTGAGGCACCTTCGTGCGGTCGCCGATCCGTGAGTTCTTGATCTCCACGTAGGTTCCCGCCTTGGAGGACTCGCCGAGGACCGTCCCGGGGCGAAGGTAACAGAAGGGGCCGACGGTCGCGTGACCGCCGATGTGCGCGTCGATCGCCACAGTGTTCGCGCCGATCTCGGCGCCGGTCTCGATGCGCGTCGCGCCGCCCAGGATCGTGAACGGGCCGACGGTGACGTCGGGCTCGATCTCCACGGTCGGCTCGATCCACGTCGTCGCGGGATCGAGGATCGTGACTCCGGCGAGCATGTGCCCCTCGTTGATGCGGTCGCGGAGCACGGCCGCCGCCTGCGCGAGCTCGACGCGCGTGTTCACGCCGTCGGTCTCGCGATGGTCCGGCGCGACGTACGCGCCCACGCGGCCGCCGCCGCCGACGACGATCTCGATCGCATCGGTGAGGTACAGCTCGCCCTGGACGTTCTTCGGCTCGAGCTGCTCGAGCGCCGGCCAGAGCGCGGCGGACCGGAAGACGTAGATCGAGCTGTTGATCTCGCGGATGCTCCTCTCGGCGTCGTTCGCGTCGGTCCCCTCGACGATCCGCGCGACGCTGCCGTCCCGGTTCCGGACGACGCGGCCGTAGAGCCGCGGGTCCGGCGGCTCGGCCGCGAGGACCGTCGCCTCGGCGCCGTCGGCGCGGTGCGCGTCGACCAGCTCGCGCAGGAGCTCCGCCGTGAGCATCGGCGTGTCCCCCGACAGGATCAGGACGTCCCCGTCGTAGGACTCGAGCCGGCTCCGGGCGGCGCGGACCGCGTCGCCGGTGCCGAGCGGCTGCTCCTGCACCGCGACCTCGAGCCCCTCCCTCTCGAATTGCTCGCGCGTCGACGGCGATGCGACGACGACGAGCGGGTCGGCGCCCGCGGCGCGCCCGGCGGCGACGATCCACTCGATCATCGGCCGCCCGAGGAGCGGGTGGAAGTGCTTCGGCACGGCCGACCGCATACGCGTGCCGAGGCCTCCCGCCATGAGGACGGCTGCGAGCTTCGTCATGTCGAGCGGAGACTACTGACCGCCCAGGCGGGCCTTGCGGCGGTCTACTGGGGCGCCAGGATTCGAACCTGGGATCGCGGGACCAAAACCCGCTGCCTTACCGCTTGGCTACGCCCCACCGAGCGACCGCGGCTCATTTCGAGCGTTCGGTGAACAGGAAGACGAGCGCAGCGATCGCGAGCAATGCGATGACGCCGATCGCGATCGCCTTCAGGAGCGACAACGCGAGCGGGACGACGAGGACGAGCAGCTGCGACGCGGCGAGGATCCACCCCGCGTGGCGCACAGCATCCGATCGGTGCTCGCGCGCGACGTACAGGTAGAACGCGACGGCGATCACGGCGAGCGCGACGGCGACCCACCAGTGCAGGACGTGGAAGAGGTAGAGCAGCCCCTCGACAGCGGCGAGCCACAGGGTGAATCGCAGCCGACGCTCCCTGAGCCACCGGCCGCTGCGCGTCGACCCGTGATCGATCGCCTGCGCTCCGAACATCCCGGTCAACCGTACCACGCTGGTGTCGTGACCCTGGTCTCGCCGGCATCCCGTAGCGCGCGCTGCGCGCGCTCGGCGGCGTCGGCGTCGGCGAAGAGACCCCACACGGCCGGCCCGGCTCCGGTGACGTCCGCGCGGAACGCTCCGGCCGCGAGCAAGCGCTCGGCGAGCGGGGACGAGGCGAGGTCGTTCGGCGGCAGACCGGCGAGGTCGCGCGGCCGCCGGACGACGGCGAGCGCCGCGCGCAGCGCCTCGACGCGCGCCTCGTATCCGGATGCGCCCGCACGGGCGTCGAACGCGCGATACACGTCGCCGGTCGAGGCCTTCGCGGCTCCGTGCGGCAGGACGAGGAGGACCGCGAAGTCCTGCGGCAGCACGACCGGCTCGAGCTGCGAGCCGTCACCCGTGCCGAGCTGCGGGCCGTCGCAGAGGAAGAACGGCACGTCGGCCCCGACCGCTGCCGCGCGCCGCCGGAGCTCGTCCGCCGGCAGCGGGTCGTCGAGCTGCGCGTTCGCGAGCCGGAGCGCGGTCGCCGCGTCCGAGCTCCCGCCGCCGAGGCCGGCGGCGACCGGGACGTGCTTCTCGATCCGGACGCGCCACGCGCCCGGCAGGAGCGAGAGCGCGCGCCGGACGATCGTGTCGGGGAACCCCTCGACGCTGGTCTCGCGCGCCGGCTCGACCGTGATCCTGTCGACGACGTCGATCCGCTGCAGCACCGTCGTGACCTCGTGCTTGCCGTCCGGCCGGAGAGGGCCGACGACGAGCGCGAGGTTGATCTTCGCCGGGGCCGGTGCGATCACGGGAGGACGTCCGTGAGCGCGACGAACTCGCCCGGCTCGAGCGCCTCCGCGCGGACGCCGGGGTCGCGGTGGATCGCCGCGAGCGCGGCGACGGCGTCGTCGCGGCTCGCGACGCCGTTCAGCGCGAGCGCGTTCGCGAGCGTCTTGCGGCGGTGCGCGAACGCCGCCTCGACGACGCGCCTGACGGCGGGCGCGGCGGCCGGGGCGACGCGCCGGAAGGCGACGAGGGCCGACTCGACGTTCGGCCGCGGCCGGAACACCTCGCGCGACACCGGGTGGAACCCGGTGCGCTCGGTCGCGAGCTGCACGAGCACCGAGACGGCGCCGTAGGCCTTCGTCGAGGGGCGGGCGAAGAAGCGGTCCGCCACCTCGCGCTGCACCATCACGCACCACCCTTCAAGCGGCGTGACCGCCAGGCTCTCGGCGACCACCGGAGTCGCGACGTTGTACGGCAGGTTCGCGACGAGCTTCTGCGGCGGCGGGTCGAGCGACCCGACGTCGAGCCGGAGCGCGTCGCCCCAGTGGACGGTGGTGCGGGGTATCCCGGCGAGGTGCGCCTCCAGCCGGCGGTCGATCTCGACGGCGTGCACGTACGCAACGCGCTCGGCCAGGAACCGCGTGAGGACGCCGAGCCCGGGACCGATCTCGAGGACCACGTCGTCGCGCCCGAGCCCGGCGAGCCGGTCGATCACTCGAAGGATGTTGTCGTCGACCAGGAAGTGCTGGCCGAGGCCCTTGCGCGGCGCGACGCTCACGAGTCGAGCGCGAACACGCGGCGCGCGTTCTCGTCGGCGCGCACGCGGACGTCCTCGTCGCGGAGCTCGGAGAGGAAGTCATAGGTGTGGACGACGAACGCCGGCTCGTTCGGGCGGCCCCTGACGGCCTGGGGCGCGAGATACGGGCTGTCCGTCTCGACGAGGAGCCGCTCGGACGGGACGCGGCGCGCCGCGTCGCGGAGCTCGTAGGCGTTCTTGTAGGTGACGTTGCCGGCGAACGACACGTACCACCCGTGCTCGAGCGCCGCCTCGAGGAGCGGCGGCGACGAGAAGCAGTGCAGCACGACGAGGCCGCCGTGGCGCACGAGCCGCGCGCGCGTGTCGTCGTCGGCGGCGCGCGTGTGGACGACGACCGGCTTGCCGACGTCGCGCGCGAGCGCGAGCTCCGCGTCGAAGAGTCGCTGCTGTGCGTCGTGCGGCGCGTAGTCGCGGTAGTAGTCGAGGCCCGTCTCCCCCACGGCGACGGCCTTCGGGTGGTCGAGCAGCCGGCGGAGCTCGTCGAGCGGCCCGGCCTGCGCGGCCTCGTGCGGGTGCACGCCCAGGCAGGCGTAGAGGCCGGCGTGGCGGTCGACCCGCGCGAGCGTCTCTCGCGCGCGCTCGACGGTGGTGGCGACGTCGACGACGCGCGTGACCCCCGCCGCCCGGGCGCGCTCGAGCACCTCGGCGGCGTCGTCGCCGAGGTGCGCATGGGTGTCGATCACGCGGCGCCGGCCTGCATCCGCGCGAGCTCCTCCGCGACGATCGACTCGTCGAGCTTCTTGAAGAGCGGACGCGGCTCACGCAGAGCCTGGCCCGGCCGGAGGTCGCCCGGCTCCCAGCGCCCGACCCACCCGGAGTAGTCGCCGGTGAGGATCTCGTGCCGGTCGCCGTCCTCGTCGACCTCGCGGAACTCGACCGGCCCCGCGACGAAGCCCTCGTGGCCCAGGAGCTCGTGGACCTGCTGGGACGTGTGCGGCAGGAACGGCGTGAAGAGCGTCTTCAGGTCGTCGACGGCGCGCAGCGACACGTACAGGACCGTGCCGGCGCGGGCCTCGTCGGTCTTCGCGAGCGCCCACGGCGCCTGGTCGGAGATGTACTGGTTGACCGTCGAGGCGATCCGCATCACCTCGCCGAGGGCGGCCCGGAACCGGCCGCCCTCGATGTGCGCGCCGACGGTGTCGAAGCCGCGCTCGACGCCGTCGAGCACCGCCTGGTCGGCGGCCGTGAGCGCAGCGGGCTCGGGCACGCGGCCGAAGGTGCGGTAAGCGTTCGTCAGCGTGCGGTTGACGAGGTTCCCCCAGTTCGCGAGCAGCTCGTCGTTGTTCCGCCGCACGAAGTCGGCCCACGTGAAGTCGGCGTCCTGCGTCTCCGGGCTCGCCGCGATCAGGTGGTAGCGGAGCGGGTCGGGGTCGTACCGGTCGAGGAAGTCCCGCAGGAGGATGACGTGCGCGCGGCTCGAGGAGAACTGGCGCCCCTCCATCGTGAGGTACTCGGTCGCGAAGACGTCGTCGGGAAGGTGCAGGGGCCTGCCGGCGCCGACGGCGCCGCCGGTGTCGTAGCCGAGGAGGATCGTCGGCCAGATGACCGTGTGGAAGACGATGTTGTCCTTGCCCTGGAAGTAGGCGTGCACCGCATCGTCGCGCTGCCACCACTCCCGCCATGCCTCCGGGTCGTCCTGGAGCGACGCCCACTCGATGCTCGCGGAGAGGTAGCCGATGACGGCGTCGAACCAGACGTAGACGCGCTTGTTCGGGTCGTCGGCGTAGCCCTCGACGGGGATGCGGACGCCCCAGTCGAGGTCGCGCGTGATCGGGCGGGACCGGACGTCGTCGAGCAGCCCGAGCGAGAAGTTGCGCACGTTCGGCCGCCAGGTCGTCTTCCCCTCGATCCACGCCCGGAGCGTGTCGGCGAACCGCGGCAGGTCGAGGAACAGGTGGTTCGTCTCGCGGAACTCCGGGACCGACCCGTCGATCCGCGAGCGCGGGTCGATCAGGTCGGTCGGGTCGAGCTGGTTGCCGCAGTTGTCGCACTGGTCGCCCCGCGCCTCGGTGTACCCGCAGATCGGGCACGTGCCTTCGATGTAGCGGTCGGGCAGCGTGTGCCCGGTCACCGGCGAGAACGAGACGAGCTGGTTCCGCTCGACGATCGCGCCGTGGTCGTAGAGCGTCCGGAAGAGGTCCTGCGTCGTCCGCTCGTGGTTCCGCGTCGTCGTGCGCGTGAAGCAGTCGTACGTGAAACCAAGTCGGCGGAAGTCTTCGCGGTGGGCCCGGTTGTAGAAGTCGGCGACCTCACGGTAGGACTTCCCTTCCCGGTCCGCGGCCACCATGACGGGCGTTCCGTGCTCGTCGGTCCCGCTGACGGCGAGCACGTCGTTCCCCTTCAAGCGGTGGTAGCGCGCGAAGACGTCGAACGGCACGTACGCCGCCGCGTGGCCAAGGTGCCGGTATCCCGCCGCATACGGCCAGGCCGGCGCCACCAAGATCTTCTTCGCTCCGGTCTTCGCCACGACCGCCCATGATACGAGCGCGTTTTCGCGTCGCCGCGGCCGTGAGGGCTGCGACGAGTGCGGCGAGGCCGGCGACGAGCGGCAGCGGCGGGCGATGCGACCCCGGCGCGCGACGGTCGGGCGCCGCCCCGGCCCCGGCTCTCGCCGGAGCACCCGCGTGGGTGCGCGCGAGGTGCGGGACGGCGGGCCTCGACGGCGCCGGTCGGTGCGCGGCGTGCAGGCGGGCGTGCACGGCCCGCCGCGGCGGCGGCGTTACCGCTCGGACGGGCACGGCGTGCGTGCTCGGCTCGGGGCGGCTCGCGCGGGAGCCGCGCGTTCGAAGGGGGACGCCTTCGGGCGCCGCCGCGACCGTGCGCACCACGACCGCGTGGACGCTCGGCGCGGTGACCGAGGGGCGCGGGGCGATGCTGACGCCGGTCGGCGACGGCGCCGGCGCCGCGGCGTCGCGCACCGCCGGTGCCACGCCGACCGGAGCGGCCTCGACGGGCGTCACGGGCGCGGCGGGCACCGCGGAAGACGGCGCGGAAGCGCCCGACACGGGCGAGGGAGCCTCGGCCGGCGCCGGCGCCGGCACGGGCGCGGCAGGCGCGGGCGG
>DASWRL010000036.1:0-25473 GCA_036403195.1 Gaiellaceae bacterium
CGTTGCCCTGCCCGGTGAACGCCGACCGCAACACACCGTGGTGGAGGCTCGTCAGCCGGCGGCCGATGCCCGCCGTCGACGGGACCGGCCCGAGCGAGGGCCGCGCGGCGACGTCTCCGACGGTGAAGCGTCCGAGCGCCCACGCGGGGACCTCCTGGACGCACAGGACGTCGGGGTCGTCGGCAGTCGCGAGCCGGAGCATCTCGTCGAGGTACGTCCGGCGGCGGGACGGGACGCTGTTCCCGTGGAAGAGGTTCCAGGTCCTGAAGAGCACGTATCTACGCTACTTCCGTGCGCCTCCAGCTCGCGGATCCGCCCGCGTTCACGCCGTGGTACGACCACGAGCTCGCGGCGGCGCTGGCGCGGGCGGGAGCCGACGTCGAGCTCGCGACGTCGCGCTTCCGCTTCGGCGACGTCCCTCCCGCCGACGGGTACCGCCGGACCGAGTCGTTCTACCCGCTCTCCTCGCGCCTCTTCCGCCGGTCGCGCCTCCGCCTGCCGCTGCGGGCGGCCGAGCACCTCGGCGTGATGGCGGCGCTCGCGCGGGCGCGGCCGGACGTCCTCCACGTGCAGTGGCTCTCCCTGCCGCAGGCCGACGTGCACCTGCGCTTCCGCGCGCCGTCCGTCTTCACCGCGCACGACCTGCTGCCGCGCCGGACGGCCTCGCGCGTCGAGCTGTGGCAACGGCTCCTGCGCCGCTTCGACCGCGTCGTCGTGCACAGCGAGCGCGGCCGCGAGACGCTGGCGGGCGTCGGCGTCGACGCGCGCGTGATCGCGCACCCCGTCTATCCGAGCGCCGCCACGCGCAGCGACGACGGCGCGACCATCCTCTCGCTCGGCGTGATCCGGCCGTACAAGGGGCTCGAGGACGCGCTCGAGGCGACACGGCGGATCCCGGACGCGCGCCTCGTGGTCGCCGGCGACCCCGCGATGCCGCTCGACGGCCTCCGGGACGCGGAGCGGGTCGAGTGGCGCCTCGGGTTCCTGCCGCAGGACGAGCTCGACCGCGCGCTCGCCGAAGCGTCCGTGGCGGTCTTCCCGTACCGCGCCGAGCTCGACCAGTCGGGCGCGCTCCTCCAGGCGCTCGGCGCGGGCGTCCCCGCAGTCGTCTACGACGTCGGCGGGCTCGCGGAGCCCGTGCGCGCGTTCGGCGCCGGCCGTGTGGTCCCGGCCGGCGACGTCGACGCGCTGACGGAGGCGGTGCGCGAGCTCCTCGCCGACCCGGAGAGTGCGCGCGAGGGCGCCGAGCGGGCGCGCCGGACGCTGACGTGGGACGCGGCGGCGCGCGCGCACCTCGAGCTGTACCGCGAGCTCGCGTGAGGCTCGGACGCTCGCCGTTCGCGAAGCTCGTCGAGACGCAGCTCGACCTGTTCGAGCACGACCACCGCGACGTCCTCGACGAGATCGAGGACCGACT
Organism: Gaiellaceae bacterium; assembly: GCA_036403195.1. Lineage (GTDB taxonomy): Bacteria > Actinomycetota > Thermoleophilia > Gaiellales > Gaiellaceae > PALSA-600. The sequence continues at coordinate 1,418 of DASWRL010000036.1, forward strand.
CGAGGCGTACAACCGCGCGGACAGCACGTCGGCGGAGGAGCTGTACGGCGACTACGCCGACGCCGTCGACGCGGCGGGCGAGATACTCGCCGACATGCGCGACCGCTACGCACGGACCGTCGACGACGCCGACGGCTTCGTCCGCGCCTTCAACCGTGCGGCGGCGCGGCGCCTCCAGGCACACCCGCTCGACCTCGAGCGCCGCTGATGGCGGAGCGGATCGAGGACTACGCGCTGCTCGGCGACCTGCAGACGGCGGCGCTCGTCGGCCGCAGCGGCTCCCTCGACTGGCTGCCCTTCCCGCGCTTCGACTCGAGCTCGTGCTTCTCGGCGCTCCTCGGCGGCGGCGAGCACGGCCGCTGGCTCGTCGCGCCGCTCGAGGGCGTCCCGTCCGGACGGCGGTATCGCGACGACACGCTCGTGCTCGAGTCCGACTGGGAGACGCCGACCGGACGGGTGCGGGTCCTCGACTTCATGCCGCCGCGCGGCGACAACCCCGACGTGGTCCGGATCGTCGAGGGGCTCGAGGGGAACGTGGCGATGCGTACCGAGCTCGTGATCCGGCTCGACTACGGGTCGCAGATCCCGTGGATGCGGCGCATCGACTCGCGCACGCTCGTCGCCCTCGGCGGGCCTGACGGGCTGATGCTGCGGACGCCGATCCGGCTCGAGCCGGAGGGCATGTCGCACACGGCGGAGTTCCGGGTGCGCGAGGGAGACCGCGTCCCCTTCGTGCTGACGTGGTTCCCGTCGCACGAGAGGCTGCCGCGCGCGGTCGACGCCGAGCAGGCGCTGACGGAGACGGAGACCTTCTGGCGCGACTGGATGGGCCGGTGCGCCTACGAAGGGGACTACGGCGACGCGGTGCGGCGGTCGCTCGTCGTCCTGAAGGCGCTGACGTACCGGCCCACGGGCGGGATCGTCGCCGCACCGACGACGTCGCTGCCCGAGCGGATCGGCGGCGAGCGGAACTGGGACTACCGCTACTGCTGGCTCCGGGACGCGACGTTCACGCTGTACGCGCTGCTCAACGCGGGCTTCACGGACGAGGCGCGCCGCTGGCGCGACTGGCTGCTCCGGGCGGTCGGCGGCGATCCCGCCAAGGCGCAGATCCTGTACGGGATCGGCGGTCAGCGGCGGGTCTACGAGCAGGAGCTCGACTGGCTGCCGGGGTACGGCGGGTCGCGCCCGGTGCGGGTCGGGAACGCCGCGCACGAGCAGTTCCAGCTCGACGTCTACGGCGAGGTGATGGACGTGCTGCACCAGGCGCGCGCCCACGGGCTCGACCCCGACGACCACGCGTGGTCGTTCCAGCGGAACCTGCTCGAGTTCCTGGAGACGGCGTGGGACGAGCCCGACGAGGGCATCTGGGAGGTCCGCGGGCCGCGGCGGCACTTCACGCACTCGAAGGTGCTCGCGTGGGTCGCCTTCGACCGCGCGATCACGACGGTCGAGTCGTTCGGGCTCTCCGGGCCCGTCGACCGGTGGCGGCGGCTGCGCCAGGAGATCCACGACGAGGTCACGCGCGAGGGCTTCAACGTGGAGCGGAACGCGTTCACGCAGTCGTACGGCTCCGACGAGCTGGACGCGTCGACGCTCCTGATCCCGATCGTCGGATTCCTGCCTCCGAGCGACCCACGCGTCGTGGGCACGATCGAGGCGGTGCAGCGGGAGCTGACCGTCGACGGGTTCGTGGCGCGCTACCGGACCCAGGAGCACAACGCGGTCGACGGCCTCTCCGGCGGCGAGGGCGCGTTCCTCCCCTGCTCGTTCTGGCTCGTCGACGCGCTCGTGCTGCTCGACCGGACCGACGACGCGCGCGCGCTCTTCGAGCGGCTGCTCGGCGTGCGGAACGACCTCGGCCTCCTCGCCGAGGAGTACGACCCGCACGAGCGCCGGCTGCTCGGGAACTTCCCGCAGGCGTTCACGCACGTCGGCCTCGTCAACTCGGCGTACAACCTCTCGCACCACGCAGGCCCGGCGCACCAGCGCTCGCGCAGCTGACGGTCACCGGTGGCCGAAGTGGTGCGCGCGCGGCAGCGCGCTCGTCACCTCCGCCTCGCTCGCCGCCTTCCGCGCCAGCGGGCCGAGCGACGACAGCTCGCTGACGAGCAGGTTGACGTTCCGGTCGTGCCGCTCGAGCCGCCCGCGCGCGAGCAGGAGCGGCTCGCCGCGGACGATCGCGCGGTGCTTCTCGTAGACGTTCGGGGGCACGATCAGGTTCGCCTGCCCGTGCTCGTCCTCGAGGAGCATGAAGACGATTCCGTTCGCCGTCGCCGGACGCTGGCGTGCGACCGCCATCCCCGCAACCTGCAGCATCGTGCCGTTCGGCGTCTCGTGCAGGTCGGCGCTCGTCGCCACGCTCGCCGGCAGGTGCGGCCGCAGGAGCTCGAGCGGGTGCACGCCGACCGACAGCGAGGTGTGCTTGTAGTCGGCGAGCATCTGCTCCCACGGTGTCTGCTCGGGGAGCGTCGGCACGCCGGCCGTCGGGCCGAGCGGGAGCGCGAGCTGCCGGTTCCCGCCGCCGACCGTCTCGCCGCGCGCCGTCACGCCGAGCCGCCACAGCAGCTCGCGGCGCGGCCCCCACTCGTCGCACGCGCCCGCGGCGACGAGCGCCTCGAGCGCGTCCTGCCTCACGTCGACGCGCCGGGCGAGATCGCCCACGTCGGCGTACGGCTGCGCCGCCGCGAGGGCGGTCGCGTCGTCCTCGCCGACGGCGTTCACGTATCCGAGGCCGACGCGAACCGCCGTGCCGTCCTCGATCGTGCACCGCGCCTCCGACCTGTTGATGTGCGGCGGGCGCACCTCGACGCCGCGCCGCTGCGCGTCGCGCACGAGCGACGACGGCGGGTAGAAGCCCATCGGCTGCGCGTTCAGGAGCGCGCACAGGAACTCGCCGGGGTAGTACCGGCGCAGCCACGCCGACTGGTAGGCGAGCAGCCCGAACGCCGCGGCGTGCGACTTCGGGAACCCGAAGCCGGCGAACCCGCACAGCTTGTCGTAGATCGCGTGCGCCGTCTGCTCGGCGATGCCGTTCTCGACGCAGCCGTCGACGAAGCGCGGCCGGAACGCCTCGATCGCCTCCTCGCTCCGCTTGCGGCTCATCGCGCGCCGCAGTCCCTCGGCCTCGCCGATCGAGAACCGCGCCGCCGCCATCGCGACGTCGAGCACCTGGTCCTGGAAGACGACGACGCCGAGCGTGTCGCGCAGCGCCTCGCGCAGGCACTCGTGCTCGACCGGCGGCTGGAACGAGGAGTCGGCGCGCTTCGCGTGCCGGTGCTTCACGTACGGGTGCACCGCCTTCCCCTGGATGGGCCCGGGCCGGACGAGCGCGACCTGCACGGTCAGGTCGTCGAGGTTCTCCGGGCGCGTCTGCAGGAGGCTCTGCATCTGCGCGCGGCTCTCGATCTGGAACACGCCGACCGTGTCGGCCGCCTGGATCTCCGCGTAGACGCCGGGGTCGTCGAGCGGGATCCGCGACAGGTCGATCGTCTCGCCGCGGAGCCGCGCGATGCGGTCGACGGCGTCCTCGACGGCCGACAGCATCCCGAGCCCCAGCAGGTCGATCTTCAGGAACCCGGCGTCGCCGCAGCTGTCCTTGTCCCACTGGCAGATCTGGCGGCCCGCCATCGCCGCGGGCTGCACGGGCACGAGGTCGATCAGCGGCCGCGTCGAGATCACCATCCCGCCGGGGTGCTGGCTGATGTGGCGCGGCAACCCCGCGATCTCCCTCGTCAGCTCGCGGAACGCGTCCCAGCGCGGCCCGGCGTGACGGCCCGGAACGCCGTCGAGCTCGTCCCCGACGCGCGCCGCGTCCCAGCCGTCGGTGACGCGTGCGAGCCGCTCGAGCTCGGCGAACGGGAGCCCGAGCGCCTTGCCGACGTCGCGGATCGCGCCGCGGCTCCGGTAGGTGGCGAAGCTCGCGACGAGCGCCGCGTGCTCGCGGCCGTACCGTTCCGTCACGCGGACGATCAGCTTCTCCCGGATGTCGCGCGGGAAGTCGAGGTCGATGTCGGGCACCGCGACCATCTCGTCGTTGATGAAGCGGCCGAGGGACAGCCCGGCCTCGACCGGGTCGACGTGCGAGAGCCCCGTCAGGTAGCAGACGATCGAGCCGACGCTCGACCCGCGCCCGCGTCCGGGCGGGAGCGCGTGCCGCGGGCTCCCCGGCCCCCGCACCTCGAGCGCGCACTCGCGCGCGAGCTCGAGCACCTCCCAGTGCAGCAGGAAGAACCCCGCCAGGCCGAGCTTCGCGATCAGGGCGAGCTCGTCGCGCAGCCGGTCGCGCGCGGCACGGCCGATCGCGCTGGTGTCGCGATACCGGTCGCGGAAGGCCGTCTCGCAGACGTGCCGCAGGCGGGAGTCGGCGGGGTCGTCGCCGTCCGAGAAGTCGGGATAGCGGTAGCCGAGCTCCTGCGTCAGGTCGAATGCGCAGCGCTCGGCGACCTCGCGCGTTCGCAGCGCTGCCTCGCGCGGCAGCCGCTCGAGGAGCTCGTCCGGCGCGCGGAGCACCGCCTCGTGGTTGCCGCGGCGCTCGCGCTCGCAGCCGTCGAGCGACGTGCGGCTCGCGATCGCGACGAGCGCGTCCTGGAGCCGTGCGCGACGGACGTGGTGCGCGTGCACGTCGCCGGTCGCGACCGCCGGGACGCGCAGCTCCGCCGCGAGCTCCTCGAGCCGCGCGTTCCGGCGCGCGTCGCCGCGCTCGAACGGCCGTTGCAGCTCGACGTAGAACGCACCCGGGAACGCGCGGGCGAGGCGCGCGGCGGCGTTCGGGTCGACGACGCCGAGCCCGTTCCGCGCGCACCCCGACAGCGCGACGAGACCGCCGGCATGCCGCTCGAGGACGTCGAGCGTCGTCGCGGCCGGCAGCAGCTCACGCTCCCGCCCCGGGACGCGCGTCCGCGCGTGCGCGTCGGTGAGGATCCGGCACAGGTTGGCGTACCCGCGCTGCGTCTCGCACAGCAGGGTGACGTGCGCGCCTCCCGCGAGCGTCACCTCCGCCCCGGTGATCGGCCGGACGCCGAACTGCTTCGCGGCGTGCGCGAACTCGAGCGACCCGTACACCCCGTCGTGGTCCGTGAGCGCGAGCGCGTCGTACCCGAGCTCCGCCGCGCGGGCCGCGAGCTCCTCCGGCAGCGACGCGCCGTCGAGGAACGAGTACGCCGAATGTGCATGCAGCTCGACGTAGCTCATAGGATTCGGCCGCCATGCCCGAACCGAGCGTCAGCCGCCCCGGCGAGGGCGAGATGCACGAGCGCAGCGACGGCTATCGCCTCATCCGCGTCGACCTCGACGACATCGCGGCGATCGAGATCGAGTTCGACGAGACGCTCGTCGTCGACCCGCACACCCACGACGACCACACGGACTCGTTCCTCGTCCTCGAGGGCGAGGTGGCGTTCACCGCCGGCGACGAGACGGTGGTGCTCGGCCCCGGCGGCTTCATCTCCTCGCCGCCCGGCGCGCGCCACGGATTCCGCAGCGCCGGCGGACGCGCGCGCGTCCTCAACCTGCACACGCCGCGCGGCGGGTTCCCGGACGACATCCGCCGCACTACGCGCGCTGGGTGAACCACGTCCCGGCGTCGTCGTCGTGGTAGACGACGGCGTTCTCGCCCGTCTCGAGCACGAGATCGAAGTAGCGGCGGTGCACGGGCTCGTCGGTCCACCAGCGGTCGACGACGCGCCATTCGTCGCGCACGACGCCGACCCCCTGCCGGTTCACGCGGCGCGGCGTCCCGTCGGCATGCGCCTCGACGAGCGCCGGCCGCGGTGCGTTCAGTCGTCGCGCGGCACGAGCAGCGCGCGCGCTTCCGGGATGCGTGACCACGGAGCGACCTCCACCACCGTCGAGATTCCGCCTGCGCCGACGGCCGCCTTCACCTGACGCAGGCCTTCGCGCAACCGGCCCTTGAGCACGTCGCCCTCCGCCGCGAGCAGCTCGAGCTGCTCGCCGGTGTGCTCGGCGAGCTCGCCGATCTCGAGCCGCAGCTTGAGCGCGGGCGCCGGCAGCTCGGCGAGCTTCGGCGCGAGCGCAGCGCGGAGCCGCGCCGGGTCGGCCGTGGGGTCGCGCAACGTCACCGTCCGGCGCCACGACGCCCCGCCGACGAGCCGCGCCCAGAGCGCGACCTTCCGCGGCGGGCGCCCCGCGCGCTCCGGCCGTGCGAGGAGCCGCTCGAGCAGCACCGCGAGCCCCCGCCGGAGCGTCAGCTCGTTCCCGACCGCCTCCGGGAACTCGAGCGTCTCGTGGATGGCGGTCGCCGGCCGCCTCGGCGCCACCGCTCCCTTCTCCTCTCCCCTCGCCAGGCTCCAGGCGCGCCGGCCGTCCGGCCCCAACCGCTCGGCCACTGCGCCGCCCGGGAGCCCGGCAAGCTGCCCGATCGTGCGAACCCCCAGCTCCTCCAGCTGCTCGTACCGGCTGCGCTCCAGGGGCAGGAGCGTCAGCGGCAGCGGCGCGAGGAAGGAGCGGGCGCGGTCGTCGGAGACGATGAGCGCCTGCCCCGGCCGCGCCACGTTCGCGGCCGCGAGCGCCGCGAACCGCCGCTCCGCCGCCCCCGCACGCGGGTCCCACGCCGTCCCGACGGCCGCGAGCGCGCGCTTCAGCGCCGGCTCGAGGCCGCCGTAGAGACGCTCGACGCCGCGGGAGTCGAAGTAGACGAGCCCCGGCTCGGCCGGCTCGACCGCGAATCCCGCGTCCTCGAGGCGGCGCAGGATCTCCTCCCACGCCTGCTCGACCGTCGCCGGGTCCTGCTCGACGAGCTCGAGCTCGGGGCACGTCGCGAGCGCCTCGCCGAGCCGCATCCCCGGCCGGACGCCGCGGGCCTCCGCCGCCCCCGTCACGGACCCGAGCAGCGGCTCCGTTCCCGGCACCGGCGCGAGCGCCGCCGGCAGGCCCTGCAGGCGAGGCCGGGTCCGGAGCGCCGCCCGTAGGTCGAACGCCGGGATGACGACTGCAGCGATCACGGGAACGTATGTTCTATACGAACATCCGTTCGCTGTCAAACCTCGACCGCTACGCTCTGACGCCGTGAGCGCCGTCTTCCTCGTCCTGTCCGCGTTCCTCGCGAGCGCGGTCGAGATGGTCGAGGCGCTGACGATCGTCCTCGCCGCGGGGCTCGCCCGCGGCTGGCGCTCCTCGCTCGCCGGCGTCGGAGCCGCCGTCGTCGCGCTCGCGGCGGTCGTCGCCGCCCTCGGCCCCGCGCTCACCGTCGTCCCGCTCGACACGCTCCGGCTCGTCGTCGGCTCCTTCCTGCTCGTCTTCGGGCTCCAGTGGCTCCGCAAGGCGATCCTGCGCGCAGCCGGCCTCAAGGCGCTCCACGACGAGGACGCGATCTACGCCGAGACGCTCGCCGAGGCGCGGACGCTCGACGCGAGCGGCTTCCTGCTCTCGTTCAAGGGCGTCCTCCTCGAGGGGCTCGAGGTCGCGTTCATCGTGCTCACCTTCGGGAGCGCGCAGGGAAGCATCCCGCTCGCGGCGGCGGGTGCGGCCGCCGCCGTCGCGCTCGTCGCCGGTGTCGGCGTCGCCGTCCGCGCCCCGCTCGCGCGCGTCCCGGAGAACGCGATCAAGTTCGCCGTCGGGGTGATGCTCACGACCTTCGGGATCTTCTGGGCGGCCGAAGGCGCGGGCGCGCACTGGCCCGGCGACGACGCGTCGCTCCCGGGCGTCCTCGCGTTCGTGTGCCTCGTGTCGTTCGCCTACGTCCGCGTGCTCCGCACGCCGCGCGCGGCGGCCGCATGAGGGTCGTGCGCTTCGTCTGGGACTTCGTCGTCGGCGACGACCCGTTCGTCGCCGCCGGCGTCGTCGTCGCGGTGGCGCTCACGGCGGTCGTCGAGGTGTGGTGGCTCCTCCCGCTCGCGGTGCTCGTGCTCCTCTACGCATCCCTCCGGCGCGCGGCCGCCTGACGCATGCCCGTCGTCGTCGGCGTCGCGATCGGAGGTGCGCTCGGCGCGTCCGGGCGGTGGCTCGTCGACCGGCTGATCGAGCAGCACACCGACTCGCTGTTCCCGTGGGCGACGTTCGTGATCAACGTCAGCGGCTGCTTCGCGATCGGCGTCGTCGTCGAGACGCTCGTCGACCGCCATCACCTGCCGGCGTGGATCAGGGTCGGCATCGTCGTGGGCGTCCTCGGCGGCTACACCACCTTCTCGACCTTCGCGCAGGAGACGTTCTCACTGCTCGAGTCGAGCGACGTCGCCGTCGCGCTCGCCTACACGACCGCGAGCGTCGTCACGGGCGTGCTCGCCGTCTACGGCGGGACGCTGCTAGGGCGCGCGCTCTAGCACCACGACGGGGATCCTCCGGTCCGTGCGCCGCTGGTACTCGTCGTAGTGCGACCACACCTCGTTCGCCTTCTCCCACAGCCGCTCGCGCTCCTCGCCCTCGGCCGTGCGCGCCCGCGCGGGGAACACCTCGCCGAGGACCTGCACCTCGACCTCCGGGTTCTTCACGAGGTTGCGGTACCACCCCGGATGCTCGGGCGCGCCGCCCTGCGAGGCGACGATCACGTAGCGGTCGCCGTCCTGCGCGTAGATGAGCGGCGTCGTCCGCTTCTCGCCGCTCGTCCGCCCGACGGTGGTGAGCAGGAGGATGGTCGATCCCTCCTTCCAGATGTGGCCGACCTCGCCGCCCGTCTCGCGGTAGCGGCGGACGTGCTCGGCGCCGAACAGCTTCGTCGCGTCTTCGCTCATGTCTGCGTTGTACCCGGCCGGGGCTACGCTACGCGCGTCGTGGAGACGCCGCGCTTCTGCTATCGCCACCCGGACCGCGAGACCGGGCTCTCGTGCTCCGAGTGCGGCCGCCCGATCTGCTACGAGTGCATGACTCCTGCGGCCGTCGGGCTGCGGTGCCCCGATCACTCGGGGAAGCCGCAGGGCGTCCGCCGCGTCGCGCGCGCCGCCGAGCGGCGGTTCTCCGTTCGCAGCGCGAGCCGGCCGAACGCCGCGACGCTGGCGCTCCTCGCCGTCAACGTCGCAGTCGCCGTCGTGGAGCTCGCGGTCAACGGGTCGTTCACGGCGAACACGATCTTCGATCACGGCGCGCTCTTCGCGAGCGCCTGCTGCATCGACGGCCACGTCGTCGGCGTCGCGCACGGCGACTGGTGGCGGCTCGTGACGTCGATGTTCCTCCACGCGAACATCTGGCACCTCGCCGTCAACATGTACTCGCTCTACCTCGTCGGCACGATCCTCGAGCAGGTCGTCGGCCGCTGGCGGTTCGCGCTCCTCTACCTCGCCTCGGGGATCGCCGGCTCGGCCGGAGCGCTCGTGTGGAGCCCGAACACGCCGACCGTCGGCGCGTCGGGGGCGATCTTCGGCGTCCTCGGCGCGCTCTTCGTCCTCGAGCGGCGCGGCGCGCTCGCCTCGGGCGGGCAGATCGCCGGCCTCATCGTGCTCAACCTCGTGATCACCTTCGCGTTCTCGAGCTACATCTCCGTCGGCGGCCACGTCGGCGGGCTCGTCGGCGGCATGCTGCTGATGTCGCTGATGCTGCAGTTCCGGCGGTCACTCGCCTACAGCGCGGCGGCCGCGGCGGGCGTCGTCGTCGCGAGCGTCGTCGTCGCGTACGCGAAGGTCCGCGGCTACCAGTGATCAGCCGCCGGCCGCGACGTACGACCCGGTGCCGGACTCCCTGAGCGCGGCCTGGGCCGCCGCGAGCCGCGCGAGCGGCACCCGGAACGGCGAGCAGCTGACGTAGTCGAGGCCGATGCCGTGGCAGAAGGCGATCGACCGCGCCTCGCCTCCGTGCTCGCCGCAGATCCCGAGCTTGATCCCCGGCTTCGCACCGCGGCCGCGTTCCACCGCGATGCGCATCAGGTCGCCGACGCCGTCGACGTCGATCGACTCGAACGGGTTCCGCTCGAGGATCCCGTCCTGCAGGTAGTAGGTGAGGAACTTCCCCTCCGCGTCGTCCCGCGAGAACGCGAGCGTCGTCTGCGTCAGGTCGTTCGTGCCGAACGAGAAGAAGTCGGCGACCTCGGAGATCTCGTCGGCGCGGAGCGCCGCACGCGGCACCTCGATCATCGTGCCGATCAGACGCTCGACGCCCGGCGCCTCCTCGGCCCAGACCGCCTCCGTCAGCTCGCGGAGCCGCGCCAGCTCCTCCCGGAACCCGACGAGCGGGTGCATGACCTCGACGAGGGGCGCGTCACCGGTGCGGTCCTGCACGGCCTGCGCGGCGCGCGCGATCGCGCGGATCTGCATCTCGTAGATCTCCGGGTACTGCAGGCCCAGGCGGCACCCGCGGGTGCCGAGCATCGGGTTCGACTCGTGCAGCGCGCGGATCCGCGCGCGCATCCGGTCGTCGGTCGCCTGGTCGTCGGCGGGCAGGAACTCGTGCAACGGCGGGTCGAGGAGGCGGATCGTCACCGGCAGGCCCGCCATCGCCTCGAAGATCCCCTCGAAGTCGGACTGCTGGAACGGAAGCAGCCGGTCGAGCGCCGCCCGCCGCCCAGCCTCCGTGTCGGCCAGGATCATCTCCTGCATCACCGGCAGGCGCTCGTCGCCGAAGAACATGTGCTCGGTCCGCGTCAGGCCGATCCCCTCGGCGCCGAAGGCGCGCGCACGCGCTGCGTCGTCGGGCGTGTCGGCGTTGGCGCGAACGCGCAGCCGCCGGAAGTCGTCGGCCCAGCCGAGGATCGTCTCGAAGTCCTCGTTCAGCTGCGGCGGGACGAGCGGGACCTCCCCGACGTACACGTTGCCGGTCCCGCCGTCGATCGTGATCACGTCGCCCTCGTGGAGGACGTGCTCGCCGAGCCGCGCTTCGCCGTCAGCGATCGCGAGCCCTTCGCACCCCGCGACGCACGGCTTGCCCATGCCGCGCGCGACGACCGCCGCGTGCGACGTCATCCCGCCGTGCACCGTCAGGATGCCCTGCGCGGCGATCATCCCGTGGATGTCGTCGGGCGTCGTCTCCCAGCGGACGAGGAGGACCGGCCCCGCCTTCGCGCGCTCGACCGCGGTGTCGGCGTCGAACACGATGCCGCCGCTCGCGGCGCCGGGTGAGGCGTTCAGGCCCTTCGCGACGATCTCGAGCCGCGCCGACTGGTCGATCATCGGGTGCAGCAGCTGGTCGAGCTGCCCCGGGTCGATGCGGTTCACCGCCTCCTCGTGCGAGATCAGCCCCTCGTCGACCATCGCCGTCGCCGCCTTCAACGCGGCCGCCGCGGTGCGCTTCGCAGCGCGCGTCTGCAGCAGGTAGAGCTCCTCGTCCTCGACGGTGAACTCGATGTCCTGCATGTCCCGGTAGTGCCCCTCGAGCCGGCGCATCGTCTCCGTCAGCTGCTCGAACGCGTGCGGCAGCGACTCGCGCATCGCCTCGAGCGGCTGCGGCGTCCTGATGCCGGCGACGACGTCCTCGCCCTGCGCGTTCGCGAGGAACTCGCCCCAGAGCCCGCTCGCGCCCGTCGACGGGTCGCGCGTGAACGCGACGCCGGTCCCGGAGCGATCGCCCTTGTTCCCGAACACCATCTGGACCACGTTGACCGCGGTGCCGATGTCGTCGGGGATGTCGTTGGCGCGTCGGTACACCTGCGCGCGCGGCGTGTTCCACGACTCGAACACGGCGCGAACCGCGCGAAGGAGCTGCTCGCGCGCGTCTCCCGCGAACTCGCCCCCGGTCTCCTCGCGGTAGATCTGCTTGAACGTCCCGACGAGCTCCCGCAGGTCGTCGGCCGTCAGGTCGGGGTCGTGGTCGACGCCGCGCGCCTCCTTGAGGCGCGTCAGCGCCGACTCGAAGCGCCCCGGGTCGATCCCGTCGACGACCTCGCCGAACATCTGGATGAGCCGGCGATACGAGTCGTACGCAAAGCGCGGGTTGCCCGTCCGCGCGCCGAGGCCCTCGGCGGCGGCGTCGTCGAGGCCGAGGTTCAGGATCGTGTCCATCATCCCCGGCATCGAGATCGCGGCGCCGGAGCGGACCGACACGAGCAGCGGGTCGTCGCTCGACCCGAACCGCTTCCCGGCCGCCTCCTCGAGACGCCGGACATGCTCGTCGACCTCCTCGTCGAGGCCGTCCGGAAGGTCGCCCTCCGACAGGTAGGCGCGGCACGCGTCGGTCGTGATCGTGAACCCCGCGGGGACGGGGACGCCCATCTGCGTCATCTCGGCGAGGCCGATCCCCTTCCCGCCGAGGAGCTCGCGCCCGCCGGGAGCGGGCTCGTCGAAGTCGTAGACGTAGGTGTTCGCCATGTGGAGCCGGAATCTATCCCTCACACACCGAGAAGAGCGCGTTACCGCTCCCCGCGCATCGGGGTTTTCCCCTGCTCACCCGCGTGCTGAACGCCGGCGCGAGCGGAACTCCGCCACCCACGCGAGCGCGCGCAGCCCGAACCAGACCGGCGTGAAGAGCCCGTAGAAGACGACGAGCGCCGTGCCGAGGAGCGCGTACCACGTCCCCCAGCGCCACGCCGGGACCGGCGGCTTCGGCTTCACACGGAGGCTGCCCGAGCGGCGTCGTGGCGCTGCTCGACGACGCGGATGATGCGGTGCGAGATCTCCTCGATCGAGAGCTCGCTCACCTCGATCACCGGGCACCCGAGCCGGCGCTGGACGCGCTTCGCGTGCTCGAGCTCGTCGTAGATCTCCGCGAGGTCGGCGTACTTCCGGTCGCCGCGCATCCAGCGGATCCGCTCGCCGCGGATCTCCGACAGCCGCTGCGCGTCGATCGTCAGGCCGACGACCTTCGCCTGGTCGATCGTGAACAGCTCGGGCGGCGGGTCGATCCCCTTCACGAGCGGCACATTCGCGGTCTTGTAGCCCAGGTAGCCGAGGTAGATCGAGAGCGGCGTCTTCGACGTCCGCGACACCCCGACGAGGACGATGTCGGCGTCGCGCAGCCCCGCCCCCACGCCGTCGTCGTACTTGACCGCGAACTCGATCGCCGACATGCGCCGGAAGTAGGCGTCGTTCAGCGGCGGCCGCGCGTTCGGCTTCATCTTCGCCGCCTGCCCCGAGACCTTCGCGACGGCGTCGATCGGGTGGCCCAGGAGGTCGCAGTAGTGGAGCTTCGCCTTCCTGCAGAGCGCGCGCATGGTCTCGCGCAGCTCCGGCTCGACGAGCGTGTAGACGACGACCGCCGGCCGCCCCTTCATCCGGTTCACGGCGAGCTGGAGGTCGGCGACCGTCTCGACCCGCGGGTGCCGGATCTCGACGAACTCCTGCTCGGGGAACTGCGCCTCGAGGGCCTGCACGAGGCGCTGCGCCGTCTCGCCGGTCGCGTCGGAGATGATGTGGAGCTCGACGGGGGTCACGGCGAGAGCGTAGTGCGGCCTGAACCGCGCCGCCCACCGGGTCGGAAGCTGCTCCGTCGACGATCGCGTCGTGCGCCCGCTCCACGCGCTCTGCGTCCTCGTGCTCCTCGCGGGAGCGGTGGGCGCCGCACGGCCGCACCGCGCTCCGGACGGCGCCGCACCACCGCGCCCTCATGCCGTCCACCACGTGCGGCGGCGGTTCCCGCGGCGGCCGCCGCAGTTCGTCGTCGTCTCGTTCGACGGGTCGGGCGGCGCGCGGCTCCTCGGATACTGGCGGCGCGTGGCGGAGGAGGCGACGGCGCGGTTCACGTTCTTCGTGAGCGGCGTCTACCTCCTCGACTGGGCGCACCGCGACCGGTACAAGCCGCCCGGCCTCCCGCGCGGCGACTCGGCGATCGGCTTCGCGCCCGACGCCGGGTGGATCGCGGCGATGCGGCGCCAGCTCGCGCTCGCCTACCGCGACGGCAACGAGATCGGCACGCACTACAACGGCCACTTCTGCGGCCCGGGCGGGGTCGCCACCTGGTCGGCGGCGGACTGGCGCCGCGAGCTAGCCGAGTTCGACGCCCTCCTCACGTCGGGATCGCCGCGCCTGCCGTTCGGCGCCCGCGAGGTGGTGGGCGGCCGGACGCCGTGCCTCGAGGGAGACCGGCGCGTGCTCTACCCGGTGCTCGCGCGCGACGGCTTCCGCTACGACGCGAGCGCGCAGGCGCGGCTCGGCACGTGGCCGTCGCGGCGCGACGGCATCTGGAGCTTCCCGCTGCTCGAGCTGCCGTTCGTCGGCCACACCTTCCGGGTCGTCGGGATGGACTACAACCTGATGGCGAACCAGGTGGGCGAGGCTCCTGCCCGGATCGAGTCGGAGACGTACCGCACGCTCTGGAACGCGTTCCTCGCCGGCTACCGCGGCTCGCGCGCCCCGCTCTCGCTCGGCTTCCACTTCGAGACCTGGGAGAGCTGGGCGTACGACCACGCGCTCGTGCGGTTCCTGCTCCGGGCGTGCCGGCTGCGCGACGTCCGCTGCACGACGTACGCGGCCCTCGCGGACTGGCTCGACGCGCTCCCACCGAGGGTGCTCCGCCGCTACCGGAGCTGAACCGATCCTGAACCGGGCCGCGGCATGGTCGCGTCGTGATCCGCGGCCGCGCCTTTCCCGAGCTCTTCCTCGGCCTCCTCGCGCACGCGCTCGCAGCCGTCTGGATCGCGCACCTCTTCACCGCGACGATCCACGACGCGAAGCACGCGCACGACACGATCACGATCACCGGGTCGGCGAAGAAGCCGATCGCAGCCGACCTCGTGCAATGGGACCTGTCGGTGGAGGGGAAGGCGCCGACGCCGGTCGCCGCGGCGCGCCGCGCGCACGCCGCGGCCACGGCGCTCGCGGCGTTCCTCCGCGCCGCGGGCATCGACCGGGGGTCGATCTCGGCGCAGGTCGTGCAGTCGGACGTCGAGGTGACGCGGATCGACAAGAAGCACACGCGCACGACGTACGCGGTCAGGCAGGGATTCGACGTCTCGACCCGCCGCATCGACGTCGTCGAGCGCGCGGCGACGCGCCTCGGCACGCTGCTCGAGCGCGGCGTGGACGTCGCGGCGGAGCCGCTCGCCTACGTCTCGACCAACCTCGAGGCCGCGAAGCTCGACGCGTTGACGGCGGCGACCGCCGAGGCGCGCCGCCGCGCGGGAATCATCGTCGGCGGCCTCGGCGGGAAGCTCGGCGGGATGCGGGCGAGCTCGCTCGGCGTCTACCAGATCACGCCGCGGAACTCGACCGAGGTCAGCGACTACGGGGTGAACGACACGTCCTCGCGCCTCAAGGACGTCACCGCCGTCGTCAGCGCGACGTTCGCAGTCCGCGAGTGATCGTTGTAGAACTCGAGCGGATGCCCGACCGTCGGATCGACACGGAGGTCGGCGGCTACCGGATCGTCGAGCCGATCGGCGAAGGCGGGACGAGCGTCGTCTACCGCGCGGAGCACGTGCGCCTCGGCCGCTCCGCGGCGCTGAAGCTGCTGACCCCGGCGCTCGGGGAGTCGGACTTCCGCGACCGCTTCCTCCGCGAGTCGCGGCTCGCGGCGTCGCTCGACCACCCGAGCATCGTCCCCGTGTACGACGCCGGCGAGGCCGGGGACGTCCTCTACATCGCCATGCAGCACATCGCAGGCAGCGACCTCAAGGCGCTCCTCGTCCAGGAGGGCCGGCTGCCGCTGAGGCGGGCGCTGCGCATCGTGGCGCAGGTCGCCTCCGCTCTCGACGCCGCCCATGCGCGCGGGCTCGTGCACCGCGACGTGAAGCCCGCGAACATCCTCGTCGGGCCCGGCGACCGCGCGTTCCTCTCGGACTTCGGCGTTGTGAAGGAGCTGGCGTCGGGAGGGCGCACGCGCACCGGCGGCTTCGTCGGCACGATCGACTACTGCGCTCCCGAGCAGATCGAGGGCCGCGAGGTCGACGCGCGCGCGGACGTGTACGCGCTCGCGTGCGTCTTCTACGAATGCGTGGTCGGGACGTCGCCGTTCGGCCGCTCGTCTGACGTGGCGACGCTGAACGCGCACCTGCACGCTGCGCCGCCCCGGCTCTCGAAGGCGGCGCCCGACCTCCCGCCCGCCCTCGAGCCGGTGCTCGCGAAGGCGCTCGCGAAGTCGCCGCTCGACCGGTACGCGTCCTGCGGCGAGCTCGTCGCCGACCTGCGCGCCGCGGTGACGCAGCGGCACGTGCATCCGCGCCGGCTCGTGCTCTCGCTCGCGGTCCTCGCGGGCGCGGTCGCCGCCGGCGCCGCGATCGCGGCCGCGCTCGTGCTCGGGCTGCGCAACGATCCCGCGCCCCGCGTGACGACGGTGGTGGAGCGCGCGAAGCAGCCGCGGTCGCCGGTGGCGCTCGACACGCTCGTCCTGAAGAGCACAGACGGGCGCACGCTGAACGACGCGGCGTACTTCCTGATCACCGCGAAGGAGTACGCGCGCGCGATCCCGTTCGCGCGCCGCGCCGTCCGCTACAGCCCGAAGAGCACCGCGACGTACGGCTACGCGACGTTCAACCTCGGCCTCGCGTCCCTCGAGGTGGGACGCTGCGCCGAGGCGCTGCCGCTGCTGCGGAAAGCGCTCCGTATCGAGGCGCCGGAGCAGCGGCCGCTCATCCGCCCGCGGATCGCCCAGGCGGAGCGCTGCTCCCGAGGTGGAGCATCCGGGCGAGCGCCGTAGCGGTCGTCGGGCGCCTGCCGGGCTCCTTCTCGAGGCCGAGGAGGATGCCCTCGGCCAGGGCGTCGGGAAGGGCCTCGCGCGGCGGCTCCTCGACGAGGTGCGCGTAGCCGATCTCGGCGTCGGCGCGCCCGGCGAACGGCGGAGCGCCCGTCGCGGCCTCGTAGAGGAGGCACGCGAACGCGTAGACGTCGCTCGCAGCGGTCGCGGCGGCGCCCTCGATCAGCTCGGGCGCGAGGTAGTGCGCCGTCCCGACGAGCTGGCCGTCGCGCGTGAGCTGCGTCGAGTCCGCGCCGCGGGCGAGCCCGAAGTCGGCGAGCGCGGCGCCGTCGTCCCCGAGCAGCACGTTCGACGGCTTGACATCGCGGTGGACGATCCCGGCGGCGTGCAGCGCGTCGAGCCCGTCCGCGATCTCCGCGGCGACACGCACCACGTCCGGCACCGCGAGCGGCAGGGCCTGCGCGAGCGAGCCCCGCGGGAAGAACGGCATCACGACGTGGTCGTCGCCGACGTCGACGACCGGGACGAGGTGCCGCGACGCGAGCGAGCTCGCGATCCGCGCCTCGCGGCGGAAGCGCTCGACGGCGACCGGGTCGGCCGCCCGGAGCACCTTCACCGCGACGCCGCCGGCCGCGCGGTACACGACGCCGGTCGCGCCCTCGCCGACCACCTCGAGCAGGTCGTACTCCCCGACGCGCATCGCGCGATCATCGCAGCGTGATCGCTCTGCTCGGGCCGTTCGACGCACCCGCCGACGTCGGCCGCGGGAAGCCGCGCGCGCTGCTCGCGCGCCTCGCGCTCGAGCGAGGGCGCGTCGTCCGCGTCGACGCGCTCGTCGAGGCGCTGTGGGGAGAGCCGGCGCCGCCGAGCGCGCCGAAGGTGCTGCAGGCGCACGTGTCGGCCCTGCGGAAGGCGCTCGGCCGCCAGGCGATAGAGACGCGCGGCGGCGGGTACGTCCTCCGTGCGGAGACGGACCTCGAGGCGTTCGAGCAGCTCGTCGCGCGCGCACGCGCCGAGCGCGACCCCGCCACGCGCGTGCGGCTCCTCCGGGACGCCCTCGCGCTGTGGCGCGGCGAGCCGCTCGCGGAGATCCGGGAGCCCTTCGCCGCCGCGGCGGCGCTGCGCCTCGCCGAGCTCCACGTCGAGGCGCTCTCGCTGCGCCTCGACGCGCAGCTCGAGCTCGGCGAGGGCGAGGCGCTCGTCGCGGAGCTGCGCGAGCTCGTGGCCCGCGAGCCGCTGCGCGAGCGGCTCCGCGCGCAGCTCATGCGGGCGCTCTACCGCGCGGGCCGGCAGGCGGAGGCGCTGGCGGCCTACCGCGACGGCCGCGAGCTGCTCGTCGCGGAGCTCGGGATCGAGCCGGGGCCCGAGCTGCAGGAGCTCCAGCGGGCGATCCTCCGGCAGGACGCGCGACTCGCGGGCACGCCCGCGCCGCCGCGCGGCGTGATCGTATGCGTCGGCGTCGCGCCGACTGCCCTTCTCGGCCGCCTCGACCGCGAGCTCGTCGTCGTCGAGCTGGTGGCAGGCGCCGCCGGGCTCCCGGACGCGCACCGGCGCCTCGCGCGGCTCGACGCGCGGACAGCCGCCTTCACGAGCGGCGACCCGGTCACCGACACGCTGCGTCTCGCGACCGAGCAGGAGACCGAGCTTCTCGTCGTCGCCGACGCCCCCGACCGGCTGCTCGTCTCCGCGCCGTGCGACGTGGCGCTCGCGAACGGCGTCGACGGGCTCGCGGACGGCCCCGTGACGGTGCCGTTCGGGGGCGCGCGCGACGAGTGGCCGGCGCTCGAGCTCGGCGCGTGGCTCGCGCGCGGCCACGGCACGACGCTGCGCCTCGTGGGCGTCGAGGCAGCGCCGGGCCGGCGCGACGCGAGCCGCTCGCTCGCCGCCGCGTCACTCGCGCTCCAGCGGTTCGCCCGCGTCCCCGTCGAGACGGCGCTCGTGGCGCCCGGCCCCGGCGAGATCAGCGGCGCCGCGGTCGTCGCGTCGCTGCCGCGCGGCGCGCTCGACGCGACGCGCGCAGCGCTCCTCCGTGCGCCGTTCCCGGTCCTTCTCGTGCACGGCGGGCTGCGACCGAGCGGCCTCGCGCCCGCCGAGACGCGCACGCGGTTCAGCTGGTCGCTCAGCCAGTAGGCTCACCGCCATGGGGGTCGCGCACTGGGACGAGGTCGAGGAACGGCACGCGGCGAAGGGCGAGATGGACGCCGTGTGGCAGTCGCTCGGCCGCGCCGCCGGCACGGTCGACGTCGGCCTGAACCGGATCCGTGTCGCTCCCGGGCGGCTACCGACGCCGCCCCATTCCCACCGTGCGTCCGAGGAGATCTACTACGTGCTCGGCGGCTCCGGCCTCGCGTGGCAGGACGGCGACGTGCACGAGGTGCGCGCCGGCGACTGCGTGATCCACGTCGCCGACCACTTCGAGCACACGTTCGTCGCCGGCCCCGACGGCCTCGACCTGCTCGTCTACGGGACGCGCCACCGGACGGAGATCGCGTGGCTCCCGCGCTCGAGGGCGGTCCGCGTCGGGTGGCCGTGGGTCGAGGGCCGCGACGACGACCCGTGGGACGCGGAGGCGGCGTCGGCGCCGCTCGAGGTGGGCGAGCCGAAGCCCCGGCCGGCGAACATCGTCAACCGCGACGAGGTCGAGCACGAGCAGTGGGGCGACCAGGCCGTCACCGCGCCGCTCGCCACCCGCGAGCGCTCCGAGCTCGCCGGGTTCCATTGGGAGCGGCTGAGCCCCGGCAAGACGGGCGCCGTCCCCCACTGCCACTCCGAGGAGGAGGAGATCTTCGTCATCCTCGAGGGGTCGGCGACGCTGCACCTCTGGCCGTCGCCGCTCCGCGAGGAGCGCGGGGCGGAGCGCGAGGAGCACGCGCTCCGCGCCGGCCACGTCGTCGCGCGCCCGGCCGGGAGCGGCGTCTCGCACTGGTTCCGCGCCGGCGACGACGGGTGCGCGATGCTGATCTACGGGACGCGGAAGCCGAACGACATGTGCTTCTACCCGCGCTCGAACAAGGTGTCGTTCCGCGGCCTCGGCGTGATCGGCCGCATCCAACACGTGCCGTACTGGGACGGGGAGCAGGACGAATAGGTAGGTTCGAGGCGGTGGCCTCGGACGTCGTCACGGTCGAGAAGGTCGCGGCGCTCTGCCGCCGGCGAGCGTTCGTGTACCCGTCGTCCGACATCTACGGCGGTCTCGGCTCGTCGTACGACTTCGGGCACTACGGCGTGCTGCTCCGCCAGAACATCAAGAACGAGTGGTGGCGCGCGATGGTGCACGAGCGCGACGACGTCGTGGCGCTCGACTCCGCGATCATCCTCAACCCGCGCGTGTGGGAGACGTCCGGCCACGTGGGCGGCTTCTCGGACCCGATGGTCGACTGCCGCACGTGCAAGCTCCGCTTCCGCGCCGACGACCTCGAGAACGCGCGCTGCGGCAGGCGCCCGTCCAAGCACCCCGGCGAGGACGCGCAGTGCGACCTGACGGAGGCGCGTGAGTTCAACCTCATGTTCGACACGCACGTCGGCGCGCTCCGCGACGCCGCGTCGATCGCATACCTCCGCCCCGAGACGGCGCAGGGCATCTTCGTCAACTTCAAGAACGTGACGTCGTCGATGCGCGTGAAGCCGCCGTTCGGCATCGCGCAGATCGGGAAGAGCTTTCGCAACGAGATCACGCCGGGCAACTTCATCTTCCGGCTCCGGGAGTTCGAGCAGATGGAGATGGAGTTCTTCGTCCCACCGGCCGAGGCGGCCGAGTGGCACGAGTACTGGATCGAGGAGCGGAGGCGCTGGTACCTGCGGCTCGGGCTGACCGAGGAGCGCCTGCGCGTCCGGCCCCATCCGCCGGAGGAGCTCGTCTTCTACTCGACGGCGACGAGCGACATCGAGTACCTCTACCCGATCGGGTGGTCCGAGCTCGAGGGAGTCGCGCACCGCGGCGACTACGACCTGACGCAGCACTCGAACGCCTCGGGGACGACGCTCGAGTGGGTCGGCCACGACGAGCGCTACACCCCGCACGTGGTGGAGCCGGCCGGCGGCGTCGACCGCACCATGCTCGCGCTCCTCTGCGACGCGTACGACGAGGAGGAGGTCGCCGGCAGGCCGCGCACGCTTCTCCGGCTGCACCCGCGCGTCGCGCCGGTGAAGGTGGCCGTGCTGCCGCTCATCGGCAGGGACGCCGCGATGGTCGAGAAGGCGCGTCCGCTGTACGAGGAGCTGCGCAAGGCGATGTCGGCGGAGTACGACGACGCCGCCGCGATCGGCAAGCGCTACCGCCGCCAGGACGAGATCGGCACGCCGTGGGCGCTCACGATCGACGAGGAGACCCTCGCCGACGGCACGGTCACGCTTCGCGACCGCGACACGCTCGAGCAGGTGAGGATCCCGCTCGAGGGGGCGTCGCGGCTGCTCCTCGACCGCCTCGGGTGAGCTGGGACGACCACACCGTCGGCGGACGCCCGCTCTTCGTGTGGGCTCCGCGCGACGTGTCGCGCGCGTACCCGACCGTGTACGTCCTGCACGCCCACATGCGCTCCGCCCGGTCGTGGTTCAACGTCGACCCGTTCGTCCGCTCGTACCCGGAGGAGATCGAGGCGACGGAGCCCCGCGCCGTGGTCGCGCTCGTCGACGGCTGGACGGACGTCGGCGGCGGCCAGTGGATCGGCGACGTCGGCGCGTACCTCCGCGACGAGGTCGTGCCGTTCGTCGACGACGCGTACCCGACGAACGGGCTTCGCGGCCTACAGGGCAAGTCGTCGGGCGGCTACGGGGCGGTCGTGAACGCCCTCGAGCGGCCCGACCTGTTCTCGGCGGTCGCGGCGCACGCACCCGACGCGCTCTTCGAGGTGACGCTCGCGCACGGGTTCGCGCCCGCCGCGCGCGAGCTGCGCGAGCGGTTCGACGGGTCGATCGACGCGTTCTGGTCGTCGTTCGGCGGACTGCGGTCGCAGGGCGACGCGCTGCTCGTCGAGCTGGCGGCGGCCGCCGCCGCCTTCGGCGACGGGACGCTCCCGTTCGACGCGCTCGGCCGCGTGCGCGACGACGCGTTCCGGAGGTGGCTCGCGTACGACCCGGTGCGGATCGCGGCGACGCGAGCCGAGGCGGTGCGCGCCCTCCGCGGCGTCTGGCTCGACGCCGGGCGGAGCGACGAGTACTTCCTCGACCTCGGCGCGACCGCGCTGCGGGACGCCCTGCTCTGCGCGGGCCTGCCGGAAGACCGTCTCCGATTCGAGCTCGTCGAGGGCGGGCACGGCGGCATGAGCAGCCGCTACCCGCTCTCGCTCGCCTGGCTCGTCGAGCGCCTCGAGGCGTAGCCGCCGTCATGCGGGCGGCACGCGCTCCATCACCTTCACGCTCGGCGTGTCGAAGCCGAGCTTCCGGTAGAGCGCGTGCATGTCGGTCGTGTGGAGCAGCCACTTGAGGTGCGTGAGCGGCCCGTTCTCGACCATCTCGCGCACGAGCGCCTCGCCGAGCCCGCGCCCTCGGTACTCGGCGAGCACGTACACGTCGGCCAGGTAGGCGAACGAGACACCGTCGGTTGCAGCGCGGCAGAAGCCGACGAGGCGGGCGCCGTCGTAGAGGCCGACGACGCGCGCGGACTCGTCGATCAGCGCGTCCTGCACGTCTCGGGCGCGGCCCTTCGCCCAGTAGCTCTCCTCGCTCAGGAACCGGTGGATCTCCGCGCGGTCGAGCCGCGCGCGGTCGTCGTCGAGCTCGAGCCCGGCGTCGAGCGCGCGCCTCACGCCGACAGCGTCCTGAGGCGGAACCCTCCGTGCTCCTCGTACGACGAGGTGACGACGGCGAGCGCGTCGCGCCGGGCGCGCTCGG
This sequence comes from Gaiellaceae bacterium, assembly GCA_036403195.1. GTDB lineage: Bacteria > Actinomycetota > Thermoleophilia > Gaiellales > Gaiellaceae > PALSA-600. The sequence goes on from DASWRL010000036.1 coordinate 23,690, forward strand.
AGAGGCCGGCGGCGTGCGCGTCGGCGAGCGGCGTCGCGAGCAGCCGCTCGCTTCCGTCGAGCCCTTCGGGCGACAGCCTCAGCGCTCCTGCGGCGTGCGCCCCGCAGACGGCTCCGCCCGCGCGGGCGGAGAACCCGGTGATGCCGTCCGCCGCACCGCATTCGACGCAGCTCGTGAGGTGCGGCAGGTACCCCGCGACCCAGAGGAGCTTCAGCTGGAAGCCGAGCGCCAGCGGGTCGATCGCGGGGCGGCTCTCGAGCACCGGCGACTCGTCGAGCAGGTCGAGGAACCGCGCGAGCGCGGTGAACGCGCGCTCGTTCGCCTCCGGCTCGCCGAACAGCCGCAGCATTGCCTCGGCCCCCACGAGGCCGACGTTGAGGCGGTAGGGATCCTCCCGCGCCGCGCGGTGCGAGCGCAGGAGCTCGACGCCCGTGATCGTCTGGAGCTCGCCCGCACCCTCGTGCAGCAGGAGCTCGACGTGCGAGAGCGGCTCGAGCCGCGCGCCGAACCGCGACTTCGTCTTCCGGACGCCCTTCGCGATCGCCCCGATGCGGCCGCGGTGCGCGGTGTACAGGTGCAGGATGCGGTCGGCCTCGCCGAACCGCAGCGAGCGGAGGACGATCGCCTCCGTCTTGTAGGTGCGCCCGGCCATCCGTGCCGAGTCTAGAGGGGGCGCCCCCGGAATCCCGCCGGGCGTCTATTCGTTGTAACGGGTAGTGACACGAATCAGGATGTATACGACACCGTGGTGCGGGTACTGCGTCCGCGCGAAGGCGCTCCTCGACGCGCGCGGCCTCGACTACGACGAGGTGGACCTCGGCGACGACCCCGGCTTCCGCGGACGGCTCAACGAGCTGACGGGCGGCTGGACCGTCCCGCAGATCGTCATCGACGACCGGCCGATCGGCGGCTACACGGAGCTCTGGCGCCTCGACCGCGAGGGCCGGCTCGCGGGCCTGCTCGCGGCGTAGCCGTCCACGCGCCGCTGGCACGCGGGGCAGTACCACGTCCCCCGCCCGGCGACGCGGATCTTGTCGATCGGCGTCCCGCAGCGGTCGCACGGCTCGCCGCCGCGGCCGTAGACCCTGAACTCGTGCTGGGCGCCGCCGTCGCTCCCGTCCGGCAGCCGGTAGTCGCGGAGCGTCGAGCCCTGCCGCCGGATCCCCGCGCGGAGCGCGTCGCGCACGGCGCGGTGGAGCGCCTTCACCTCCTCCGGGCCGAGGGCCTCCGCGGGCGTCTGCGGGTGGATGCGGGCGCGCCAGAGCGCCTCGTCCGCGTAGATGTTCCCGACGCCCGCGACCGTCCGCTGGTCGAGCAGCGCCGCCTTCACCGGCGCCCGCCGGCCGGCGAGGCGCTCGCCGAGGTGCTTCGCCCGGTAGGCCTCGGCCAGCGGCTCGCGCCCGACGCGGGCGTCGACGTACGCCTCCACCTCCTCCGGCTCGAGCAGCAGCCACGTGCCGAACCGCCGGACATCACGGTACGCGACGTCTGATCCGTTATCTAACCTGACAACAGCGCGCCGGTGTGCGTCGTCCTCGAGGCCTTCAGCACCGGCCGCGCGCAGCGACCCCGTCATCCGGAGGTGGATCACCAGAGCCCGGCCCGACGACAATCGAACGACGAGATACTTGCCACGACGGTCGAGGCGCTCGACTTGCTCCCCCTCGAGCCGGTGAGCGACGCCGAGCGGGTCGAGTGGACGGGTCAGCCGCGGATCGGAGATCGCGACGCGCTGCAGTCGGCGTCCTTCGAGCACGGGCGCGAGCAGCCGGCGGATCGTCTCG
>DASWRL010000037.1:0-15033 GCA_036403195.1 Gaiellaceae bacterium
GCCGGCACGTGTACCGGCGTCGGCACCACCGCCACCTCGCGCGCGCCGAGCGCGCGCGCCTCCTCGGCGAGGAATGCCGACGCGGCGACCACGAGTCGCGCCCGGCCCACGAGCGGGCGGACGAGCGCCGGCGCGCGGCGCGCGAGAGCGACGTCGGTTCCCCACACCTGCAGCACGTACGGCTTGCCGGTGGCACGCGCGGCGAGCGCCGACGGGATCCAGTGCGCATGGACGAGGTCGGCGTCGGCGGCGGCGCGGCGCGCCGCGCAGGCAAACGCGGCGAGGAACGCGGGGACCGCGAGCGCCTTCCACGGCCGCGCGCGCAGGTTCTGCGCGATCCCCGATCCGAGCGCGACGCCGAAGTGCGGGAACGACGCCGGCGAGACGACCTCGACCTCGACTCCCGCCTCGCGCGCCGCCTCGACCGCCGACGCGACGAACGTCCCCGCGACCGGGTGCTCCGGCGACGGATACGACGTCGTCAGGACGACGACCTTCATTCGCGCGCGGCGAAGACGACCGGGACCGCGAGCGCGAGCGCCACGAACGCGTAGAAGTAGTAGAACTGCATCGTCAGGTAGAACGCGTTCGCCGCGAGCGTCCCGGTCAGCGCGGCCGTGCAGCCCCACGCGAGCGGCCGCACGCGCGCCGCGAGGGGGTCGCGTGCCGCGGCGAGACGGCGACCGAGCGCCCTCGCGGCGTGGAGCCGCCGGAACACCCACGCGAGGAACACGAGGAAGAGCGCCGTGCCGACCAGCCCGGTCTCGACGAGCAGCGCGACGTAGTAGCTGTGCGGGCCCCAGTTCGTCTTGCCGGTGACGAACTCGTAGTAGACCGAGAACGTGTTGAGGCCGAGGCCGAACAGCGGGTCGTTGTGCAGCACGTGCGGCACGAACGAGTAGACCTGGAAGTGCGCGTTCTCGGAGCCGCCGCCCGTCTGCACGCGCGACTTGAGCACCGTCGTCAGGAACGACTGCCGCCACAGGAAGATCCCGAGCAGGACGAGCAGCGCGCCGCCGACCGGCGCGAGCAGCGCGGGCGAGCGGAGGTAGCGCCGGTACGGCACCGCGAGCACGAGAGCCCCGACGCCGAGCCCGAGGAGGCCGCTCCGGGAGAGCGTCGCCACCTCGACGACGAGCAGGAACCCGATCGTCGGCATCAGCCACTTGCGGACGCGGTGGCCCTTCTCGAGCCGCAGGTAGAGCGGCGTGAGGACGAGGAGCGGCACGATCAGCATGATCCCGAGGTGGTTCGGGTCGCCGGTCATGGCGTTCGGCCGGTAGACGCTCGCGCCGTTGATCGCGCCGTAGACGTTGATCTGGCTCGCGCCACCGGTGATCGGCGACAGGAGCGTCGCGTCGAGGTTGCCTCCGCGGCGCGCGTCGAGCAGCTGCGCGATGCCATAGAGGCCGTTCACGACGATGCCGGCGCTGAACCACGCGAGCGTGCGCCAGAAGTAGCGCTGGCCGCGGCGCGCGAGCCACACGACGGCCGCGGCGAGGAACGCGAAGTGGATGAGCCACTTCGTGATCCCCTTCGCCCACTGCGCGAGCGCGTCGGCGTCCGAGAGGTCGAAGTAGCCGAGCAGGTAGACGAGCAGGAAGCACGCGAAGAACCCGAGTAGGATCGCGGTCGTCCGCGGCACGCGCCAGCGCTTCGTCCCCGTCACGAACGAGACGAGGAAGAGGATCGCGAGCACGTCGGCGAGCGACACCGTCCCCGCGACGTTCCAGTGCACCTTCTCGAACGTGACGCAGAAGACGCTCGCGAGGAACAGGAAGCTCGTGACGCGCGTCACGCCGTCACCTGCTCGAGCACCCGCACGATCTCCTCGGAGCGGGCCCGGCGCGACACACGGCGCCGCCACTCCTCCGAGAGCCGGGCGGGCTCGAGCTCACCCGCGCGCCAGCGGGAGTGCAGCTCGATGAGCACCGCAGCGATCCCGGGGATGTCGTCGGGAGCGACGACGATGCCCGCTCCCGTCTCGCGGAGCAGGTCGGCGGCGGCCCCGTCCGGCGGCACGACGGCGAGGATCGGCCGCTCCGCCGCGAGGTACTCGAACACCTTCCCGCTGAGGACCCCTTTCCCGCGCCCGCCGGCGTCGGGAATCAGGAGGAGCAGCGCCTCGGAGTCGCGCTGCAGCTCGAGCGACCGCCGTCGCGACGCGTACGGGATCAGCTCGAGGCGATCGCCGAGCTCGAGCGTCTCCGCCCACTCGCGGTCGGCGGCGCGGAAGTCGCCGAGGAAGCGGACGACGACGTCCTCGAGACCGGACTGCTTCAGCGCCGTGAGGAACGGCCTCGGGTCCCGCTTGCCGAAGAAGGACCCGGTGTGCGTGATCCGGAGCCGGTCCGAGGGGTGCGTCTCGAGCCCGGCGAAGTCGTCGAAGTCGGAGCCGTTCGGGATCGTGAACACGGGCCCGTGGGGCTCGCGTTCCCGCATCTCCTCGGCGATCGCGTCGGACACGCAGGTGATCGCGTCGGCCGACCGCGCGACGAGCCTCGCGACGGCGTGCTCCCCCTGCTCCTTCGCGCGCACGGCGAGCCGCTCGGCGCGCCGGTGCGGGTGCGCGACGATGCTGTCCCGCAGGTCGGCGACCCATCTGACCCCAGTCGCCTTCTTGACGGCCGCTCCGATCAGGTGGACCGACGACGGCGGCGACGTCGTCAACACGACGTCGATGCCTTCGCTGCGCACGATCCGGATCGCGGCGGGGATCGCGGTCAGGTTCCAGCTGACGTTCTCGTCGGGGACGAGGAGCCGCCGACCGAAGAGCTGCGCCTGCCGCGAGAGCCGCACGAGGCCCTGCGTCCCGTGCAGCTCCTCGGCGGGCTTCCGCCCGGCGGTGCCGACGTAGCGCGCGCGGTGGACCCACGCGAGCGTCGGCGGCGCGAGCTCGTCGTCGCGATGGATCCAGCGCGGGTCGTCGGGCGCGAGCACGTGGGTCTCGACGCCGAGCTCCGGCAGGTGCGTCGCGAGCTTCAGCGGGCGCTGGACGCCTCCCCCGCCCGCCGGAGGGAAGTAGAAGCTGACGATCAGCGCCTTCACGGCGTCCAGTGGTCGCGGTTTCGCTCGTAGAGCTCCGCCGCGATCGCACGGACGTCGTACGCCTGCGACCAGGCGGGGTAGTGCGACTCGAAGCGGCCGTTGTCGCTGATCCACCAGATGTGGTCGCCGACCCGCGCCTCGTCACGGTAGCTCCAGCGCATCTCCTCGCCCGTCACCTCCTGCACGAGCTCGATCGCCTCCAGCACCGAGACGTTGCTGTGCCGGCCGCCGCCGATGTTGTAGACCTCCGCCACCCGCGGCTGCCGGTAGAACGCGTCGAAACAGCCGATCAGGTCGCTCGAGTGGATCGCGTCGCGCACCTGCTTGCCCTTGTAGCCGAAGACCGTGTACGGCGTCCGCGTCATCGCACACCGCACGACGTAGGCGAGGAACCCGTGCAGCTCCGCCGCCGCATGGTTCGGCCCCGTCAGCGTGCCGCCGCGGAAGCAGGCCGTGCGCAACCCGAAGTAGCGGCCGTACTCCTGCACAAGCACGTCCGCCGCGACCTTCGAGGCCCCGAACAGGCTGTGCAGCGTCGAGTCGATCGACATCGACTCGTCGATCCCGCGCTCGTAGCGGTGACCAGGCTCGATCTCCCACCGCGTCTCGAGCTCCAGCAGCGGCAGCCGGTTCGGCGTGTCGCCGTACACCTTGTTCGTCGAGGTGAACACGAACACCGCCTCCGGCGCATGCAGCCGCGTCGCCTCCAGCAGGTTGAGCGTCCCGACCGCGTTGATGTCGAAATCCGTGAACGGCTCGCGCGCCGCCCAGTCGTGCGACGGCTGCGCCGCCGTGTGCACGACCAACGAGATCTCGCCGCCGTAGCGCTCGAACAGCCCCAGCACGCCGGGCCGGTCGCGGATGTCCAGCTCGTGATGCTCGTAGCCGTCCCCCAGCGTCGCCTCCAGCCGCTCCCGGCTCGCCCGGGTCGAAGCCTCCTCGCCGAAGAACGCCGCACGCATGTCGTTGTCGACACCCACCACCGTCAGCTCGCCGCCGAAATGCACCGACGTCTCGAAACCGATCAACCCGCACGACCCCGTGACCACCGCGACGCTCATCGCGCGGGAACCCTACTCAAGCGCCCCGCGCGGATCTGCCAGGTCGCGCCGTAGCGTCGCGCGATCCCCGCGTCGGCCGTCGCGAGCCAACGCCGCACCGCCTTCGCGCGTCCGTACGGGTCGTTCGCGGTCGTGTTCGCGACGTGCGGGACCGGCGCCGCGACGACGTAGAGCGGCGCGACGGCGGCGACCTCGTAGCTCACCTTCACGGGCGCGATCACGATGGAACCTTCGGGCACCCGTGTTCGCAGGTTGTGAACGAGCCGTGCGGAGAGCGCACCCGGATCCGCCGGCGCCACGGGGCTCCACAGGCGGAGCCCGTGGACGGCGACCGGCAGGACGAACAGCGCAGCGGCGAGGGCGGCGAACGCGTGGTGCTCGCGGACGGGCCGCGGCCGCACGATCAGCACGAGCACGAGGGCCGCACCGCCGCCGACGAGGGCGAACCAGGTCGCGAACGCCGGGCCGCCGTGCTGCAGGCCCGGCGAGAAGTCGCCCGGCCAGAGGTGCTGCAGCACGATCCCGGCGACGAGGCCGGCGGGAACGAGCCACGCCCGGCGCACCACGATCGCGAGCCCGCCGGCGAACGCGAACGTGAGCGGAGCGAACCCGGCCGCGCGGCGCGCCTGCGACAGCGACGTCGCGTCCGCGAAGTGCACGAAGAGCCACGGCACCTCCATCAGGAGGAGGACGAGCAACGAGCCGCCGAGCACGAACTGCGCCCACCGCCGGCGGATCGCGAGCGCCGTCACCGGCAGCAGGAAGAGCGCGGCGACCGCCACGGCGCCGCTGCGGCCGAGGACCTCGGGCGCGAGGCGAAAATGGTGCGGCCCGGAGACGACGAGCTCGTCCGCGTACTGCTTCAGCGCGCGCGCCCGCTCGACGTCCGACGGGTTCCGCGAGCGCGTCTCCGCGACGATGGGGTGCACCCACACGAGCACGGCGCCCACGGGAACGGCAGCGGCGAGGTACGCCCGCCACTCCCACGCGACGAGGACGACGAGCGGGATCAGGAGGAACACGGCGTACGTCGAGTGGACGAGCGCGAGCGCCCCGAACGCCAGCGCCGTCTCGGCGTAGCGCCGGCGGAAGAAGAGCGCCGTCGCCGCGGGCACGAGGATCTGGCGCGCGGCCGTCCCGGGCTGCGCGAGTTGCGCGTACCCGCCGCCGTGACCGGCCGCGAAGCAGAACGTGGCGACCTGCGCGAGGGCGACGGTCACGCCGGCGGCCCGTGCGCGGAACACGGCGACGCCGGCCTCGTACGCGACGGCGACAGCGACCGGGGCGAGCAACGACGGCTCGTGACGGAGGACGACGGCCGGGTCGAGCCCGCTCGTCCACGCGACGAGCGCGTCGAACGAGTGCCAGAGCGGGAACGCATAGCCGGGGTGGAGCCCGCCGTCGCGGAACTCGTCGACCGTGCGCAGGTGGAGATGACCGAGCTCGACGAGCTTCCGCACCCGGCCCTCGTGGAAGAGGCCGTCGCCCACGATCGCGCCCGCGACGTGCCAGAGGAGCCAGCCCAGGACGACGCCCACGCCGAGCGCCCAGCCGGTGCCGGCCCGCGCGGATCCCGCCGACACCAGTCTGCGCCGCACGGCCAGGGCCACGATCGTGAGCCCCGCCATCACAGCGGCGGCGAGGCGGACGTCGCCGTGCACCGTGAAGACGACCGACCAGGCGAGGAACAGCGCCCCCATCGCCCACGCGACCACCTCGGAGACCGTCCGCCCGAGGGCGAGCCCCGGCAGCAGCACGAGGAGCGTGCCGACGGCGAGCCGGAGGTACTCGGTCACCGGATCAGCGTCGCGGCGTCGCCGGACGAGAGGAAGCGAACGCCCTCGCGGTAGACGTCGCGTCGCAGCACGAGCGCGCGAAGCCGTAGCGACCAGAGCAGGAGGCGGCGCGCGCGCTCCGCTTCCCTCGGGCCACGGTGCTTCGCGAGGTAGCGGAGGTGGCCGCGGAGGTTCTCGACGTACATGCGGCCGCCGTGCGTCGCGCCGCCGACGTGGACGACCTCCGCGGCGGGGTAGAAGAGCACCTTCCACCCGGCGCGGCGGAACCGCGTCATCCAGTCGACCTCCTCGCTGAACATGAAGAAGTCCTCGTCGAACCCGCCGACCTGCTCGACCGCCTCGCGCCGGACGAGGAGCGCGGGCCCGTAGAGCCAGTCGGCCTCGGCCGCCGTCTCGTGGTCGAAGCCGCCGACGTAGAGCGGGTTGAGCAGGTTCGTGCGCGGCGCGAGCTTCCGGATGAACAGGTACTCCGTCGCGAGGCGCCAGAGCGTCGGCTCCGCCCGCACCGAGCGCTGGAGCGTCCCGTCGAGGTTCCGGAGCCTCGGGCCCACGACCGCCGCCTCCGGGTGGGCCTCCGCGTACGCGACGAGCCGGTCGAGAGCGTCGCCGACGACCCAGGCGTCGGAGTTGAGCAGGAGGACGTACCGCCCGCGCGCGACGCGCATCCCGGCGTTGTTGCCGCCGCCCATCCCCTTGTTCTCCTGCTCGACGATCCGGACGTCGGGGTGGCGCTCGCGGACGAGCTCGAGCGTCCCGTCGGTCGACCCGTGGTCGACCACGACGACGTCGCGCCCGCGGACCGAGTCGAGGCACTGCTCGAGCCACGGCAGTGCGTTGTACGTGACGACGACGACCGAGACGTCGCTCGCGTCAGCCGGTGGCATCGACGAGAGGCCCGCGACCGAAGACGTTCTCCCAGAGCACGACGGCGACACCGGGCAGCGCGAGCAGGATCGTCATCACGAAGAACAGGAAGCCGCAGGCGAAGGCGGAGTCGTGGTCGACGGCGAGGTTGCCGAGGAAGCTCACGAAGAACGCCTCGCGCACGCCGATGCCGTTCACCGTGAACGGGACGAGCATGACGAGGAAGAGCAGCGGCCCGAGCACGACGTACGGCAGCACCGACAGGTGGATGCCGACGGCGCGTCCCGAGGCGTAGATCGCGAGCACGCGCAGCAACTGGGCGGAGGCGGTCACGACGGCGACGAGACCCAGCGTGCGTGCATGGCTGCGGTAGCCGTGCAGGCCGTCGTAGATCGCGCGTGCGGGTGTCTCCACGCGTAGGCGACGGGCGTACGGGAGCAGAAAGGAGAGCCGCCTTCGCATCGACCGCGAGAAGAACACGAACGCGGCGAGGACGGTGCCGACGACGAACACGAGCTCGACCCACAGGTAGCCGCCGATGGGGTACCGGCCGATCGCGAGCAGCAGCCCGACGCCCGCGAGGACGAGCGTGACGGCGCCGCCGAGCGAGCGCTCGAGCAGCACCGAGCCCGTGATCGGCGTGATGCGTCCGGGGTGCCGGCGCGACGTCTCGAAGATCCGCGACGCGTCGCCGCCGACGGACGTCGGGAGCACCTGTCCCACCGCGTACGAGACGAAGTAGGCACGCGTCAGCCACCGCACCGACTCGTCGACCCCGCGCACCGCCAGGAGGCGCTGCCATCGCCACGCCATCGGCGGCACGGTCACGACCGTCAGCGCGCCCGAGAGCACGAGCCACGGGAAGCTCGCGGAGCCGATGATGTGGGCGGTGCGCCCGACGTCGACCTTCGCGAGGATGTAGGCGACCGCGAGCGACGTGACGACGAGCGTCGCGGCGACGCGGAGCCGGCGTTTCATCCCGCGAGCCGCTCGTGCACGCGCCGGAGCGCCGCGACGGCGTCGCGCACGTCGTCCTCCGAGTGCGCGGGGGAGAGCGGCAGCGACAGCACCTCGCCGCCCGCCCGCTCCGTCACCGGCAGCGGCGGCTGGTGGGAGGCGAGCCGGCCGCGGTAGGCGCTCAGCCGGTGCACGGGCAGGAAATGGATCGAGGTGCCGATGTTCTCCTCGGCGAGCGCGCGCTGCACCTCGTCGCGGTCGGCGAACGTGACACGCACGACGAACAGATGGTTCGCGTGCTCGTCGCGCGGGTCGCGCGCGACGGGGACGACTCCCTCGAGGTCGGCGACTCCCTCCTCGTAGATCGCGACGTGGCGGCGGCGGATCTCCGCGTGGTGCTCCACCTTGTCGAGCTGGACCAGCGCGATCGACGACAGCACGTCGCTGAGGTTCGCCTTGTACCCGGGGACGGCGATGTCGTACAGCGAGCCGTGGCCGCGGCGCATGACGCGCAGGTCGTCGAGCGCGGCCGCGAGATCGTCGCGGTTCGTCGCGATGAGCCCGCCCTCGCCCGCGGCGATGTTCTTCGTCGCGTAGAGCGAGAAGCACGTGAGGTCCGAGATCGAGCCGATCTTGCGCCCGCGGTAGCGCGACTCGGCGGCGTGCGCCGCGTCCTCGACGAGTGGGAGCCCGAGCGCGGCCAGCTCGTCGAGGTCTGCGGGCTGCCCGTAGAGGTCGACGGGGACGATCGCCTTCGTCCGCTCCGTCACGAGCGCGGCGGCGTGGCCGGCGTCGATGTTGAGCGTGTCCTCGCGCACGTCCGCGAAGACGGGCGTGGCGCCCGCGTGGACGATCACGTTCGCCGTCGCGGGCCACGTGAGGGACGTCGTGATCACCTCGTCGCCGGGGCCGACGCCGAGGGCGACGAGCGAGAGGTGGAGCGCGGCGGTGCACGACGAGACCGCGAGGACGTGCTCGGCCTCGAGGTACTCCCGCATCCGCGCCTCGAGCTCGGCCGTCCGAGGCCCCGTGGTCAGCCAGCCGGACCGGAGCGTCTCGGCGACCGCCTCGACCTCGGCCTCGGTGATCGCGGGCGGCTGGAAGGAGAGGAACTCAGATCGCTTCGCGGAGACTTCCTGCATCTGCGGTGACGAAGCGTATGCGGTCCGCCGCTGCGTCCGCCCGCGCGAGGGCCTCCTCGCGCGTCGCGCCGGTCACGAGCACGGCCCCCGCCCGGTCGGCGCCGCGGCGGAGCGGTGTCAGGACGGCGCCGGCCTCGCGGTAGACGCGGACGAGCTCGACTCCCGCGAGGTCGTCCGGCACGTCCACCCGCTCGAGGACGCCTGCGGGCGCGACGAGGAACCGTGTCACCGCGCCGCCGACCCTCGGCTCCGGGCGCGGCGGCGCCACCGGGGTGCCGACGGCCGCGTCGAGCGCGAGGCCGTTCAGGTCGACGCCCGTCGCGACCCGAACGAGCTCCGCGTCGTGACCGCCTCCGAGCCGCGCCGCCACCTCGATCACCTTCGGGCCGGCCGCGTCGACGCGCAGCTGGACGTACGACGGCCCGTCGTCGAGCCCGATCGCCTCGAGTGCCGCCGCGCAGACGGCCGTCACCGGCGCTGTGGCGGCCTGGGACGGCCAGACATGGGCGAGCGCGACGCCGAACGCGGGCGGATCCGCCACGAGCCGGTCGGTGACGGCGATCCCGTGGTAGGCGCCCGCGACGGAGAAGCCGATGGCGGTGATCTCCGGCCCGTCCACGAGCTCCTCGACGAGCGCGAGTCCGTTCCGCGCAGCGCCGCGCGCGCGGGCGATCGCCTCCTCGAGCCCTGCAGGGTCGTCGACGAGCGTCAGCCCCTTCTGCCCCTGCCGGTCCGGCGCCTTCACGACGACGCGCCCGTCCACCGCCGGCGGCCCGTCGCCGCCGCCGACGACCCACCAGCGCGGCTGCGGCACGCCCGCGGCGGCGAGCCGCTCGCGCTGGCGCAGCTTGTTCGTCGCGAGCGCGGCCGTGGCGGCCGTGATCGGGTGCCGGAGCCCGGTGCGCTCGGCGACCCGTGCAGCGACGCCGACCGGCCAGTCGGTGCCGGGAGCGACGACGCCGTCGATCTCGAGCGCGCCGATGAGGCGGTCGATCGCCGGCTCGTCCTCCGTGGAGAGGATGCACCGGCGGTCGGCGAGGCGGAAGCCGGGCGCCGCGGGGTCACGGTCGACGACGGCCACCCAGGCGCCGCGCTCGCGCGCCGCCTCGAGCAGGCCGAGCTGCGCCGGGCCCGCCCCGAGCACGAGGAGCCGCGGCCGCCGCCGGGTGTCGCCGTCCATCCGGCCATTGTCGCGGTCCGGGGCGATGCGCATACTGGCTGGCCGTGAGCGCCGCCACACGAGTCGCGGTCCTCGGGCTCGGATCGATGGGCCGGCAGCACGTGCGCGTGCTCTCGGAGCTCGACCACGTCGAGATCGTCGCCGCCGTCGACGCCTCGGACGAGGCGCGCGACCGCGTCGAGCGGAACCTCGCGGTCCCGACCCGCGCCGACTGGCGGTCCGTCGTCGAGAGCGACGCGGAGGCTGTCGTGAACGCGCTGCCGACGCCCGACCACTACGAGGTCACGAAGACGCTCCTCGAGGCGGGCAAGCACGTGCTGGTCGAGAAGCCGATCGCGGTGACCGCGGCGGAGGCGGAGGAGCTCGTGCTGCTCGCGGGCGAGGTCGACCGCGTGCTGATGGTCGGGCACGTGGAGCGGTTCAACCCCGCGGTCCGGGCCGTCCGCGACCTCCTCCGGACCGGCGAGCTCGGCGACCCCGTCACGCTCGCCACGCGCCGCGTCGGGATCGCCCGGCCGGTCGCGCCGCGCACGGACGTCGTGATCGACCTCGCGATCCACGACATCGACATCGCCGGGCACCTCCTGCCGAACGAGCAGGGCCGGCTCGTCTTCGCCGCGGGACGCACGCTCGGCGCGAATCAGCTCGAGGACCACGCCGACGTCGTCCTGCGCTACGGCGCCACGGTCGCGATCGTGCAGGCGAACTGGATCACGCCGGTCAAGATCCGCCGGCTGTCGGTGACGGGGACGGCGGGGCTCGCCGAGGTCGACTACCTGGAGCAGTCGGTCCGCGTCTACCGGGGCGCGCCCGAGGTCTTCGGCGGGCCGCTCTGGGACTTCTTCGCGGTCGCGCGCGAGTCGGAGGCGCACGTCGTGCCGGTCGAGCGGCGCGAGCCGCTCCGCGCCGAGCTCGAGCACTTCCTCGAGCGCGTGCGCACGGGCGACACCGGCCTCGCGGAGGCGCGCCAGGCGGCGCAGGCGCTCTCGCTCGCGCTCGCGGCGACGACGCTGATCCGCGGCGCCGCCGTACCGGCCTAGCTCAGGTCTGCGGCGTCGCTGCCTCGCGGGCGGCACGTGCGAGGATCCCGCGCCACCACGCCTCGTTGTCGCTGTACCAGGCGACCGTCCGCTCGAGCCCCTGCGCGAACGACGTCCGCGCGCTCCACCCGAGGAGCCGCTCCGCCTTGTCGGTCGTGCCGAGGTGGCGGTCGACCTGCCCCGGCCGCTCCGAGACGTTGCGCGTCAGGTCGGCAGGCTTCCCGAGGGCGTCGAGCACCATCGCCGCGATCTCGCGGACCGAGATGTCGACGCCGGTCGCGACGTTGATCACCTCGCCCGCGATCCGCTCGACCGGGGCCGCGATCGCGGCCTCGATCGCCTCCGCGTCGTCGCCGACGTAGAGCCAGTCGCGCGAGGCGTGGCCGTCGCCGTGGATCGTGAGCGGCTCGTCGTCGAGCGCCTGCGTGATGAACCGCGGCACGACCTTCTCGGGGTGCTGGCGCGGACCGTAGTTGTTGAACGGGCGGACGATCACCACCGGCAGCTCGTACGTCGTCCAGTACGAGTACGCGAGCCGGTCCGCGCCCGCCTTCGTCGCCGCGTAGGGCGAGCGCGGGTTCAGCGGGTGGTCCTCGTCCATCGGCGCGCGCTCCGCCGTCCCGTAGACCTCGGACGACGAGATCAGGATGAACCGCTCGACCGGCGTCTCGCGGATCGCGTCGAGCAGGATCTGAGTGCCCTCGACGTTCGTGGTCACGAACTCGCCCGCGCCGTCCGCGATCGACTTCTCGACGTGCGACTCGGCCGCCGCGTTGACGATCACGTCGACGCCGCCGACGAGCTCGCGCACGAGCCCGGCGTCGCGGATGTCGCCGTGCACGAACGAGAGCCGCGGATGGCTCATCACGTCCGCGAGGTTCTCGAGGTTGCCGGCGTAGGTGAGTGCGTCGAGCGTCACCACCTCGTGGTCCGTGGCCGCGAGGAGGTGGTGGATGAAGTTCGACGAGATGAACCCCGCGCCCCCCGTGACGAGAACCCTCTTGCTCACAGCTCCTCCCTGATCGTGTAGAGCGGCCGTCCCTCGACGTCGCGCTGGATCCGTCCGAGCGACTCGCCGATGAGCGCGAGGACGAACCCCTGGACGCCGAGAACGAGCACTATGCCTGCTCCCGCGAAGAGCGGCCCCGGGAAGTTGCGCTGCGAGATCCAGAAGCCGACGCCGTACGCGCCGAGGGTGGCGGCCGCCAGGGTGCAGACGAGACCGAGCGTCACGCCGATCCACTGCACGGGCTGCGGCCAGAAGCCGGCGACGACGTGCAGCGCAAGGCGCACGAGGCGCGCCGGCGAGTACCGGGACCCCGACGCCGACGCCGCGTGCGAGACGTCGACCTCCTCCACCGAGACGCCGCTCGACAGCACGAGCGCCTTCGTGAACTTCTGCCTGCCGATCGCGCCGAGCATCGGCTCGATCGCCGAGCGGCGGTACCCGTTGAACGCGCACCCGAAGTCCGAGATGTCGACGTGCGTGAACCGGCGCAGGAGGCCGTTGATGACGCGGCTCGGCACCGTGCGCCCCGCCGAGTCCTGCCGCGCGACGCGCCGCCCCGACGCGACGTCGGCACGGTCGAGCGCGTCGAGCAGCCTCGGGAGGTCCTCCGGCTCGTTCTGCAGGTCGCCGTCCATCGTCACGATCCGGGAGCCCGCGGCGCGCACCAGCCCGGCGTGCATCGCCGGGTGCTGGCCGAAGTTCCGCGCGAACCGCACGACGCGGACGCGCGGGTCGCGGTCGTGGATCGCACGCAGCGCCGCGAAGGTGCCGTCGGTCGAGCCGTCGTCGACGAAGATCGCCTCCCACTCGCGGCCGGCGAGCGCCGCGTCGATGCGCCGGTGGAGCTCGTCGACCGAGCGCTCCTCGTTCAGGACCGTGACGACGACCGAGACGTCCACCGCACGAGACCCTAACCGGCGCCTCGTAAGGTCCCGCACGTGTGGCAGCCGGGAGACGTGATCGCGCGCCGCGAGGTGCGCAACGACGGCTGGGCGTGGCTCGAGGTCCCGGTCGTCGTCGTGCGCGACGACCCCGGCCTGCTCGCGACGTACATCCCCGAAGGCGCGCCGTTCACGTTCCCGCCCGGCCCGGAGGTGCACCCGTGGGCGGGGCGCGAGCGGTGGCAGGGGCACGGCGTCCTGATGCTCCAGCGCCCTCGCGAGGACTACGCCGTCTGGGTCTTCTGGCGCGGCGCCCGCCGCGAGCTCGCGGCCTGGTACGTCAACATCCAGGAGCCGTTCCGGCGGACGCCCCGGGGCTACGACACGCAGGATCTCGAGCTCGACCTCGTCGTCCACCCCGACGGCCGGGTCGAGGTGAAGGACGACGAGCTGCTCGACCAGCGCGTCCGGGAGGGGCGCTTCACGCAAGATCAGGCGCGTGCAGCACGAACGACAGGAGACCGCCTCCGGGCCGAGCTCGCCGCCGGACGCCGTTGGTGGGATTCCGGCTGGGCGGAATGGCGGCCCGATCCCGCCTGGGCGGCCGCCTCGTAGGGACACGACGCTCGCGGGCTTCTTCGTGCTCGGGCTCTTCTGGGGCGCGTGGGCGTCCGTGCTGCCGAGCGTGCAGGAGGCGACGGGTGCGTCCAAGGGAGCGCTCGGCGTGGCGATGGTCTTCGTCTCGCTCGGGTCGATCCCCGCGATGTTCCTCCTCGCCGCACCCGCCGTCGCGCGCTTCGGCGCCCGCACCGTCGCGTACGCCGCGGCGGTGTTCGCGGCGGCGACCACGCTCCCGGGGCTCGCGTCGAGCTTCCCGACGCTCGTCGCCGCGCTCGCCGCCGCAGGCGTCGCGTCGGGGATCCTCGACGTCGCGGTGAACGCCGGCGCCGGGCGGATCGAGACGGCGACCGGCGACCGCGTGATGCCGCTCGCGCACGGCCTCTACTCCGTCGGCATCCTCGCGGGCGCGGTCGGAGCGGGGGTCGCGCGCGGCGCCGGCGCAGGACGCGAGCCGATCCTGCTCGCAGTCGCGGCCTGCATCGCCCTCGCCGCGCTCGCAGCAGCGGGCGACCGGGCGCAGATCCCGGTCGAGCGCCGGACGGGGTTCCGGCTCGCGCACGGCCTCGTGCTGATCGGGCTCCTCGGCGCGGCCGCCTTCGTCGTCGAGGGCGGGATCGAGAGCTGGAGCGCCCTCTTCCTCGAGCGGCAGCTCGACGCGCAGCCGGCGGTCAGCGGGCTCGGTCCCGGCGTCTTCGGCGCGTCGATGGCGGCGGGCCGCTTCTTCGGGCAGTTCGCGCACCGGATCGGCGACCGGCGCCTCCTCGGCGGCGGCGCAGCGCTGGCCGCCGTCGGCTGCACCCTCGCCGCCGCCGCGCCGAACCCCGGCCTCGGCCTCGCCGGCTTCGCCCTCGGCGGAGCGGGCGTGGCCCTGAACGCGCCGATCGTCTTCGGGATCGCCGGCCGCAGGCCGAGCCCTGCCACGGCGATCGCGACCGTCTCGACCCTCGGCTACCTCGGGCTCCTCGTCGGCCCTCCGCTCGTCGGGCTCGTCGCGCAGGCATCGTCGCTCCGGACGTCGTTCGCCGTCCTCGCCGCGATCGCCGCCGCGGTCGCGTTGGCCTCGACGCGAATCCGGGTCGCCGGATAATCCGTACCCTTCCGGGGTACGTCGGATGCGTCCGGCGCGGCACCCGCACGGCGGCAGGCAGTGATCGACGCAGACACGGCAACACGCGTGGACGAGTCGTTCCGGATCGCGGTACGACTCGCCGGCACGCCGTCGGAGAGCGGGAGACGGCTCGCCGTGCTGCGGACCGGGGGCCGCGCGCGGTTCATCGTCGACGCGGCCCGCGGCGCGCGCGGCCCGCGCCGGGCAGGGGTGTGGCGTCCGGCGACGGCGCGGGGCCTCGCCGCCGCCGTCGGCCTCGACGCCGCCGCGGCGGCCGGACGGTCGGGCGAGGCGCTCGTCGTCGACCCCGAACTCCGGGTCGAGGG
>DASWRL010000038.1:0-5395 GCA_036403195.1 Gaiellaceae bacterium
ACTCGCCGCCCCGCAGCTCCGGGCCGAGCTTCGTGACGCACGCGTCGTGGAGCCGTGCGCGCACGCCGGCGAAGCGGTCGAGCGGCCATTCGCGGACGGGTGCGCCGATCCGCGACTGGAGCGCCAGCGTGTCGTCGTGGCCGTCGTGGCCGTTCAGGCGTCTCTGCAGCGTCATCTCAACTCCTTCCAAAGCTGAAGATCCGGCTCGCGCGGTGCGACGGGCGGGCGGCGCTCCAGGCGCCGCCGCTCGCGCTCCGTGCGAGCTCGAGCATCGCGGGGGCGAAGGCCCCCGTCTTCGAGAGCACCGCCGGGACGGCCTTGTTGACCGCCAGCGGGACTGCCTGGTCGAGCGGGAGCACGAAGTCGACCTTCCGCCCGAGCGCCGCCTCGACGTCGCCCCGCTCGAGCCCCATCGACGAGCTCGCGCGGTTGAGGACGATGCGGAGGCGCTCCTCGGGGAACGACAGCAGCTCGAGCGTCTTGAGCGCGAGGCCGACGTTCTTGAGCGTCGGGACGTCGGGCGTGCACAGCACGAGCAGCTCGTCGGTGTGGTCGAGCGTCGCGAGCATCGGCCCGTAGAAGAACGGCGCGGTGTCGACGACGACCAGGTCGTACGCGTCGCGCGCGACCTCCAGGACCGCCCGCACGGCGTCCTCGCCGACGAGCTCTGCCTCCTCCGGGTTGAGCGGCGCCGGCAGGACGCGGACGCCCGATTCGTGCGCCTCGGTGTAGACCTCGAGCTTCTCGGCGTCGATGTCGGTCGGCGTCGCGATCAGCTCGCGGAGCGTGCTCCGCGGTTGGAGGCCCAGCATGATCGCCGAGTCGCCGAACTGCAGGTCGAGGTCGACGAGCAGCGTCCGCTTGCGCCCGAAGGCGGCCGCGGCCGCGGCGAGGTTCGTCGAGACGACCGACTTGCCCGACCCTCCCTTCGGCGAGAACACCGTCACGACGCGCCCGCGCCCGCCGGTCTCCTCGCGGAGCCGTGCAGCGCGTGCCGCCTTCTCGATCGAGAACAGCGCGGCCTCAGGCCCCGTCGGGAGCTTGAGGACGTCCGCGATGTCAGCGTCGAGCGCGAACCGGACGAGCTCGCTCGACGGCGTCGCCGTCGCGAGGACGACCGGCGCCGCCGTGTGCTCGCGGAGCCGGGCGAGCTGCTCGCGCGGCTCCGCCGGCCCCTCGTGCACGAGCACGACCACCTCGGGCTCCGGCCACTCCTCGGCCGGGACGACGGCGAACGCGTCGACGGCGTGGAGCGCGGCCGTCAGGGCCTCCGCTGCCGGCCCGGAGCCGACGACGCCGATGCGCAGTGTCGGCTCAGTTGCCATTGGTGCCCTCGAGCAGCGTCGCGGCGGACGTCGGAGCGACCGGCTTGTCGGTCGCGGCCGTCGCCGGGCGCAGGAGCAGCGACCAGTCGGCGTTCTTCTGCAGCCAGAAGAGCCGCTGGGCCTGGGCGGTCGAGACGCGGAGCTCGATCGAGCTGCCGCCGTTGACGCCGGAGCTCTTCGAGGGCGCCCCGACGACGAGCAGGTTCCGCAGGAAGATCGTGGTGAAGTGGCTCTGGCCGGTCTCGGGGACCTTCACCGAGCCGACGACGTCGACGTGGTTGCCGACCTTGAGCGTGCCGGCGAGCAGCTGCTCGTCGTCACCGGGAACCTCGACGATCCGGTCTGCGCCGTGGAGCACCGACAGGACGCCCTCCTGCTGCGTCGTGCCGAACCGGCGGGCGACGATCTGCTCGCCCCGGTACGTGGGCTGGATCGCGACGAGCGACCCGAGCTGCGCGACGCTCGAGACGGCGCCGGTCGGCACGTCGGAGCCCTGGAACGTCTTCTGGACGAGCCAGCCGTTCCCGGTGAGGGCGCGGCCGGACGTGCCGATCGGGATGTCCTTCGCCGCGACGAGGACGTGAACCGGCGCGGAGCCCGCGGCGGTCGACGAGCTGCGTGCGTGCGAGACGTACACGAGCGTGAGCACGATGGCGAGCAGCGCGAGCGCCGTCGCGACCAGGATGTTGCGCATCCGGTAGTTGAGGATGTCGCGCGTCCTGTATGTGAGTTCGGTCATGGGTACCCCCGGAAGGTGTCGTCGGGTCTACTCGAGGCGTTCGGTCGTCGTGCTGTGCAGGTAGCCGGAAGCGACGACGATCCCGAGAATGTCGATCTGGTACGGGTACTGCGCCGAGACGGTGACGGTGCCGCCCGCCACCCAGCCGCTCGCGCCCGGCGTCACGGAGACGCCGTTCTGGAGCGTCGAGGAGTCGAGATCGGCCGCTGCACCGACCACCGCGCTCGTGGCAGCCGCGGACGGATCCGCTGCAGTCCTGCTCACCGCCGCCTTCCGCGCACCGGCGCGGACGGCGTCGGTCAGCGCGACCGAGTGCATGAACGCGACCCCGAACTGGATGATCGCGAACAGGATCAGGAAGAGGACGGGCGCGACGAGCGCGAACTCGACGAGCGCCTGACCGCTTTCGTTGGTGTCGTTCTTCCGCCGCATCGTGAGGGCCCGTCGATTCGGCGGCAGGTGCGCGTCCCGGAGGACGGCGCCTGCCGCCGGAGTCGCGGTCGGTCTAGAGCTGGCTCCCGATGTTGTTGAGCGCGCCCGCGATGTCGCCGCGGAACGTGCCGAGGCCGGCGATCAGCAGGATGCCGACGATCGCGGCGATCAGCGTGTACTCGACGAACGTCTGCCCGTCCTCGCGCCTCGCGGCGACGAGCACGCGCGCGGCGACGGTGTTGAGGAGGTCGGTGAACATTGATGCGTCTCCTTCGACGTGGTTGCCGCAGGGCAGCCGCCCTGCCTGTCCTCTGGTGCGTCGCCCGGTGCATCCGGGCCACGTGCCTCACGGTAGGAGCGCGTCCTCGGCGGCACATGGCCGCGGGTCCGGAACTTCTCGGACCTAGGTACAGGTTCCGGCAGGTTCGTCCCTCGGACGAGGTACCTCGATCGGTTCCGTTGCCCTTCGGGGCAACCGCGGCGTCAGCCGGCCTCCGCCTCCTTGGGGGAGAAGAGGACGGTCGGCACCTCCTCCTCGGCCGGGTCGACGTCGCGGATCACGACGTCGAACAGCGTCATCACGACGGCGGCGATCGGCACCGCGAAGAGCACCGCCCAGCCGCTGAAGAGGATCCCGACCGCCGTCACCGACACGAGCACGAGGAGCGGCGACAGGCCGACCGCCTCGCCGAGCACCTTCGGCATGACGAGGTAGTCCTCGAGCAGCCGCACCACGAGGACGCAGCCGGCGGCGAGGATCGCGACGTGGACGGAGCCCGTGAAGCCGACGCCGACCGCGAGGCCGCCCGCGACGAGCGGGCCGATCACCGGGATCACCTCGACCAGCCCTGCGAAGCTCCCGACGAGGATCCAGTACGGCTCGCCGATCGCCCAGAAGAGGAGCGACAGCGTCGTCCCGACCGCGAGGATCAGCAGCACCTGGCCCCGCACGAACGCGCCGAGCCGCAGGTCGATCAGGTGCCAGGTGTCCCGGACCTTCTTCCGCTTCGGTCGCGGCAGGAGGGAGCAGACGAGATCGACTGCCCGGTCGCGCTCGAAGATCCAGTACGCGGCGGCCGCGAACGTGAAGAAGATCCCGATGACGACCTCGAACGCCTTCCGCCCGATCCCGACCGCGGGCCCGACGAGGTCGGAGCGCCTCGGCAGGTGCTCGAGGCGCGTGTGCAGGGCGTTCAGCACCTCGTGCTTGACGCCGCTCGAGTGCTTCGCGGCGCGTGCGACCTCCGCCTTCCCGCTCTGGCTCAGCGCGTGGTCGACCTGGTGCAGCGCGGCGGGGACGGCGAAGGCGAGCGCGACGGCGACGGCGCCGACGATCGCCAGGTAGTGGAGCGCGAGGCCGGCCGGCCGGGGCACGCGGAACCGCGCGAGCCAGTCGACCCCCGGGCGTACCGCCGCGGCGATGATCATCGCCGAGAAGAGCATCCCGACGACGAGCCGGAGCTTCCAGAGCGCGACGGCGCCGACGACGATCCCGCCGGCGACGAGCGTCGCGATCGCCACGCGCTTCGCGGTCTCGGACACGCCGGGGGCGTTCCCGTTGACGCCGGTTCGAAAGCACTAGGCGAACAGACGTTCGCGCGATACACTGGTCGTCCCATGGCAGCCGACGAGCTCGTCGTCCACGGCGCCCGGGAGCACAACCTCAAGGACATCACGGTCCGGCTCCCGCGGAACGCCCTCATCTGCATCACCGGGCTCTCCGGCTCCGGCAAGTCGAGTCTCGCGTTCGACACGATCTACGCCGAGGGCCAGCGCCGCTACGTCGAGTCGCTGAGCGCGTACGCGCGGCAGTTCCTGCAGATGATGGAGAAGCCGGACGTCGACTCGATCGACGGGCTCAGCCCCGCGATCTCGATCGACCAGAAGACGACCTCGCGGAACCCGCGGTCGACCGTCGGCACGGTCACCGAGATCTACGACTACCTCCGCCTCCTGTACGCCCGCGTGGGGCGGCCGCACTGCCCCGTCTGCGGGCGGCCGATCGCCGGGCAGTCGATCGACTCGATCGTGGAGCAGATCCTGTCGCTGCCCGCGGGAACGCGCTTCACCGTCAACGCGCCGGTCGTCCGCGACCGCAAGGGCGAGTACCGCGAGCTGTTCGAGGAGCTGCGGAACGAGGGGTTCTCGCGCGTGAAGGTCGACGGGGAGCAGCACACGCTCGACGACCCGCCCGTGCTCGACAAGAAGTTCAAGCACACGATCGAGGTCGTCGTCGACCGCCTCGTGATGAAGGAGGACCTGCGGACGCGCCTGACGCAGTCGGTCGAGACGGCGGCGGCGCTCGCCGGCGGCCTCGTGGTCGTCGACCAGGTCGACACCGGCGAGAGCGCGACGTACTCCGAGAACTTCGCGTGCCCCGAGCACGGCAGCGTGCTCCCGGAGCTGCAGCCGCGGATCTTCTCCTTCAACTCGCCCCACGGCGCGTGCCCGCGGTGCACCGGCCTCGGCGCGCAGCAGGAGATCGACCCGGACCTCCTCGTGCCCGACCCGACGCTCAGCATCGACGACGGCGCGCTCGTCCCGTGGGCGGTCGGCGGCAGCGGCTTCTACGAGTCGGTGATCCAGGCGATCGCCGACCGGTACGAGATCCCGACCGACGCGCCCTGGCAGGAGCTGACGACCGAGCAGCAGGACCGGTTCCTGCACGGGACCGACGGCGACAAGGTCTACGTCCAGTACCGCAACCGCATGGGGCGGAGGCGCTCGTACATGATCGCGTTCGAGGGCATCGTCACCTCGCTCGAGCGCCGCTACCGCGAGACGGACTCGTCGACGCAGCGCGAGCGCATCGAGGAGTACATGTCGTTCCGTCCCTGCCCCGTCTGCAAGGGCGCCCGGCTGAAGCCCGAGGTGCTCGCGGTCACGGTCGGCGACAAGA
>DASWRL010000039.1:0-28979 GCA_036403195.1 Gaiellaceae bacterium
ACGCGCCGCAGACGATCGAGCGCGGCTCGCCGTCGCCGACGTCCACGCGCGTCAGCTGCAGCTTGTCGGCGTTCGGGTGCTTCCCGGCCTCGAGCACCTTGCCGACGACGAAGTGCCCGAGGTTCCCGTCGACGTCGGGGACGCCGCGGCGCACGATCCGGTCGACCTCGCAGCTCGTGAAGACGAGCCGCCGCGCGAGCTCGTCGAGCGGCAGCGTCAGCTCGACGTACTCCTTCAGCCACGACACGGGCACCTTCATCAGAACTGCTCCAGGACGCGGAGGTCGTTCTCCCAGAACGCGCGCAGGTCGGGCAGGCCGTGCCGGAGCATCGCGATGCGCTCGATGCCGAAGCCGAACGCGAAGCCCTGCCATTCGTCGGGGTCGAGCCCGACGTTCCGGAACACCTGCGGATCGACCCAGCCGGCGCCGCCCATCTCGATCCACCCGGACTCCTTGCAGACGGCGCAGCCTCTGCCGTCGCAGAGGAAGCACGTCACGTCGAACTCGACGGACGGCTCGGTGAAGGGGAAGTGGCTCGTGCGCATCCGGACGTCCCGCTCCGGCCCGAAGAGGAGGCGGAAGTACTGCAGCACGGTGCCGCGCAGGTCCGCGAGCGTGATCCCGCGGTCGACTGCGAGGCACTCGACCTGCTGGAACGTCGGCGAGTGCGTCGCGTCGGGCGTGTCCCGACGGTAGACGCGGCCCGGCGAGACCATGTAGATCGGGGGCGTCCGCGTCATCAGCGCCCGGATCTGGTCGGGCGACGTCTGCGTGCGCAGGATCGTGTCGTCGTCGAGGTAGAACGTGTCGAGCTTCGACCGCGACGGATGCCCGGGGTCCGTGTTGAGCGCGTCGAAGTTCTCCCAGACGGTCGCGACCTCGGAGCCGTCCCAGACCTCGTACCCCATGCCGAGGAAGATGTCCTCGATCTCCCGGCGGATCTGGGTGAGGAGGTGGAGACGGCCGCGTCGCACCGGGGTGCCGGGGATCGTCACGTCCACCCCGCGCTCGGCCGACTCGCGGTAGGCGAGCCCGAGCAGGTCCTGCTCGCGCTGCGCCACGGCGTCCTCGAGCCGCGACCGGATCCCGTTCAGGAGCATGCCGCTCTCGCGGTCGCGCACGCCGCGGAGCGCCTGCGCGAGGGGCGACTTCCGGCCGAGGTACCGCACGCGCGCCTCGTCGAGCTCGCTCTCCGCGAGCGCGCGCGTGACCGCGGCGCGTGCCTCCTCTTCGTACGCGGCCCAGTCCACCGCGGCGAGACTATCCAAGGTTCCTCCCTTCGCTTCCGGGGTTTTCGGCGTCAGGCCCCGGTGCGGCGGAAGGACGCTACGCGGCGTCCCCGGTTGCGCACCGGGGCCGGGTAAAGCGCTGCGGCTGCGTCGCGTGCACCGGTAAAAGCATACCCGTGTCCGCTTACGACCAGATCGCGCGCGTGTACGACCCGTGGTCGGTGAGCGTCGTCGAGGACGTCCCGTTCTACGTGGACGAGGCGGTGCGGTCGGGCGGCCCGGTGCTGGAGCTCGGCGTCGGCACGGGCCGGATCGCCGTCCCGATCGCGGCGGCGGGCATCGAGGTCGTCGGCGTCGACCTGTCGGAGGGGATGCTCGAGGTGGCGCGCGAGCGGGCGGAGCTCGCCGGCGTCGCGGTCGACCTGCGCTACGGCGACATGCGCGACCCGCCCGTCGACGGCGACTTCCCGCTCGTCATCTGCCCGTTCCGGTCACTGCTCCACATGGAGACCGACACCGACCGCCGCGCGGCCCTTCGAGCCGTGTCCCGTCGTTTGGCGAAGGGACACGGCCGGTTCGTCTTCGACGTCTTCGCCCCCGGCGCCGACGACATCGCCGAGACGCACGGGCGCTGGCTCGAGCGGGAGCCGGGGATCTGGGAGCGCGCCGACTGGGACGAAGCGACGCGGACGCTGCTCCTGCGCGTCCGGAGCGCCGGCGGCGAGGCCGAGATGTCGCTCGCGTGGCTCTCGGTCGCGGAGTGGAAGGAGCTGCTGCGGGACGAGGGCTTCGTCGTGGACGCCGTCTACGGCTGGTTCGACCGCTCGCCGTGGCGCGGCGGCGAGGACTCCGTCTGGGTCTGCCGGCGTCCGTGAGCTTGTAACAGACTGTTACAAGCGCCTCCGCGCGAGCTCGTAGAGCGCGATCGCGCCCGTGGCCGCGACGTTCAGCGACTCGGCGCCGGCGATCGGGATCGTCGCCGAGACATCGCGGCCGACCGTGTCCGGGAGCCCCTCGCGATCGGCTCCGAGCAGGAAGGCGACGCGACCCGGAAGGTCGACCGCCGCCAGGTCGCGCCCACCGTGGGCCACGAGCGCGACGCGGGTCGTTGCTTGTAACAGACTGTTACTTGCATCCCACGACCCGAGGGGCACCCGCCAGATCGAGCCGGCGCTCGCGCGCAGCGCCTTCGGCGACGTCGGGTCGGCGCACCCGTCGGAGAGCACAACTGCGGCGCCGAACGCGTCGGCGGTGCGGATCAGCGTCCCGACGTTCCCCGGGTCGGCGAGCCGCCAGAGCGCGAGCGTGGCGTCGCGCTCCTCCCAGCGCGGCAGGTCCGCGCGCCGGTAGACGCCGACGACGCGTGCCGGGTGGGCCGCCGTCCCGACCTCGGCGAGGAGCTCGGGCTCGACGTCCTCGCCCGCGCGGAGCAGGTCGACGGCCGGCGCGGTGGCGGCCGCCACCGCGTCCTCGCCCTCGACGAAGAAGAGGCCGAGCTTCTCGCGCCAGCGGCGGTCGTGCAGCTTCCGCACCAGCTTCAGCCGGTCGTTGTCGCGGCTCCGGATCACGCGTCACCGGCCCCAGGCGAGCCACTCGCCGTGGAAGTCGAAGACGGCGAGGCGCTCGGGGCGGCCGTCGGGGAAGCGCTGCACCTCGAGCGCGAAGCCGTCGTCGCCCGGCGCACGGCCCGTGCCGACGAAGACGAGCGGCTCGTCGCGCCCGGCGTCGCGCATCGCCTCGCGCACACGGCCGGCCGCGCCGCCGTCGAGGTACATCGTCGACGCGGTCTGGAAGACGACAAGCTGCATCCCGTCGCGCCGGTCGCGGAGCAGGCCCGGGAGCGTCGCGGCGTAGTCGCCGCGGATCAGCTCCGGCGGGTCGCGGCGCACCACGTCGATCGCGCGCCGCAGGCGCTCGAGCCGCCGCTCCTGGTCCGCCCAGACGAACGCCTGCAGGAGGCGCGCGCCGTGGTCGCTGGTGACGTCGACCGGGCTCAGGTCGACCCCCCTCCGCCGCGCCACCTGGACGCGCCGCGTGAGGAGCTCCGCCGGCGGCGGCGGCGTGTCGTCGCCGCTCAGCTCGAGGTCGCCGCTCCCCCACGACCCGGTCGCGTAGCGGTAGCGATAGCGGTCCCACAGTAGGTTGAGGCCCGCCGACGGGCCGAGCTCGAGCAGCTCGAGCGGCCGACCGTCGGCGACGGCGAGGAACGCCGGCAGGAGCGCCCACGACCGCTGCACCTCGTTCGTCTGCACCGTCTGCTCCGAGCACCAGCGGCGCAGGAACGCCGGGTGGGCAGCGAGCGCTCCCTGGACGTCATCCCACGACGCGTCGCCCGAGAGGACGAGGTAGTGGACGCCCGCGAGGAGCCGCAGCGGCAGGTCCCACTCGAGATCCGGCGCGAGGCCGCCGACCCGCGGGTCGTCCGCGAGCCGGCGGCACACCGCCGCGTACAGCGGGGAGCGGCCGTCGCAGTACGACGCCTGCCGCTCGAAGATCTCCCGCTGCCGGGGCGCGCCGCTTATCTCGCGAGCGCGGCCTTGGCCTGCTCCGCGAGCTCGCCGAACTTCCCGGGGTCGGTGACCGCGAGATCCGCGAGCACCTTCCGGTCGAGCTCGACGTTCGCGGCCTTCAGGCCGGCCATGAACTGGTTGTACGAGAGCCCGTTCGCGCGGGCGCCCGCGTTGATCCGCATGATCCAGAGCCGTCGGAACTCGCGCTTCCGGACCTTGCGGTCGCGGTACGCGTAGGCGAGCGAGCGCTCGACCTGCTCCTTCGCGTACGTGTAGTTCGACTTCTTGAGCCCGAAGTAGCCCTTGGCTTCCTCGAGCACCTTCCGCCGCTTCTTGCGTGCGTGGACGGAGCGCTTGACGCGAGGCATCTCCTACCGCCTCCCGAGCATGCGGTCGACGGTCTTCGCGTTGTCCGGGTCGACCGCGTGCGCCTTACTGAACGCTCGCTTCTGCTTCGGCGACTTGTGCTCCAGGTTGTGGCTCTGGTTCGCGCTCCTCCGGAGCAGCTTCCCCGTGCCCGTCACCTTGAACTTCTTCTTCGCTCCCGAGTGTGTCTTCTGTTTCGGCATCTCTCTTCGCTCCTGCGTTCTTCGTCGGGCCGAGCACCATTGTCATGTTCCGCCCTTCGAGGAGCGGTTGCGTCTCGATGACGCCGATCTCCTTCACGTCGTCCGCGAGGCGCATGAGCAGGTCGCGCCCGCGATCCGGATGCTCGCGCTCCCGGCCGCGGAACATGATCGTGACCTTGACCTTCGCGCGCTGGTTGAGGAAGCGCTCGACGTGACCCTTCTTGGTCTCGTAGTCGTGGATCCCGATCTTCGGCCTGAGCTTGATCTCCTTGACGTTGATCTGTGTCTGGTGCTTGCGGGCGAGCTTCGCCTTCTGCTCCAGCTCGTACCGGTACTTGCCGTAGTCCATGACGCGGGCGACCGGCGGATCGGCCTGGGCCGCGACTTCGACGAGATCGAGGTTCTTGCCGTACGCGTACTCGCGTGCCTCGTCCGTCGTCTTGATTCCGAGTTGCTGCCCGTCCTCCCCGATCAGGCGGACGCGCGGGACGCGGATCGCGTCGTTGATGCGCGTCTGCGGCTCGGGGCGGTTGGGAGCGTCGAAGCCCCCGGAACGCCTACGCGGCCTCAATTGTCCTCCAAGCTCGTGTTGACCTCCTTCGAATACGACAAATCCGCTGGCATGCAGCGGCAGCGGATCTCGATCAACCTCGCTCGGTTAAACCCCCGGAGCTCTGCGCTCGGAGGTGAGGAGACGGATCCGCTCCTGCTTGCCAGGGACTCAGGGTAGCAAGTTTCGCCTGGAAATCCTGGAGCGACAGGGTCTCCTGCGCGCCTCCGCGCTCCCGGATCGCGAGCGCGGCGTCCGATTCGCGCTCGCCGAAGACGAGCACGAACGGGATCTTCTCGACCTCGGCGTTCCGGATCCGCTTCCCGACGGTGTCGTCGGACTCGTCGACGTGGACGCGGTGGCGATCGAGCTTCCGCGCCAGCTCGTGGGCGCCGGTGCGATGACTCTCGCCGACGGGGATGACGCGGATCTGCTCGGGCGCGAGCCAGAACGGGAACGCCCCGGCGTAGTGCTCGACGAGGATGCCGATGAAGCGCTCGAACGAGCCCATGAGCGCGCGGTGGATCACGTACGGGACGTGCTCCGCGTTGTCCGCGCCGACGTAGGTGCAGCCGAGACGATCCGGCTGCTGGCTGTCGAGCTGGACGGTCCCCATCTGCCACGGGCGCCCGAGCGAGTCGCGCATGTGCAGGTCGATCTTCGGCCCGTAGAACGCGCCGTCGCCCTCGCTCACGCGGTACTCGAGCCCGCGCCGCTCGAGTGCGGCGCGCAGGGCGCCCTCGGTGAAGTCCCACTCCTCGTCGGTGCCGAGCTTGTCGTCGGGCCTGGTCGAGAGCTCGAAGCTCGACTCGAGCCCGAACAGGTCGTAGACGAACTTCGCGTAGTCGAGGCACGCGAAGATCTCGTCCTCGATCTGCTCGCGGGTGCAGAAGATGTGCGCGTCGTCCTGGGTGACGATCCGGACGCGGGTGAGGCCGTGTAGCGTGCCCGCCCGCTCGTTGCGGTGGAGCGGCGCCGCCTCCGCGTACCGCACCGGCAGCTCGCGGTAGCTGCGCAGCTGCTGCGCGAAGAGCTTCATGTGCCCGGGGCAGTTCATCGGCTTGATCGCGAACGTGTGGTCGTCCTCGGGGATCAGGAACATGTTCTCGCGGAACTTCTCCCAGTGGCCCGACTGCTCCCAGAGCGCCTTGTCGTAGATCAGCGGAGTCCGGACCTCGGAGTAGCCGCGGGCGGCGTTCTCCCGGCGGCGCAGCGCTTCGAGCTCGTTCCAGATCACCATCCCCTTCGGGTGCCAGAACGGCGAGCCCGGCGAGATCTCGTCGAGGTGGAAGAGGTCGAGCTGGACGCCGAGCCGGCGGTGGTCGCGCTTCCGCGCCTCCTCCAGGCGCTCGAGGTGCGCGTCGAGGTCGGCCTGCGAGTAGAACGCCGTGCCGTAGATCCGGGTCAGCTGCTTGTTCCGCTCGTCGCCGCGCCAGTACGCGCCGGCGAGGCCGGTCAGCTTGAACGCCCTGATCGGCTTCGCGTTCTGGAGGTGCGGCCCGCGGCACAGGTCGGTGAAGTCGCCCTGCGTGTAGAGGGAGATCTCGCCCTCCGCCGCCTCCGCGAGCTCGACCTTGTACGGCTCCTGCTCGCCGCGGAAGCGCGCGACCGCGTCGTCGCGGGAGATCGCCTCCCGCGACCACTCGCGCCCCTCCGCGATCTCGCGCCTCACCTCCGCCTCGATGCGCCCGAGGTCGCCCTCCGCGATCGGCTCGGGGAAGTCGAAGTCGTAGTAGAAGCCGTTCTCGATGGGCGGCCCGATCGCGACCTTGACGCCGGGGTAGAGCCGGCGGACCGCCTCCGCGAGAAGGTGGGCCGACGAATGGCGGAGCACGTACAGCGCGTTCGGGTCGTCGGAGTCGCGCGTGGTGAGGAAGCGGATGCGCTCCCCGTCGCGCAGCGGCAGCCGCAGGTCGCGGGGCGCGCCATCGGCTTCGACGAGCACCGCCTGCTCTGCGAGCTTGGGCCCGATCGCGCTCGCGGCGTCGAGCCCGGACGCGCCGTCGGGAAGTTCGAGTTCGGAATCGTCGGGAAGGACGACGTGCATGACGGACGACATTACTGATCACCCCCGTGAGGACGACAGGAACGACGAGGTGGAGGGGTCGCCGATCCCCGACCCGACGGAAGGGGACACGGACACCGGGGACATCCCGGAGGCCGACTAGCCCGCGTGCGGTCCGGCGACGGTCGTCCGCACGCGGCAGGGCGTGAGCGTCGTCGTCAGCCGGACCATGGGCCCAGCCTACCCGACGAACCGCATCAGCACCCACTCGGCGGTGTGGTGCTCGTCCGACGGAAGGCCCCGCGAGACCTCGACGAAGCCGGCCTTCTCCCACCCGCGGATTGCCCGCTCGTTCCACGCGTACGGATCGACGGTCACCTCCGCCCAGCCTCGGGCGAGGAGGTCGTGCGCGAGGATGCGCGCGGCGGCCGGCATCACGCCGCGGCCCCGCGCCTCCCGGACGAGGAACCCGTCGATGCCGCCGCGGCGCGGGACGCCGGGATCCCACCACGACTGGAGATGACCGACGGGCACGCCGTCCTCCTCCACGATCCACATGTCGACGTCCGGCCGGTCGAGGCGCGCGCGCATCTCGTCGAGGGTGAACGTCTCGTCGTCCCAGTAGCGGGAGACGTCGGGATCCGCGTGCCAGGCGACGAGCCGTGGGAGGTCGCCCTCCGTCGCGGCGCGGTAGGTCACCACTCCCACATGACCGCCTCCGACCGCCTGCCGCCGAGACTGCGGTACAGGGCGTTCGCGGCGTCGTTTCCCGGCTCCGTGAGCACGAAGGCATCCTCGTGCCCGGTGAGGAGCTCCCGCATCAGCCGGCGCGCGACGCCGCGGCGGCGGTACGGCTCGTCGACGCCGACCTCGTAGACGAAGAACGTCGCGACGCCGCCGTGCCGGCGCGGAAGCGCGTAGCCGAACGCGAAGCCGACCGGCTCGTCGCCGTCGAGCGCGACCACGAACCGAGTGCGTGGATCGGCGAGGAGCTCCGCGCGCGCCGGCTCCTGTTCGGCCAGCCGCTCGACGAGGGCCTGGTCGTCGGGACCGAGAGATCGAATCGCGATCGTTTGCGAGGTACGGGCCACGGAGACAACTCTGCCATGGCACAGATCAGGGAGCTCATGACCGTGAAGCCGCGGACCGTCAAGATGGGTGACACCGTCGTCGATGCCGCGAAGCTGATGAAGGGCGAGGACGCGGGGATCGCGCCGATCGTGGACGGCGACCGGCTGGTCGGCGTCGTCACCGACCGCGACATCACGATCCGCGTCGTCGCGGAGGGCCGCGACCCCGCGTCGACGAAGGTCGAGGAGATCGCGTCGCAGAACCTCGTCACGATCGACCCGCAGCAGGAGCTCGACGAGGCGCTGCGGCTGATGGCCACGCACCAGGTGCGGCGGCTGCCCGTCGTCGAGGAGGACGGCAAGCTCGTCGGGATCGTCGCGCAGGCCGACGTCGCCCGGCACGCCGACGCCGAGCGCACCGGCGAGGTGGTCGAGGAAATCTCGGAATGAGCGCTGTTTTCGTGCGGGCGCCCTCTTGCACGAGGGCGCCCGCACGTCGTACTCTGCGGCTCCCGTCGAGCACGGAGCGCGAGTAGGTCGAAGCCCCGCCGAGTGACTGCCAGAGGCGCAAGCCCGAAGCGGCCAGTCGGTGAGGTGGACGAAAGCGCCACCGGCTCGGCGGGATTTTTTGTCGGGGGAGCGAGGAACCGAAAGGCCGATGACGCTCGAGCGCCCCGAGGTCGACCCGCCGGAAGGTGACATCCCGTTCGAGCTCGGGATCGACGACCTCGTCGTCGGCGAGGGCGACGAGGCGACCGCGGGCAGCAAGGTCACCGTTCACTACGTCGGCGTCGCGTTCCGGTCGGGCGAGGAGTTCGACGCGTCGTGGAACCGCGGGCAGCCGTTCCAGTTCCGGCTCGGGAAGGGGCAGGTCATCCCCGGCTGGGACCAGGGCGTCGCCGGCATGCGCGTCGGCGGTCGCCGGCGCCTGACGATCCCGTCCGCCATGGCCTACGGCGCACGCGGCGCCGGCGGCGTGATCGAGCCGCACGAGCCGCTGATCTTCGTGGTCGACCTGCTCGCGGTCGAGTAGCTCAGGCCCGCAGGCGGTACACGCCGCGCAGCTGCTTCAGGAGCTGCGCCGCGATCAGGTCTCCGGCCGCCTCCGTGTAGTGCACGCCGTCGGGGAGCCGCATCAGCGTCAGCTTCCCGTGCACGCGCAGGTAGGCCGTGTACCTCCCGTGGAAGTCGTCGAGCAGGTGCCACGTGTCGACGTACGTCGCGCCGTGTCGATGCGCCCGGGCGACCCCTTCCAGGATCCGGTTCACGACGGGGAAGCTGCGCCTGAACCCCGGCCCGTCGGGGATCGGCAGCCCGAGCCAGACGACGTAGATCCCGGCCGCGTTCAGCTCGCGCGTCACGCCGTCCACCCGCCGCCGGTACTCCGCCACCCACGACGCGCTGCCGAACGGCCCGACGTGCGCGCCGCCCATGTAGTCGTGCGCGTCGTCGGCGCCGAACGAGAACACGGCCACGTTCGGCCGGAGCTCCTCCGGGACGCGCTGGACCCGCGAGAACCAGTTGTAGAGGTCCGTGCGCGCGAGACCCGTCGAGAGCCGGCTCTCGACGCCGACGACGTCGACGGCCCCGCCCACCCGTTCCAGCGCGTCGCCCGGGATCTGCGCGAGCGAGTCGCCCGCCACCCACACCCGCAGCGGGCGCGCCGCCGTGAACAGCGGCTTCGCGTGCGCCGGAGCGCGGTCGTGCGTCTTCGCGGGCCGCGACGGGAGCGGCCCCGCCGGCGGCGGCAGCGTCAGGTGCACGCGGGTGTCGATCCGGTCCTCGTCGCCGCGGCCGATCGCGGCCTGCAGCTCGTGGCGCGGTGTCGTCAGGTGCAGCGCCCGCGAGAACGAGAGGAGCGGCGCGGTCACGCGGAGGGCGACGTCTCTGCCGACGCCCGCCGGCTGGATCTCCGCCTGCTTGCGCAGCCCCTCCGCCTGGAGCACGGCCGCGAGGGCGAAGGCGACGAGCAGGACGACGATTCCGCGGTAGGCGGGGAGCACGACCCTCAGAACCGGAAGTAGATGAAGGGCGCGACGCCGGTCGGGCCGAGCGTCTCGGTGACGGTGAGCGCGACGGCGACGGCCGCCCCCTGCGCGACGACCGGCAGCCGCTCGAACGACGCGAGCACCGACTGCATCGCCGCCGGCCGCACGAACTGGCCGCCTATCCCGACGAGGATCGCGAGCACGACCGACGTCGTGACGAGCGGAGAGCTCTCCCCCCACGCGGAGAACAGCCGGCCGAGCACGTCGCCCGCGCGGGAGAGCGAGTCGGCGCGGAAGAAGACCCACGCCACGCAGACGACGTGGAAGGTGAGGATGCGCCCGAGCCACAGCTGCGCGCGCGTGTGCGGCCGCCACCCGAGCGCGCGCTCGACGACGAGGCCGGCGCCGTGGATCCCGCCCCACACGACGAACGTCCACGCCGCTCCGTGCCAGAGCCCGCCGAGGAGCATCGTCAGCAGCAGGTTCCTGTACCGGAGGAGCCGACCCTTCCGGTTGCCGCCGAGCGGGATGTAGAGGTAGTCGCGCAGCCAGCGGGAGAGCGTCATGTGCCACCGGCGCCAGAAGTCCTGCAGCGAGACCGCCGTGTACGGCGACGCGAAGTTCTGCGGGAACTCGAACCCGAGCAGGAGCGCGACGCCGATCGCGATGTTCGTGTACCCGCAGAAGTCGGCGAAGATCTCCACGGCGTAGCCGTAGATCGCGACGAGCACCTCGAGCGACGAGTGGCGGCCCGGCGCGGCGAAGACGCCGTCGACGAGGTGCGTCGCGAGGTGATTCGCGATCACGACCTTCAGGAACAGGCCGCTGACGATCAGGAGGAATGCCCGGCCGGTGTCGACACGCCGCGGGTCGCGCGGGCGCTCGAGCTGCGGCAGCAGCTCGCTCGCGCGGACGATCGGGCCCGCGACGAGGTGCGGGAAGAACGCCTGGAAGACGGCGAACCGCGAGAGCGTCGTCGGCACCAGCTCTCGCCGGTAGGTGTCGACCACGTACGAGATCGCCATGAACGTGTAGAAGGAGACGCCCACCGGCAATGTGACGTTCGTGATCCACGACGTGCCGATGACGTTGTCGGCCGACGTCAGGAAGAAGTTCGCGTACTTGAAGTACGCGAGGATCCCGAGGTCGAAGGCGACGGCGAGCGCCAGCAGCGCCTTCCGACGCGCGACGCCGTCGGCGCGGTGGATCGCCACCGCGAGGACCTGGTTGACGACGATCGACGCGGCGAGCAGGAAGACGAATCGCCAGTCCCACCAGCCGTAGAAGACGAAGCTCGCCGCCAGCACGAACAGGCGCCACACCCGCTGGTGGCGCATGAGCGTCCAGTTGAGCGGGAGGACGATCGCGAGGAAGACCGCGAACGTGACGGTCGGGAAGAGCACCGGCTCTCAGGCGGCGATGCGGAACGTGAGCCGTCGCGTCGCGAACGAGCCGGCCGCGTCGCGCACGCGGACGTCGAACGTGTACCGGCCGGCGGTCGCGCGCGGCGTGCCGACGACGACGCCGTCCGGCTCGAGGTGGATGCCGAGCGGCGCCCGCTCGAGGAGCGTCCACCGGTACGGGGCGACGCCCGCGGCCGCCTCGAGCCTCGACCGGTACGGCTTGCCGCGATGTGCCCTGGGCAGGGCCGACGTCGCCACGCGAACCGGCGGCGCGGCGACCCCGTCGGCGAGGAGCGTCTTGTGGATCAGCGTCGCCATCGCCTCGGCGCCGGGGCCGAGAAGGTGGAGGCCGTCGCTCTGGAACCAGTCCGGGTGGCTGCGCGAGTAGACGTTCCAGTCGATCACGCTCAGCTCCGGATGCTGCTGCGCAGCGGCGGCGATGTCGTCGTTCATGGTCACGTACGGGTGGTGCGCCGCGCGGAGCGTGAGCCACCACACGCGCTTCGCGCCCGCCGCACGCAGCGCGGCCAGCGCGTCGGCGATGTTCCCGGCGTACTGCGTCTCGAAGTCGTTGTAGCCGACGGCGATCACCACGTTCGGGCCGATCTTCGCCCCCATCGACTGCACGAGCTCGACGACGCTCGCCGGGCGGGCCCCCTGGTACGGGCAGCCCGTTCCCTCGACACGGCGGCACGGGGTCACCTCCAGATCGAGGTCGACGCCCTGGCGCACGATCGCGAGCGCCTGTGAGTCGCCCGGGATCGCGTCGGCGACGGAGTCGCCGATCAGCGTGACGTGCTGGACGGCGGTCGGCCGGGCAGGCGCGCCGACGACGACGGCAAGCGCCGTCACCGCGACGAGCGCAACGAGGACCCCCCTCATCGCGCCCGATCGTAGCCGGTCACCGCAGCCGGAACGGCTGCGCCCGCCAGCCGGCCCACGTCCAGTACCAGGCGGGCGGCCGCTTCGGCGCTGCGGCCGGCCGCGGCCCGAGATGGTGCTGGAAGGCGTAGAGGGCGAACGCCCAGCGCGGGAGCGCGCGCGGCAGCCCCTTCGGCCGCGACTTCGCGAGGACGACGACGGGCCGGCTGACGGCGCCGACGTTCCCGGCCGCGTCCTTCGCCCGCACCCGGTAGACGGTCTGCGACCCGATGCCCGGGCTCCGCACGGCGGCGCGTCGCGCCACGGCGGTCGCCGTGATCAGCGGCGCGCCGTTCCGCAGCACCTCGTACGACGCGATCGTCCCGTCGTCGGCCGCGGGCTGCCACGACAGGTAGAGGCCCGCCGGCAGGAGGCGCGCCGACACGACCGGCGCGGCCGGCGGCGTCGTGTCGGAGACGAGGCCGAACCAGCCCGGCACGAGCGTCTGGATCTCGACGGTGCCGTCGGCGTCGAGCGTGTACCCCGTCAGCTGCGTCTCGGTCAGGCCCGAGCCCGTCAGCTTCGGGATCGCGGTCCACGTCGCGCCGTCCGTCGAGAAGGCGGGCGCGAGGCCGGCAGCGGGCTTCAGGATGTGGACGGTGACGGGTGCGCCGAACCCGTCGAGCGGCGCCTGGTCGTCCGTCTCCGTGACCGTGAGCTGCACGGCGTAGCCGTTCGCCACCGGCGGCTGCGCCGCGGGCGTCAACGTCACGACGACCGGCGCCGGGAACGCCGCGGCGGGCCAGCTCGCCGTCGCGAGGCCGTCTCCCGAGTTGACCTGCCCCGCGGGCGCCGGCTGGGGCGGCGGGGCGGGCGGGACGACGCCGCCGGCCACGAGGCTGTCGACCGCGTTGCTGTCGATCGTGATCGTGACGCCGCCGTAGGTCTCCTTGTGGCCGCCCTTGTACTGGTGGATCCGCTGGTGGTTCGGCCACAGGGCGTCGCTGACGTACGGGTCTCCGAAGACGCTCGTGTTGCCGTTCCAGTTCGCGATCCAGACGAGGTCGGGGCCGGCCGCCGCCAGCTGCGCGACGTCGCGGATCGTCGACGCGGCGCTGCCGTAGACGCCTGCGACGTACCCGGTCGCCCGGAGCGACGCGTCCCACGCCGCGACGAACGCACGGACCGCGTTCGAGCAGGTCGTGTTGCCGACGGGGTACCCCTCCATGTCGAGCCAGATCGGGCTCCCGGACGGCAGCCCGAGCGCCTGCGCACGGACGACGGCGTCGCTCGCCGCGGCGGCGCCCTGAGTCCCGGCCGTCGTCGTCGAGGCCGAGAGCTTCGCGAGCCCCGACTGGCTCACGCACGGAGCCTGCAGGCCGACGTAGAGCGGCAGCAGGCTCCAGCCGAGCCCCGCCGCCGACTGCACCCACGAGGCCGTCAGGTTCGGCTGGCTGCACGCGCGGTTCGTCCCGCCGATGTAGACGCCGACGCCGCGGTACGGCGAGGCCGACCACGCCTGCAGCGACGACACCGCGGGCGCGCTGCAGGCGTCGAACGCGAAGCCCGTGAAGACGCCGGCCTTGATCGACGTGCCCGCCGCGTCCACGCTCGCCGGGACGAACAGCATGAGCGCGAGCGCGATGACCCCGAGCCGTCTCACGGGCGAAAGATTGGCGGCCGACTGTTCGGAACGTCTAAAGGCGCGCGAGCGCCTCGAGGAGCGCGTCCACCTCGCCCGCGGTGTTGTAGTGCGCGATCCCGGCGCGGAGCGACTGGTCCGGCAGGCGCGACGCGAGCGAGACGCAGTACCAGTTGTCGGCGTACCAGACGCCGAAGCCCTGCTCGGCCAGCGCGTGTGCGGCGTCGGCCGCGCCCACGCCGTCGACGTTGAAGAGGAACGTCGGCACGCGGCCGTCCATCGTCGGCGGGCCGTAGAGCGTCACGTTCTCCGGCAGGCGCGCGAGGAAGCGCTCGCCGAGCTCGCGCTCGTACGCACGGATCGCCGTCATCCCGCCGATCGTGTCGAGGTAGGAGATGGTGGCACTGAAGCCGGCGAGCAGCTCATACGGCAGCGTCCCGGTCTCGAAGCGGAGCTTCGACGGGCGCGCCTTGTAGGGGCGCCACGTCTCGGCGAGGTCCCGCCGGACGTAGGCGACGCCGAGGTGCGGGCCGCAGAACTTGTACGGCGAGCAGAGGAGCACGTCGCAACCGATCTCCCCCACGTCGATCGGCTCGTGCGCCGCGTAGTGCACGGCGTCGATCCACGAGATCGCGCCGGCGTCCCGCGCGAACGCGCAGATCCGCTTCGCGTCGGCGACCGAGCCTGTGGCGTTCGACGCGAGGGCGAACGCGACGACGCGCGTGCGGTCGCCGACGAGACGCTCGAGGTCGTCGTAGTCCACGGTCAGGTCGTCCGCTGCCGCCGCGACGCGGACGACGAGGCCCCTGTCCTCCGCGAGCTCGACCCACGGGGCGACACCGCCGTCGTGGTCGAGCTGCGTCGTCAGGATCTCGTCGCCGGCGGAGAAGTCGCGCGACGCGGTCCGCGACAACGCGAAGTCGAGCGTCGTCATGTTCATCCCGAAGGAGATCTCGTCGGCGGCGCAGCGCAGGAAGCGCCCGGCGTCGTCCTTCGCGCGCGCGAGGATCGCCTCGACCGCGCGCCCTGTCGCGTAGGGCGCGCCGAGGTTGCCCGACGCGTCGCGCAGCGCATTCGCGATCGCATGCCCCACCTCGTCCGGGACCTGCGTGCCGCCGGGCGCGTCGAAGAACGCGAACCCGCGCTGCAGCGACGAGAACCGGTCGCGGACGGCCTCGACGTTCACGGCGCCTCCGATGCGAGGATCCGCCCGAGGACGGCGGTGTCGATGTTCCCGCCCGAGACGATGCACACGACACGCCGCCCGAGGTCGTTTCCGAGCGCGGCCGCGACCGAGAGCGCACCCGCGCCCTCGGCGATCACGCGCGTGCGCTCCGCGAGGAGCCGGACGGCCGCCGCGACGTCGTCGAGCGGCACGGCGAAGCCGCCGTCGAGGAGCCTGGATGCGTGTGCCCAGACGCGCGGCAGCAGCTCCCGGCTGCCCGACCCGTCGACGAACGAGGGCGTGTATTCGACCGGGGTGGGCACTCCCGCCGCGAGCGTCGCGGCGACCGGCGCACCCGTCGCGGGCTCGGCGGAGTAGAAGCGGACGTCCGGGCGCACCGCCTTGACCGCGCTCGCGATGCCGGTGACGAGGCCGCCGCCGCCGTACGGGACGACGACGGCGTCGAAGCCGTCGAGCTGCTCGAGCAGCTCGAGCCCGATCGTCCCGTTCCCCGCCATGACGCGCTCGTCGTCCACCGGGTGCACGAAGAGCGCGTCGACGCCCGCGAACGCCCCCGTGACCATCGTGTTCCACCACTCGTCGTACGGCACCTTCACGACGCGGCCGCCGTACCGCTCGACGGCGTCGATCTTGGTCTGCGGCGCGTGCTCCGGGACGACGATCGTCGCCGGGACTCCGCGGAGCCGGGCGACGTACGCGAGCCCCTGCGCCATGTTGCCGGCGCTCGCGGTCAGGACGCCGCCCGCGAGCTCCTCGTCGCTCGCGGGGAGCACGGCGTTGCCGGCGCCGCGGATCTTGAACGACCGGACCGGCTGCAGCAGCTCGAGCTTCAGCCAGATCTCGGTGTCCGTCTCGGCGTCGAGCCGCACGAGAGGCGTGCGCACCGCGACGCCCTCGAGCACCCGCTGCGCGCGCCGGATCTGGTCGAGCGCGATCACAGCGACACGACGGTGCCGGCGTCCTCGGCTTCCGCCCGCCCGAGCACGAGCTCGGCCGCGGCGAGGTCCTCGACCGCGAGCCCGAGCGACTTGAAGATCGTGATCTCGTCGGCCGAGCTGCGACCCGCGACGCCGCCGACGAGCAGCTCGCCGATCTCGCCGCGGATGTGCTCCGGCCCGATTGCGCCCTCGCGCTGCGCGAACAGGAAGTCGCCGGCCTCGTTCAGCGTCGACTCGCGCCGGTCGACGTAGAGCGCGGCGGCGGCCACCGTCTCCGAGTCGAGCTCGCGAGCCGACGGGACGCTCGAGCCGACGGCGTTGACGTGCACGCCCGGCTTCAGCCACGCGCGGCGCACGACCGGCTCGGACGAGGCCGTGACGGTGACGAGGACGTCGGCGGCGCGCACCGCATCCTCGGCGTCGGCGACCGTCTCGGCGCCGTCGAGCGAGCGGCCGCTCGCGCTCCAGGCCACGGTGCGCTCGAATGCCCGGACGAGGTGCATCGCCTCGAGGTGCGACCGGGCCTGCGTGCCGGTTCCGAGGATCGCGAGCGTCCGCACGTCGTCCCGCGCGAGGAGCCGTGTGGCGACCGCCGACACGGCGGCCGTCCGCACCGCCGTGATCGCGCCCGCGTTGAGGAGCGCGCGCGGCGCCCCCGTGTCGCCGTCGAAGAGCGCGACGAACCCCTGGTGGGAGTCGAGGCCGCGCGCGCTGTTGCCGGGGAAGATCGTCAGCGCCTTGAGTGACCAGAGCTTCGCGTCTCCGCCCCGGTGGGCGGGCATGAGCCCCATCAGGCTCGGCTCGCCCGGCGGCCGGACGACGAACCGCAACGGGTTGTCGACCTCGCCGCGCGCGAGCGCCGCCAAGGCGTGCTCCATCGCGTCGATGCAGTCCGCCATCGGCAGGAGCCGCCGGACCTCCGCCTCGTCGAGCACGCGGACGGCCGTCACGGGAAGAACCCTCCTATCCGCAGCACGTCCTCGTCGCTCAGCTCGATCGACATCGCCTCGATTACCGGGTCGAGGTGCTCCGCCCGCCCCGGGCCGGCGACGGCGCCGTCGCAGCGATGGAGGACCCACGCGAACGCGAGCGCGGCCATCGAGACACCCCGAGAGGCGGCCTCGTCGGCGAGCGCCGCCAGCGCGTCGAAGACGTGCTCGCGGACGTAGCTCTCGTACGGCCCCGGCCGCTGCGCCATCCGCGAGCCCTCGGGGAACGCCTCCCCGCGCCGGTACTTGCCGGTGAGCCACCCGCCGGCGAGGGGGCCGTACGGCACGTACGGGATCCCGTGCGCGCGGCAGTGCGGCAGGACGTCGTCGGCGTCCTCCTGCTCGAGCAGCGAGAACGAGTTCTGGACGAGCGAAGGCGAGAACGCGTGGAT
Organism: Gaiellaceae bacterium; assembly: GCA_036403195.1. Lineage (GTDB taxonomy): Bacteria > Actinomycetota > Thermoleophilia > Gaiellales > Gaiellaceae > PALSA-600. Next base: position 17,334 of record DASWRL010000039.1, read on the forward strand.
CGCGTCGAGGCCGAAGTTGCTGAGCCCCCAGCTGACGACGAGGCCCTCGTCGCGGAGCGACTGCAGGCACGAGACGGTTTCGGCGAGCGGCACGTCCGGGTCCGGCTCGTGCGCCAGGTAGTAGTCGACGCGGTCGACGCCGAGCCGCTCGAGGCTGCTCCGGATCTGGCGGCGGATCCGCTCGGGCGCGAGCCCGGTGTCGCCGGGCGTGCCGGTCGTCGAGTGGAAGACCTTCGTCGTGATCCTCGGGCGAACGCCGCGGGCCGCGATCCACTCGCCGATCCACCGCTCGCTCGCGCCGCCGCCGTAGGCGTCCCCGGTGTCGAACCAGGTGATCCCCGCCTCCCAGGCGCGGTCCATGATGGCGAACGCCTCCTCGCGCGGCGTCCCCTGCCCGAAGAACGCCGGGGTCGACCCGACGCCGCCGAAGTTCCCGCCCCCGAGCGCGATCTCCGTCACTGAGCCTCCGTCACGCCTAGGACTCCGGCGGGTTCATCCGGGTCAGCTCGTTCCGCACGTCCCAGAGCTCCGGGAACATCGAGTGGTGGATGAGCCTGCCCATGATCTCGACGGGCGTGCCCTGCGTGCCGACGACGTCGCCGCCGATCGTCCGCTGCACGACCTTGAAGTGGCGGACGCGCCACACCGTGATCCGCTCGTCGAGCTCGATCAGCTGCTCCGCGAGCTCGTACAGGTCCTCGTGCTCGCGCCCCTGCGTGTAGACCTCGACGAGCGAGAGGCCCGCGCGCTCGTGAGCGGCGTGGAACTGCTCGCCGAGCGTCTTCCCGACGCGACGGATCTCCTTGAACCCGGGCGAGTCGAACCCGCTCCCGTGCCCGAGGACCTTCCGCACCTCGGTGTACTCCCACGGCGACATGTGCTCGAGCATGTCGAGCGCGGGCGTCACGAGCTTGAAGCAGTCGTTCGCGCGCCGGAGCAGCCGCAGCGCGGCCGGGAGGTCGCCGTCGCCCACGAGCCGCGCCGCCTCCTCCACCTCGTTCCACGCGAGCTTCAGCCAGATCTCGGACGTCTGGTGGACGGACTGGAAGAGCAGCTCGTCGCGGTGGATCCACTCGCCGGGAGTCTTCTGCAGGGACAGGAGCTCGTCCGTCCGGAGGTAGCGCTCGTAGTCGGACCCGCCCTCCCCCGGCAGGACCGGCTTCAGCACCTCGTGCATCATGGCCTCCGTTCGGTTCCGTCGTAGATCTTCATGTCGAGGCCCGCGAGCGGCTCGCCGCCGGCGGCCGTGACGAGCCACGTGTCCTGCATGTAGAGGCACGACCGGCCGTCCTCCGCGATCGCGTGCGGGTGCATCGAGAACACCATGCCCTCGCGGAGCTCGGTCTCGTCGCCCTCGCCGATCTTCGGCCACTCGATCATCGTCATCCCGATCGAGTGGCCGGTCACGTGCCCGAGCTTGAAGCCACGCTCGACGAACCCCCGGGACACGGACCGGTGGACGTCGTGCGCCGTGGCGCCCGCGCGAAGGGCGCCGCGCGCAGCCTCGTAGTACTCGGCGTACGCGTCCATCATCCGCCGGGTGTCGTCGCTCGGCGTGCCGGGGCAGATCGCGCGCGAGACCTCGACCCAGTGGCCGCCCGCTCCCGCGACCTCGAGGGACGGGAGCACCATGTCGGTGGCCTGGATCCGGTAGCTCCCCGCGATCTTGAACTCCGGCAGCGCGCCGCCGTCGGGCCCCGTCAGCACCATGTCCATCGTCTGGCGGCCGCAGCCCTGCTCGACGAAGTACTGCTCGCACGGCGCGAGGATCTCCCGCTCCGACCTCCCGGGCGCGAAGTGCTCGAGGAAGACCCAGAAGCCCTCGGTGTTGATCCTGACGCTGTCGCGCACCGACTTGAGCTCGAACTCGCTCTTGACGGCGCGCGCGTGGTCGAACGGCTCGTCCCAGCCGACGAGCTCACACGCGCCCGCGAGCGCCTGGTAGTCGCGCACCGTCATCACGTAGTCGAGGCCGTACGCGCCGACCCGCTTGCCGCGGAGCCGGTCGGCCAGCCAGTCGCCGGGCCTGTCGACGAACACCTGCTCGTCGATCCACGTGGTCGCGTGCTCGCCGACGTACGTCGCCTCGCGAGGGAAGACGATCGCAGGGTCGCCCTCGAGCGGGAGCAGCACGTACGCGTAGCGGTGGACGATCACGAAGCCCGACACGTACGTGACCGCACCCTCGAATCCCGTGTACTCGTTGCCGCTGACGACGACGGCGTCGAGGCGGTCACGGGCCATCGCCTCCCGGATGTTGCCGTACCGCCGCTCGACCTCGCCCTCCGGCATCACCACGCCGCCTCAACTCCTTTCACAAGTGCATGGATCGTCTCGTGCGTCGGGGTGGGGACTCCGAGGCGCCGGCCGAACCCGGCGATCCCGCCGTTCAGGAAGTCGACCTCCGTCTGCCGCCGCGCCTCGACGTCCTGCAGCATCGACGCCTTGTGGTCGTACGCGACGTCGTGCCGCGCGGCGTAGTCGATCAGCTCCTCCGGGTCCGCGTCGAGGACGATCCCCTGCGCGTCCGCCACCGCCTTCCCCTCGTCGACGAGCCTCGACGCGAGCGCGCGCAGCGCGGGCTGGTCGCACACCCGTCCGTGGGTGAGGCCCGTCAGCGCGCCGAGCGGGTTCGTCGCCGCGTTGAAGATCACCTTGCGCCACTGCGGCCCACGGGCGTCGGGGACCGCTTTCGTCGGCATCCCGCCGCGCGTGCACGCGTCGGCCAGCCGCTCCACCTCCTCGAACGGCGCCGGCCGGTCCTCGAACGGGCCGAGGGTCGTGTCGCCCTTGACGTCCCACTGCACGACGCCCGGCTCCGTCACCTTCCCGGCCGGGAAGGTGGTGCCGCGGATCACGCGCTCCACGTGCCGCGCGATCACCTCCTCGTTGCCGATCCCGTTCTGGACCGTGGCGACGCAGCCGCTCGCGAACGCGTGCGCCGTCGCCGAGACGGCTGCGTCCGTGTGCATCGCCTTCGTCGCGACGATCCCGAAGTCGCACGGCGGGAGCTCCGCTGCGTCCGACGTGGCGCGGAGCCGCGCGGTCACCTCGCCGGCGCCCGTCAGGCGCAGGCCGGCGGTGTTGATCGCCTCGACGTGCTCCCGCGAGAGGTCGTACGCCCACACCTCGACGTCGTCCAGCGTCGCGAGGTTCGCCGCGAACAGCGATCCCACGGCTCCGCTCCCTATGACCGCAACGACCACGAATCCTCCTTCGCCTTGATCAGCCGCTCCATCGTCTCGTGCAGCGGGACGGGGACGCCGGCGCGGCGCGCCTCGCGCACGAGCGACCCCGTGATCATGTCGATCTCGGTCCGGCGGTGCGCCTCCACGTCCTCGAGCATCGACGGGAAGTGCGCGCTCCCCCGCTCGGTCGCGAGCACGTTCATCTCCCACGGGTCCTCGCCGAGCTCGACGCCGACGGCTGCCGCGACGGCCTTGCCCTCGTCCATCAGCCCCTTGACGAGGTGGCCGAGGTCGCTCGGGCGCTCGAGGGCGGCGAAGTGCGCGTCGTGGGGGAGCCCGGTGAGGGCGGCGACGGTGTTGACCGTCGCGTTGAAGATCAGCTTCGACCACTGCGCGGGGCGCAGGTCGGGGAACGCAGCGGCCTCGAGGCCCGCCGAGACGACGAGCTCCGCCACGCGCCGCGCGTCCTCGAACGTCGTGCCGCGCGAGGGGCCGATCCACGTCGCCGTGTCGAGGACGTACTGCACGTGCGTGTCGTCGTGGCGCGTGCCGCTCATGAAGGTGACGGCCGTGAGGAGGCGCCACGGCCCGTGCCGCGCGACCACCTCGTCGGCGCCGATCCCGTTCTGCACCGTCATCAGCGTCGCCTCGGGCCAGTGACCCGCGAGCCGCGCCGCGACCGCGTCGAGGTCCGTCCCCTTCGACGCGAGGATGACGAGCTCGGGCTCCGGGAGATCCTCGGGACGCGTCGAGGCGGCGACCGTCGACGTGAAGTCGGCGCGGCCGCTCACACGCAGGCCGCGCTCGCGCAGCGCCGCCGCGTGCTCCTCGCGCCGCGTCAGCGCCGAGACCTCGGCGATACGCGCGAGGAAGGCGGCGAAGAGGCTGCCGATCACCCCGGCTCCGGCGACGCAGACGCGGGTCACGTCGTGCGCACCCCGAGCCGCGGCAGCCGCACCTCGCGGCCGCCGGTGAGCCCGGACGGACGCAGGATCAGCACGGCCGCCATCAGGATCCCGACCACGATCTCCCGCGTGCCGGCCGGCAGGTCGACGTGCCACCCGAAGAGGGAGGTCCCGTTCTCGGCGACGGCGAGCCACGAGTCGAGCGCGCTCACCGCGAGCGCGCCGGTCACCGCGCCGAACAGGCTCGTCGCGCCGCCGACCACGAGCATCGCGAGCGTCACGAACGTCAGGTCGAGGTACACGGAGCCGACGTTGACCGGCAGGAGGTGCACGTACAGGCCGCCGGCGAGCCCGGCGAGGAACCCGGAGACGGTGAAGGCGACGAGCCGCTGGCGGTACACGGACGCGCCGATGGCGCGCGCCGCCGCGTCGTCCTCCCGCGTCGCCCGGAGCAGGCGCCCGAAGCGGCTGCGCGCGTAGACGTACGCCACGACGACGCAGACGACCGCCCCGATAGCCGCCTGGCGCAGGCCCGTCGTCTCCGGCACCGAGGAGAACGCGTTCAGGCCCGGGCCGACGCGCTCCTCGTACTGGAGCAGGTTGTGCGTGATCTCGAGCACGGCGAACGTCGCGATTCCCGCAGCGAGGCCCGAGAGGCGCATCAGCGGGACGCCGACGGCGAACGCGGCGACGCCGCCGACGAGGGCCGCGAGCACGAGCGACGTCGCGTTGCCGACGTGTCGGTGGAGGAGGAAGTGGGAGAGGTTCGGCATGATCGCCGGCTTCTCGCTCGCCGGGACCGTCAGGACGCCGGCCGTCCAGGCGCCGAGGGCGACGAAGCTGATGTGGCCGAACGAGAGGACCCCCGAGTTCCCGATGAAGACGTAGAGGGCGACGACGATCGCGACCTTGACGAGCGTGTCCGTGAAGTAGGTCTGCGTCGAGATCGACACGAGCGTGCCGAGGAGCGCCGCGGCGACCACGAGCGCGACCGGGCCGAGCAGCTCCTCCAGGCGCCACCTCATACGCGCTCGACCGTGCGTGAGAAGTCGAAGAGCCCGCGCGGCCGCACGAGCAGGACGAGGATCACCGCGACGAAGACGAACGTCGGCAGGTACTGGCTCTGGTTCGTCGGCAGCGCGCCTCCGAGCACGCCCGTCGCGAAGCCGATCGTGAACCCTCCGAGCGTCGCCGGGATCGGCCTGTTGAGCCCGCCGACGACCACGCCCGCGAGCACGACGATCGTGTCGCGGAGCGCGAAGTCGGGCGTGACGAGCGGCGTCTGGACGGTCAGCATCACCGCCACCACCGCGGCGAGCGCGCCGGAGAGCAGCACCGCGAACGAGATGACCCGGCCCGCGTGCACGCCGAGCATCCGCGAGGTCGCGAAGTCCATCGACGCGGCGCGCATGTGCAGCCCGATCTCCGTGCGCTCGAGCAGGAGCTGCAGCAGGACGAGGCACACGATCGCGACGAGGACGGCGACGACCGCGATCTTCCTCACGTCGACGCCCGAGATCGTCCACGGCCGGTTCAGGGACGCGAGCGACGTCGCGATCTTGCCGAGCGAGCCGAACCACAGGAGCGCGATCGACTGCAGCAGGAACGCGACGGCGAACGTGGCGACGAGCATCACCGCGGGCGAGTGCCCGCGGAGCGGCCGGAAGACGAGGTGGTCCATGAGGACCGACAGCGCGAGCACGACGGCGAAGCAGAGGACGATGCCGGCCCACACCGGCCAGCCCCACTGCGACGCGAGCGCGAGCGCGAACGCACCGGCCATCACGAGCTGCCCGTACGCGAAGTTGACGAGCCGGAGCACGCCGAAGACGAGGCCGATGCCCACCGCCATCAGGGCGTAGATCGCGCCGAGAGCGAGCCCGTCGGCGAGCGTCTGCCAGTCGACGTTGAGGATCGCGGTCGTCACGACAGGTAGGCGGCGACCAGCCGCTCGGTGTCGCCGGCGTCCTCGGGGCCGAGCGTGAGCTGGAGCTCGCCGTTCGCGAGCACGTGGCTGCGTTCCGCCGCGGCGACCGTCCGCTGCGCGCGCTGCTCCACGAGCAGCACCGCGAGGCCGCGGTCCCTGATCGCGGCGAGCGCCTGGAAGACGACGTCGACGACGCTCGGCGCGAGCCCGAGCGACGGCTCGTCGAGGAGGAGCACGTCGGGCTCGGCGACGAGCGCCCGCGCGATCGCGAGCTGCTGCTGCTGGCCGCCCGAGAGCGCCCCCGCCTGCCGCGCGCGGAACTCGCGGACGACGGGAAAGAGCTCGTATACCGAGGCGAAGTCGGCGGTGCTGCGGCGGCGGCGCCCGGCGAGGCCGAGGCGCAGGTTCTCCTCCACGGAGAGCTCCGCGAAGATCCGGCGGCCCTCGGGCACCAGCGCGACGCCGCTGCGAGCGACGTCCTCGGGGCTCCGGCCCAGCAGGTCGCGGTCGCCGAGGCGGACGCGCCCGCTCGCAGGCGCGAGCCCCATGATCGCGTGGAGCGTCGACGACTTCCCGGCGCCGTTCGGGCCGATCAGCCCGACGATCTCGCCCGGGGCGACGGTGAACGAGAGGCCCTTGACGGCCTGGACGCCGCCGTAGCGGACGTCGAGCCCCTCCACGGTGAGCGCGGTCATTCCTCGGGCACCGGCGTCTCGCCCAGGTATGCGGCCGCGACGTCGAGGTTGCCGCGGATCTCGCCGGGCGTCCCCTCCGCGAGCACCGTGCCCTGGTCGAGCACCTGGATCCGGTCGCACGTCTCCATGATCAGCGCCATGTTGTGGTCGATCAGGAGCACGCCGGCGCCGTGGTCGGACGCGATCGACCTGACGAGGGCGGCGAAGTCGGGCACCTCCGCCTCGGGCAGCCCCGCTGCCGGCTCGTCGAGGAGCACGAACGACGGGTCCGTCGCGAGCGCCCGCGCGACGCCGAGCCGCCGCTCGTCGCCGTGCGCGAGCGCCGCCGCAGGCGCGTCCGCGTAGCGGTCGAGCCCCAGCCGCTCGAGCAGGGCGGCGCCCCGCCGGCTCGCGTCGCGGGCGGACGCACCGACACCGAGCGCCGAGACCTCCACGTTCTCGCGCACCGACAGGTCGCGGAACGCGTGGGAGTGCTGGAACGTGCGCGCGAGGCCCCTGCGGCCGCGCCGGTGCGGCGACCAGCGCGTGACGTCCTGCCCGGCCAGCTCGACGGTGCCGTCGTCGGGGCGGTCGAAGCCGCTGAGGACGTTGACGAGCGTCGACTTGCCGGCGCCGTTCGGGCCGATCAGCCCCACCACCTCGCCGCGTCCCAGCGTCAGCGTGACGCCGCGGAGCGCCTGCACCCCCTCGAACGCACGCGAGACGGAGGAGGCCCGGAGGGTGTCTCCGGGCCTCCTCTCCGACTCGAGCGGCGTCGCGTTCGCCCCCAAGCGCTAGATCTTGGGGACGACCTTCGCGACGACCGTTCCGACCAGGTGCGCCTTGTTGTCCTGGATCTTGATCACCCGGTACTGACGGCCGAACGCCGAGTGCAGCGACGGCGAGAAGCTCACCTTGCCCGAGAGCGTCGGGACGCCCTTGAACTTCTCCATCGCGGCCGCGAGCGTCGAGCCCGTCGTCGACCCGTTGGAGCGCCTGATCGCGGTCACGACGCCGTCGATCGCCGCCGAGCCCGTGATGAAGCCGCCGGTCCCCGCCTTCACCTGCTTGGCGAGCTTGTTGACCGCCGCGTTCGGGTCGTCGCCGAAGATCGACGCGTACGTCACGAACCAGTAGTTCGTGACGGGCGGGCTCTTCGGGAGCCAGTAGACGCCGTCACCGGCCCACGAGTTGAGCACCGGCGTGTTGTTGCCCGCGCTCCGCATGCCGGAGATGAGCGTCGAGAGGGCGCCGAACGCGCCCGCCGTCGAGGTGACGACGACGTCGGCCTTCGCGCTGTTCAGCCGGCTCACGGCGTTGTTCACGTCGTTGCCGCCCAGCGAGTGGTAGGTCTCCTGGTCGACGATCTTGCCGCCGAGCTGCGTGAACCGCACCTTGAACGCCTGGACGACGTTCTTGAAGTACACGATCACGCCGTCGGTCGCGAGCGCCGCCGAGCGCCAGCCCTTAGCCCACGCGTACTGCGCCATCGCCGAGCCCTCGTCCTGCGCGACGTTCCCGAAGCTGAACGCCAGCTTCCCCTTCGAGCCGAACCGCTTCGGGCCCATCTGATCCGTCCCGATGCACGGCGCGACCGCGAGGACGCCGCGGTTGATCGCCTCCTGCACGACCGGCGCCGCGAGGTCGACGTCGCAGGTCGTGAAGACGATATTCGCACCCGCGCCGAGCAGCTTCAGCGCGCACGCCTTCGCCACTGCCGGCTTGTTGCCCTGCGTGTCGCAGGTCTTGATCTGCAGCTGACGCCCGCCGACGCCGCCCCGCGCGTTCCACTGCTTGACACGTAGCTGAGCCGCGGCGAGCGCCGGGCCGTCGAACGGCGCCATCGCGCCCTTGCTGTCGAACGCCCAGCCGATCGTGATCGGCGCGGCCTTGTGCGCGGTCGTCCGTGCAGCCGCCGTCGCTGCGAGCGCGATCAACGCGATCGCGGCGACGACCAGCGCAAGCCCCATACGGGAACTCCGTCTCCTCATCTCGTCTCCTCCACTTCCTGGGGGGTCAGGGTTCTGCTCCAACAACGCTCGAACGCCTCCCGGGCGCGGTCGAGCGTCTCCTCCGCCGGCGCCGCCCACAGCGAGTCGGGATACGCGCTTCCGAACGTGCCGTCGTCGGAGAAGATCTCGATGTCGTACAGGCCGTCCCAGCCGGCGTCGTCGAGCGCCTGCAGGATCGACGTGACGTCGGCGATCCCCTCGCCGGGGAGCGCGCGGTCGGCCCACCCGCGCGTCGGGTCGCGCCGGTCGCACACGTGCACGCCGGCGAGCCGGTCGATCGCCGGCGGGATGTCGTCGAAGAGCGTGGGCGTGTCCCAGAGGTGCCACACGTCGAACTGGATGCCGAGCGCGGGCGAGTCGCCGGCGTCGCGGATCAGCGACAGCGCCTCGGGGAGCGACGACACGATCGTCCAGGGGCCGCCGCCGTCGCGCTGGTAGGGCTCCAGGGCGATCGTCAGGCCGAGGCGCTCCGCCTCGCCGGCGAGCGTCCGCAGGCCGTCCACGACGAGGGTGCGTGTTTCGTCGGGATCCCGGTTCTCGCCGGTGCCGGTCAGGCACACGACGCCGCCCGGCTCGAACGGCGCGAGCCGCTCGAGGCTCGCGCACAGGCAGTCGAGGCGCTCCGCCGGATCGGCGGGGCCGCCGAGGAGCGGGAGCGGCAGGATCGACGGGACGAGCGGCACCGCGGACGCGCGCTCGAGGCCGCTCGCCTCGAGCAGCTCGAGCGCCTCGGCGTCGCGGCCGTCCGGCAGCTTGAGCTCCCACACGCCGATCCCGTCGAGGCCGGCGGCCGCGTAGGCGCGCACGTCGTCGGCGAAGCTCGACCGGAACGTCGTGATCTGCGAGACCGACACCCGCGGCACGCCTCGATCCTCTCATGACGTTTGACATCTGATCAAGGGTTGTGGGACGGTCCACGTCACAGATGGCACGTCTCGGCACACCCCAGGGCCCGATGCGGCACCGGACGATGGCCGAGTACGCCCTCGAGCAGCTGCGCGAGGCGATCATCCTCGGCGAGCTGCCGGCGGGGACGCCGCTGCGCCTGGACGAGCTGGCGCGGTCGCTCGGGATGTCGATCTCGCCGATCCGGGAGGCGGTGCGCCAGCTCGAGGCGCTCGGGCTCGCGAAGCACGTGCCGCACCAGGGCGCCCGTGTCCTCGACTTCGACATCGAGGAGCTGCGCGACCTGTTCCAGGTCCGGCTGGCGCTCGAGTCGCTGGCCGTCCGTCGCGCCGCCGAGCGCTTCACGGACGCTGCCGTCGACGCTGCGCGGCTCCACCTGCTGCGGTTCGACGAGGCCGCCGCCGCGGGGGACGTGCGCGAGACGATGCGCGCGCACACCGACTTCCACTTCACCCTCTACGAGGCGTCGCAGTCGCCGTGGCTCGTCGCCCTGATCCGGCCGACGTGGGATCGCGCCGAGCGGTTCCGGCCGGCGCTCCTCACCTCGCGCGGCGGCCCGCAGGAGCGTCACCGCCGCTACGACGAGGCGCTCCTCGAAGCGTGCGTCGGGCACGATCCCGAAGCCGCCGCGGGCGCGCTGCACGACCACCTCGAGCTCGCGAGCGTCATCTTCGAGCGCGAGCTCGACGGCCGCGGGATCTTCGCCTCCCGGTGATCCCGCTCCCGGACCCGCCCCTCCTCGGCGAGGGGTTCGTCCTGCGCGGGTGGACCGACGCCGACCAGGCGGCGTACCGCGACGCGATGCGCGACCCCGAGAACATCCGCAGGCTGAACGATTACAGCGACGAGACCGCGGCGGACATCGAAGCGCTGCGGGTGTCGGGGACGATGCTCGTGCTCGCGATCGCCGACGCGCGCTCGGACGCCTTCCTCGGCTTCGTCGCGCTGATCCCGAAGGAGTGGCGGTCCGCCGAGCTCGCCTACATGGTGGTGCCGGCGGCGCGCGGCCGCGGCCTCGCGCACCGGGCGATCCGGCTGCTCGGCGACTGGGCGTTCCGCGAGCTCTCCCTCGGCAGGCTGCAGCTCCGGATCGCGCCCGACAACGAGCCGTCGATCCGCGTCGCGCGCCGCTGCGGCTACACGTTCGAGGGCGTGATGCGCTCGTCGTTCGAGCTTCGTGGCCGGCGGCTCGACTCGGGGCTGTGGTCGCTGCTGCCGACCGACCCGCGCCCCGAGTAACGGGCGCCGAGCCGGCAGCCGGCGGTGGCGAGGCCGGCCATCACGACCGCCAGCACCGCATGGAACGCGACGTCCTCGTGGTTCACGAGCCGGTCGCCTACGAGCATCGCCACGCCGGCGAAGAACCACGTCGCCGCAACCGGGGCGAGCGGGAGCCGCCGGGAGCCGGCGACGGCGCCGGTCACGAGCGGGCCGGCCAGGACAAGCGGGATGAAGAGCGGGTCGAACCACCCGAGCTGGCCGATCGCCGCACCGGCCACGATCGAGAGTGCGAGCTGTCGTTTCACGAGTCCCTCCCCTGTCGACAGGTCGACCATCGCGCGTCGGCCCGTCTGCGTCATCGGCCGTGCGGCCCGACTGCGACCGCCGCTCGGCCGATGACGCCGGGCCTCGGGGCGCCTTAAGGTCGTCCTCGTGGCGGTGAGAGCGACCGATCTGGCGACCGCCCTCGGGCTGACGCTCGCGGGGCAGGTCGAGATCTGGGCGCCCGACCTGATGGTCGGGACGGACGCCGTGGAGGGGTCGCGGCCCATCCTCGCGGCGACGACCCTCGCGATGACGCTGTCGCTCGCCGCGCGCCGGAACGCACCGGCGGCCGTGGCGGCCCTCGTGGCTGGCGTCTCCGCGCTGCAAGGTCTCGTCACCACGCCCACGCAGGGGCTGACGACGCTGATCGTGCTCGTGCTCGCCGCCTACGGAGTCGCCGCGTGGGCGCCGGAGCCCGTGGCGGTCGCAGCGGCCGTCGCGCTCCTCGCCGGTCTCGTCCCACTGTCGGCCGACCTCGCCGACTGGGCG